>JAYFOA010000014.1:0-15803 GCA_034933145.1 Clostridiaceae bacterium
ATCCACATAGATCCGAACGACTAAAACCGTCAGCAGCAAAAGCAGGATGCAGCAGCCGATAAAGCCCAGCTCTTCGCCGCAGACGGCAAAAATAGAGTCGGTCTGCCGTCCGGGAACCCAGCCGTTTTGTACGCGCAGCCCTTTCGTCAGTCCGGTGCCGGTCAGCTGGCCGTTGCCGATGGCGATCATGCTCTGTTTGGCGTGATACGCCTTTTCCGGCGAGATATCCGGCTCAAATACCACCAGGATACGGTTTTTCTGGCTATCACTCATATGGTTCCATATCAGCGGAATCATGCCGCCGCCGGCGGCGCAGATGCCGCCGATCCACCAAAAGGATACGCCCGCGGCAAACAGCATGGTTAGGAAAATCAATGGGTACATCAGCGTGACGCCCAGATCGGCCGAGAAGACGTAGACGGCCGCCGCTGTGATCCCCATATGCGCGCAGAGCTGCACAATGGACAGCGGGGCGTTAAGCTTGTCCCGCAAAGCATAAAGATGGCACGCGAAGGTGAAGATAAACAGCAGCTTTCCAACCTCACCGGGCTGGACGTTGATAGGGCCGATCAAATGAATCCAGCTTCGGTTTCCGGTGCCGCCCTCGACGCCCAGCCATTTAAGCGACAGATTAAACAGAATATTGAATGCAAAGACCGGCAGCCATATGCGGGGAAACCGCTCAAACTCCATCACGGACAGCAGGATGAAGCCGATCACCCCAATGCCGAGACCTGCCAGCTGGATGATCACATATTTGCTGGGGTTTTCCAACCCGCGGGAGGCGCTGTAGATCAGCACCAGGCCAAAGGCCGAAACCGCCAGTGCAACCAGCAGCAGAAGAAGGTCCGCGCCCTTCAGCCAGCGGCGCACAGCATACCGCATTCGATTGAGCACAGCGGCAGTTCCCCTTTCTTATCAATAGCCCCGGCACACCCGGCCAGTCTCTTCCTTTTGGGAAGAGCGGCGGCATCCGGCGGCGGAAAAACGTGGGCGGTGTCCCGGCCCCCGCAGATAGCGGTATTATACCACATCCGCGGATGCGCAACAACCGGCCGCAGAAAATCTTAAAAATCTATTTTCAATTTTTACTTTTCATCCGTTTTGGGTAGTGCTATAATAGCACACAGTAAAAATGTAAAGTGGGGAGGTAGGGGCCTTTGACGCGGGAATACCGCACAAACAGTCCGGAAGAGACCGAGGCGTTGGGTGAACATCTGGCGCCGGAGCTTGCAAAAGCACCGGTTGTCGCGCTTTACGGCGAGCTTGGCGCCGGTAAGACCGCATTTGTCCGCGGACTCGCACGGGCCTTTGCCTGCCGCCAGCCGGTCAGCAGCCCGACCTTCGCGCTGGTCAACGAATATTCAGGGACGCGGAAGCTTTGCCACTTCGATCTATACCGCCTGCCGGACGCGGAGGCCCTCTGGGACATCGGCTGGGCGGACTATCTGCGTTCCGGCGCGCTGTGCGTCGTCGAATGGAGCGAACGGGCGGAAGATGCCTTCCCTGCCGGCACCGCCTCCGTACGGATTGAACGTACGGGAGACAGCGCGAGAAAGATCACGGTGGAACTATGCTGATACTTGCTCTTGATACTTCCGGTCGGACGGCCTCCTGCGCCTTGTGCCGCGACGGGAAAGTGCTTGCCTCCGAGGCGCGTGACTCCATGATGGACCACAGCCGGACGCTGCTGCCGGTCTGTGAAGACCTGTTGAAGCATAATGGTCTGCAGCTTTCGGACATTGATGCGTTTGCGGCAGTGGTCGGCCCGGGCTCCTTTACCGGCGTGCGCATCGGCACCGCGGCGGTTAAAGGCTTTTCCTGGGCGCTCGGAAAGCCCAGTGCCGGGGTATCCAGTCTGCTGGCCATGGCATATGGGGCCGAAGAAGACGGCGTTCTTTGTACTGCCGTGGATGCCCGCCCGGGAGAGCACTACTACGCCCTGTTTTCCCGTGAAAACGGCCGGGTGACCCGCCTGACGGAAGATCGCCCCGCACCGGACGAAGAAATGCGGGCCGATATGGCGGCACACGGCTGCACACATCTGCTCTGCGATGCGCAGGATGCCGCGGGTGCGGCAATCGCCGCATTTATGATTGCAAAGGACGGCCGGTTGCTTTCCTGTCATGAGCTGGCGCCGGTCTATTTAAAAATCCCACAGGCTGAACGGTTGCGAAAGGAGAAAAACGTATGAAAATTGCCATCGGGTCCGACCACGGGGGATACAATCTTAAGGAGATCATCAAAAAGCACCTGACGGAGCTGGGACATGAGGTGACCGATTGCGGCACCCACGACACCCAGTCCTGCCACTATCCCGTGTTTGCCGAAAAGGTGGCCCACGCCGTGACCGGCGGGGAGGCAGAGCGAGGCATCCTGTGCTGCGGTACAGGCATCGGCATGAGCATCGCCGCCAACAAGGTCCGCGGCATCCGTGCCGCTGCCGTATCCGACTGTTTTTCGGCGGAATATTCACGGCGGCACAATGATGCCAACATTCTCTGCCTGGGTGAGCGCACGACCGGACCGGGCCTTGCCCTGCTGCTGACAGACCTGTTTGTCCGTACCGAGTTTGAGGGCGGCCGGCATCAGACCCGCGTCGACATGATCCGCGATCTGGAAGAAAAATTCTAATTTGGGAGTGTAGATATATGAACAACATTCATATCATGGATCACCCGCTGATCCAGCATAAGCTGTCCATCCTTCGCCGCCGTGAGACCGGCGTCAAAGAATTTCGCGAGCTCGTAGGTGAGATCGCCATGCTGATGTGCTATGATGCAACCCGCAACCTGCAGACCGAGGCGGTGGAAATCGAGACGCCGGTGGGACATGCCACCGCGCATGTGCTGGCCGGTAAGAAGCTGGCCATCGTCCCCATCCTGCGTGCCGGGCTCGGCATGGTGGACGGGATGCTCAGCCTGATCCCCTCGGCAAAGGTGGGGCATATCGGGCTCTACCGCGATCCGGAAACTCTCCAGCCGGTGGAATATTACTGCAAGCTGCCGCCTGACATTGAAGAGCGCGACGTGTTCGTCGTCGATCCCATGCTGGCCACCGGCGGTTCCGCCAGCGCGGCCATCGGATTCCTTAAAAAACGCGGTGTTAAAAATATTAAGCTTCTCAATATCATCGCTGCGCCGGAAGGCGTCGACCGCATCAAACGGGAACATCCCGACGTGGAGGTCTTCTGCGCCGCGCTGGACGATCATCTGAACGATCATGGCTACATCGTGCCCGGCCTGGGTGATGCGGGCGACCGAATCTTTGGCACCAAATGACCGCTGAGTCCTTTTGGCTGGATTTTCTTACTCAGACCGGCCGACCCGCAGAAACACCTCTGCTGGAGACCTTTCATTTCGACCTGACGGAGGAATGGGCGGACAAGCTGCTGGCACTGGTCCTCTCTGGGCAAAAGCAGGCCACGGCCAGCAGCCTCTGGGCTTATGAAAAAGACGGTGACCGCATGCCGCAGACAGGCGATCTGAGTATCGTCACCGATTGGGCGGGCGAACCCCGCTGCGTCATTGAAACCACCGCCGTCACCGTCCTTCCCTTCCGTGAGATGACCTATGACATCTGCCGGCGAGAGGGAGAAGACGACTCCCTGGCCTCCTGGAAGGCGGGCCACACCCGCTTTTTCACCCGTGAGGGAGAAGCGCTCGGGTACGCCTTCAGCGAGGACATGCCCGTGGTCTTTGAGGATTTTCGGGTTGTCTGGCCGAAATAAATCAATTAGATATGGCAGCCCCCATAGGCCTATGGGGGCTGCCATTACTTTATTAGCGCCATAAACGCAGGCTCACCCATACTCTGGCCGACAAGCTCCCATAGCGCCGTCCGGTAATCACTTATATGCAGGCCTTTGACCCCCCGCTTCCACACCTCCGCCGTGCAATAGAGATAACCATACCAGTTGGGATTAATCTTTCTTCCTCCAATTGCAGTAATATACAGATGTTCCAGCAGAAAATCAAAGGCCCGGTCAAATTGCTTTTTATTCATACCGAGCGACGCTTTTAATTCTTCTTTGTCCACTAACTCTTTATCTTTCATAGCCAGCAGAACTCGGCGGGCCTCCTCCGGCGGACTCTTTTGCGGTCGGCAATGAGCTAACAGCTGATATGTACGTACTGAAAAAAACGTGGAACGCTTCTTATATGCCTTGCAGTAAAATGCCTCTTTGCGTTCAATTAAAGAAACAATGTCTTCCATGCCGTATCCAAGACTGCATAAGGAAGGTAATTCATCACTTTCATTGCAGAGCAGGATTCCATTCATGTTCAACCATTCCAGCAGTTCCTCCCGCCGTACCTCTCCAAATCGCGGGAATAACTCCGGATGTGCCACCACAGATCGGATCACACTGCCACAGTCCCGGCAGAAGATCTGCTTTATCGCGGAGCCCGATGACGTGCTGTGATATGCATACAAGTCAGGAAACAGCTGCGCGTTACCCATCTGCCAGCCAATCCCCATATTCGTGCTTCCACAATAGGGGCACCTTTCTATCTGCATAAGCTTCTCCTTACCCTATAAAAATATGGGCTGGTTTTGTTCCTCTCCAGCATCAGAGACCCGCGGTCCAGAGCTATTTAACATACAAGCCTTAGTTTTTCACAGGCGTTTTAAAAAAAAGTATTCGGAAAAGCCCTGTTGCGGGTCGCTATATGCGCCGACCTCTTCATATCCCAGCGACCGGTAAAAATCCCGTCCCTGCCAATTGAAGGTGTCCAGCCTCAGCAGCCGCGCGCCCAAGAGCCGGCCCCGGCGCTCCACTTCTTCCATCAAAGCCCGGCCGAGTCCCTTTCCCGAAACCGTTTATCCACCCATACGGTGGAGACGTACAGAATGTCATATACCGTCATAACGCCATCCGCGCCCGCCAGCAGTTTTCCGTCCCGCAGAAGGCCTACGGAGACATGCCCTTCCCGCGGTTCAGGCGTATGGGCACGGTCAAAAAGCTCCAACCGCGTCTCCAGTTCCTCGTTCTGTGCCTCCGACAAAGGAGTAAATTCCAAAAATCATCCTTATTGTCCTCATCCTTCGATCCAATAGCGCTGGACGGGCGTGCCGTCCTCCTCAAGCACTTCGTTTTCCAGCACGCCGCCGTTCTTTTGGATCACACGGGCCGAGGCCTGATTTACCGTGTCGCAGGTAACCAATGCCCGTGATACCCCCTGTGCGCGCAGATAGGAAAGCGCCAGACGCAGCAGCTCGGAAGCATAGCCTTTGCACCGTTCCGTGGGACGGACAGAGTAACCGATATGTCCGCCGGTCTGCAGCATCTCGGCATTCAGCCGAAGCCGAATATTGACCATCCCAACAATTTTCCCGTCGGATTCCCGTACACAAAAAAACGTGGGTCCGGGCACGCGCCCCTCCGGCACGGTACGCTCCTCCGCATAAAGCGCACAGCGCTGCAGCCAGCCGCCGTAATCGCCGTCATACCGGTCAAGTCCGCCTGCCCCATGGATTTGGGAGCCATAGCGCCGGAATTCCGCAATATACTCCGCAGCTTCTTTTTCCCGAACGGGGCCCGGTGTTTCCAGCACCAGTCCTGAAGCGGGAGAGTCCGCCGCCAGCTCCGTGTGCAGCCAATCACACCAGTCTTCCCACAGGCGTCTGTACTCCTCGGCGGAGACGACGCGCCGCATAAGGTCGGGCACCGCGTTTATGCCCCGCTCCCGGCAGGCCGCAACACACCGTCGGTAGGCCTTCCAGTCAAGCTCATTTGACTCGATACAGGTCGGTACCTCTGCTATCCCGGCCATCGCGGCGGCGCAGGCACGGGTGTGTCCATCGGTCAACACCGGAGAGCCATCCAGCCACTTGATGGGCAGCGGCGCAAAACTACCTAGATCACTGGGGTTAAGCCACCGCCGTACCTCCGCCAGCTTTTCCTCAGAGATGTAAAACTGGGAAGGACATAATTCATCGATCCGCATCTTTTTTCCTCCCATCTGTTAAATATAATACCTCAGAAAAGTGTCGGCCCAAACAAATTGCTTAAATATTGCATTTTCCGGGGTACGGATATAAAATGAATAAATATAAAACCAGGCGCGACATCCGAAACTATCAAATACGGGAGGACTACCATGCACGTGGACTTTACCGCACTCAAAGAGCGCATCGAACGCAATCTTCTTGCCTATGTCGCCGCACGCAGCGACTCCAACTCCCCGCTTGAGCATAACATCGACGCCTTTTTCAAAAACTGGGCCGGGCAGGTTCCCTATTTCCAGCAGCATCCCGAGCACTGGGGCCTGTTTCCCATCCCCAATGACCATCTGGACCGCAACGTAGCCTGGTGCCTGCTGAAGGGTGAGGGAAGCGACGCCCTGGTCTTTATCCACCATCACGACTGTGTGGAAACGCCGGATTACGGCGCGCTGGAGCCTCTGTGTCTCGATCCCGCCGCTTTGGAAGATGCCTTTCGGGCGGGCCGGATGAAGATCCCCCAGGATGCCCAGGACGACCTAGCATCCGGTGCGTGGATGTTCGGCCGCGGCGTATGCGACATGAAGGGCGGCGCCAGCGTCCAGCTCTCCCTTCTTGAGCAGTACAGCCAGGATGCGGGTTTTCACGGCAATATCGTCCTGATCTCCGTCCCGGATGAAGAAAACCTTTCGGCCGGTATGCGCGGCGCCTGCTATCTGCTCAAGGAGCTGAAGGATACCTACGGCCTTACTTACAAAATGATGCTCAACTGCGAACCGCATGAACGTGAGGAAGATTCCAAAGTGGGCAGTCTGTATGACGGATCGATCGGAAAGATCATGCCCATCGTTTATGTACGCGGCAAGCTGGCCCATGCGGGTCAGGTGTTCGGCGGGCTGAACCCCATCAACCTGCTGGCCGAGATCGTCCGCCGCACCGAACTCAATCCCTTCTTTATCGAGCGGGTCGGTAACACCGTGTGCCCGCCCTGCACCTGGCTCTACGGAAAAGACCAGAAGCTGGTCTATGACGTCTCCCTGCCGCTGGCCGCCGTCGGCTGCCTGAGTGTGCTGCCCCTGCAGATGTCGCCCATGGAGATCATGAACAAGCTCCACTCTCTCTGCGAAGAGGCATTTGAAGACGTCATCAAGGATATGAACGCCAGCTATACGGTCTTTCTTGATAAATGGGGCCTGCCTCAGGAGCGCCTGCCCTGGCAGCCCAAGGTGCGGTATTTCAGCGAAGTATACGCGGAGGCCGAACGTGACGGCGGCGCCGCCTTCCTTGAAGACTATAAAGCGGCCTATGAAAAGGCAAAGCAGGGATTCCGGAGCAAGACCCTCTCGACGGTGCAGGCCGCAAATCTGCTCATCGAGACCACGCTGAAGCATGTAAAGGATCTCTCCCCCACCGTCGTACTGGCCATCGCACCGCCGTATTATCCCAGCGTCAACAACCATATGCTGGACGCTGAGAACGCGGCATTTTCCAACCAGGCACTGGCCGATCTCGTAGCCTTCGGCAAATCTCTGGGCGAAACGTATCAGGTGCTCAACTATTTCGTCGGCATCTCCGACCTGAGCTACGCCATGTTTAAAGCTGAGCCGGAAAATATTTCCTATATTGAGAATAATATGCTGCTTTGGGGCGATATCTACCGTATCCCGCTGGATATCATCCGCGAGCTGTCCATGCCGGTCTGCAACGTCGGCCCCTGGGGCAAGGACCTGCATCGGTATACCGAGCGGGTGAACAAGCACGACCTGTTCGAAATCACGCCCCGTATGGTGGACTTCATGGTGCGCCGGGTCCTTGGCGACTGAGCCGCCGTTTCACTTCCCGGCGGACATTCTGCGATTCTATCAGTTTTCTCCCGGGCGCCGGCCGGCGCCCGGGAGTTTTCTTGTAGCCGGCCCGTGCACAGCGCCAGCCATATGAAGCCTGCTTCCTGCACGCACTTACATATGCACCCTGACTGCCTCCGGCCCGCCAGGCGCCTCTCATATAAACGCTTATCGCAATTATCTTACCATATATTTCCGTATTTGTCATGTACGGCGCGCCGCACGCCTCTCCGCTTCCCCTGCCGGAGCAAATCAGGCGAAGGAGACGAAGATCCCTTCCAGATTCCCTGCCGGCAGGGCGGCGGCAATCCGGGGATACAGATCCTCCGCCGCGCGCGTCAGATAGTCCCGCGCATCCTCTCCCTCCATCCGCAAAGCGCGGCAGAGCCGATGTCCCGCCTCCCGCAGCCGAGTGCGCGCGGCACTTTCCGGCAGCGGGCCCAAAAGCGCTGCTATCGCCGCCCTGTCCTCCTCCGTGATCTCAAGGATGCTCGGCTGCTTTCCTGCCAGTATCCGCCCGACAGCGTTTGCGATCACCGGTTCGCATAGATTGATCAGAAGCACCCGATAGTCCGGCAGAGCGCTCTCCAGCAGGCAGATCACCAGGCGGGTATCGAACCGGCGAAGAAATTCATTTTCAAGCCTGAGCCGGCGCAGGTAGTCGTTGAGAGAGCAAATGCCCAAAAGCTCTTCCGGCACCGGGTGACACAGCTGATAATCGATGCTGCAGGGAATGCGGTGTGCAAAAAAGTAAATATCGTACCGCTGAAAGGATATTCCAATTTCCCGCAGCGTATCGCGATAAGCGATATGCCCGACCCTGGGTGCGGTCAGGCAGACATCCCGCCAGAGGCGCCTGCCCTCCTCGGTCTCTGCCTGCAGGAGCTGCTGCCCTTGTTTCAGCAGGCCGCCGAGTCCTTCGGTCAAAAGCAGGCGCGGAGAACCGCCGGTTTTTTTCAGATACAGATCCAGCGTGAAGCGGAGGGATGTCAGCAGCTCCTGCGCCGTTTCCACCGGCACCGAGGAGCTGTCCCCCATGGTATAGCGTGCGGTCTGTTCCGCCAACAGCGCCCAAAGCCGGACTTCCGCCGCTTCCCACTCTTCTCCTAAAAGGGCAGCGGCGGAAAGCGCTTCGCCGGACGGCAAGATCAGGTCATTCTTCCCCATACGGCGCGTCGTCCTCCGCTTCGCTCCGTTCGCCGCCGCGGGCCTCGCGGCAAAGATCCTCCAGCGAAGTCCCAAACAGATATTCCAGCGATCCCTGCGCCCGGCCGTCGAAGACCTGCTTCATATAATCGATCAGCTCGTCGTCGGGCAGACGCTCCAGCGATTCATTTTTAAAATAGTAAAAAGCGTCCTGAAGCGCCAGCAAGGTTTCCATATACTCTCCCTGCGAGATATAGGGCGAGTCGCAGAAGGCCCGAATCAGCTTTTCCAGAATGCCCTCGCCAAATTCGAAGCGTCCGGTGTCCTGCAGCGCGGCAAACCGTCGCTCTGCCAATTCCCGGATCTGTCCCCCGCTCAGCGTCAGGCCATACTGCGCCGTCAGCTCGTTGCAGACGCGCAGCCGCTCTTCCTCCGTGAGAATCTGCCGCCGGATGGAAGCAAGCATAAACTCCTGTTCCACAAGATCGCCCCCTTTCCTGCAGTATACCCGCCCTTGAATGGAGATACAAGTCTTGAATTTTCTTCCGATTTGTGGTAATATAAAAATACAAAAAGTCCGCAAACAGGTGGTTTTACCCTTTGCGGGCTGCTCTATTTTTGCTGGGACCGTACCGGGCGTTTCAAAAACCAAAAAAGCTATTTCCCAGTTTAGAAATACGGTCATTACTCCCGTGACTAACCTGCGGTTTGAGGAAGTAAAAGGGCTAACTGATCTTGTTATCAGTTAGCCCTAAATTTTTGTATTCAGTTTGTGCCGCAAACCCCGATGCTTACGGCAGTGTTCATATTGCGGCGCAGATATCCCGTATCAGGAATTCAGGTCGATCAGCTTTGCGGTGATCCCCTCGAGGGTGTTCAGGTCTTTTACCAGCTGCTCGACTTCCTCTTTCTCTCCACAGGGCTGCAGGATGATCAGCCCGTCGTTGGCACATACCTCTTCGCTCGCCTCATGCAGACCCAAGCGTGCTCTGATCTTGCAGCCGTTTCGCGTGAGGACCTCCTGGAATTTCAAAGCATTGCCGACTCTGTTGTCCATCCGAACGCCGATTACATAATAGCAGGACATTATTTTTACCTCCTTATAAATGGGGTTTGGGAATTAAGCCAGGTGCTATCAGCCCGCCTGCATAATATATTTATTATACCATAGAGCTGCAGCACTTTCAATTCGTTTTGAAACGCCCTAATAAATCTGCACGCCAATACCCGTCAATTTCAGAGCGTCCTGGCCCATGTACACCTGCACGGTATATTTCCCCATGGCAAACAGAAATACTCCTTCCGCCGTATCATAATCCAGATATTCCTTATAATCATCATATCCGGATAACACAGCTCGGTACGGCTCCACCAAATCAGCAAAATCTTCTTCTTCCGCATATTGGGTGTTATATATTATGAAGAGCATTTCTTTCTCTGACGGAAGAGTTACAAATCCGTCATCCACTGAGAAATTCACCATGGGAATCAGGTCGTCCGGATACCAGGCCGGGGAGCCCTGATGACTGAACATGGCATTCATTTCCGCAGACATATCAATCAGCTTTTGCATATCTTCCGGGTTATTGGGATCAAGGTCTTGCAGCCCCGAGTAATCCGGAATTTCACCCTCCATCCCGGTCTTCTCACGGCACAGATAGTTAAGCATCGTTTGGGTTTTGGTTGCCTCGTTCTGTAAACTCTCCAATTCCACCTGGGCGCGGGTACTGCCGCAGAAGTACATTGCTTTCCCCGCGGGTTCCAGCATTACCTGTTCTCCATCCAGAAGCAGGATATACGTTCCGCCCGCGGTGTGCAGGACGCTCATGGAGGCATAAGAGTCGTCCATCCGTCCTCCTGCCTGCCGATATTCCGCAGCATCATACGGTGTGAAGGAAAATGTCACAGCTTCACTGACAGCGTCCAAAGCGTCTCCGGTTCCCTGGACGGTAAGCTGTCCCGAATAGGTTCCCGATTTCGGTGAGGCCAGAAGGACGGCCGTATATTCCCCGCCGTCAGTTTCACCCGAAAATTCGCAGGACCACATACTGTTTACATAGAGGAGGCTATCCGGATCGGAAGGTCTGCCCACGGGTGGCTCCGCGGGATCCGAGGTTTGTTCTCCGCGAAAAATAAACTCTGCATGATCGTGCAGTTTTATGGACAGCGACGCCTCGCTTCCGTTCAGCGTCAACAGGAGGGGCAGCCCCTCCTGCCGCAGGGTCGCATCCTTATGCATCACCACATTAAATGGCGCATCCTGTACCATGGCCGGAATTTGATTGTCATAGGTCAACCATCCGGTCAGATTAACGCTGGTTTCCTTGCCGGCATCGGCATGGATCAGTCCGGTTCGATAAATATATTCCTGCGTAGACCCGCCTGCATCCGCCTGAGAAATGTGCACGCTGCGGTGTATGATGCCGTAGCCCTCAAACACATCAGGCTCCGTTTCAGAAAGGATCAAATCCAGATTCGCCGTTCCCGAAGTCTCCGAAACGCCGCCGCTAAGCGAGTTCAGATAGTCCTCCTGCGGATCGTCAATTGTATCATGAAAAACAATTTTTTTTGCAGTAGACGGGCTGACTTCTGCAAGCGGCGTATTCGTGTCGTTTTGTGAATGATTATTCGGAAGGGGGCTGTCTGCCGGTTCGTTCCTGCTGCAGGCTGAGGATACTATTGACAGGCATAGAGCTATCGCTAATACAAAACTTACTTTTCTTTTCATGAAATACCCTCTATTCTTGATACCCTTCCTGCAACAATGCGCCCTATGTATGAGATCGGCCGCAGTCGTATTCAGAGAGTTAAATCAAAATATGCTGCAAAGAAGGAACGCCGGATAGCGCTCCTTCTTTGCAGCGAATAACAATGGGTTATGATATGCTGGACATTTTTCCATAGGTCCGCACGCTGAGCGCAATGGCCTGTTCCCTCGTTGCCATACCGTAACCGGACGCCTGCTGTGCCGTCGTGGTAGCTTTTGGCATAAAATTTCCGTTGCTGTCGCCCGCAATGATGCCTATCTTAAACATGTATTTTGTTGCCTCTGCCGCCCAACTCGATATGTATTTCTGATCCGGGAAATCCTTTACTCCGGCAATGTTGAAATCCGCATCCGGTTTTATGGCTTTTATTGCACGGAACAGCATTGCGGCACACTGCTCCCGATTGATGAGTACATTCGGTGAGAAGGTGGTAGCAGATGTTCCCGTAGTAATTCCAAGCTTGAATGCCTTTAATATCTGTGTATTTTCCGTATCTGTAAACGGATTGGGTGAAGCAGGCTGGCTTTCCACGCCCATGACCTTTTCATAAAGCAATACGGCAAGCTCACAGAATTCTTCGCGGGTAATCGGCTTGGTCATATCGGCGCCGATCAGAATATCCGGAATCAGCCCCAGATCATATGCATTCTGCAGTTCGGGCTTTGCCCAGTCCGAACTGTTCTTATAAAAATTGCCGGAGCCGATGGAAAGTTCATTGGAGAAGTTGGAATACACAAAAAGATACCCTGCGGACTCGTCATAATAACGATAAGAGATCTGAACCTTCAGCGTATATGTATGATCTTTAATGATAATCTGGTTGGCGTTTCCCTCATCCTCGGGATAAATATAGGAGACCCGGTAGGTGTTTGCCTGCCCGGAAACAGCAAATCCATAGGATGGATCGAAAAAAATCTCCGTTACCCCGCCGCCGAGGTAATCCCACGAGCCGTCATCGATTTTCCAGTAATAATCTATCCATGTGTCTCCGTCTGCTGAGCTTTCTTCATACAAGTTCATGAAGCTTTGGGGAAATTTAACTTCCAGCTGGAAGTACGGAACCCCATCTTCATCATTCAGAACCTCAACTTTATTAAGCGTTGCCGCTTCAACGGAACTCGGGATCCCTTCGGACACGGCACGGGCATATGGCATCATGCCCATCATAAGCATCAGGGCCATACTAACAGCCAGCACTTTTTTCTTCATCATTACTCCTCCTAAAAGAATTGGATTATTTATTTAAATTGGTTTTTTTGCCCACGGAAGAGAATTGCTGAATCATTGCATTATAGGTTTTCGAAATACTGCTTACGAAAGACATGCGCATATCATTTTTTTTGCTTATATGTTATTTTGAATAAAGAATGACCGATATAAAGATTTGTAGTATAATAATAAATTAATGGAATGCATCCGTCTTAAGCTGGGAGGAAGGCCACGTGGTTACGGACTTTGTCAGTCAGGTCCCGGATATGGTGCTGAAAAAAACCGAAATGCACCCTTGCAGCAATATCATTCTCTTCAAGCCGATGCTCTATATGGGCGGGATTACATTCCAGGTGACCGACTATCATATTGTCATTCCCTCTGAGGAAACTCCCGCTGCGCTTTTCAATAATAAGATGATCTGCGGAGAAGAACGAAAGATTCTGGCGGTCAACCCGGGTGATACCGTCACCTGTATCAAGGATGCGCCAGCCAAACCATACTACTCTTTTCTGCTTAAACCAGCCCTGCTGCAAAAAGCTGCTGAAGAAATGAATTTTCCCGGTGATATCCGATTTGAGCGTTTTCTGAATCCGTTCTCTGCCGAATTGTTTCAGGTGCTCACAAATCTGGAACGGGAGTTAAGCTGTCGGAACCGGTCAAAACTGATGCTGGAAAGCTTGGAAATACAGATTGCGGTGCTGCTCCTGCGCGACTTCAAGACAAATGTAACGCGTCCTTCCCCGCCTCTTCCGGATGCTGAATCCTACGTTCATCTGGCTCAGGATTACATCCGTACATACTTCAGTTCAAACATTTCCCTTTTGGATATCTGTAATGAAATTCACGTTTCACAATATCATTTCATCCGGACGTTTGTGAAGAAAACAGGAATGACTCCTCATAAATATCTCCTTTTCGTCCGTATGGAAAAAGCAAAAGAACTGCTGCGTTTGGGACAGTATTCTGTCGCGGAGACAGCCACGCTTTGCGGGTATGAAAGCGTCTCAAATTTTTCCATGACGTTTAAAAAAGCAGTCGGCCTTTCTCCCAGCGAGTATAAAAACCAGTAAAGCTCTGGGAATACCTCAGAACCATATCGCTCTGAGGCATTCCCCCCAGCATATTTGTGCAGATTTTGCCTTAACCTGCTATGGGGTTAATTGTTGCCGCCAAACAGGGTTCCGATTGCCATGTTGCCCAGCAGACTTCCTTCTCCTTTGCCCTTTCCGCCGCCGGCTTTGCTTGCGGCATAAATTCTGTCCGCAAGACGCGAAAACGGCAAAGACTGCAGCCAGACGCTTCCCGGTCCTGTCAATGTGGCAAGTACCAGGCCTTCACCGCCGAACAAAGCGTTTTGAACATTGCCTGCAAACTGAATATCGTAACTGACGCTCTTCGTCAGGGCGACCAAACAGCCGGTATCGAGTTTAAGCATTTCACCAGGCTGCAGGTCTTTTTTTATAATCGTGCCGCCCGCGTGCATAAAAGCAAGTCCATCCCCTTCGAGCTTCTGCATAATGAAGCCTTCTCCGCCGAAAAGTCCAACGCCGACTTTCTTTTGAAAAGCGATGCCGACAGAGATCCCTTTGGCTGCACAAAGAAACGCGTCTTTCTGACAGATTAGAGATCCACCGAATTCTGAGAGGTCAAACGGAATCACTTTCCCGGGATAAGGCGCCGCAAACGATACATTCTTTTTGCCCTGCCCCTTATTTGTAAAAGCAGTCATGAAAAGACTTTCGCCGGTAAGAACACGTTTCCCCGCAGAAAACAGCTTTCCCTTTAAAGCTTTCCCTTCTTTGTCGGATCCATCACCAAAAATCGTATCCATTTCAATCGATTGATCCATATACATCATTGCCCCAGCTTCAGCGATAACTGTTTCCTCCGGGTCAAGTTGGATTTCTACAAACTGCAAATCGTCTCCATAGATTTTGAAATCGACCTCATGTGCACTGCGCATAATTTTTCCTCCTCACTCATAATTGATCTTTATCATCCAACCCTCTTCATTACATATAGACAATGTAATTCTAAGTATAATGGCTGAAGCCGCAATTATATTTCAAAAATTGCTGCCTTCACTTTTAATAAATTGCTGTCTTCCCGGGACAGTAAAAGATTCGATTCATGCCGCATCTTGGTGCAATCTCCCCCTTTCCTGACAGATCTCAGAAAGGCCAGATGCCGTGCCCCGGCGGCGATATGCACTGAATTACTAAATTGATCCAACTGTAATTTGAACGGCGGAGCGCGTCTAGCGCTCCGCCTTATATGTTTGAGCTTGCGGATCAATCCATGGTTTGATATGTTCTTACCGTCATCAGGACTGCCGCCTCACGGGTCGCCATACCATAGCCGGTTGCAACCTGTGCCGTAGTGGTCGCCTTCGGCATAAAGTTGCCGTAGCTGTCGCCTTTAATAATTCCAAGCTTTGACATATACTTGGTTCCATCCGCTGCCCAGGCGGAAATATACTTTTGATCAGGAAAGTCTTTGATGCCCGCAACGCTGTAATCCGCATTCGGCGCAATGGCCTTAATCGCCCGGAAAAGCATTGTAGCGCATTGCTCACGGTTAATAAGCGCCTTCGGAGAGAAGGTGGTGGTTGATGTACCCGTTGTAATGCCCAACTCATATGCCTTCAAAATTTGGCTGTTTACTGTATCGGTAAACGGATTCGGTGATGCAGGTGTCGCGGTGCTTTCCGTTACCTTTTCGTACAGCAGCACGGCAAGCTCGCAAAATTCTTCCCGCGTGATGGGCTTCGTCATATCGGCACCTTTCAGAATATCCGGAATAATGCCTAGCTCGGATGCATTCTGCAATTCTGCCGTCGCCCATGCGCTTGCGCTGCTCCAAGCAGGAGTGTTGACCGATATAATATTTG
>JAYFOA010000015.1:0-53276 GCA_034933145.1 Clostridiaceae bacterium
CCCATGACTTTCGGCAAAAAGAACAATCGCGGTTCCCGCATTTATATCCTGACCTTTATGTATATTGCCTCTCTGATTCCCATCATCGGCGGCTTATCCATCACAGTGATCACCAATATGGTACAGCTGATCATGGCCGCGCTTGCATTCCTCTATATGGCAGCCTATCTCCGCCTGCCCAAAAAATATCCGGAGGAATGGAAAAAGGCAAGGCTGCATGTGCCGAACGGCCTCTATTACACAATTTGTTATGTATCGCTGGCCTTCTTTATAGTTATGTTTTTGAAAGCCTGCCTGAGCATGAGCCCCGCACTGGCAATCGCCAACGTAATTGCCATCGTCGTGATGGCGGTATTGGGGCTGTGGCGAGCCAAGACGGGCGAAATCACCATCCATACCTCCGTATGGACGGAAGACTGATTAACAAAGGAGTATTTTCATGAAGATTACAAAAGTTGATGTCATGCTTCTGCAGGGCGAAGGGAATCCTTTCTGGCGTCCCATTGTCTGCCGTGTTTATACCGATCAGGGAATCTACGGCGACGGCGAAGCCGCCATCTCCTATGCGGTAGGTGCACCCGCCGCCTACGGCATGATCTGTGACTTGGCCAAAATGCTCATCGGCATGGATCCTCTGGATAATGAGGTTGCCTGGGACAAGATGTACCGGACCACGTTCTGGGGACAAAACGGCGGACCGATAATCTTCTCCGGCATCAGTGCACTCGACATTGCGCTTTGGGATATCAAGGCCAAATATTTTAATGTCCCGCTTTACAAGCTGCTGGGCGGCAAAAAGCGGAGCAAGCTGCGCTGCTACGCAAGCCAGCTCCAGTTTGGCTGGAGCGACCATTATGAAATGGCAGCCAAAACCGAAGAATATGTGGAAAACGCCAAAAAGGCTGTGGCCGACGGCTATGACGCCATCAAGATCGATTTCTTCATGTTTGACCGGGACGGCCGGCGCTTTGACAATGATCTGGAGTCCGTGACCCTGCTCAAGCCCTATTATGTGAATCTGATTGAAGAGCGTCTTTCCGCCGTCCGTGAAGCCATCGGGCCGAACGTGGATATCATTATGGAGAACCACTCTTTCCCCGACGCCAACTCGGCGGTGCAGCTTGGCCGGGTCGTGCAGAAATACGGTATCTTTTACTTTGAAGAACCCAATACGCCTACGCCCAAAACCGCCAAATTCATCTGTGATAAGCTGCAGATGCCCATCGCGCACGGCGAGCGTATCTACTCCCGCTGGCAGTATGCCCCCTATTTCGAAAACCAGTCGGTGCAGCTGATCCAGCCGGATATCGGCAACTGCGGAGGCGTCACCGAGGCCAAGAAAATTTGCGACCTCGCCTATATCTACGATGTAGCCGTGCAGGCACATGTCTGCGCCAGCCCGATCTCCACCGCCGTATCTCTGCATCTGGAAGCAGTCATCCCCAATTTCTGTATTCATGAGCATCACGTCTTCAACCTGCATCAGTATAATAAGAACTTTGGGAAGCTTGATTTGCAGCCGGTCAACGGATACTTTGACGTGCCGGAAACACCGGGTATTGGCAATGAGCTGTCCGATTATTGCTTTGAGCATTATCTGGCCAAAACGACCGTTGAGTAAGGCCAAGTAATAAGAATCTTACTGCAATCGGGAGGTTACAGAAATGAAAATCACCAGCGTAGAAGTTTTCCTGGGCTATGGCATCAATGTGAAGATCAATACCGACGAGGGAATCAGCGGCTTTGGTGAGGCCGGTCTATCCTACGGCAATTCCCGGGAGGCGGCTTTCGGGCAGTGCCAGGATTTCGCCCGGCTTGTCATTGGGATGGATCCTATGAATACCGAGGAAATCTGGAACCATCTTCATCGGCATACTTTCTGGGGCATGGGCGGTGGTGCCGTGATCATGGCGGGGATTTCCGCTATCGATGTTGCCTGCTGGGACATCCGCGGCAAGGCCCTTGGCGTCCCCGTCTATCAGCTGCTGGGCGGCAAAACCAATAAAAAGCTGCGTACCTACGCCAGTCAGCTTCAGTTCGGCTGGGGCGCCATGGATCAGGAAGGTCTGATGGGTCTTGGCCTGCTCTATCGGCCCCAAGAGTATTACGACGTGGTTAAAAGGGCCATGGCGGACGGCTATGACGCCGTAAAGATCGACCCCGTCTTCGTCCCCGCCGAGCCGGTGGAAAATGTAGGAACGGTCTTTGCCACGCAGGGCATGCACTACCGCGGCTCTTTGCGCCAGCACGACCTGAAGCTGGCCGTGGAGCGTATCGCCGCGGCCCGTGAAGCAGGCGGACCAGACCTGGATATTATCATCGAGATTCATTCTCTGCTGGATGCCAATACCGCCGCCGAACTGGGCAAGGCGCTGGAGCCTTACCGCATCATGTATTATGAGGAGCCTACGCAGCCCCTGAATCCCTCGTTGTTCCGCTTCATCAAGGAACGCACCAGCCTTCCGCTGGCAACCGGTGAACGCAGCTATTCTCGCTGGGGGTTCCGTCAGTTCTTCGAGGACCGGACCCTGAGTATCATCCAGCCCGACCTCTGCAATACGGGCGGCATCACCGAGACAAAAAAAATCTGTGATATGGCGCATGTTTATGACGTCGGTGTACAGATTCATGTCTGTGGCGGCCCCATTGCCACTGCGGCCGCACTCCAGGTGGAAGCGGTCATCCCCAACTTCTGCATCCATGAACACCATGTAGGCGCACTCCAAAAAACATGTGTGGATTCCTGCATTTACGATTATCAGCCGGTCAACGGTTTCTTCGACATTCCGGATAAGCCGGGTATCGGTCAGGAGCTTTCCGAAAGTGAAATGCGCTCCGCTAAAAAAGTCGTTATCAAATAGCCTCCTCTTTTTAAAACATGGAAAGCGGCCCCGGTCTGTGCAGCTGGGGCCGCTTTCCGCACGCCGGAACCGAAGGCTTCCTTAGGTAAGAATTATGGAGAAAATACAGAAAATCAAGTGACAAACAGCGTTTGCTTTTGTATAATATAAGAAGAATATACGAAGTTTTGCTGTGACTATATGTGCGAGATATGCGAGCCGTACTTCCAACAGCGGATAGACATTTGCAAATCCCGCATCCTTTCACAGGACGAATTTTGCAAATTCAGATAGAGGTAGAAGAAACATGGCAGAAGAACAAACCAAGCCGGGAAAAAACAGGACGAAAATCAGCCGGGTATCCATCGTGGACCAGGTATGTGCCCTAATCAAGCAGGATATCGCGGACGGCATTTGGAAAGAGGGCGACAAGCTTCCTTCGGAGGCTGAGTTTGCCAGTCTGTTCGGTGTCAATCGTCTGAGCGTCCGAATGGCGCTGCAGAAGCTAAGCACGCTGGGGATCATTGAGACCCGTGTGGGAGAGGGGTCCTTTGTCCGGCCCTTTTCGCTCCGTTTTTTTCTCAGCGAGATTGCCGTTTTCTACGATGACGAAGAAAAATACCATGAGGTCCAGCAGCTGCGGAACCTGCTGGAGGGCGAATGCATGAATCTGGCTATTCTGAATGCGTCTCAGGAGGAAAAGGATACCCTGAAAGTGCTGCTGGATCGCTACAACGAAATGTCCCTGGCCTATAACGAGGATATCGATAATGCGGAACACTTGGAGCGGGTGGTAGACGCCGACTTTGCATTCCACTATCAGGTGGTCAAGATGAGCCATAACGGGCTTTATAAAGATGTGTATTATATGGTTCAGCAACTGATCCGCCGCCATATCACGCGTTTGATCAGCACCCGTGCCCATCGAAGAAGAGATGCCGGTCTGCAGGGGTCCATTCCCAACGATGTGCATGAACAGATCTACAACGGCATCCTCCATGCCGACCCGGAGGTGACAAGAAAGGCCCGGGAAGAGATTTTGGGAATCATTCCTATCCATGGTCTGGATGTATTTGAATAGGTTCTTCCTTTTCGATCAAGAACCCATTGACTGATTCCACATTCCAACGACAGCCGCGCGGACAGCGGAAAGATCATCGTTTTCCTGCATAGCCGGCTTACTCCGACGCATTGCTTAATCGTATGCCCATTTCCCTTCTCATGTGTAAATAAACGCCGCCTCCGCTTTCATCAGCGGGGGCGGCGTTTTTCAGTTTCTTCTCACGAGAACAGATCTTTCATTTTGGAGAAAAAGCCTTTTTTATTTTCATACGGCGCATCGCCGACGGTGTCTTCAAATTTGCGGAGCAGGTCCTTCTGATCGCGGCTTAAGCCCTTGGGGATCTCTACTGTGACTTTGACAAACTGATCGCCTCGGCCGCGGCCGTTGACATTGGGGATCCCGCTGCCGCGCAGACGGAAGATCGTCCCGGTTTGCGTGCCTTCCGGCATTTCATATTGCACCTTTCCGTCAATGGTGGGGACGGTGATCGTGGCGCCCAGCGCAGCCTGCACAAAAGTGACCGGCATTTCCAGGAGTACGTCCTGGCCGTCCCGCTTAAAGAGCGAATGTTCCTTGACGTAAACGGTGACATAAAGATCACCTGCCGGGCCGCCGTGAACGCCCGCGCCGCCCTCACCCCGCAGGGAGATGGTCTGCCCGTCGTCAATGCCAGCGGGGATCTTCACCTTCATCGTACGGTTCTTCCGTATCTTTCCGGAACCGTGGCAGGTCTCACAGGGCGTTTTGATTATCCGCCCGGTCCCATGGCAGTTCTGACATGGACCTGCACTGGAAAAAACGCCGAAGGGTGTACGCTGGGTCGTCTTTACCTGGCCGCTTCCGTGGCACACCGGGCAGGTCTCGGGTGTCGTACCCTTCGCAGCACCGCTGCCGCCGCAGCTCTTACAGGACTCGCTGCGGGTTACGCTGACGCTTTTTTCACAGCCAAAGGCTGCTTCCTCAAAGGTCAGCTGCAGCGTAACACGCAGGTTTTCTCCCTGCTGCGGTCCACCTCGCCGCTGCTGTGCGCCGCCAAAGCCGCCGAACATTGAGCCGAAAATATCGCCGAGGTCAAAATCCCCAAAGCCGCCAAAACCGCCGAAGCCGCCGGCTCCTGCACCGGCACCCGAATTATAGCTCGGGTCAATGCCGGCATGGCCGAACTGATCATAACGCGCCTTTTTCTCCTTATCGGACAAAACCTCATAGGCGGCGTTGATCTCCTTCATCCGTTTTTCGGCTTCCTGATTGTCCGGATTCAGGTCCGGATGATATTTTTTTGCCAGCCGTCGATATGCTTTTTTAATGTCATCCTCCGAGGCGCCCTTTTTAAGCTCAAGCACCTCGTAAAGATCACGCCGTTCATCAGCCATATATGTGTACCTCAAATCAAAGGATGGATCGAAGAAAATCCGTCATTTCCCCGCCGTGCAATTCGGGCCCATACCAAAGGCAATGCACCGGCGTCAAAATGACAATACCGCGCGGCGGGCAGACGGCACGGGGCCGTCCGTTCCGCCGCGTACGCGGTTATAATTATTTGTTCTCTTTCTTGTCCTCGTCGTCGACCACCTTATAGTCGGCGTCGTAGACCGTTTCGCCGTTGGGGCCGGTCTGCTGCCCATCGCTCTGGGTCTGACCGCCGTCCTGAGGCGCAGTATTCTGATAGAGTTTTTCAGCGATGCTGTAAAAGCGCTTCGTCAGCTCTTCACTGTCCGCCTTGATCGCCTCAATATCCGTGCCCTTCAAGGTTTCCTTCAGCTTATTCAGCTGCTCCTCGATCGGCGCCTTTTCTTCGGCGCTGACTTTGTCGCCCAGATCCTTGAGGGATTTTTCGGTCTGATAGACCATGTTCTCCGCGTTGTTCCGGACATCGATGGCCTCTTTGTTCTTCTTGTCCTCTTCGGCAAACCGCTCGGCATCCTTCACAGCATGGTCAATATCGTCCTTGGACAGATTGGAAGATGCAGTGATGGTAATCTTCTGCTCCTTTCCGGTGCCCAGATCCTTCGCGGATACATTGACGATACCATTGCTGTCGATATCAAAGGTGACCTCGATCTGCGGTACGCCACGCGGAGCGGCGGGGATGCCATCCAGATGGAAACGGCCCAGCGTCTTGTTGCCGGCTGCCATGTCGCGCTCACCCTGCAGCACATGGATTTCCACAGAGGTCTGCCCGTCGGCGGCAGTGGAGAAAACCTGCTTCTTGCTGGTCGGAATCGTTGTATTGCGATCGATGATCCGCGTGCATACGCCGCCCAGGGTCTCAATGCCCAGAGACAGCGGAGTCACGTCAAGCAGCAGCAGATCCTTGACATCGCCGCCCAGCACGCCGGCCTGGATAGCCGCGCCGATGGCGACGCACTCGTCAGGGTTGATGCCATTAAAGCCTTCTTTACCGGTCAGCTTCTTAACGGTATCCTGCACAGCAGGAATACGGCTGGAGCCACCCACCAGCAACACCTTGGACAGGTCGTCCTTGGACAGGCCGGAGTCGGACAGCGCCTGACGCACCGGGCCGGCGGTCGCTTCCACCAGGTCGTGGGTCAGTTCGTCAAACTTAGCACGGGTCAGCGTCAGGTCCAGATGGCGGCTGCCGTTGGCGTCTGCGAAGATATAGGGAAGGTTGATATTGCTGCTCATGACACCGGACAGCTCGATCTTGGCCTTTTCTGCAGCTTCACGCAGACGCTGCATGGCCATACGGTCGCCGGCCAGATCGACACCCTGATCCTTGCGGAATTCGGCAACCATCCAATTGACGATACGTTCGTCAAAATCATCGCCGCCCAGGTGGTTGTTGCCGGCCGTAGCCAGTACCTCGATGGTACCGTCGCCGATGGACAGGATCGACACATCAAAGGTGCCGCCGCCAAGATCGTAGACCATAATCTTCTGTTCATTTTCCTTATCGACGCCATAGGCCAGCGCGGCCGCAGTCGGCTCGTTGATGATACGCAGGACTTCCAGTCCGGCGATCCGGCCGGCATCCTTGGTGGCCTGGCGCTGGGCATCGGTAAAGTACGCGGGCACGGTGATGACCGCCTGCGAAACTTTTTCGCCCAGATAAGCTTCTGCATCTGTCTTGAGCTTCTGCAGGATCATCGCGGAAATCTCCTGCGGAGAATAGCTCTTGTCGTCAATTTTGACCTTATGGTCGGTGCCCATCTCACGCTTGATGGAGCTGATGGTGCGCTGCGGGTTGGAGACAGCCTGCCTCTTGGCAACCTGGCCGACCATACGCTCACCGGTCTTGGAAAACGCGACAACCGACGGGGTGGTACGTGCGCCTTCCGCGTTCGGGATGACGGTCGCTTCGCCGCCTTCCATCACGGCGACGCAGGAGTTCGTGGTGCCCAAATCAATGCCGATAATTTTAGCCATAATGAGATTCCTCCGTTTATTTTTATTATTTATTGTAAAGTGATATGAATTGCAAAGTCAGTCCGTGGTTTTGACATCGGCGTGGCGGATGACCCGTTCGCCGTGCGTATAGCCCTTTTGAAGCACCTGTGCCACCACGGTATCGCCGCCCTCGCCGTCTGCGTGGAGCAGCGCATTATGTTTTTGAGGATCAAAGGGATCCCCCTCTGTGCCGAACGGTTGAATGTTCAGCTTTTCAAGAATTTCACAGAACTGCCGCAGGATCAGCTTGGTTCCCTCCGGCGCGTCCTCCGCAGCAGCCGCCCGCTCTAAATTATCCAATACGGGCAGAAACGCGGCGGCCGTCACACAGACCGCATCCGTGTAAAAACTCTCTCGTTCGCGAAGTGTGCGCTTCCGGAAATTATCGTATTCCGCCAGCATCCGCTTATACTGCTCACTCTGAGCCGCGGCGGTGGCTTCCAACTCAGTGACCCGTGCCTCCAGTTCCGAAATGCGGGCTTCCTTTCCGTGTTTTTTCCCTTTCATGTCTTCTTCCTGCGGAGAGGACGCGGCTTCCTGCGCCTGCTCCGGTGTCCGTTCTTCCGCCGGCGGAGTCTGCTGTGCGGTCTCCTGCGCGGCGCTTTTTTCATTCGGTTCCGTCATGTTTTTCACCTGTATTTTCAATCTGTTTTGGTTTTTCCCTCATACCGCCGACCGCCCGTACAAAAGCCGTCAGCTTGGCGCATACGTCGGCATAATCCATCCGCGTCGGTGCGACGATACCGATGATGCCCATGGTATTCCGGTCGATGTCATATGAGGTAAAAACCAGGCTGGCGTCCCGCAGCCGAGGTTCTGCCATCTCAGGGCCGATGCGGATCTGAACCCGTCCGGGCGGCGCGTCGTCCATCAGCTCGCGAAGCCGCCGGCGATCGGCCAGGGACTCCAGCAGTTCACGGATACGCTGAGCGTCCTGATACTCCACATTGTCCAGCAGTCGGGCTGCACCGCCAACATACACGTCAGATATCTTGCCGCATTCCTCTTCCGTGTGCTGGATAAACTCCACCACCTGGACTGCCAGACTGTACAGCGGAGAATGTGGGCCCGCGCTCTGAAGCATAGCGGGCAACAAATTGGCCGTCCGCTCTTCCGCAATGCTTAAATTGATTGCCGTAGCCAGCATCGCAGCGGTGGACGGTTCCACCGGCAGCGCAGGCCGAATGATCTTTGTTTTGACCGCGGAGGGCGTTACCAATACGACGGCATAGGTCTCTCCCCCGTCTACGGTGATCAGCTCGCATTTCCGGACTCGTCCGGACTCTCCGCGGCACACGGCAGAGACAGAGGTTCGCCGTGTCATTTCGGAGATAACGCGGGAGGCGCTCACCATGATATCGTCCAGCTCGCGCATCTTGGATTGCATTTGACGGCGGATATCGTCCAGTTCAGATGATACCACCCGGTGCCGATCCATCAGCTCGTTGACATAAAGGCGATAGGCGGCGTAGCTGGGGATCCGCCCGGCGGATACATGGGGTTTTTCCAGATACCCCAACTCTTCCAGCTCACTCATCTCATTGCGGATCGTCGCAGAGGAGATCGGCTGATCAAAACTGTCAGCCAGCATCTTGGAACCCACCGGCTCTGCCGTGCTGATATAATGCTCGATAATCGCCTTCAAAATCCGGCGCTGCCGAAGCGGAAGCTCCATGCCGTTCTCCTCCTTTTTGTTTTAGCACTCTATCCTCTCGAGTGCTAATCACAGCATACCACTTTCTTTAGATTTGTCAATAGTATTTCCTAATCAAATGTGAACAAATTAGTAATTTTAGACAGCGCTCGCAGCGGTGGATGCAGAGTGCTAACCACCGGCAGCAAGCTTATGCAGATTGTACAAGTCAGGGGACGAATCGCCAATATTGATGCCTATACCTTGAAACATATTATTTTTATTATATAATTATTTTTATATAATTTAATCCTTTTCATTGATTACTTATATAGTAAATGTGTTTTCGTAGTTTCTATATAATACTCGGCTCCAAATATATGGATTGCCGGTTTTGATGTTTCCTGTGCTTTCTACCAGTATTCTGCCGATTTCATGTATAAGTATATAAATACCGCAACCAATCCTTACGCAGGTGATACATTTGACTTTGGCTATCTTACAACCAATTTTACGATTGAAGTTCCCGGCTAAGGAGGGTTCCCCATGAAGCGAAAGATATTTGTCGCCTGTCTGATTCTTCCCACCATTGTTTTCTCCGTTTCGCCGCATGGGTATTTGCTGGCGAGCCTGTTTGTAAGCCTGCGTTCTGGCGGTGCGGCGCTGACACACGCCGACTTTATGATCATCTACACTTGCTCCCGCGTCAGCGCTGTGCTTTGGAAGGCGGTAGTTCCGCTGATACTGATTTGCTGGACCGCCTTTATCTGTATGAACCATTTGGGCTGGAAGAGATATCTTGCGCTTCCCCTGACGGGCCTTACAGGAATCTTTCTTATTGATTTATTGCTATATACGCTGGGCGGTACTCCTTTGGACATCAATCCCCTTGTAATTCTTTCTTTTGTTAAATTGTCTGGCATTGTATTCGGGGGTCTGGCTGTCGTCCTGATGTTTAACAAGCGGTACCGGAATCAGCATACCTAAATGCGGAGTTTCCATGCCTTTACTGCTGGCTGCTTGAATTTTATAGTGTGCTTACAGGCCGTACATATCGAAACACCCTGCCGAGCATCCTGTCGGGCTCATGCCTGCCCGCTGCATTAGCCCGCTATTTTGTTCGGGTGACCGTCGGCGTTACGCCGACCGAGACAGGAGGGATTAAATGAATCAACGCTCTGTCGGGCATCTTCTGATCGGCCTGGGTGCTTTAGCCGCAGGGGGCTGTTTTCTCCGGTGCCCTGTGATCCAGCAGCTCTCTTTCCTCGCCGGTTCCTACTGTCTTACAGACCCATTGGACTATCTGCATGACCCTCCGCTCAGGATAGCGATGCTGATCTTTCTGGGCGTCATCCTTTACGGGATCATTCTCGTGAAAAAGAAGGATACGCGGAATGAGCAGACTGCGGGCAGCGCAGCGGAGACGCCAAATATACCGGATGCGCAGAACGGACAGGAACGGCAAGATCTGTCGAGCGCCTCCGACGGGCAGAACAAGCAGAACCCATAAAAACAGCGCCCCACACGAGTTATCCGTGCGGGGCGCCTTTACTCTCTTATTTACAGAGCGGCCTTGGCCTGCTCGACAAGGGCGGTAAACGCCGCCTTATCGGCGATGGCGATCTCGGACAGCATCTTGCGGTTCAGCTCGACGCCGGCCTTCTTCAGGCCATTCATGAAACGGCTGTAATTAATATCGTTCTGCTTGCAGGCGGCGGAGATTCGGGTGATCCACAGGCGGCGGAAATCACGCTTTTTGAGCTTGCGGCCCACATAAGCATACCGCAGGGACTTCATGACCTGCTGATTCGCTACCTTAAAGTGATTCTTTTTATTTCCCCAATAGCCCTTCGCCAGTTTGATTGTCTTTTTACGACGTTTGCGCGTCATCATCGCGCCTTTTACTCTTGCCATACTTTATTAGCCTCCTCTTACTGACTCCGGGTTATTTGTAGGGTACGAGACGCCTGAGGGTCGCCACGTTGGACGCGTCGGCATAGCCCGCCTTGCGCAGATGGCGCTTCCGTTTCGAGGATTTGCAACCCTTGATGTCATGGCGTCGATTCATACTCGACAGTTTGACCTTTCCGCTTTTGGTGACTGAAAAGCGTTTTTTGGCGCCGGAATGCGTCTTGATTTTCGGCATAGTGGATGCTCCCTTCCTTAACAAGCAGAACCTGCTTTAGTAAACATTTTATTTTTTCAGGGGCGCGATGAACATCAGCATCTGGCGGCCCTCCAACTTGGCGGGCTTTTCAACGGTGCCGAACTCTGCCAAACTTTCGGCAAAGCGCTGCATGACGCCCAGACCGATGTCGGTGTGCGCCATTTCGCGGCCGCGGAAACGAATAGCAGCCTTTACCTTATCCCCGTCGGTAAGGAATTTCTTTGCTGCTTTCAGCCGCACGTCGTAATCATGCACATCGATCTTGGCCGACAGCCGGACTTCCTTGATGTCCACGATTTTCTGATTACGACGGGCCTCTTTTTCCTTTTTGGCCTCCTCAAACCGGAATTTGCCATAATCCATGATACGGCAGACGGGTGGCTCAGCCTTGGGCGCGATCTTTACCAGATCCAGTCCCCGCTCTATGGCAACCTCCATGGCCTTTGTAAGCGAAACGATCCCCAGCTGGGACCCGTCGCTGTCCACCAAACGCACTTCCCTGTCACGGATTTCCTCATTGATCTGATGCTCTTGAATGCTAATGCTGCAGCACCTCCTTGAAAATAACAAAAATCGGGCGGCATTCGCCGTCCGAACAAACACAAATCATCCCCCTCAGGGGACATTTTCATGTTGACCTCTTTTGCAGTGCATGGAGGTGAGGACGGCAGTCCTGCTTTCTTTTGCATTGTTATTATATCAGCAGATTTCACTCTTGTCAATACCGGAATTGGTATTTATCGGCAGCTTCTCATCGACAAAAGGTATTTGCTTTTTAGCCGCACATCCGATATAATAGCTTTACCATAATGTTATAATCTGATTTTTCGGAGGCGTCTGCATATGAGCGACGAATACGGCAACGATTATATCACACTCACCGATGAGGACGGAAACGAAATCGAGCTGGAACACCTGGACACGGTTGAGTATAACAATCAGACGTATATGGCATTCCTGCCCGCCGACGGCGCGCTGGAAGAAAGCTACGATCTCATCATTATGAAGATCGAAGTGGAAGAAAACGGAGATGAGGTCCTCGTCACCCTGGACAGCGAGGAAGAAGAAAGCGAACTGTTCCAGATTTTCTCCGAGCGGCTGGAAGAGTCCTTCTATGGCGACGGAGAAGAAAACGAAACTGACGAAGAAACGGAAGCCGAAAAAGAGGGCTATTGAGCATCACCCGTTCCCGCCCGCCGGGGTGCGGATCATTTATTTAACCTACAATGTGTTATAAGGGATTGCGCGTCCTTTCCCCAACGGCAGACCTCCCGCATCTGCGGAAGTTGGGAGCCGCGTAAAGGAAAGGCAGCTTGCCCACCTGCTTAGCGGGTTATTTAACACTCCGCACTCCGGCGGACGGGAACGGGAACTCCCGGCCTATGTTACAGATTGGTATCCGGTACCACCTGGAAAAGCGTTTCCACATACTGTAAGCGTTCAAACATCCTGGCCCGGCCTGTGGGCCATATCACCGGAGAGCATCATGTTTCGGTGAGACAGAAGGGCGGGGATTCCCCCGCCCGTTTTGATATTGGGAGGTAAAGATATATGGCTAAACTCCATTGGCAAAGCGCTTCCCTGCTGTCGCCCGTACCGGCGGTTCTCGTCTCCTGCGGCACGCCGGAAGCACCCAATGTCCTGACCATCGCATGGACAGGCATTCTTTGCTCCTCTCCGCCCAAAACCTATATTTCCGTGCGGCCGGAGCGGTTCTCATATTCGATCATTCGGGAAAGCGGCGAATTCGTCATCAACCTGCCCTCTGCACCGCTCGTCCGGGCCGTGGATCTCTGCGGTGTAAAGTCGGGCCGCGAGGAGAATAAATTTCAGCTGGCGGGTCTGACGGCAGAGGCTTGTCCCGGTGTTTCCGCCCCCGCGGTCGCGGAATGCCCGATCTCCCTTCCCTGCCGCGTCACCGACGTAGTGCATCTGGGCGTTCACGACATGTTCATCGCGGATATTCTCAGTGTGGAGGTGGACGAGCATATGGTTAACCAAAAAGGTCGGTTGGACATTCAAAAATGCAATCTGCTCGCCTATGCCCACGGCACCTATTTTGAACTGGGCCAGCAGCTTGGAACTTTCGGTTTTTCCGTGCGGAAGAAGCCCGTGTCCCGGAGACCTCGAAAAAAATAACCTGCCCGCCGAGGATTTTCCGGCGATTATGTGCGTCACCGCAAAAACCGCCGGTCGCCTGTGGGCGTCCGACGGTTTCTGTATATGCGGCGGTTCGCTTTCGGCATCCGCCGCATACGCTAAAAATCATAAAACCAGACCTTTGTGCCGTTGCTGTGTACATACCGTTCCAGCTCGGAAAAGGGCATTACCACTGTTTCAGTATTAACGCCCGGATGCATAGCTATCCGCTCGCAGCCGCGGAGCGCGGAATCAAAGACCACCTCAATCCGCTTTCCCCGGTCATGAACGACGCCGCAGACACCAACGCAGCCCTGCTTTTGTTCCAGCAGCTCCGCAAGCCGCACCTCCGGCGCAAACTGAAGCCGCGCCGTCTGAAACTCATCCCGCAGCGCCTTGAGATCCACCGATTTTTCAACCGGCAGCATTAATAATAAAAATCGGCTCTCGTTCCGCGGCGCTACCAACAGATTTTTACATATCTGCGCGTGAAAGCACAAGCCCATCGGGTACCGGTCGGCGGCCGCCGGAACCGGT
Organism: Clostridiaceae bacterium; assembly: GCA_034933145.1. GTDB lineage: Bacteria > Bacillota > Clostridia > Oscillospirales > Butyricicoccaceae > UBA4644. The sequence goes on from JAYFOA010000015.1 coordinate 13,788, forward strand.
GGGTGCGTATACTGCTCATATTGGATCCCCAGTTTCGCGAAACGTGCAAAGATCTCATCCCGCCCGCTCATTTGCTAAGAAGTACAGCGATCAGCGCCAGCAGCGTTACATAGATAATATATCCAGCAGCTGTAGCGCCGACGGAGAACAGCCAAACCCGGGGGTCAATCCTGTTGTCCAACGGACGGGCATATTTCTTCCGCAGCCGGCGAAACACCAGCAAACCCACAAACAGGGGTGGGGCATACAGGATCACCTGCGCGAGAAATCGGATCATTCTCTCACCTCAATGGGCCTATTGTACTATAATGGGAAAGGAATGTAAAGAATGCACGAACCTTTCATGCAGGAGGCGCTCCGACTTGCACAGGAGGCTTTGGCGCAGGGTGAGGTGCCCGTCGGCTGTGTGATCGTGTGCGACGGAGAGATCATCGGCCGGGGCCGGAACCGCAGGGAGGCTTCAGGCGACGCCCGTGCTCACGCGGAAATGGAGGCCATTGGTGCGGCCTGTGCCGCAAAGGGAGACTGGCGGCTGTCTGACTGTACGCTGTATGTGACACTGGAGCCCTGCCCCATGTGCGCCGGCGCAATCCTGAATGCCCGCGTCGGCACTGTGGTCTATGGTGCCTCAGATACCGTATTCGGCGCCTGCGGCGGTGTCATGAACCTGTTTGAAGAAGCGTTTGGCTATCGTCCGCGCCTTTACGGGGGCGTACTCTCTGATGCATGCGGAGCGCTGCTCAGCGGCTTTTTTGCCGACCTGCGCAAATAAAAAAAGTGCTGCTGGCGCATTTAACAATTATTTAATTCCCCGTGCCTAATTTCTTAATATATTTTCTGTATTATAAAAATTAAGCAGTGCAGTGTTTTTCTTTTCTCCTCTGATTCTTCGCGAAGAAGGGCGACCGATTCCGGCCGTCCTTTTTCGTTGTCTGCACGTATCCGCCCTGCCTGAATAGACTGGTATTGGAGCAAGCCACCATCGCTGTGTTCCAATTTCAGATCGGGAGGTTATCTCATGCCTGAAAAGGTCTGCCCCGGCCCGCTCCGCGGGGATCCCGCGCCCCGGGAGGCCGTGTGTATCCATACCAAAAAAGTTTACGACTCTTGTAAAGACAAAGAATGCCTCGAGGGCCTGCGCGTTTACCTGACTCGCTGTTCTCAGGCGCTACTGGACACCGCCATCAGCGTCAAACCCCGCAGTGCTGAATTGCTCTGGGCCTATCTGGATGTAGAGCCCATCGCCTTCAACAAAGGATTCTACACTGTGGACTGCAAATTCTTCTATCGCGTAACCTGCGATGTTTCCTGCGGCATCGGACGTCCCAAGGTGATCAGCGGCCTGGCTACCTACAACAAGCGCACCGTATTGTTCGGCAGCGAAGGCAGCGCCCGCATCTTCAGCTCTCTCTATAACGATAATGGCCCGGATCGCCCGCTTCCGGAGCGCACGAACCTGCCGGTCGGCGTTCTGGAGTGTGTTGACCCCGTGCTGCTGGGCTGCAAGTTCCAGGACAATTGCCCCTGCGAATCCGCCTCGGAGTTCCCGGAGCACATCTGTGAGTGCTTTGACGACGAACTGGTGGTCAGCGATACCGGCCGCGCCCTTTACTGCACACTCGGTCAGTTCAGCATCATCAAGCTGGAGCGGGATATCCAGCTCCTGATGCCCGCTTACGACATCTGCCTGCCGGATAAAGAGTGCCCCGGCACCGACGATCCCTGCACCCTGTTCCAGAACTTCAAATTCCCCGTCGACGAGTTCTATCCTCCGAAACTCAGTGATATGGCTCAGATCGTTCCGCCGAATAACGGCGGCTGCGGCTGCAAGCCTCGGAGATAACAGCGAAGGGCTGTTGCAAAACAGCCCTTCCCTTTTGGCGCCGGCAAAAAAATCGTCCTGCTTTATTAATAAGCAGGACGATTTTAGATACTAAAAGACCGTCAGGCAGCGAAAATGAAGTTGGAGAAATCAAACCGCAGTCAATAGCAAACCTGTATCCATCTTCATTGTGTCCAAGCTAATTTTCGCTTTAAGATATTGACTTTTGCCGAATATCGTTTACGATCATGAAGGGGTCGCTATGACCGCTTCTGCTGTCGGGCCAGACTCTGCTCCGTCAGTACGCCGAGCAACGCGCAGATCATTGCCGGTATCACCCAACCGCAGCCGTATTCAGCCAGTGGAAGAGCAGCCAGATGCAGGTTCAACCCAACCATGTCTTCAAGCATCGATAGCAGACTAAAAAGCATCGCACCGATCGCAGCACATCGGTATGCCATCGGGTGCTGTGCCATCCGGCGGAACAGGGCAAAGCCTATCACGGTGATCATTATGGGGTAAATCAGCTCCAGTACAGGGGAAGCCAGCTCCACGATTCGGCTCACGCCGAGGTTGGCAAGAAGACAGCTGAGTGCCGAAAAACCAATTACCGATGCTTTATAAGACAGCTTTCCGCTGGTCTGTTCGTTGAAATAAGATGCCAGCGAAGTCAGCAGCCCAACGGCCGTCGTCAGGCACGCGATGGCAACGATCACGCCCAGCAGGATGTTGCCCGCTTTCCCCATCAAACGATTGGCGATAAATATTAAAAGCCCTGTGCGACTGACACCCGCAGGACTGACGCTGCCCGCCGAAGCGCCCAGATAGGAAAGGCCGCCATACACTGCAGTCAGTGCTACCGCCGCGATCAGACTGGCATACCGCAGTACCTTCACCTTTTCCTCTGGGCGGGCATACCCCTTTTGTTCTGCTGTCGCAAGTAAGCTTACAGAAAACACAACTCCCCCAAGCATGTCAAGCGTCTGATATCCCGCCAGGATCCCATCCCGGACGGTCTCACCCACCGGGCGTGTATAGGAGATGTTACCCATCGGCGACAGAATTCCCGCGGCAATAAGAGCAATCAGTCCGACCAGCATCAGGGGAGCCAACACCGCACCGATCAAATCGATCACCCGGCTTTTCCGAATGGTAAGCGCTGCCGTCAGCAAAAAAAAGGCCAGTGAAAATACCCATGATTTGATTTCAGGAAAAAATGGCTGCACTGAAAATTCAAACGTAGTAGCCGCCGTTCGCGGGATTGCGATCAACGGGCCCAGGCAGAGCATGTTGATGGAAAGAAGCAGCCGTGACGCCGTTTTCCCAAGCGGTGCGGTAACACCTTCAACCCCGCCTTCGGTTTTTGAAATAACAAGGACAGTCATAATGGCAAGCCCGACATCCGTCAGCAAAAAGCATAGAAACCCCGGAAGCCAATGCTGCCCGCTGTTTAATCCCAAATAAGGCGGAAAGATCAGGTTCCCCGCGCCGAAAAACATGGCGAACAGCGCAAAACCGATCACGCCGGCATCCAGATATGCTTTTCGTTTCATCGTGCATCGCCCCCTGCTTAAGCAGTTTAGCGATTTTAACTAAAAATACCAGTCTCTCTCTTCTCTTCTGCATGAAAAACATCGCCCCGTTATTTCACCCCGTGAAACTTTTCCTCGAGTTCGGCCAGCTCCGCGCCGCTGGCATACTGCGTAAAAGGCTGCGGTAAGCTTTGTGTGATTTTTTTGAAACAGGAGTTTTTAATATGGATATGAACCGGCAGATTGGCGCAAACATCCGACGTTATCGGCTGGCAAGGAACTTGACGCTGGACGCCCTTGCCTCCACTATTCACAAAAGCCGATCCACCCTGTCAAAATACGAATGCGGCAGCGTCGGAATGGACGTATCCTCTCTGCTGGAAATCTCCGCCGCGCTTAATATCCCGCCCGCCCGGCTCTTAAGTGACGATCAGCCCAACCTCTCCGCAGCAAAAAACGGGCCGGATATCCTCCTGGCCCGCAAGTATTTATATCTTTATGACGGCCGCGCCCGTCGGATATTCCACAGCGTTCTGGAATATTTTTCCGTTTCCGATCCGGCGCTGACAGCGGTGACGCTCTTTTACGACGTAGACGATATTTCTAATCCTGAATCCTGCAAGGCATTTTATCAGGGCAGTGTCGAAACACACGATCTGCTCTTTGGTTACAGTTTGATAAATCAACATAATCCGGCCGAGCGGGTTCTGATTTATTGTGCAAACAGTCTGGGCAGAAAAGACATGCACGCCGGGATCCTAATGGGGTTATCCAATAAAACAATGCTGCCGACCGCCGCAAAGGTAATGCTCTCGGACATGCCGCTGGAAGATTCTCCTCAGCTGCTCGAAGCCCTGAAGATTTCAGGGGACGATCTCCGTCTGACGAAACAGATGAATATGTTCACCATGCAGCAGTTTAACCCGTAATGAAAGTGCATACAAAGAAAATGCGCAAATGCAATATCCTCACAATCATAATTGAAAAAATCCTTTCCGCCAAAAGGGTGGAAAGGAAAATGTAAATAATGCTGTAATTTGCGGAGTAATTGACAAACATAACCGCTAGCTCTATATCCCATCTTATAATAGGCGAGTCGAAAATTTTCAGTCGGCCCCGATCTGAAATGTGATCATGGATAAAATAATCTGCCTTCCCACATACTATCCAGTGAAAGAGGTGGTATAGGATGGGCATTATCGGCTGGGTAATTATCGGCGCTCTCGCAGGTTGGATTGCGAGTATGCTGACAGGAAACAATAAGCAGATGGGCGCTGGCGCCAATATTTTAGTTGGAATTATCGGAGGCGTTATCGGCGGTGCAGTAATGAATCTGTTGGGCGGCGTCGGAATCACGGGTTTTAACCTTTGGAGTCTGGTCGTCTCCGTTGTTGGGGCTGTGATTCTGCTTTTAATCGTGAATGCGGTCAAGCGTAAAAGCTGAAATAATAAATGCGCCTGTAAATACGGGTGCATTTTTATAGTCAATTGACTTATTTTAATTATCCTACCGGTGGCTCAAAGCGGCATGTGCAATCTATATATCTCATGATCTGAATTGTCCCCTGACGGGCCGCTTTCCAAATATATGGAGTTTAAAATTCAAAAATGACCACGCCTTACCTTCAATGCCATGACGGCCGAATACGATTTTAGAGTATAAAAATGCCAGGGCCAAATCTGCCCTGGATTTCATGTGGTGCAGTACTATCTGCTGCTGACATGGGTATGATCATCTTCGCCGAAGATTAGATCATCAATGTCTTCCGGATTCAATTTAAACATTCTTACTCCTTTCTTACGTATGTAGTTATTATATCACATTTTATAAAAAAAGAAAGTCTTTTAAAATTAAAATTTTATCAACGCGGATCAAGAAAAGCTGTAATATCTGATATTGTAAAGCCAAGGGACATGCTGAACTCTCATCGAAAAGCCCGGCCAAATAGGCCGGGCTTCATTTTTTTCCTTAATAAGAGCGTGTCGCTGAAGTAGCGGTTTGGGTTTCGAGTAATGTACCATTTTGATTATATACTTTTACAGTAATCACAACCCGATAATCATACCCTGAGGTAACGTAATAGTATTCCGTAACATCAAGTGTATCATCTCCAGAGAACGTCCAGGTCTGTATGGTCGTCCAACTGCTGGTATATCGTTGAAGCTTCATTGTCATTGAACATGTGTAAAGCGTATTGTAAATTATTGCTGTACCCCCGCAGGCTGCTAATCCATTGCTGTTAATATTTAAACCAACACCCAAGAGAGCAATATAAGTGAACATTGGGGTAATCTGTGCAGAGGATAATTCTGCAGATAAACTATTAGCTGATATTGCATAGGTTGGAAGTGTCGCCGTCATAAGGACGCAAAGTGTAAGTAAGATACATAAAAATCGCTTCATAATGTTCCTCCATTTCACTACTTTTAAATGTTATACATACTCTCTGCAACAGAAAAAATTTCATCTTCGCGCAGATGATCGCAGACTATAAAGACAAATACCTTCTCTTCCGTATCAACCCAAAATAGCTGAAGAAATTTGTCTTTTGCAATTAGCAGCCCATCATAATTGCCAACAGAAATATGTTTGATGTTTTCTGCATTCTCAGTATCTGCTTCCATGAAAAAGTCAGAATTTTTTATACAAACTGTTATTCGATCTCCCGTAGTATTTTCGTAGATAAGTAGTGCATCTTCATCCTCACTGGATACCAGTTTATATCCCTCCGGAAGCCAATATGGCTCATGCGGTACGCTTTCTTCCGATGACCCCGTTTTTTCTTCAAAAGAAAAGCTCGTATACTGCTCCTGCCACTTCACGACAACATTCAGTACCCGCTCCCGGAAAGCGGAGCTCGTCATACATATAGCCGAAAAGAGTACCACAATCGCCAGTACGACCATCGCAACACGGGAGATGATACGGCTGCCGATATGGGCAATTTTCTTCCATCGGAGATTTGAATATGCATGGTCAATCGCTTTGATGACCTTTCCATCCATTCCCTCCGGCAGTTGTATGGGGTTTATTGCCAGCCGCTTGTTTTCGGCCAGCAGTCTTGCGCCTTCATGTTCCGAAAAAGCGTCCATCAGAATTGCGAAATAGGCATCTTCAAATGCATCTTGAAGCTTCTGGGGATTGTCCATACATCCCCCCCTCTCTTTCGCGTCCGGCCATCTTCCAGTTGTCAAGCCCCACGTTTATCTTTTTCCACACTTTACTATACTTTACTATATTTTACCATACTTTACTATACTTCAAAAATTCTCATTTGTCTAATATTGTATTTTTTGGTCGAATTTGATATGATTATAAAATATATTGATTGGATGGGGACAATATGCTGGATCTGTTTTTATTGACGCTGGATACCCTTGACAGCCAAAGCGACCGTGATTTTCTCGTGGAACTATACCAGAATCATAAATATTTGGTTTTCAGCATTATAAATCAAATTGTCCACCAACATACCGATGCGGAAGATATTATGCAGGAATTGTTCATCCGCATGATTCCAAAAGTGCAGAATATAAAGCAAATGGAGCCGCGGCGCCGAATCGCATATATCGCAGTAGCAGCCAAAAATCTATCGCTTGATCATCTTGCGCGCAAAAGCATAGAGCGTAAATATGCTCTCGAAAATCAAACGGATTTTGATTTTGAAAATATGGAAGCCGACGTTAATATCGAGAATCAGGTTTTACATAGTGAAAAGCTTCAGTCGCTTCTCAAAATATGGCCTGAGCTGTCGGAAACTGACCGCTATATCCTTCGGGCCAAATATATACTCGACGAAAGTGATGCGGAAATAGCCACAAAGCTTGGTGTCGCGGTCAATTCCGTCAGAATGAAGATAACCCGGGCACGGCAACATGCCCTGGCCCTGATGCAAAAAGAAGGGGCAGAACCATAGCTAAATCTTCAGGTTTATACAGAACTTTTTAATGCCGTTTTTTATCTCTTTGATATATTGTTCGGCCTCTTTCTTTGCAAGGTCATTTGGCAGAGACTGCGCCAGCAACTGACTGTTATATGCCGCTGCAGCAATTTTGCCGAGAGCGGCTAACGTTTTTCTATCTACGTTCATATCGCTGCTCTTCCTTACGCTTTATTCTGCTTTTATTAAATAAGACGGTTTATCTGACAAAATGCAACACTTTTTTCCAAATTATTTTATTAACGTACCCGCCCCGCTTATATTAACTCGCTTTGGAGCCAAATTGACCAAATCGCCGTACCTTTGCCGATACGCCTGCATATGCTGAAGCAATGACAACTCTTTGCGCTGTATCACGCCTCTGCCAGAGGCGACATCACCAGTACAAACTGAGCAGGCCGGAGTGATCGCTTTGGAGCCGGGCCGCACTGCAGGCGGCAGCAGATGAACATGTGCATCTGTGGGACAGTGGACTGTTCCCATGGGTGTATTTTTTATGCCCTATGGATGAAAGTGCCTGAGAGTCATCTGCTTGAAAGCCGGGGTAACCGCCATGAGCAAAACAAATGCACAACTCGCGATGCAGATTTCGCGAAATACGATCCTTGGAAACATCGCCCTGTCAGCCTTCAAGTTGGCGGCAGGGCTGCTCGGTCGGTCGGCTGCAATGTTGTCGGACGCGGTCCACTCCCTATCGGATGTTCTGAGTACTGTGGTCGTCATCATCGGGATCAAACTGGCAAATCAAAAAGCCGACAGGGAGCATCCCTACGGGCATGAACGCTTTGAGTGTGTGGCCGCCATATTGCTGGCGGCAATCCTTTGCGCTACCGGCCTCGGTATCGGATATGGCGGCCTGCATACCATTCTGAGTGGAAGTTATGGTTCCATTTCCATCCCCGGGAAGTTAGCGCTCATTGCAGCCGTCGTATCCATCGTGGTAAAAGAAGGAATGTACTGGTATACGCGGGCTGCCGCCCAAAAAATCCATTCCGGTGCGCTGATGGCGGACGCATGGCATCATCGTTCCGACGCCCTTTCCTCCATCGGCAGTTTTGTGGGGATCTGGGGGGCCAGGATCGGATTTGCGGTATTGGACTCGGTGGCCTGCCTCCTTATCTCTCTCTTTATCGTCAAAGCAGCCGTCGATATTTTTAGGGATGCTATCGGAAAAATGACGGATCGTGCCTGCGGCAGCGAATTGGAGGCACAGCTCCATGCTACAATTTTGAGGCAGGAAAAAGTTCTGGGCGTCGATCTGCTTCGGACGCGAATATTTGGAGATAAAGTCTATGTGGATGTGGAGATCTGCGTGGACAGGGACGCACCGCTCTATATCAGCCATGAGATCGCCCATCATGTCCATGACGCCATTGAAACCGAATATTCCTATGTCAAGCATTGCATGGTGCATGTAAATCCAGCAGGACTGACGCTGAATGCAGCAGAGATGGTTTCCCAAAAATGATAGGGTTGAGAATTCCTAGAGCCATTCAACCGGGTTTTGCAAGGGTTCTCCGGCGGCACTTCGGGAAGTCTTTTTGTCTTTTACTCTGCCTGCCTATAGGAATGGCAGTGCTAAGCCTTCCGGATCTTTATTGTTTGAATCAAAAATAAACATGATAAGGCTCGTCGATTATAGCCAGGCGAGCCTTTTTCGAACGCAAAAATCCATATGCCCACGCAGATCTGTTTGCTCTGCAAAGGTGAAGATCTTTACATTTTCTTTCCGACCGCAGGTCATCGGCGGTCTTCGTCTTTTCTGCCTGCGGCCGCACTTCTGCTTTTCTCTCCGTCGGCTCCATCCATCCGGGGCCAAAGGTATTACATAATTTACGTAAACTCATCTGTTGGAAGCTTTTTTGTGAGATGTACCGTGAGTTCTTCCAGATTTTTTACGGTCGTACGATCGAGAAAATGTTCAATCTTTTCGACCTGCTCCAATTCATTATCGGAATGATTCAGCGTACATAAAAACCGATGAATGACTTCATGACGGTAAAGCAAATAGTTTCCAGCCTCCTGCCCTTTCTCCGTCAGATAAATGTCGCCATATTTTTCAGCCTGGATAAGCCCGAATTGACCCAGTTGCTGTACCATTTTTGTGACCGAAGAGGCCTTGACATGCAGCATTTTGGATAGGTCACTCACCCTGACGGATTTATTCTGCCGCATCAGCCGGGCAATCATTTCCAGATAATCCTCCATTGCGCTGGTCAGTTCGTCCTCTGTGTTAAGCGCATAACCCTTCATGGTATAAAACCCGTCTGTATGATGCATTCCCTACACCTCCCTGTACCGGTAACCAATCAAAGTACAGTGCATAACATGGATAATAGAAAGTTTCCTTATCCTAACTTATTCGAAAGGTGTATCCGCTATGAGCCAGCAAAATTGTTTGAATGATATACTTCCCGGTCAACATGCTACCGTCAGTGCACTGCGCACCACAGGGAGTATGCGGCGCCGCCTGTTAGATATCGGGCTGATCGAAAACACGGATGTAGAGTGTCTTGGCAGAAGCCCGGGAGGAGACCCCACAGCTTTTTTAATCCGGGGTGCGGTAATTGCGATCCGTTCCGAAGATTGCCGGAATATCCTGATCCACGCATTATAATTTGGAGGTATTGGAATGGGTCTTACAAGTAGCTCCACCGGACTTAAAGCCATTGATTCCAGATTGGTCATTCAAAAGCAAACGCCAAACGACAAGATTGTCGCCCTTTCTGGAAATCCTAACGTGGGAAAAAGTACTGTATTCAACGGACTGACTGGACTGAACCAGCACACCGGTAACTGGCCGGGAAAGACGGTCGCCAATGCACAGGGCTATTGTAAAACTCAAAAGCAATCCTATGTCATGGTGGATATCCCCGGTACGTATTCTTTGATGGCCCATTCCGCCGAAGAGGAGGTTGCGCGGAACTTTATCTGTTTTGGAGAACCGGATGCGGTGGTGGTAATCTGTGACGCCATATGTCTGGAGCGCAATCTTAACCTCGTTTTGCAGACCCTTGAGATCTCATCAAAGGTGATTGTATGCGTCAATCTGATGGATGAAGCAAAAAGAAAAAATATCCGGATCAATTTGCCGCTGATTTCTGAAAGATTGGGCGTGCCCGTAATAGGCACTGTCGCAAGAAAAAAGAAAAGCCTGTCCGAACTGATGGATGTACTTGACAATGCAACAAGCGGAAGCAGCCAAACTGCTTCTCTATCTGTACGCTATCCCGAAATTATAGAAGCGGTGATCTCTGAAATCCAACCGATCATTGAGCAAACGTGCGATGGGAAGCTGAACAGCCGATGGCTCAGCCTGAAGCTTCTGGATCAGGATGAATCCCTGATCCGGGAAATCAATGCGTTTCTCGGTGAAGATTTCCTGCAGGATAATAAACTGAGAGAGGCTATTTTACAGGCAAAGCAGGAATTGACTGCGCACGGTATTGATTCCGATCATCTGAAAGATTTGGTCGTATCTGCGCTGATAAAAACCGCAGAGAATGTATGCCGGGACGCAATTACCTATGAAAATCACAAATATTCCTCCTCCGATCGCCGTTTGGATAAACTCCTTACCAGCAAGTTTACCGGGTATCTGGCCATGCTGGCCTTGCTGGCCCTGGTGTTTTGGCTTACCATCACGGGCGCCAATTATCCGTCAAAACTTATCGCAAATAGCCTTTTCTGGGTACAGGACAGACTGACGGACTTTTTCCGATACATAAATGCGCCTGATTGGCTCCACGGTATTCTCGTCCTTGGCGTTTATCGGGTATTGGCATGGGTGGTATCCGTGATGCTGCCGCCGATGGCCATCTTCTTCCCGCTGTTTACCCTGCTGGAGGATGCCGGATATCTGCCGCGTGTAGCCTATAACCTTGATAAGCCCTTTAAGCGCTGCCGTGCCTGCGGCAAGCAGGCGCTCTGCATGTGTATGGGCTTCGGATGCAACGCCGCTGGGATTATTGGGTGCCGGATCATCGACTCTCCGCGGGAGCGGCTGCTGGCCATCCTGACAAATAATTTTGTGCCCTGCAACGGCCGATTTCCCACGCTGATTGCCATCCTGACCATGTTCTTTGTAGGGACTGCAGGCGGAGCTTTTTCCTCTCTTTTCTCCGCGGTGCTGCTCACAGCCGTCATCGTACTTGGGGTCGCGGTTACCTTTGCGGTCACCAAGCTGCTTTCTATGACGTTACTTAAAGGAATGCCTTCCTCCTTTACACTGGAGCTTCCGCCGTACAGAAAGCCTCAGATCGGTAAAGTAATCGTCCGTTCGATTTTTGACAGGACACTGTTCGTGTTGGGAAGAGCAATTTGTATTGCGGCCCCTGCCGGAATGTTCATTTGGCTCATGGCAAACATAACAATCGGCGATACCAGCATTTTGAATCACTGCGCATCGTTTTTGGACCCTTTTGCGGCATTGATGGGGCTAGACGGCGTAATTCTCTTTGCGTTTATTCTCGGATTTCCCGCAAATGAAATTGTCATTCCAATCATCATTATGGCGTACATGGCGCAGGGAAGCATTCTTGAACTTGACAGCCTGGCCCAAATGAAAGAGTTGTTTGTAGGAAACGGCTGGACCTGGGTCACGGCAATCAGCACCATGTTATTTTCCCTCATGCACTGGCCTTGTTCCACCACGCTGCTCACTATAAAAAAAGAAACAGGAAGCTGGAAGTGGATGGTGCTCGCGGCGGCGATTCCAACGTCCATCGGTATTTTCTCCTGTATTTTGTTTACCACCGCAGCCCGAATCATTGGGTAGACATTCCTGCCGATACGTACTGACAGCAGCTTAGGACATATGCCCCGGTACCAAGATAAAAAACGGCATGACCCAAATTGGTCATGCCGTTTCGTTTGCTGTCTTTTCTGCCGCGTTCTTACAGCAGCTTAATATACTGCGCGGCGGTCTTGGCCATCATCAGCTTTTCCTTGCCGTCGTCAAAGGTGATACGCAGCATGGCGTCACCGCCCATAGGCGTAGTTTCCACCACGGTTCCCTCACCGAACGCAGTGTGGCGGATCCGCTGCCCTTGGGAAAACGATGCCGTTTTTCCGACAGACGCACCGCTGCTGACTGAAATACCGGCGGAAAAGCGGGACGCCCGCGCACGCTCCGCCCGCTTCGCCGCTTCCTTGCGGGGATTTCCCTCAAAAGTGCCGACCGACCGGCCCGATGCGGTGCCGGACAAAGCCGCATGCGACCGCTGCTGCGGAGGCGTATAGGCAGGCGTTTGCCAGGTGGTTTCCTCCAACAGCTCCGCTGGAATCTCGCCGAGGAAACGAGAGGGCTTGGTGTAGGCAGTCTGGCCATAGAGCATCCGCTGACGGGCACAGGTGATGTACAGTTCACGCTTGGCACGGGTCATAGCCACATAACAGAGCCGCCGCTCCTCTTCCAACTCGTCGGTGGTATCCATGGCGCGATAGGAGGGGAACAGCCCTTCCTCCGCACCGACGACGAACACGACCGGAAATTCCAGTCCTTTGGCGCTGTGCATGGTCATCATGGGTACGGCGTCGGCCTCCGGGTCGAGGTTGTCCACATCGGCCAGCAAGCTGAGCCCTTCCAGAAAGCCCGACAACGTCGTCTCTTCCGTATCACGGCAGTACTGGGCGATATTCGATTTAAGCTCCATCACGTTATTCGTCCGGTTTTCCCGTTCGCGTGCGTCAGGGATGTTCTGCATCGCCTGCAGATAGCCGCTGCGCTCAAGCAGCTCCTCGTACAGCTCCATCAGCGGCACCTCGTCCTGCCGCGCCGCCAGGCCGAGAATCAGCTCTGCAAAAGCGCGCAGCGCCGCCGCCTGTTGCGCCGAAAAATCCGGCAGGTCGGGCGCACGACGGGCAGCCGCCAGTTCGGTGATTCCCTCCCGCGCGGCAACTTCCGCCAATGTTTCCAGCGTCTTTGCCCCCAGTTTGCGCGCAGGCACGTTAATGATCCGCCGCAGACGCAACGTGTCGGCAGGGTTGTTGATCAGTTCCAAATAGGCGCGGACATCCTTGACCTCCGCGCTGTCAAGAAAGGCGTGGCCGCGCACGACGACGAACGGAACGCCGGATCGCGCAAAAATCGACTGCAGGCTGTTGGACAGCGCATTGTTGCGGTAAAGCACGGCATAATCCCGCAGCTTGTCCCCTCTCGTCCGGCCCTGCCGGATGATCTGCGCAATAAAGCGGGCCTCCTCCTCCTGATTCGGCGCGCAGTAAAACCTGACCTTTTCTCCCGTACCGTTCTGTGTCCAAAGGGTCTTGCCCTTGCGGCCCACGTTATTGGAGATGACGCCGTTGGCAGCATCGAGAATATTCCCGGTGGAACGGTAGTTCTGCTCCAGGCGGATGGTGCGGGCATCCCGAAATTGCTGCTCGAACTCCAAAATATTTGCGATAGTTGCACCGCGGAATTTATAAATGCTCTGGTCGTCATCGCCGACAACGCAAAGATTATGGTGCCCGCCTGCCAGCAGACTGCACAGAACGTACTGGGCGTGGTTCGTGTCCTGGTATTCATCCACCAGCACATAACGGAACTTTCCCTGATAATATTCCCGCACGTCGTCACAGGTCTGCAACAGCTCAACCGTACGGAAGATAATATCGTCGAAATCCAATGCGGACGCCTCTTTCATCCGTCGCTGATACTCTGCATAGATCTTTGCCACGCGACTCCGGTAAAAGTCGGCGCCCGCCTGCTCTGCGTACTCCGTCGGCGTCATCAGCTCATCCTTGGCGCGTGAAATCTCTCCCATGACCGCCTTCGGCTCAAATTTCCGGTCGTCGATCGAAAGATCCCGCATGACAGCGGTTACCATCCGTTTCCGATCGTCATCGTCATAGATCGTAAAGCTGCTTGCATAACCCAGCCGCTGAATATTCCGCCGAAGGATGCGGGTACAGGCGGTATGGAAGGTATGCGCCCACACGTCATCACCCGCCTCGCCGCAGGCGACGCTCAGCCGGTCGCGCAGCTCCCCCGCCGCCTTGTTGGTAAAGGTAATGGCGATAATCTCCCATGGCTTGGGCGGCTCCACGGCGCACAGGCGCAGGATCTCTGAATCGGGCAGCGCCTCCGGATCCGCGGCAGTCTGCTCCAGCAGGGAAAGCTCCGCCTCCCCTGCCCAGCCGGGCGCCTTTTCCCAATGATATGCCTTGCCAAAGCGCAGCAGATTGATAATCCGGTTGATCAGCACCGTCGTTTTTCCGCTGCCCGCGCCTGCCAGAAGAAGCAGCGGCCCTTCCGTCTGAAATACCGCCTGCCGCTGCATTTCATTGAGGTTTTTGAATTCCCGCCCGATCACCTGTTGCCGCAGAGCGGCGTATTTTCTGTCAAATTCCGTCATGTCCCCATCCTTTATTTCCGTACCACATTTTCTTTCCCTAAAAGACGCTCCAGCTCGTCCAGGAGCGTGCCGTCCGCTTCGACAAGTCCGTTCCAGCCAATGACCTCCCGCGTGTCGGCCACGCGGATTTTCACGTCATCCGGCCCGGCGGAGCTCCGCAGCAGCCCGGCCACCGTTTCCCATTCCTGCCCGGAACGGGAGGATATTTTCAGATATAGCGTCCGTCCCGGCCGGTCAAAATGCACCGGCGCGGTGGTCTCATAGCTCTCCGCCTGCATCTGCGACGCATCCCACTTCCGCCGTCCCTTCGCCGCGCGAAGGCTCTTGTACCTGGCCGCATAATCGGCATCCAGCGGATAGATTTCCTCGCAAATCAGCTTGGGTGCCTCGTCCTCACGGGCGGAAAGCCGCCCCCAGATCAGCACCGGCTGGTCGACGCGCAAATATTGTCCCGAACCGGTCAGCACCCGCTCAAAGACCATCAGATCCAGCGTGCCGGTGACGTCTTCCAACGTTGCGTAAGCCATATTGGTCTGTTTTTTGGTCAGCTTCGTCCGCACAGAGGAAATGATGCCGGCTGCGGTTACATACGCGCCGTCCATGATCTCCGCATCTTCTTCACTCTCCAGAGCCTCCAGCATCCGCCCTACCGGGACGGCGCCGGCCCGTTCGGCCAGCGGACGCAGGGCCTCCATCGGATGACCGGACAGATACAGGCCGCAGGTCTCCCGCTCCATGCTTAAAAGTTCTCCCTTGGAATACTCCGGCACGTCAGGCAGCGCTGCGCTCTTCTGCCGCGGATGCGCAAACTCCGCAAATAAGTCCATCTGGCCCTCAACATTGCTCTTCCGGTCGCCGGCGGCGCTGTCCAGCAGGTCTTCATATACCGCAAGCAGCGCTGCACGCCGCAGTCCCATACCATCGAAAGCGCCGCAGCGAATCAGGCTTTCGAGCGCCCGTTTGTTGAGGTCGTATTTGCTCATCCGCTCGCAGAAGTCCTCAAAATCGTGGAATTTCCCATTCTTCGCCCGCTCTTCCGCCATTTTTTCAATCAGCCCGATGCCCACATTCTTTACCGACCCGAGGCCGAAACGGATACCCGCCTCCGTCACGGTAAAGCCAGCGGCCGACGCATTGACGTCGGGGGGCAGGACGGGTACACCCATATCACGGCACTGCGCAATATATTCGGCCACCTTTCCGTTCTGCCCCAGCACCGAGGTCAGAAGCGCCGCCATGTATTCCTTCGGATAATGAAATTTAAGATAGGCCGTCTGATAGGCCACCACGGCATAACAGACCGCGTGCGCCTTGTTGAAGGCGTAGGAAGCGAAGTCCAGCATCTGATCAAAGATGGAATTCGCAACCGTTTCCGGCACACCATTTGCCATGCAGCCGCAGATACCTCGTTCCGTGCTCCCATGGACAAAGCTGTCCCGCTCTGCCGCCAGCACGTCGAACTTCTTCTTGCTCATGGCCCGGCGCACCAGATCGGCCTTCCCAAGGGAATAGCCTGCCAACACACGGAAGATCTCCATCACCTGCTCCTGATAGACCACGCAGCCATAGGTTACCTTGAGCACCGGCTCCAGCAGGGGTGTTGCATAGGTTATGTTCTTCGGGTTATGCTTACAGGCAATAAAGGTTGGAATGTACTGCATCGGCCCTGGACGGAACAGCGCCACGATAGCGGTCAAATCTTCCACCGAACGAGGTTTCATACTGACGGCCACATTTGTCATGCCGCTACTTTCCAACTGGAATACGCCCGAGGTCTGTCCCCGCCCCAGCATGTCGAATACCGCCTGGTCTTCATAATCGAGGTGCTCCCAATCAAGCTCGCCTCCCCCGGCGGCAATCAGCTTCCGTGCGTCCTCAATGATCGTGAGGTTCCGCAGGCCAAGAAAGTCCATCTTGAGCAGGCCCAGCTCCTCCAGCGTTACCATGCCATACTGGGTGACCGTCCCCTGGTCACCGCGGGACAGGGGGACATAATGGTCCACCGGCTCTGCCGTGATGACCACGCCGGCGGCATGGGTAGAGCAGTTGCGCGGCATACCCTCCAGCTTGCGTGCCATATCCAGCAGACCCCGAACCCGAGAATCATCGTCATAATATTTTTTTAGTTCCGGCGAGACCTGCAGGGCCTTGTCCAACGTCATCTTGAGTTCCTGCGGTACCAGCTTGGCCACCACGTCCACCTCGGCGTAGGTCATACCCATCACCCGGCCTACGTCGCGGACAGCGGCGCGGGCCGCCATCGTGCCAAAGGTAACGATCTGCGCCACATGGTCGGCGCCGTACTTCTCCGTCACATAATCGATGACTTCCTGCCGCCGATTGGGACAGAAATCCACATCAAAGTCCGGC
This sequence comes from Clostridiaceae bacterium, assembly GCA_034933145.1. Taxonomy (GTDB): domain Bacteria; phylum Bacillota; class Clostridia; order Oscillospirales; family Butyricicoccaceae; genus UBA4644. The sequence goes on from JAYFOA010000015.1 coordinate 30,808, forward strand.
ATGCTGACACGCTCCGGATTGATAAAGCGCTCAAAGAACAAAGAATAACGCATAGGATCGACATCGGTAATGCGCATGCAGTAGGCCGCCATGCTGGCTGCGCCGCTGCCGCGTCCCGGGCCTACGGGGATACCCCGGTCTTTCGCAAAGGAGATAAAGTCTGCCACAATCAGGAAGTATTCCACATACCCCATCCTGGCGATCATGTCCAGCTCATATCTGAGCCGATTCTTATATTCCTGCGGTCCGTCGGGATACCGCTGTGCAAAGCCTTTCCAGCACAGCTTTTCCATATAGGCGCGCGCATCGGTCTCCCCCTCCGGGAGTTCAAACACCGGCAGATGGTAATGTCCAAATTCAAAATCAAAATTGCACACATCCGCGATCTTTACGGTGTTCCCGAGCGCCTCCGGCGCATAAGGAAAGAGCTGCGCCATCTCGTCGCCGGACTTAACGTAAAACTCACGGCCCTGAAAGCGCATTCGGTCTTCATCCGCCAGCGTCTTTCCCGTCTGGATGCACAGCAGCGTGTCATGCATGTCCGCATCGTCAGCGGACAAATAGTGGGCGTCATTGGTACAGACCAGGGGGATGCCGGTCTCCCGCGACAGGTTTACCAGCAATGGGTTGATCTTTTGCTGATCCTCAATCCCATGATCCTGCAGTTCCAGATAATAATTGCCGTGCCCGAACAGACGGTCATAGCGCAGCGCACAGTCCCGCGCCCCCTGCAAATTACCGTGCAGCAGAAGCTGCTGCACTTCGCCGGCCAGGCAGGCAGACAGGCAGATAAGCCCTTCGCTGTGCTGCTGCAGCACTTCAAAATCGATCCGCGGCTTAACGTAAAAGCCTTCGGTAAAGCCAATGGAGCAAAGCTTGATGAGATTGCGGTAGCCCTGCTCATTTTTGCACAGCAGTACCAGATGATAGCTCTCGGCGTCCAGTTCATAAACCCGGTCGTTCCGCGTCCGCGCGGCGACGTAGACCTCACAGCCGATGATCGGCTTGATGCCCGCCTTTTTCGCTGCCTTGTAAAAGTCCACCGCGCCGTACATGACGCCGTGATCGGTGATAGCGCAGGCCGTCTGACCCAGCGCGTGCAGGCGGTCCATCAACTGCTCGATGCGACAGGCACCGTCCAGCAGGCTATATTCAGTATGTAGATGCAGATGTACAAACTCAGTCATGGCTGTTCCTCCGATAACTTGACAAGCCTGCGCAGCCGGTTGCTCAGGCCGGGACGCGAGATGGGTGTTTTATGAAGCGCGCACAGCTCGGAAAGGGAAAGTTCCGGATTCCCCTCCCGCAGCAGCGCCGTTTCCAGCAGCGGCGCGGGCAGCTCCTCCAGCATGCCCCGCAGGCGGAGCGTTTCGATGGCGGCTACCTGCCGTGCCGAAGCGTCCACCGTCTTGCTCAGGTTTGCGGTCTCACAGTTGACCTTGCGGTTGACATTGTTCCGCAGATCCCGTTCGACCTTTTTGAGCATCAGTTCCATGGCGCTGCCAGTGGCTCCGGCAGCAGTCAGAAATTCCTCGATCAGCGTGCTGTCCTTCAGATACAGGACGTGATTTCCGCGGCGCTGAATGTATCCGGCCGGCAGTTCCATATCCAGCAGCAGGGCGCTCGTCTGCCGCGCCACGCGGTAATGAGCGGTGGTAAGCTCCAGATGATAGCCTTTATCTGGGGTAGAGACATAGCCGCCCGCCAGGAAAGCGCCGCGCAGGAACGCGCTTTTGCAGCATTCCTCCTCCACCAGCGCCCGGTTGAGCTGCAGCGTACCCGGTCCGTCATAACCGAAACCGGCCAGCACCCGAGCGGCGTCCTCACCGGAGACGGTCAGCGACGCCTTTTCCTCCTGCGGCGCAATATGAAAGTTCAGCTGCAGCAGCTGAGCGGCCCGCCGCCGGACGGCGGAAGTCTCCGCCTGAAGGCGGATCTGTTCCCGATCGCACCGGCCGGCGTACAGCAGCATGCCCAGGCATTCCGCCAGTGCGCAGCAGGGCGCGGAGATCGGAATGCGGCACAATTCATTTTTAATCTCGGTGGTGAAGGACATAGGCAGCTTCCTCTTATTTGTTTTCAGGCGGTCTTCCGGCCCCTCCGCGGCATCGGCGGTATATTTCCCCGATGAGTGGTCATGCAGGCAAATTCTATGCCTCAGCTATTGCGAAAGCCGCCGGATCACCCCTCGTCCGCTGACAAGAGCATCCGGTCATACTTCCCCGCCTCGCCGGTACGGGGAGCGAACTGCTCTGCTGCCAGCATAATGTGATATGCCAGCCGCAGCGGGTCATGCCGTGCCAGCTGTCCGCGGGACAACATGTCGCCGCCCAGCAGCTTTACCCCGCCGCCGATGAATTCTTCCGTGTGCGGAAATAGCTGCGTACTGTCCTCCTCCGCATAGCGGGCTGCCAGCCGGCTGTGCAGCGGCGCGGTGTTATAAACACATGCGTCCACGACAGCGCCGTGGGCATGCGCACAAATTTCCTGTACATGCTGCCAGGCGGTATACCCCTCGGTCTCCCCTTCCTGGGTCATCAGGTTCAGGGAATAGACCCGCAGAGCGGCGCTCCGGCGCAGGGCTGCGGAAACCTCTCCCACCAACAGGTTCGGGATGACGCTGGTATAGAGGCTGCCGGGTCCCAGCACGATGAGCTCCGCTTTGTCGATGGCGTCAATAACACTCTGAAGAGCCACGGCACTCTCCGGCAGAAGGGATACCCGGCGGATGCGCAGGCCGCTCTGCTTCTTTGCGGCGGTGATGGCAGTCTCGCCGCGCACCACGCTTCCATCTTCAAACTCGGCACGCAGGGTCAGGTCTCGGTTACTCACCGGCAGCACCTTGCCCTTGACAGCCAGAATACGATTCATCGCAGCTACCGCTCCATCAAAGGAGCCACAGATTTCATTGAGGGCCAGCAGGAAGAGATTTCCCAGATTCTGCCCCTCCAGCGAGCCGGAAGTAAAGCGGTAATTAAGCACCTGCCCCATCAATGGGCTGGTATCCGCCAGCGCCAAGATGCAGTTGCGCACATCCCCGGGCGGCAGCATGCCGAACTCCCGGCGCAGGATGCCGCTGCCGCCGCCGTCATCGGTAACCGTGACGATGGCTGTAATGTTGTCCGTATATTCTTTGAGACCCAGGAGGAGGGTGGACAGTCCTGTGCCGCCGCCGATGACGACGGTCTCCCGCCCGGCGGCCCGGGCCAGCCGCAACAGCTCCCCCGGCGCAAGCTTTCGTTCCATTTCAATCACGCAGATAGTCCCGATGCCGAAGTATCGCCTGATACCCGGCTTTTTCCAGATCACCCTGAAGCCGCCGGCCCACCGCCACGGAGCGATGCCGCCCACCGGTGCAGCCGACCGAAATCACAAGGGAGGTCTTCCCCTCCCGTATATACAGCGGAATCAGAAACAGCAGCAGATCCAGAAGCCGCCGTGACAACTCCTCCGCCTCTGTTCCGGAAAATACATAGTCATATACCGCGTCATCCATCCCGGTCTTGTACCGAAGTTCCGGGATGTAATAGGGATTTTTCAGACATCGCACGTCAAATACCAGGTCGGATTCGTGCGGGATGCCGTATTTATAGCCGAAGGTATTGACGGAGATTACCATCACGCTGCCGCCGTCCTCGCCGAACAGGTTTTGGATATGGGCGCGCAGCCCCCCATTCGGCAAAGCCGTCGTGTCGATCAGGAAGTCCGCGCTGACGCGCACCGGCTCTAAAAGCCGCCGCTCTTCCGCCACGGCGGCGGCGATCCCCTTTCCGTTTACATCCAGCGGGTGCCGCCGGCGCGTCGCCTTATGCCGGTCGATCAGCGCCTCGTCGGAGCAGTCGAGAAACAGGATGCGCGCGGTGACACCCAGCCGCCGGATACTTTCCAGCGTCTCAAACAGCATCTGAAAATCGCCCTCGCCGCGCACATCACAGACGAACGCCACCTTATTGTACTTCGCACTGCTGCTCATAAACAGCTCGGCAAACTGGGGGATCAGCGCTGCAGGCATATTATCCACACAGAAATAGCCGATGTCCTCCAGCGCATCGACGGCGACACTCTTCCCCGCGCCGCTCATTCCCGAAATAATCAGGCATTCCATCTCATCGTCTCCCCTTTCAGGCCAAAAGCTCTTTCGCATAGAGCAGAAGTACGCTGGCATACTCCCGCAGCCAGCTATTGAGCGGCACCAGCCCTACATCCGCCACCGGCGCGGATACCATCCGGGCGTCGAGACCGATGCGCTCACAAATGCGCCGGACCCTGTACAAGTGAAAATCCGTGCTGACCACGGCCACAGGCCTGTCCGCAAGTCCGCGCTCCTCCAGCAATTTCTGGGAAAACGATATATTCTCCAGCGTGTTGCTCGCCTTGGGTTCCAAAATCAGGCGCTCCCCATCAATCCCGGCCGCAATAAGATACTGCCGCATAGCCTCAGCCTCCGTAATCTCCTCCAGCGGCCCCTGCCCGCCGGTCAGTACGGCAACGGCATCCGGATGGGCGGTAAGCCAGGTTTTCGCCCGATCCAGCCGATATTTCAGGGTAAGCGACGGCGTTTCTCCCCGCAGTCCGGCACCCAGCACGATGATGGCCGGTGCGTCGGTATCGGCATCTCCCTGGGCGTTAGCATAGATCAACCCTTCGATCAATCCGAACGACAAAAGCCCCAGCGTTAAAAAGCAGACTGTGATCCCGCGCAGCATTTTTGCCGTTCGCCGGGCTCGGATGCTCTGAAACGGTGCCTGCAGCAGTGCCCACCAGCCGATAAACAGCAGCAGCGCACCCGCCAGAAATACCAGGAATCCCACGCCGTATACATAATCGCTGATAAGTATCATCGCCACGCCGGCCAGCGCTGCGGCAATGCAAAAGACCAATCTTTTTTTTGTCACAACAACCGTACCTCCCGCTCCAGCCGTACGCCGAAGCGGGCATAAACCGTCTGTTCGATATGCTCCATCAACGCCAGCACGTCGACGCAGGTCGCGCCGCCCGTATTAACGATAAATCCCGCATGCTTGACTGACACCTGCGCCCCGCCGACACAGCAGCCCTTGAGGCCGCAGTCCTCGATCAGTTTTCCGGCAAAAAAGCCCTTCGGCCGCTGATAGGCGCTGCCGGCCGAAGGAAGCTCCAGCGGCTGCTTTTCACGACGGCGCACAGCGTAATCTTCCATCCGGGCACGGATAGCCGCTGGGTTGTCCGGGTGCAGCGCAAACACCGCGTTCTCGCACACCCAGCCGGGGTGATCCTTATATACGCTGTGCCGGTACCCGAACCGATGCTCCGCAAGGGACAGGCACAGCTGCCGGCCTGCTTCATCAATGGCTGCGCTTTCGCGCAGTACCTGCGCTATCTCCCCGCCATAGGCGCCGGCGTTCATTACCACCGCACCGCCCACCGTACCGGGGATTCCGGCGGCGAATTCCAGACCGGATAAGCCATGTTCCAGCGCGGCCTGCGCGACCCGGGATAAAAGTGCGCCGGCCGGCACACGTAAAGTATCGCCTTCCCGCTCCGCCGGCCCGTCGGGCGTGCGGAGCACCAGTCCGGAAAAGCCTTCGTCAGACACCAGCAGATTGCTGCCGTTGCCGACGACGGCGCAGGGGATATCCGCATCCTGCGCTGCCAGATACAGTGCGCGGAACTGCGCCTCCGTCTGCGGCGCGGCAAACCAGCGCGCCGGCCCCCCGATGCGGAAGGTCGTGTGATTTTTCATCGGCTCCTGCGAAAGCAGCGGGACACAAAGCCCGGCGGCAACCGTCTTCAACGCATGTTCGTCCATAGACCCTCCCGGCTTCCTTTTATGAATACAGTATACCATAATTTTTATGCGCGGGAAAGGGCGCGGATGAAAAAGCCTGCCAAGCCGGAAAAAAGCGCATAAACCGGCGGAGGATCCCGGCGACGGCAATTTGCCGCTCCGGAATCCTCCGTTTTCACAAAATTTCAGCCGCTTACAGCTGACTTTTGATCTTCTCCAGCACGCCTTTTTCCAGACGGGAAACCTGCGCCTGGCTGATCCCCACCTCGGACGCCACCTCCACCTGTGTCTTTCCGTCATAAAAGCGCAGGGCCAGGATCCGCTTTTCCCGCGGAGAAAGCTCGGACAGCGCCTGTTTCATCGCGATCTGCTCCAGCCAGCTGTCGTCGGTGCTGTGCACATCTTTTACCTGATCCATGACGCAAATGGCATCGCCGCCGTCCTGAAAGACCGGTTCATACAGCGACACCGGATCGGAAATAGCATCCAATGCGAACACGACCTCCTCCCGCGGGAGCTGGATCTCCCTGGCAATCTCTTCGATGGTCGGCTCCCGCTGGTTCCGGTTAATAAGCGTCTCCTTCGCTGTCAGTGCCCGATAGGCGTTGTCACGCATACTGCGGCTGATCTTCAGCCGGCTGCCATCCCGCAGATATCGGCGAATCTCTCCGACGATCATCGGGACGCCATAGGTCGAAAACTGAACGTTCTGGGAAGTATCAAAGTTCTGGATCGCCTTTAAAAGTCCGATGACTCCTACCTGAAACAGGTCATCCATCGGCTCTCCCCGAGCCGAAAACCGCTGAACAACTGCGAGCACCAGCCGCAGGTTTCCCATCACCGTCTGGTCCCGCGCCACCTTGTCCCCTGCCTGCGCACGCTTCAAAAGCGCCATGGTCTCGCTATTTTTCAGCACCTTGAGCTTTGCGGTGTTTACACCGCAGATCTCCACCTTCGCCTGCAAAAGATCACCCCCGAAAACATACTTGAAGTATGTCCCCGAGGGCAATTTTCATGCGGTTTTCCAAATGGTTTTTGCCGCCAATTTACGACGCATCCGCGGTTTTTTCCGGTTGATCTCCGGAATGCACCCAATCGCGCTTTTTTTGATAAATCCAAAGGACAATCGCGCTGCAGGTCCAGGTGATGGGATATCCCAAAAATACGACCCGTATATCCGGTATCACATGAACCATGGTCAGAATCCACAGCATGCGCAGCCCGCACCAGAAGGTCAGAAAAACCAGCATCGGCACCCGGGTCAGGCCCACGCCGCGCAGAGCACCCGCCTGGGTGTGCGTACCCGCCAGCATGAAATAGAACGGTGCGATCCATTTGGCCATCAGCGCACCAAAAGCGATCACCTGCGGGTCACTGTTGAACAGCCCGATGAGCTGGGGTGCAAAAAACCAGACGCCAAAACCGATGGTCTGTGTGACGATCATGCTGGTCAGAACGGTAAACCGGGCAGCCTTCTGGATACGGTCAAATTGACCGGCGCCCCGATTCTGTCCGACAAAGGTGGTAACCGCCATGGAAAAACTCATAGCCGGCATGATGGCAAAGCCGTCGATCTTATTGTACGCGCCGCAGCCCGCCATCGCCAGGTCGCCAAACGCATTGATATTGGCCTGTACCACCACATTGGATATTGAAACGACGGAGTTCTGCAGTGCGCTCGGCAGACCGATCCGAAGGATCCGACGCAGAATATCCCTGTGCAGCCTTACCTTTCGCAGCACAACGCGGAAGGCCCCCTCGCTGCGGCAAAGCACCCACAGCTCAAGTAAGGCAGAAACCCCCTGTGCAATCACTGTGGCCAGTGCCACGCCGGTAACGCCCCAGGAAAACACCGCGACAAATAAAAGGTCCAGGGCAATATTGAGCAGGGTCGAAACGATCAAAAAATACAAAGGACGTCTGGAATCGCCCACGGCACGGAGGATCGCGCCGAAGACATTATACATAACCAGCGACATCACGCCGCCGAAATAAACGCGGAAGTAAGCCAGAGACTCCGGCATGACATTTTCCGGCGTCCCCATCCAGCGGAGAATCTGGGGCGAAAGCAGAACGCCCAGCAGCGTAACGGCCAGCCCACCCAGCAGCCCGAAAGCCACTGTCGTATGAACCGCGTCGGAAACTTCTTCTTCCTTCCCGGCGCCGAAGCTTTGGGAGATAACCACCGAAGCGCCTATGGACAGGCCCATGAATGCGCTGATTACCAAGTTGATCAATGAGCCGGAGGAGCCGACCGCGGCCAGCGCCTCTTTCCCGATATAATTTCCAACCACCATCGAGTCGACGGTATTGTAAAGCTGCTGGAATATATTTCCCAGCAGCAGCGGCAAAGCGAAGGCAATGATCTGACGGGCAATGGGTCCTTCTGTCATCAGGCGGCCCCGGTTTTCCTTCATAAAGCGCATCCTCTCGGATCGAATAGAGACATTATACAGGATACGCCCCGGAAAAGCAACGGGCGCGATTTTAGGGGTTATCGAAAACATACTATTGGGAATTTGTTTAAATTTCCTTTCCTATAAGTGTACCGCGTATAAAGCCGCCCTGCGCGCGGCGCCGCCATACGCAGGGTAAGCGTGAGCCGAGCTAACTTAAAAGGCCCGAAGCATATACCGCATCTTCGCACGGAAGGAAAATGTATTCCCCGTTTTCCAACCGTAAATTACCCCAACGCAAATCGCCTGCGCCGGATTCTTCGCCGTAAAAGCTGACGCCAAACGTATCCAGCTTTCCCGAAAATGAGACCCCTGCAGAACAGAATGTGACCCATTGGTTGTCGCCGAGCGCTGACCCTGCATAACCCCAGTCGTTATCAGGATGGGCTTCAATGTACTTTTGATCGTAAATGCTGCAGGTAGTGCTTTTTACATCAAGAATCGTGAAAGTGCGCTGCGGGTTCTCTTTTCTCAGCGCGTCGAGGAATGCGCCGAACAGCAGCTCAACAGCCTCCTGGTGACTGGTTGCGTCGCTCTGCGGGATGCGGTATTCAGCCACAGATTCAGGGCAGCCCTCGAACGCAGGAGTCATTGCTCTGTTCGCATTATATAAAAAATCAGCTTCAAGGCCCGCCGCTTTCCATATCTGTGCAAGGGCGTCCGGGAGAAGATACCAGCTGCCGTCTCCGTACTTTTTGCAGTATGTCCGGCCGTCCTGTCGGCAGAATTCAAGATACTGCCTTACGGGTGTTTCTCCGAGAATGGCGCATACATATTTGAGAAGAAACAGGGGCTGCGTATCAGACTTTATATTGGATCGCGTTCCTTGTTCCAATACGCTGACGATATCCTGATATTCATCGGTGGAAAAGATATGCGCTGGGGAGTATTGTGCGGAAAACGTAAGGCCGAGATAACGTAAATCTTGCGCCTTTGCAAAGCTGAAATTTTGATTGTCCAGTAAGCCATTTCCACAGGCGCACAGCGTAAGCAAAAAGCAAAGGGCAAGCGTGAAAATCAACAGGCGCTTCAAAGCGCTTCACCTCATTTTTATCATTAAGTTTGCCGCTCAATAGGTATAATGCTTCGAGCTACATTCATCTTGTAGTATCCGTACTCAGAAGCACCATTTCCCATAATGCGAATAAAATATTCTTCTACTAATAAAGTTGAGGAATTTCCGGTTTTTTACACTCTATTCCGGCAGCGGAACCTTCTCCAGCGTCAAGTGCTCAAACAACGACAGATCGAAGCTGTCTGCACCTTCTTCAGCGCAGGTCAGCGTAATAAGCTTTCCGTCATAAAAAAACTCCAGTTTCGTAGAGCTCTCGCACACCGTAGCAAAGCCGGTCTGTTCCTCTCCGTTCAGCGTAAAGGTGACCTCCCGGTAATCTTTGATAAAGCCGCTGTCCTTCCATGTTTTCAGATTGACGGTATGTCCTTGCCGGCTCTGCTTGAACGTCTCGATGCCCTGCATTAGCAGCTCCGCTTCCTCCGTGCTCGGATACCGGACGAAATAAGCGTATAATTTATTATCTTTACCTGCGTGGAAGCCTTCCACCGAACAGGCGGGCATGTCAAAAATATGGAGGCTGCAAGCCGTGCAATAGCCTTCCGTGGGTTCGGCTGGCTCCCCGTCCATATAGGGCAGCAGCAGATACCCTTCCGCCCGGACGGCCCCGACCAGCGGCGACAGCAGGCCCTGTCCCCGGTCACCCTCAGCGGGATACGTCTTTTCGTACACCATTGCCATAAACGTCAGCAGTTCTTCCTGTGTAGGGACGAACTTCAACTCTTGCGGCGTACCGAGCCTGGCTTCTTCTTCCGCTGCGGCAGCAGCCTCGGAATCCGCCTTTTCGCGTGCATCAATGCGATCCTGCGCTTCTTTTTCACTGGGCAGTGTGACTTTTTCCAATGCTAGACGGGACAGCAACGCCGTATCATATGTTCCCCATCCCCAAAGGGTCAGCAGCATATGGTCATAGCAGGCGTATAGTTTGTAATACTCGTGTTGATCTTCATCTTTTCCGACAATACCCTGTTCGACAATACATTGAATCGATGTCCCTTCAAAAGCCCAATCTGCAAAATAACAATCCGTGATTCTATCGTGCTCTTTCCAATTGTCGGGTCTTGGGTAATCCGGGAAATAGGTTTTCAAACAAGTGCTTATGTCGGCTTCAATGGATAGGTCACGCTGATCAGTTCTTAAATAGCTTGGATAATAGAAAAATTGATGATCAGAAACCGTATAAAGAAAGTTGAAGCCCCTGTTATCCAGATTCCTATAAGCGGTTATGCTCCACGAATCCGTTTCCAGCATTACTCCATTATCTGATAACGCGTATATATATCCGGCTTCTTTTGCAAAGGCGAAGATATCAGAAAAAATTCCGTCCTGTTTTGTTCCGTTGTTTGGGTATTGCGCGTCTGCGATTACGATAAAGTCCAATAGCTGTTCCCTTTCGGAGAAAGACACTTCCAGACGGTTCTCGTATAATGGGTTCACTGCGTCATCCGATAAACCAGGGGATTGACTGCTGCTATTTACCACGACGCAGCCTGTTAAAAAAACCAAAAAGGATATTATTCCCAATATAAGGGCTTTTCTAAAACAAAAATTACTTTCCATATCACTTTCTCCCTTAATGATGGTCGTTTAAATGGGATGAAATATCATTCCTGCACGCATCGCACAGGACATCAGTAAAATCGCCCTCGTATTCCTCATTTTCGCGTACATTTATATGCGATGAAAAGCGATGTTTTAAATTAATTATAGTCTATATCATATTATCATACTTTTTTTACTATTCGTAGCAGAAACTGTCGAATTATATAATATTGACAATTGAGCATCCGTGTTGTTTCAGCCAGCATCATTTATGAACATTAAAATATCCTGCATTCCTTTCACAGAATGCAGGATTAAGTGCCGGTGCCATCTTAATTTAGGTGAAGGTGTATCTGAGTTCCCAAACCTTTTCCCGGAAGATGTACGGAACTGGCAGCACATATATTTTATGTCCTGTTACAGGTTACAGCGCCCGAAGCATTTCCTTTTTCATCCGGCTGATGATGCGTTTTTCCAGGCGGGAAATATAACTCTGACTGATGCCAAGCCGATCGGCAACTTCTTTCTGCGTCAGTTCGTCGCCGCCGTCCAGCCCAAAGCGAAGGGAAATAATGGTCTTTTCCCGAGGTGACAGGCGTTCCAGCACCCGCTGAAGAATCTCCCGTTCCACATCGTCCTCCACCGGCCGCATGACACAGTCAGGTTCGGTACCCAGCACATCGGACAGCAGCAGCTCATTCCCATCCCAATCGGTATTGAGCGGTTCATCTATAGACACCTCCGCGCGCTGTCCGGCGCTCTTCCGCAGATACATCAAGATTTCATTTTCGATACAGCGGGAAGCGTAGGTTGCCAGCTTTGTATTCTTATCTGGCCGATAAGTGTTAACCGCCTTGATCAGCCCGATCGTTCCGATGGAAATGAGATCCTCCAATCCTACACCGGTGTTTTCAAACTTGCGGGCAATATAGACCACCAGGCGCAGATTACGCTCGATTAGTACCCGGCGGATCTCCGGCTGTTCACCGGTATAGCCCGCCAGAAGCGCACTTTCCTCCTCCGGCGACAGCGGGGGCGGAAGACTGAGCGGCCCGCCCACATAATAGCTGCCCCCGGAAGGAAACAGTTTCGCCAGGAGGATATGTATCAGCCGTTTTAATCTGTCAAGCATATTCATACTCCGATTACCGCGCGGCATTCGCCGCTTACGTCCAATTCTGTCGGGGTGACCCCCAACAAATACCCCGTTTCCTCCCTGCCGTCCACCGTCAGCCGGTCTGGCCGGAAAGCCAGCAGCAGCCCGCCGCCGGATGCCGTTCGGTACGGTACCAACCGGAACGCGCCCGCCCCCCGTTCAACCAACGCTGCACAGACTGCCGTCACATTTCTTCCGTCCAACATCCGCAGCAGCGGACGATCCTGTGGCTCCAGCAGTGCCGAGGCCGCCGACACGCTCAGCAGGGCAACCCGCTTTCCGGTGACCGGATCGTTCAGCAGATTTCCGCTGTCCTGCAGCGCCCGTACCGCCATGGAACGATTCCCCAGCGAGATTGTCAGCTTCGCCGTTCCTTTGGAAAGGCGCAGGCGTGTCCCGCCGCAGATACCCAAAAGCGCCCAGACAGCCGCGGCCGTTGCCAGCAGCAATCGCAGCGGCAGATCGATGCACACCACTCCGTTGCGGACAAATGCCGACCCACCCAGCAACGCCAGCGCCCATACGCCGCCGGCCAGGGCGAAGGTGCAAACACAAAACAGGCCGCACAGACGCAGATAATGGCCCCGTTCCACACCGAACGCCAGCGCTGTTACCCCGGCACACAGGGCTGTCCGGGCCAAAAGCCCCAGCCAAAGCGGTAACTCCGGAAAATAAAGTACCACCGCCGCCAGAGCCCCGGCACAGGCCGCCAACAGCAGCCGCCACCGGGAGCGGTAAACCCCGCCCAGCCGCGCAGTCAGTACAAGCAGAAGGTAGTCCAGCATCAGGTTGACTGCAAACAGCACGTCGACATAGACCACCCGCAACGTCCTCGCCTCCCTTGATATGCTGCCATTATAGCGCGGGCGGCTTGCGAAAAATGTCTCCTACGGCGGCCTGCGCGGATAAATCCGGTATTGCCCTGCGCAGGCCGCCGGCTACGGCCGCGGCGGCGGACGCAGGGCACCATCCGAATCAAAACAGAACAGTGCCCATGTTTTCCCCTGCGTCTCCACCGGTGCGGCAGCGGTCAGGAAGGGTGCCAGGGGCGTCTCCGCGCCAATCTCCAGCGGCAGGGCCACCCAATGCAGCCCGCCCTCCTGGGCAGCCAGCAGCCGTGGACTGCATCGCTCCAGAAACAGCGGGTCCCGCACCAGCGCGGCCGCCTCGGTCGGCGTCAGGCGGGAAAACGCGAACGGCAGCGGCCAGACGGGCTGTTCCCCCGGCAGCGCACGCAGAACGCGGGCTGAAATTGGCTCGTCCCTTGCCGGGACGCGCTTTCGCAGCCGAAAGCGGCCGCTTTCCGGCAGCATGACTCCCAGCATCTTTGTCTCTTGCTGAAAACACAGCTCCAGCCGGTAGATATACCCCGGCTCCATCGGGCAGGAAGCTTCCAGCGCCAGATACCCTCCCTCGCGTAGCCAGCGGGCTTTTCCGATCACACGTTCGCCCAGCGTCAGCGGACACTCCCCCATGCGCACACCTCCCTTCTCTTGGATGGATATGCAAGGGCCGGCAAAATAAGAACTGGTGCCCGCCGCCCGGACACTGCATCAAAATAGTGGGACCGTACTGCTTCCGCGCCGCCGGCTGTTCGGTTCTTCTTTTATCTGTCCCCCCATCCGAAATTCAAAAAGCTGATCTGCACCGCACCCTGCGAAGCAAATCAGCACTTCCCGCCCATTGTTTTTTTGCCCCGCGGGCCCTATTTCCCGTCTCGCTTGGTCTTGAGGAGTAGGATATGTGTCGTCACGCCGACGCCAACGGCAGCCAGCACGAACACCAGCCAGAGCCGTCGGGAAAACCAAGCGGAAAGTCCCAGCATCAGCCATAGGAATATCAACGAATGGGCCTTTGTCTTGACGGTCACACCCGTTTTTTCTTTATAGTTCCGTATGTACTCACCGAACAGGGGGGAAGCCGCCAGCTTTTCATACGCCTTCGGGTTCCCAATGCTGAAACAGCCGGCGGCCAAAAGGATAAACGGTACCGTTGGCCAGATTGGCAAGAACACCCCTACTGCACCAAACCCCACGAATACCACGCCCAGTCCGGTGAAGATCCATTTTTTCATACCATGCCTCCAACCCTCCCAAATAATAAAACCCGGCGCGGACCGATACTTCCGCGCCGGGTTTTTCAAACAAGTAAAGCTACTGGATCGTATATTTCCCGTTGATCAAAACTGTGCAGCCGCCGGAAGAGGAAAAGCCGCGGCCCTGGATGGATGCCAGATAGAGGTGATTGGCAACCAGTGCCTTACCGTTTTCCAGCGTCGATCCGTCGGACAGGTCGATCAGACCGGGCGAGCTCGTGGCATAGCAGGAGGCGCTGTTGATCCGCAATACAATTTCGCATCCTACCTCGCAGATCACCTTTTTCCCGGCCGGTACCTTGAGAACCTCCCAGGTACTCTGCGCCGTTGTGGTACCGGTGCCGGTGCCCAGCTTTTCGATCACCCGATCGGCGATCTGCTCGATCAGATCGTCGCTGATTCCGCCCTGGTTCAACGCGGCCTGATAAGTCGCCAGTTTTTCATCCAGCGCCTTGTTGACCGCGGCGACCTTATCGTTCACCTGCTGGTCAAAAGCAGCTTGCTTTTCGGCCAGCGCGGCGTCGATCTTCTCCATGGTCTCGGGTGAAAGAACCTCCGTTATGTAGCTCAGAGTGACCAGTGGGTCATCCTTCGATCCATATTCGGCGGCAATGGCGAAATAACCGGTGATCGCGAGCGTAACCAGGACGACCGCGGCCAGCCAGACATTCCACTTCCTTGATTTCATATCCTATCCCTCCAGGTTTCCTCTCCCTTCGGACGAAAGCCCGAAGCTGACGGCAATGGCGCCGTCGATCTTCTCCATGGCCACCTCATCCAGGCAGCCCATTCTCTCTCTCAGACGCCGTTTATCCAGCGTCCTGATCTGCTCCAACAGCACTACCGAGTCTTTGGACAGACCGTACATGTTGGCCGAAATCTCGATGTGTGTCGGCAGACGCGCTTTGTTTTGCTGGGAGGTGATCGCCGCTGCGATGACAGTCGGGCTGTATCGGTTGCCCACATCGTTCTGCACGATGAGCACCGGACGCATCCCGCCCTGCTCGCTGCCCACCACGGGGCTTAGATCGGCGTAGTAGATCTCCCCCCGTTTGACGATCCCCTGTTGCTGGATCATCTTCGTTCACACTCCGCAGGAAAGAGTCGGATCTGCTCCGCGCCCTTATTGTTCCCCGGGAGACGAGCTCTTAATCACGCTTCCGCGGGAAAACCGCGGCGCGTCCGCACTTTCAATCTATGCGCAAGGCAGCCCTGCGGTGCTTTTGTCATATTATAGCATACGGTATCCGCCGGTGCAAGCTATTCCGAGGCACGCAGTGCAAAGGCAGTGCAGCGGACCCGCAGTACCAGGCTGTCATCCAAAAATAGTTCCGCTCCCAGCAGCGCCAGGTCACTTTCCCGCAGCCAGACCCGGCGAAGGCCGGTGACCGATGGGAAATCGTCACGGTAGGTCAGCGACAGCGCTGCCTCTCCCCCATATTCCTCCCTGCACCAATCCTCCGGTGTGCCCGAAGCCACCAGCTCTAAAAGGCGCGGTACGGCATCCACCGGTGCATAGCCGGTCAGCGATGGTAAAAAGCACTCAAGCGCGGCGTCGTCATAAGTAATTTCCGCAGATTCGCCGCTGAGCGTTGCCCGGATGCCCGCCACATCGGCGGGTGCCGTAACCTCCACGGACGCGCTGTCCCCCGTCCATTCCACCGACACGCCGTAATCGGCCGGATATTCGGCAAGAACGGAAATCTCCGCTGTTACCGTCGCTTGTGCGCCCGCATACAAGGCTGACGCATCGCCCGGTGCCGGTGAATTATTTTTTCGGCAGCCGGAAAACAAAAGCAGCGCCGCGAGCGGCGCTGCAAGGATCGTCTTTTTCATGGCGCATCCCTCCTCGGAGGAGGTATATGCAGGCCTGTACCGGTTCAGAACCCCGGATGCGCCTGTCGGCGGCTTCACGGCGTTTCTGCCGTCACGGCCGCCATGACATATGCGCCCGCATGGCTGATGCTGACCGACAGCCGCAGACCAGAAAACTGCGCAGCGGCTGACCCGTGCAGAATCATTTTTGGTGCGCCAAACGTGTCCCAAATTACCTCCAGCTCCCGGGGCAAGAGCCCGAAAAGGCCCCGTCCCAGTGCCTTGGCACAGGCTTCCTTGGCACACCAAATACCCGCTGCCGTCCGCGCCGGATGGGCAGATATGCGAATATATGCCCGTTCACCTGCGGTATATACCCCCTGCAGGAACCGGTCGTTTTTCAGCAGGCGCGGAAAGCGGGCGGCCTGCTCCAGATCGCATCCCACCGAGACCATTTACCGGGCGCCCTTGTCATAGGGGATGCCTTCCGCCTTCGGCGCACGGGAATGCTTGGAGGTAAAGGCAAGAATGATCATCGAGGCGATAAACGGCATCATATTATAGATTTCCTTTGGCCAGGCGAGGGAGGCTAAAAAAGTGGAATCAGCGATATTCGCCAGCGCCTTGAACACTGCGAAAAACGTAGCGGCAAAGAAAATTCGTCCCGGCTTCCACTGCCCGAAAATCATTACGGCTAAAGCCAAAAAGCCCATGCCGGCCACGCCTACTTCAAAGTTCCAGGTCTGTACGGCGGGGACGATATAGGCCAATCCGCCGATCCCGCCGAGAAAGCCTGAGATCAAAGTACCGGACCAGCGCATCCGGTAGACGTTGACGCCCGCGGAATCCGCCGCCTGAGGATGCTCGCCGCAGGCACGCAGGCGAAGTCCGAAGCGGGTACGGTACATGACCAGAATTGCGGCAATCAGCAATGCAAGGCCGATGAAGAGAAATACATTGACGGTGACGCCGCCAATATTGTAGATAAAGGCAGAATTGGAGTAGGACATCTTGGAGGACTGCACCCCGTTGAAGCGTTTTACGACGACCATGGCCAGGGCTGTCGCCAACAGATTGAGCGCTGTGCCGCCGATGGTCTGGTCTGCTTTTAGGTTTACCGAGGCAAAAGCCAGCAGGGACGCATACAGAATGCCGGAAAGGCCGGCTGCCAGTACCGAGACTAAGACGATCACCGCACCGGGGAGTGTCGTGGGCAGCAGGACGATCGCAATGACGCCCGCAAGACCACCGATGGCCATAATGCCTTCCAGCGCGATATTAATGATGCCGGAATGTTCGGAAAAACAGCCGCCCAGGGCTACCAGCATCAGCACCATGGCATACAGCAGCGTATATTTAATCAGCAGCAGCATTACCGTTCTCCCTCCTTTTCTTCCGTCTGCGGGTTGGCGAGCCCGGTTTCCGCCGTTTTCGACGGCACCTCCGGCGGCGTCTCCTCCGTCCCTGCGTGCTGCTCTCCGACCGCGCTCTGCTTCGCCTTCCGACGGAGCAAGAGCGTGCGGAAAAGCAGCGAGAACGCGCAGAGGTAGATGATGATGCCGGAAATGATGTCCGCGACTTCCGGCGGGAATACATTAGCGCTCATATAGCTTCCGCCCATGCTGATATGGGAAATAAAGAGGGCGGAAAAGACGGTGGCAATCGGATTATTGGAGGCAAGAAGCGCCACAGCGATGCCGTTGAAGCCGACAGCCGGAAGGGCGGTGGATTCCATCGGCTTCCACTCCGCCACACCGGAAAGATAGTACAACCCCGCGCCAAAGCCGGCCAATGCGCCGGCAATTACCATGGAGAGAATGATACTCTTCTTTTCATCGATGCCGGCGTATTTGGCGGCGCTCTTGTTATACCCGCAGGCCTTCAGTTCATACCCAAAGGTGGTTTTTCTGATAATGATATAGATCAGAACCGCTACAAGGATCGCCAGAAAAATCGCGATGGTGGTTGACTTGCTCTGGAACAGCTTGCCCATGCCCAGATCCGGGATGACCGCTTTAGCGTAGAGTACGCGCAGATCCCAGGTCTTCGTCTTGGAGGAGTCATACATCACGCCTGTCCCGCCGCCGTAGATAAGCGTGTTTACGGCGTACAGGCCGATCCAGTTGAACATGATGGAGGTGATGACCTCGTTGATGTTGAGATACGCCTTGAAAATACCGGGAATCGCGCCCCAAATGGCACCGAAAAGCGCGGACATCAGCAGGCATGCCCACCAGGGTAAGCCCAGCACGATGGCCGAAAACAACGCGCCGAACGCACCCAGGACATATTGTCCGGCCGCTCCGATGTTAAACAATCCGGTTTTAAAGGCGAATCCAACGGAAAGACCGGTCATGATGAGCGGCGCCGTAGCAGCGATCTCCTGACCGAATCCGCGGGGCATCAGGAAAAATCCTCCGGAAAGGATCCGTTCGAAGCCTGAGCTCCATGCGGTAGCAAGAATCTCGCCAAAGCTTTTTCCACCGCTGTCGATGGCCGCCAACACCACAAGGATGATATAGCCGATGACCAGGCCGATAAAAATACAGATCAGAGAGGCGCCCAGCGAGGCCAGCTTGTCGGACTGAAGCAGCGGAGAACCATTCTTCTTTTTCATTGGCCCTGCGCCCCCTTCTCCTTGCTGTCCATTCGCTTCGCGCCGGCCATGTAAAGACCCAGCTCCTGCACGGTAACCTGTCTGGGATCGAATTCCCCGACGATCTCACCCTCGTACATGACCAGAATGCGATCGGAAACCCCCATGACTTCATCCAGTTCCAACGATACCAGCAGCACGGCTTTACCCTCGTCGCGCTGGGCTACCAGCTGCTTATGAATGTATTCGATCGCACCCACGTCCAAGCCGCGGGTAGGCTGGACGGCTACCAAAAGCTCCGGATCCTTATCGATTTCCCGGGCCACAATCGCTTTCTGCTGGTTGCCGCCGGACATGCTGCGTGCAACGGTGGTGCTTCCCTGTCCGCTGCGCACGTCATATTGCTTTATCAGCTTGTCTGAATACCGGCGCACCTCGTCGAACCGGATAAAGCCGCCGTTTTGGAACCGAGGCTCCCAATAGCGCTGAAGTACCAGATTTTCCTCCAGCGTGAAATCCAGCACCAGTCCGTGCTTGTGCCGATCCTCCGGAATATGGCTCATACCTGTCTTTGACCGTTTCCGGACGGAGGCGGATGTAATGTCCTGTCCGCAGAGAGTCAGTTTTCCACTCTTCAGCGGTTCGAGCCCTGTAAGTCCGTAGACAAACTCCGTCTGCCCGTTGCCATCAATGCCCGCAATGCAGACGATCTCCCCCCGCCGTACCTGCAGAGATACATTTCGAACCGCATTGTTCTTATGAAGGCGGCTGGCGACGACCATATCCTGCACATCCAGCACAACCTCGCCAGGACTGACAGGCTTTTTGTCCACCTCAAACTGCACGTCGCGTCCGACCATCATACGGGCCAGTTCTTCCCTGGTAGTATCCTTTACTTCCACGGTTCCGACGCATTTCCCCTTGCGCAGGACGGTACAGCGGTCGGCCGCCTCCATGATCTCGTTGATCTTATGGGTGATGAAAAGGATGGACTTTCCCTCTTCCCGGAAGCTGCGCATGATCGCCATCAGTTCTTCGACCTCCTGCGGCGTCAGAACCGCCGTCGGTTCGTCGAAAATTAAGATCTCATTGTCCCGGTAGAGCATCTTCAGGATCTCGGTGCGTTGCTGCATGCCAACCGTGATGTCCTCCACCAGCGCATCCGGATCCACGCGAAGACCATATCGCTCGGAAAGCTCGATTACTTTTTTCCGGGCCTCCTCCTTCTGGAGAAAGCCGGCCCGGCAGGGCTCCACGCCCAGGATAATATTATCCAGAACAGAAAAAACCTCCACCAGCTTGAAATGTTGGTGAACCATGCCGATCCCCAGTACCGTCGCATCATTGGGGTCCCGGATCTGTACCGTCTGCCCGTTCTTTTTTATCGTGCCGCTTTCCGCCTGGTACAGTCCGAACAGCACGCTCATCAGCGTGGATTTACCCGCGCCGTTTTCACCCAGCAGCGCGTGGATCTCACCCTTCTTCAGCTGGAGGGTAATATCATCATTGGCCCGAATGCCGGGGAACTCTTTCGTGATGTGCAGCATTTCGATGACGTATTCCGCTTCCGCCAAGCTCATCACTCCTTCCTGCGCCTCCCGGTAAGGCTGTGGTATTTATAGGTGGTATTATATACTAAACCTACAAAAAAGGAAATTATTTTTAGAAAATCCCCGCCGTTTCCGGCGGGGAATGGAGCTGCCTAACTCAGGTCAGGAAATCACATTTACAGTGGTGTACTCGGAAACGGTGGGCATTTTGGCTGCATCGGAGTTATTGTCGATCTTGATGGTCCCATCCTTAATCTTGCTGACGACAGCTTCGTACTCATCGGTCGTGAAGGTTTTGAAAGCCCAGGAATCCTCAGCAGTGGGCAGACCGACATAATCGCCCTCGTTCAGAGAGAACTTCAGGAACTTTCCGCTGTAGTTGTCCTTCCACTTGCCGTCCTGCAGGTCACCCAGCGCGGTCTCAGTGACGTTCTGCAGACCCTTCATGGCGGAGGTCAGGAACGGGTTATAAGCGTACTTGGCGGTGCCGTCCTCATTCTTGGCATTGCCGATATAATGCTGGTCGACGTCAACGCCGATAACCATGCCATTATGGTTGAGCGCAGCTTCCAGCGCGGAGGTATAGATACCGCCGCCGCAGGCAAAGACGACCTGCGTCCCGTCGCCATACCAGCCGTCCATCTTCGCCGTGATATTCGCATCGCCGAAGAACTGGCCGCCGTACCAATAGTTGATTTGGATGTTCTGTTTCATTTCCGCAGCCGCGGCATCGCAGCCTTGGACAAAGCCTTCACCGTAGCGAACAACGGCGGGAACCGCCATGCCACCCAGGAAGCCCAGATTGGTATAACCGTCCTTGACGGCGGCATAACCGGCCAGGTACCCGGCCTGCTCTTCTGCGAAGGAGATGCAGACGGCATTGGCAGACGGCTCGTAATACGTCTGATAGTCATAGGTCAGATCGCCCTCAGCCACATCGATCGCCAGGAAATAAACCTCGGGATAATTGTCCTGAACTTCCAGCAGTGTGGTGCCGAACAAATAGCCAGGCATGACGATGACGTTGGCGCCTTCCTTGACCGCCTGGTCGATGGAGGTGACGCGCGCGTCGGTGCTGTCTTCCGAAGGCTGATAATAGGTATAATCGATCTTGTTGTCCTTGCACCATGCCTCGACGCCCTGCCAGCAAGCCTGGTTAAAGGATTCATCGTCAATGGTTCCCACATCGGTCACAAGGGCGACCTTCTTGATGGTAGATTCAGAAGTACCGGCATTGGTGCCGCCGTTGCTGCAGGCAGCGAGGGAAAAGAGCATTGCGGCGCAAAGAAGCAGTGTAAGAATTTTTTTCATTTTCTCATTTCCTCCGTTTCATTCTTTTAATCGCTGCACAACACGCAGCGGACTTTAAGCAGTTTCGATTATAGCATTGATTGTACTATCCGTCAACGTAATTTACAATAAAAACGGATAGGAGATGGAGAATTTTTGGGCAGTTTATATAAATATTCAGCAGGATCTTCCTGAATTCCCATCTACTGGTCACCCATCCGAACCGCCGTATCCAGCGCCAGTTCCAGCATTTGTGTCAGAGAAGTCTGCCGCTCGTCGGAGGACAGCGCCTCTGGCCGGTATAGATGATCCGAAATGGTACAGAGACACAGCGCCCGCTTTCCGGCACGCTGGGCGGTAAGGTAAAGGCCGGCCGCCTCCATTTCCACGGCCAGAACGCCCATTTTCTTCCACGGATCTGGGCCGTCGGTGCCATCATTGTAAAAGTTATCGCTGGATAACAACGTCCCTGTGCGGATTGGGAGTCTCTGCTCTTCCGCCAGCTCGACAGCCGTACGCAGCAGTGTAAAATCGGCCGCTGGCGCCAGGGTCCCCCGGCAGCCGAACTGGTGGGCAAAATTGCTGTCCGTACAGGCAGCGGTAGCCGCCACAATGTCCATGAGCTTCAGCTCGTCGTTCAGCCCTCCGGCAGAGCCGACACGGATGATGTTTTTTACGCCGTAAAAGTGAAACAGCTCCCAACTGTAAATACCGATGGACGGGATTCCCATGCCGCTGGCCATCACCGACACAGGTTTGCCCTTCCAAAGGCCGGTATACCCCTGGACGCCGCGGACGTCGTTGACCAGCTTTGCTTCCTTAAGAAAGGTCTCTGCGATAAATCGGGAGCGCAGAGGATCGCCGGGCATCAAAACGGTGCTTGCAAAATCCCCGGGCGCGGCGCTGATTTGAGGTGTAGGCGTGTTCATGCAATAACCTCCTCACGCAATCTTTTTTATTTAATTTCCATAGTTTCAAACATTCGTAGTATACCAGAAAAATCCTGCTTTTACAAAGGGAAACCAAAAATCTTCGGCTTTTCCGACGCAAATCCGGCATGCCGCGGGTAATTGCCTGGAAAATCTTACGCGAGGCAAAACAAGAAGTGGCCGCAAATGCGGCCTTTATTT
>JAYFOA010000016.1:0-3596 GCA_034933145.1 Clostridiaceae bacterium
ATGTAAACGAAGAAAACTGGCTTGATATTGCACGACTAAATGTCGGTGATAGCAACAGATCTTCCTCGACAGATCAATAGGTATTATTGCAAGGGGTTATGTCTATCGTGCTCACAATGCTAAAGTCATTGGGATTGCTGATGACTGCCAAATGGTAGGTGTTGCCTTAGTCAAAGAAATGGATGAAGCACCAGCCTGTTATGATTTGCAGCAGTTTATGATAGATAAGCGCTATCAAAATAAGGGGTTTGGTACAGAAGCGCTGAAACTGATTCTCTCCCAGCTTTGTAGAGAAGGAAAATACAATTGTGTGGAAGTGTGTGTCAATAAGGCGGATATATCGGCGCTCCATGTTTATGAAAAAGCCGGTTTTATCGATACCGGATATATTGACGATGACGTGCCGGACTGCCTGAATCTTATGTACTATTTTAAATAATCCGGTTTGTGGGTTCATATCATTCTAATTTACAGCAAAATCACGGATATGTTCCCATTGACTCCGTTTACTAATTAGGTGTCATAAAAAAGAGAGATTATTATGGAAAAAATTCTTTATTCAATCCTTGCAGTATTTCCTACACCGAACATCGAAGAAACCGCTAAGTACTATAACGAGATTATGGGATTTAAAATCGTTGAATATTTAAGTGTAAAAGAACCCCATATATGTCTTTACCGTGATCGTGTCGAAATTATATTGACAAAAGCAAATAGCGAAAAAATCTACACGAACAGGGAACTTTACGGTTATGGGGAAGATGCTTATTTTATCACGGACAATCAAGAAGGATTGCAAAATGAGTTTATAAGTAAAGGAGCAAAAATTGTTCGTCCGCTCCATATGACAGATTATAATAATATGGAATTTGTGTTAGAGGATATCGACGGACGATGGATCGCTTTTGGAATGAAACAAAAATAATCACAATATGAAAATCGTAAATATGTGCCCCATCTACCAAGATATGCAGGAAAGCAATCCTCTCGATCGGACCGCATACGTCTCTTTGCCTTTAACGCATCGTCGGGCGATTTTTCTTCGAGGCTCTTTCCTATCCGCCGGGCCGGTTATGCCAAAATCCGGCTGTTCCGTTTTCCCACACCGTCGTGGCGACAGGCTGCTTTCTCCTGTTTTCTTTTCCGAATGAAATATGGCCGCCGGTTTTACCGGCGGCCATATTATATATTATATCTTGCTTTATTTGATGTCGTAACGGTCGCAAAGCTCCTGAATTGCGAGCGTAAATGCCCGCAGGTCGCGGTTGGCGGCACCCTTGCAGCGCTCCACTACTTCCATAAGGTGACGAGCTGCCGCCACAAGCGCCGTAAACAGCGGATTCTCCGCCTCAGGACGCGGCTTGCGCTCCGGCGTATGTCCGGCGGCGATCAGCGTGTTGTTGGTCAGATCATAGATCTCGCCCAACTCAGGCACATGGGCCGCAAATCCCAGCTGGGTCAGCGTTTCGGCATAAACCGGTGCCACCGCGGGGTCGCCATGTACCACAAAAACCTGCTTTGGCCGCGGCGAAAATGCGCTGATCCATGCCAGCAATCCGTTTTTGTCCGCGTGAGAGGACAGACCGGGGAAATTCACAATCTTCGCCTGAACGGCGATCTCTTCGCCAAACAGCTTGACGTTTTTTACCCCCTCCAGCAGTCGCCGTCCAAAGCTGCCCTTGGCCTGGAAACCGACAAAGACGATCGAACATTCCGGACGCCAGAGGTTGTGCTTCAAATGATGCCGGATACGCCCGGCGTCGCACATACCGGAGGCGGAAATAATGACTTTCGGCGTTTTGTCGGCATTGAGGGCGCGGGACTCATCCGTACTCTCACAGAGATGGAGGCCCGGGAACGTCAGCATTTTGACGCCGCCCAGCGCCAGCATAAGCGCCTCTTCGTCCACATAGCCTGTCAGATCTCCGGAAAAGACCTGCGTGGCCTCCAGCGCCAACGGGCTGTCCACATAAACCGGGAATTCCGGGTTCGAATGCACCAGGCCCTTCTCCTTGATCTCACGGATAAAGTAAAGCAGCTCCTGCGTACGCCCCACCGCAAATGCGGGGATCACGACGTTGCCGCCGTTTGCAAAGGTGCTGTCCATAATTTCGGCCAGCTCATTCACATAACTGCCCTCGTTCTCCGCGTGAAGACGATCGCCGTAGGTGCTTTCTGTTACAACGTAATCTGCCTCTGTGACAAATTGCGGATCACGGATAATCGGCTGGTTTTTATTGCCCAGGTCCCCGGAAAAGACGATTTTTTCCGTTTTTCCGTCCTCGGTGACCCAGACTTCGGCGATCGCGCTGCCCAGCAGATGTCCCGCATCGGTAAACCTGACCTTTACACCTTCGCACAGATCAAAAATCTGCCCATAATCGTGATGCTCCATCAGCTTCAGACACGGTTCCACATCCGCGACGGTATACAGCGGCTCCACCGGCGCGCGGCCGGCCCGCTTTCCCTTCTGATTTTCCCACATAGCATCGCTTTCCTGAATATGTGCGCTGTCGCGCAGCATGATAGAAAGCAGCTCCTCTGTCAGCCGGGTGGTGACAATCCGCCCACGGAATCCCTGCTTGCATAAAAGCGGCAGACGCCCCGAATGGTCGATATGCGCATGCGTAACAATCACATAATCAACTTCCTGCGCGTCAAACAGGAACGATCCGTTGTCGATCTCGTCTTGCCCCTGCTGCAGCCCGCAGTCAATCAGGATGCGTTTGTCCCCTACGTCCAGGCAATGACAGCTGCCCGTTACAGCGCGCGCCGCGCCAAAAAAGGTCAATTTCATCCAAAGGATCCTCCCACAATCGTGTTTATTATTTTTATCTTAGCACAAATGTGCGGATTCTACAATTGTTTTAGGGCTTCCGCCCCACGATTGAAATTGTAAAATATCATTGTACGGTATTCGCACTAACGCTGCCGATATTCACAGATCGGGCAGCCGCTGCCTCCGCCGACACTTTCTCCGTTCAGACAGTTTTCGCAGCGGCCGTAATTCCGGCAGGTTGGGCCCGCACAAAAATGGCAAGTCATCCGGCAGTTAAACCTGTTATACTTAATTTCCATATATCCTCCGCCATCCTCTGCATTCGTCCGCCGCCGGCGGTAATTTTTAGTTTATGCGCCGAGTACGGATATAAAGGCTGGGCAAAAATGCAAAATGTGGAGATACGTAATATGCCTATTTTACATTCTATTCTCTGCAGGCATGCCGCCGGCTTTGATTCCAAAATGTATGGTGGCGAGCTTCCTAAAAAGCGGAGAATACGCTGATAAATTTAAACTGAGATATTGACATTAGCAGGCTGATATGGTATGCTGACTAAGCGGTTAAGAGACCGCGTTCTTATGTGGGGGTATAGCTCAGCTGGGAGCGCGAGTAACCAAGTAAGCAACACCTCAACATTTAGGAATAAACGAAAAATCGAATAGCCCGGAAATCCAGTGAAATCAAGGGTTTCCAAACACATGGGGGTATAGCTCAGCTGGGAGCGCGAGTAACCAAGTAAGCAACACCTCAACATTTAGGAATAAACGAAAAATCGAATAGCCCGGAAATCCAGTGAAATCAAGGGTTTCCAAAC
>JAYFOA010000017.1:0-25502 GCA_034933145.1 Clostridiaceae bacterium
CTCAGCGGCAGTAAGCCGCTGGTTGTCGAAAGTCCCGATCGGCACAGCGCCGGCCGGGCCGCTGATTCCATCACCCGCTATATCCGGGATGCCATCGGAGTTAAATTGTGATCTCGTCAGCGCGCAAAACCGTTTTCCGCCACCCGTGTACGGGCGTTGGAAGGAGAGCAAAGCATGCCTGAAAGCAAAGAAAAGCTGGATCGGTTTACCGCCGTTATTCTCAGTGAAGCCATATCCGAAAATGAGCGAGCCCTGTCCGCATTCCAGGAAAAGCGCCGCAAAAAGCTGGCGGAGACAAAAAAGCAGGCGGATGCCGACGCGCGGGCCTATATCCACGGTGAGATCACCAGAATTCGCGCAGAAGCGGGACGGCAAATCTCCTGTCGGATGCAGGAAAGCCGGCGGACGCTCTATCAGCGGCGCAATCAAATTGCGGAAGAAGTGTTTAAAAGCGTCCGACAGAAAATCGCCGCCTATACGGCTGCGCCGGAATATGGGCAGCGATTGGAAGAGCTGCTGCGTCAGGCGCTT
The DNA here is from genome assembly GCA_034933145.1 of Clostridiaceae bacterium. Classification (GTDB taxonomy): domain Bacteria; phylum Bacillota; class Clostridia; order Oscillospirales; family Butyricicoccaceae; genus UBA4644. Next base: position 532 of record JAYFOA010000017.1, read on the forward strand.
TCGATTGTTGGGGGTACCGGGCACGTACGCGTTTATTTTCGGCCGGAGGATCAGGCCTGGGTTCCCGCGCTGCGTTCCGTTGCGCCGGACGCAGAGTTTTTGGAAGGCGACTTTCAGCTGGGCGGCCTGATCGCCGAGGCTCCGGACCTAGGGCTGCGGGCGGACTCGTCGTTTGACAGCCGCCTAACCGAATTGAACGGGCATTTTGCCGAACTGTTCGGCATCTCGCTGTCCGACGCCGAGTAGGAAAAGAGGCAGGAGCATGAGCGATTCCAATTATGTAATTCACGGCATTAACGGCCCAGTGGTCTTCGTTGTGGGGGGACGGGGCCTTGCCATGCTGGATACGGTGTATGTGGGTAACGAGAAGCTTGCCGGTGAGGTGGTGCGGGTAGATGGCGGCACGGCGGTCATTCAGGTTTATGAGGATACCACCGGACTGACTCCCGGTCAGCCGGTAGTTTCCACCGGCATGCCCCTCTCCGTGGAATTGGGGCCGGGATTGCTGACCAACATTTTCGATGGGATTGCACGTCCGCTGAAAGTTATTCAGGAAAAGAGCGGCCCTTTCATCAGCAGAGGACTGAATATTCCGTCGCTGGATCCGGATCGTCGCTGGGACGTGCAGCTGGCTGTAAAACCCGGAGATGTGCTGAGCCCCGGCATGCTGTATGCCTCCTGTCCGGAAACGGAGCTGATTACCCACCGCTGCATTATTCCTTCCGGAATGGGCGGAACCGTTACCTGGGCCGCAGAGGACGGCGCATATACCGTCAGGGATCCGCTGGCGAAGATCACTGACGAGCGGGGGCAGGAAAGTACACTGTATCTCTCCCGCAGCTGGCCCGTCCGGGTGCCCCGGCCCTTTGCCGCGCGGCTGCCCGTAAGCCGCCCACTGATCACCGGCCAACGGGTTATCGACACCCTGTTCCCGATTGGCAAGGGGGGCGCGGCTGCCATTCCCGGCCCATTTGGCGCGGGTAAAACAATGACCCAACATCAGCTGGCTAAGTGGTCCGACGCCGATATCATCGTATACCTGGGCTGCGGTGAACGCGGAAACGAGATGACTCAGGTGGTGGACGAATTTTCCGAGCTGCTGGACCCCAAAAGCCATCGCCCGCTGATGGATCGTACCATCCTGATTGCCAATACCTCCAATATGCCGGTGGCGGCCAGAGAGGCCTCCGTTTATACCGGCATGACCATTGCGGAGTATTACCGGGATATGGGCTATGATGTGGCGCTGATGGCAGACTCCACTTCCCGCTGGGCGGAGGCCCTGCGGGAGATTTCCGGCCGGTTGGAGGAGATGCCCGCAGAGGAGGGCTTCCCCGCCTATCTCAGCTCCCGCCTGGCGGAGTTTTATGAACGTGCCGGCTGTGTACGCACGCTGGAGGGGAAAGAGGCGTCTGTCACCATCATTGGCGCAGTATCGCCTCAGGGCGGCGACTTTTCCGAGCCGGTTACGCAGAATACTAAACGCTATGTACGCGCTTTCTGGGGGCTGGACCGGGCGCTTGCCTATGCCCGACACTTTCCCTCCGTCAATTGGATGACTTCCTACTCTGAGTATGCAGAGGCGCTCCGGCCCTGGTATGATGAACATGTAGGAACGGGATTTGTCGCTTGCCGACGGAGGATAATCGCTCTGCTTCATGAGGAATCCAAACTAATGGAGATTGTCAAGCTCATCGGCGCGGACGTGCTGCCGGAGGATCAAAAGCTGACCATCGAAATTGCCCGTGTTATCCGGGTTGGGTTTTTGCAGCAAAACGCCTATCACGAGGTGGACACCTATGTGCCTTTGAAAAAACAGCTGAGGATGATGCAGGTGTTCCTGCGGCTGTACGACGGAGCGAAGGCACAGCTCGAACAGAGGATTCCGTTGTCACAGCTTAAGGCTACCGGCATTTTTGAAGAATTGATCCGCATGAAATATGAAGTACCCAACGATAAGTTGGAAGGGTTTTCCGTCTTCGAACAGAAGATTGATGCCGCACTGGAGAAGGTTCACGCAGCCAACCGTTAAGAAAAGGAGAGGGATTCAATGAGACTGGAATATATCGGCCTTTCGGAGCTGACAGGATCCCTGATCGCGCTTGAAGGTGTGCAGGGCGTCTCCTTCGACGAGATGGCGGAAATTACCCTTTCCGGCGGTGAGCGGCGTTACGGCCGCGTGATTCTTATTGACGGGGGTCGCGTGGTGCTGCAGATGTTTGAGGGAACCAAGGGAATCTCTCTGGAAAATGCCAGCACACACTTTACCGGAAAGCCCATGGATATCGCCCTGTCCAAGGAGATGCTGGGCCGTATTTTCGACGGGGCAGGCCGTCCCGCCGATGGGCTGGGAGAGCTGTTTCCGGATGAACGGAGAGATATCAACGGCTTCCCGATCAATCCGGTATCCCGGCAGTATCCCCGGAGCTGCATCTATACCGGCATTTCCGCTATTGACGGCACCGCCACGCTGATCCGTGGTCAGAAATTACCCATTTTTTCGGGCGCCGGTATGAAGCATAACGAGCTGGCCGCCCAGATTGTCCGTCAGGTAAAGGTACCCGAACAGGATGGGGAATTTGCCATCGTTTTCGCGGCCATGGGCGTTAAAAACGATACGGCAGATTTTTTTCGGAGAAGCTTTGAAGGAGCGGGGGCCTTGCAACGAGTGGTCATGTTTTTGAATTTGGCCTCCGACCCCATTATTGAGCGAATTCTGACGCCCCGCTGCGCGCTGACCGCGGCGGAATATCTGGCGTTCAGCCACGGATATCACGTTCTGGTCATTATGACAGATATGACTTCCTACTGTGAAGCGGTGCGGGAGTTTTCCTCCTCCAAAGGAGAGATCCCCTCCCGCAAAGGCTTTCCTGCATACCTCTATTCGGATCTGGCCTCTCTGTACGAGCGAGCCGGCATGATCCGCGGCAAGCCTGGTTCCGTGACGCAGGTGCCGATTCTCACCATGCCCGGGGATGACATTACCCACCCCATTCCGGATCTGACGGGGTATATTACCGAAGGGCAGATTGTGCTGGACCGGGATCTGGACCTGCGGGGAGTTTATCCGCCCATCGACATTCTATCCTCCCTGTCCCGCCTGATGAAGGATGGGATCGGCGAGGGCTATACACGGGCGGATCATCCGGCACTCTCCAATCAGCTGTTTGCCGCCTATTCCCGGGTGAAGGATGCCCGGAATCTGGCTGCTGTCATCGGTGAGGATGAACTGACGGAGACGGATCGAAGCTACCTGAAATTCGGCGAGCTGTTTGAAGAACAGTTCCTTACGCAGTCCGACCTGGAGAACCGCACGATCGGCGAAACGCTGGACCTTGGCTGGAAGCTGTTGAGTGTCCTGCCCCGCAGCGAGCTGGACCGGGTAGATGACAAGACGTTGGATGCCCACTATAAAGAAGGCGCATGGAAAGAGCCTCTGGATTCCGGTTCGGAAACTTGAGCAGCAAATAAAAGGAGGGGTGGGCTATGGCAGCCGTGCTTCCCACCAAGGGAAACCTGATAACGGCAAAGCGCTCCCGCGAGTTGGCCAGAACCGGCTATGATCTGATGGATCGCAAACGCAATATTCTGATCCGTGAGATGATGTCCCGGATGGAAGAGGCCAAGAGTGTCCAAAGCCAGATTGATACCGTATTCGCAGAGGCCTATGCCGCACTGCAGGCAGCAAACATCCGTAACGGCATCTGCGATCAGATTGCCAAGTCGGTTGATGTGGACCGCTCTGTGGAAATCAGGTACCGATCCATTATGGGCGTGGAAATTCCCATTGTTCGCAGTGAAACGCCGCCGCCCCGGCCGGAATATGGATTTTCCGCCGCTTCTTCCGCTGTGGACGACTGCTATCTCAAATTTCGCCGTGTCAAAGAGCTGATTCTCCGCCTGGCGGAGGTGGAAACCACCATTTATCACCTGGCGGTGGCGATCCGCAAGACGCAGAAGCGGGCGAACGCTCTGCAGAATATTGTGATCCCCGGCTATGACCGGACCATCCGAGTCATCGGGGACGCATTGGAAGAAAAGGAGCGGGAGGAGTTCTCCCGCCTGAAAGTTATCAAACGGATGACCGCCGGTAACCGGATAGGCAGATAAAACATCACGCAGGCAAGGCACAGAATCAGAAAGCATACTCTTCTGCGCGCCTATTCTGAAGATTGTCACATGAATAAGAAGGACGCGCTGCAATATTGCGGCGCGTCTCTGTTTGTTTTAATACAGAAGGAAGAGGCAGACAGTCATTGCAGAAAACCTGCGCTTCAAATGGCCAAAAGAAAAAGGACCTATTACACAAAAAGTGTAATAAGTCCTTGGGGAGAAGAAGGGATTATCATTAGTGACCATTTATAAGAATGATTACGAAAACGCGGCGTTCCTGTTTATCATTTACCAAACCCACAAGATTGTATCCAAATGACCTAATATTCAAATTATTTATTGTAGATGACAGCCTTAATTGTGATGGGGATTTTCCTTGACTTGTATGACAGCTTTTGTGACTTCGATCAGGATGGCCGAGGAATTACCGATTTCTGTTGCGGTGATTCTGGATAGCAGCGCACCTCTTGTGGTAGTTACATATTTGGGGGGAAGATTGTTTAACGCAATTGCGCAGACATTGAGATAACATGTCTTGCAATCGCATGCACCCAGTTCCTTTATGGTTTCCCTGGCTTTCTGCCTGACAAATTCTTCAATGACATTAACGAGAATCAGCTGATCGTATTTGGATACTACAGAAGTTTTTTCGTTCAACGATAACACCTCCCGATTTATATATTTGACCTCTTTGAATTGATAGTTATTAAAGAAAACAAAAAGCTCTATTAAGTTTATCGGTACGTTATCCCTTTTCGTTAATACCTGGAAAGATATAACTGAGGGGTTCTATCCGGCAAGCCTAACTTAACATTTGCATCGCTGACAAAAGCAAACGGAAATGATCCGCTTCACCGCGCCAATCACAGGTTGATGTTCTTCTCGATGTCGCAAGCAGTTTGTTCGTCGGTAAACGAATTATGCGCCGTTAATCTGAACGGGTCGTCGGGTGTCGTAAAAGTTTCCTAAACTGTTATACTTCGCAAAAGATAAAGGAGTCATTACACCAAAAGTGTAATGACTCCTTGGCGGAGAAGAAGGGATTTGAACCCTTGCGGCCTTTAACAGCCCTACTCCCTTAGCAGGGGAGCCCCTTCACCACTTGGGTACTTCTCCAAAAGTAACACGGGTAGTATAGCATAGCGTGACGCAAAATGCAAGAAGAAATATGCGCGGAATGCATCGCTTTTAAGAATCCTGCAGTTACGATGCCTTATTGACAGATATTCACATTCAGCATATAAAAATTCGTCTTGCCAAGGCATACTTTTTTCGATAAAATAATACAGGCAGACAAAAGTTTTCAAAAAAATTGCGGACATGGGGTATTTTTGCGCCGAGAACCTGCGTATTTACCGGACAGCCGGTTTCCCGCCCGACTTTGAAAGCAGAAACAGAACGCTCTGCCGCCGTATGCGGCACGTTGTTTTTGCGTCAAAACAGTTTGGGCGGTGGGATCCACCGCTTTTTCATTTTGAGAACCAGAACAATGGGAGGAAAAGAACGACATGGAAAAATTCTTCAAGCTCAGGGAAAACGGTACGACAGTCCGCACCGAGCTCCTGGCCGGCGTCACCACGTTTATGACAATGGCCTATATCATTGCCCTGAACCCCACGCTGATTTCCGGCGCCTTCTCCGGCCAGCCGATGTGGAACGCGGTCTTTATGGCGACGATCCTCGCTTCTGCAATCGGCACGATCCTGATGGGTCTGCTTGCCAACAAGCCGTTTGCCATGTCGTCCGGCATGGGCCTTAACAGCTATTTCGCGACGGTGGTCGCTTCTATCGCCGCCACCGCCGCCATTGACTACACCTCCGCATTCCAGGCCGCCCTGTGCATCATCCTCGTGGAGGGTGTGGTCTTTGTGGTGCTTACGGCCTGCCGCATCCGTGAAAAAATCGTGGACGCCATCCCTATGGCTGTGCGCCATGGCATTCCCGCCGGCATCGGCCTGATGCTGCTCAATATCGGCCTGGGCTCCAACGCCGGCATTTTCAGCCCCGACTTTTCCAATGTATTCTATGTACTTGGCACCTTTTTCAAAGACGGCCCCGGCGCCACGAAGGCGGCCATGGAGGCAGCCGGCGCCGACTATCGGATGATGGTCCTCTATGTCCTGACCATGTTTGTCGGCGTGTTTGCCATCTCTGTGTTCAGCCATAAAAAGGTTCGCGGCTCTGTGCTGCTGGGCATGCTGGCAGCCTCCGTCCTTTACTGGGCCGGAGCCTTTGCCCTGGGCAATAATCCGTTTGCCTCTCTCGCCACCGCCAGCTTTGTGCCCCCGTTCAAGGATATGTTCGAGCTGACCTTCTTCAAATTCAGTTTTAAAAATCTCTTTTCCATCGGCTATTTTACCGCGCTGATGACCATCCTGACCTTTTGCATGGTAGATATGTTCGACACCATCGGCACACTGTATGGCACCGCCAAGCGCGCCAATATGATGGATGAGAATGATAATCTGCCGAAGATGCAGCAGTGCATGATGTCCGACGCCGTCGGTACCTGCGTTGGCGCCTGCCTGGGCACCAGCACCATCACCACCTTTATTGAATCTGCCGCCGGCGTGGAAGAGGGCGGCCGTACCGGGCTGACCGCGGTTACCACCGGCGTTTTGTTTCTGCTGGCCATGTTCCTCGCACCGGTGGCGGCGCTGATCCCCGCGCCCGCCACGTCTGCCGCGCTGGTCTACGTGGGCACGCTGATGCTTTCCTCGCTGAAGAGCGTGGAGTATGAGGATGTAAGCTCCGTCGTGCCTGTGGCCCTGATGCTGATCTTTATGATCGCAACCAGCGGGATCGGCACCGGGATCGGCATCGGCCTTATTTCTTACAGCGCCATCAAGGTCTGCACCGGCCGCGGCAAGGATGTCTCCGCACTGACGTGGGTACTCTCCGCGCTGTTCCTCTGCAAGTTTTTCATCGTATTCTGAGCTGAAAGAGCAGGCGGCCGCCGGGGTGCGGCCGCTTTTTTGTACACGCGCAAAGTCATCGCCGCAGGATATTCAATAAAGAAATGTGGACAGACATACAGGCAGATATGGGTATAAAATGGAAAATGCTTCCGCAAACATCGCAATATTACACTTGTGTTACAGTCGGGGCGAAACGCTTGCAAAACAAAACCGCATTTGGTATGGTATTGGCAGGGTAATCCGGAGCATACCCGGATTGCACCAAAAAATAATGGGAGGAAACCAAACATGAGCACTCTGAAAAAGATTCTGGCTCTGACCCTGGCTCTGGCCATGGTTATGTCTTTGGGCGTCTTCGCGGCGTTTAAAGATCAGGATCAGATCGACGAAGATTGCACGTCTGCCATGGAGCTGATGAACGCCCTGGGCGTTATGCTCGGCGACAACAACGGCAACGCCAATCCGACCAAAACCATCACCCGCGCGGAAGCCGCGGCGATGATCTTCCGCCTGATGAATAAGGGCAAGGCGGATGCCTCCATTTACAACGGCATGAAGATCTTCACCGATGTTGCTTCTGGCGCATGGTATGAAGGCTATGTCAACTATTGTTACACGATGGGCATCGTGCAGGGCCGCACTGCTACTACCTTTGATGCGCAGGCCCCTGTAACCGGCTATGAAATTGCTAAGATGCTGCTGACCTGCTGCGGCTATCAGTCCGATAAGCAGGGCTACACGGGCGCCGAGTGGGCCCGCAACGTTCAGAACGATGCTTTTGCCGCCGGCATGATTGATAGCTATGGTATGGCTCTGAGCCTGCCCGCGCAGCGCCAGTGGGTCGCCGTAATGTTTAGCGACGCGCTTAACTGCGACATGGTCAGATACCTGCTGGGCGAAGTGACCCAATTGGGCGAAAACTATACACTGGGCGAAAAGAAGTTCGATTATGCGACGGCTACCGGTGTTGTGACCGCGATCGAAGGCAATGTTCTCAGTGGTACCGCTGCGGCTGATGACTACAGCAAAGTCGGCACTACGTCCTATAAGAAGGTCATTGACAATAGCCTGTTTGGACAGGAAGTCAAGATCTATTATCAGCGGAACAATACTGATAAGGTCTTCGGCGTCTTTGCAACCGGTAAGTCCAAGGTTGGTGTTTCCACCATGGACGCTGTTACGAAGAGTAAAGACAGCACCCCGAAGTATACTGTTGGCAAAGTCAGCGCCACTGTTACTGATGCTGTTGTCTATTACCCCAATGCGAACACAGTGGTTTATGAAAACGCCGGCAAAGTCTTTGCCGACAAATATGACGAGAACAGCACCGCTCCGGTTCGCGCCATTGATAGCAATGGTGACGGCGCCTTTGATTATATCCTGATTGACTACAGCAAATACGGAACGGTTACTGTCAATAAGAGCGGCGATTATACTATTAGCAGCAATGGCTTTTCTAAGACCATTCTGAAGGCAGATCTGGCTGACGATGTCAATTTTGTCAACACCGTTGATAATAAGGCGTTTGTCAAGGCTACCGCCAATGTCTGGACCGGCAAGTATGACATTGAGGCCCTGTCTTCTACTGTTGCTAAGATGACCCGTGTGACTAAAGAAGATTCAGTTGTGACGTCTGTTGTTCTGGCGGGCGCCGCATATGAGATTTCTTCCGATGGGCTGTCCGGAATTGCTAGCGCGCTGGACAAGACGCTGGGTACCAAGATTGAGTTCTATACCGACGGTAAGTTTATTGTCAAGGCCAGCACCTATGAGGCCGCTGCCTCCACTGATATGCCCGCGCTGGTCATGTTGACTGCGAAGGGCAGCAAAGATTCCACCGACATCTATAATCCGGGCACCACTTACATGGTGAAGGTTCTGGGCTTGGACAACAAGGTCACCGAGTATGAATTTACTCATGATGATGGTAATTCTCAAACGACCGGTGACACTTTAACGGCGTACAATGGTCTGAATGCTGGCACCGTCTATCGGCTGGCCGACAACGATGATGGTACCTATGATTTGGTTGCCATTAATACTGATGGATATGTGGATCTCAGCACTGATAATAATCCCAACTATAAGTATCAGTACTATACCAATGTCAGCAGCACAGCTGAGACTCTGGACATTTCCACCGGCAGACTGGGCAATGCTCTGGTCAGCAGCGCGAAAATGTTTATGGTTTACAAGGATTCGAACAACAACGACGCCTACACCGTGGTTGGCATCGCTGATCTGAAGAAAGATCAGACCTTTGTGAAGGATCAGAGCTTCTACTATTTCACGCTGAACAACGGCATTAAGACCGTGGTTTGCGGTATGTTCGGAGGCACGCTGGCCGCGGCTGATACCTCAAGTATTTATGCTGTAACCACCAGCGCCTCCTTCCCCGAACTGAATGACGATAACAAGGTCTATACTAAGGTTGACGTCGCATACGCCGACGGCACTAAGGATACTCTGACCTTGGGTCTGGCGTCCGCCAACTACTCTGCCGCAGATAAGACTCTGTATAGCGTTAAAATCAGCGGTTCCACCGGTTATGCTACTCTGACCGCAGTGGTCGGTGAGAACAAGGCAATTGCCGCTACTAATAACGCCATTAACGGACTGTCCAATACCTTGGCTGCTATCGCCACTGTCAATGGTGGCAACCTGACGGATATCAGCTCGAAAGTCGTGGTCGTTCTCGAGACCAAAAATCACGACGGCTCCCTGAAGTCTGTTGCGTTCAGCGATATGGCTTCCGTGGTTGAGGCCTTTGAGGATGTCGCGGGTGAGAAGGACAATTACAGTGCTATCACCGCCGGCGCTGTCTATAACAGCTCCGATGAGGCGATTACGGTTCTGTACGTTGTCGCTACTCTGGCTCAGTAAACTACTGATAGAATTTTAATCGTAAAACCTTAACAAAGGCCCCCGAGCTTCGGCTCGGGGGCCTTTCACACTCCGCAATTCAGTTGCCGCACGTATATAAAATCAAGAGGGGTCCCCGACAGGCCAAGGGTATGTTGGGGATACAACGCCTCCGGCGCTTTTCCCTCCTTTTCATGCTGAAAAGGAGGCGCCATGCGGCCGCGGAGGCCGCGAAGCCTGTATCCCGCTGTGAGCATGGGCAGATTCCAAAGCTTGCGGAACGGTCAAGACCGTTCCCTACGAGATGGAAATATCGGAATCATCCCGCAAAGAATATTTTGTTGATATACAAACGGATAAGATATCCGTACCTATGACCGGTCGCCGGCGGAGAACAGAAAAGCCGCCAGCAGCGACAATCCCACAGCCGCCGCCACGCCGCCGGCCGTGGCCGTCAGTCCGCCGGTCAGCGCGCCAAGGAAGCCCTGCTCCGCCACTGCTTCTTTGACCCCCTCCGCCATGGCATAGCCAAAGCCGAGCAGGGGCACGGTGGCCCCACAGCCGGCCCATTCCACCAGCGGCTTATAGATGCCGATGGCTGTGAAGAACACGCCCAGCACCACATAGGCGCTGAGGATGCGGGCGGGGGTCAGCTTTGTCCGGTCGATCAAAATCTGGCTGAGGGCGCAAATCACGCCGCCCACCAGAAAAGCTTTCAGATACATCATGTTTTTGCCTCCAGCCGTACCAGATGGCAGATGCCGGGGATGCTCTCCCCCTGAAAGGTGGAGAGCGGACTCATCAGCGCGCCGGTGGCGCAGAACAGCACACGACGGTACAGCCCCTGTTCCATGGAAGGCAGGATGTGCCCGCACAGCACCGCCCCGCTGCACCCGCAGCCGGAAGCACCGGCATGGACGTCCTGCGCATCGTCGTACAGCATCATGCCGCAGTCACGGTAATTGGCGCCGATGTCAACGCCGTCATCGTGAAAGAGACGCACCACCACGTCATGCCCGACGGCAGCCAGATCGCCGGTGACGATCAGGTCATATTCCTCGGGCCGCGAGCCGCTGTCCCGGAAAAAGGAGGACAGCGTTTCATAGGCGGATTGGGCCATAGCCGCGCCCATATTGGCGGCGTCTGTGACGCCCGGATCATAGATGCGTCCGGCGGTGGCCGCCGTGATGCGTACGGCTGACGGCTGCGGGCTTAAAATTACCGCGCCGCAGGCCGTCGCCGTCCACTGGGCCGTCGGCGGCCGCTGGCCGCCGTATTCCAGCGGGTAGCGGTACTGGCGTTCAGCGGAGCAAAAGTGGGAAGCCGCCGTACAGAGCGCCGCTTGCATAAATCCGCCGGAGATCAGCATTGCGCTCAGAATGAGCCCCTCCGCCATGGTGGAACAGGCGCCGTACAGGCCAAAGAAGGGCGCACCCACCGACCGCATGCCGAAGGAGGTGGCGATGCACTGGTTCAGCAGATCGCCGCCCATGGCGCAGGACAAATCTGCCGCGGTCAGCTCGCCCTTTTGCAGCGCCAGCTCCACTGCTTTCTCCACCATATGGCTTTCTGCCTGCTCCCAGGTCTTCCGGCCGAAGCGATTGTCGCGGCTCACATAATCGAAGCATTTGCCCAGCGGGCCCTCACCTTCTTTCCTCCCGGTCACCGCCGCGTAAGAACGGACATAGGCCGGCGTCTCAAAAAACAGCGTGTCCCCCGCCCTGCTCATTTGGTCACCAGCCAGTAGATAATTCCGTACAGCACGCTGGCCGAGATTCCGAAGGTCAGCACCGGCCCGGCGATGGTGAACATCTTGACACAGGTGCCGAGGACAAAGCCCTCGGTCTTGAACTCCATCGCGGGCGAGGCAATGGAGTTGGCAAATCCGGTGATGGGCACCAGGGTGCCCGCGCCGGCGAATTTGGCGATCTTTTCAAACAGGCGCAGCGCCGTCAGCAGAACGCCGAGGAAAACGAGGGCGCAGGACACCCCGGTGGCGGCTGATTTTTCCGGCAGTCCGGCGTTGTCCAGCAGTGTGCGGACCACCTGTCCCAATGCACAGATGGCACCGCCCACCAAAAATGCGGCGGGAATGGTCTTATGGCTGGGAGACGACGGAGACAGCTCCTGATACAGCTTTTTATATTCCTCGTGGGTGCGTTTCATGAAATACTCACCTCACGGCTATTTTGGGCCGCCGTGCGGAGATTTATGCCGCTGCTTAACCAAAAAATAACTTTTCTTTCGTTGTATGATGCGGTATAATACCTTTGCGAAAGAAAGGGGATACTACATATGGCGGAGGAAAAATGCAAACGCCGTTTCGGGGATCGGAAAGAGGCCTATCTGATCCGCGACGGGGATGCCTATCATGCTCTGCTGCCCCATCTGATGCCCCATCGCGCAGACGCGGAATGCTATCTGCATAAGGAGCTGGACGTCACCGGGCTGCTGGAATGGATCAAAGCGCGCAATGAAGCTAACGACTATAAAACGACGATCTTTCACACCTTTATTTACATGATCTCCAAGGTGATTACGGAGCGGCCGCTCCTCAACCGGTATGTTTCCGGGCGGAAGTTTTTTCAGCGATACGGGATCAGCCTGTCCTTTGTGGTCAAAAAACAGTTTTCCGACACCGGAGAAGAGACATTGATGGTCCTTCGCCCGACGGAGAACTTTACGCTGGCGGATGTCAGCCGGAAGATCAACGGAGAAGTCCATGAGATGCGCACCACCACCGATAAGGCGGATTCGGAGGACGTGTTTGAAATCCTGCAGAAGCTGCCTCGGCCCATTATGATGTTCACCATGTGGATCCTGCGGACGTTGGATTTTTACGGCAAGCTTCCGAATTATCTGGAGAGCTTTGATACCAATCATACCACGGTGCTGCTGTCGAATCTGGGCAGTGTCGGGTGCGACGCCGTATATCACCATCTGAATAATTTCGGCACAAACAGTTTGATGATCACCATCGGTGAGATCCGGCATGAATACAGGCTGCAGGCCGACGGCAGCGTGAAGCCTGCCGATATTCTGCCGGTGGGTATGACGGTCGATGAACGGATCGCCGACGGGTTCTATTTTGCCAAATCCATTCGTCTGCTGGATTATCTGGTGGCCCATCCGGAGCTGATGGACATGCCGCTGAGTAAGCCAAGCGGATTTCAGTACTGACATTCCCCGGCGCGCCCTCCGGTGCGCCGGACAACAGCGAAAGGACGTGTTTTTTTGAGCGAGAACTGCACACATGACTGCTCCAGCTGCGGCGAGAGCTGTACAGAGCGCCAGAAGCCGGAGGACCTGCGGGAGACCTGTCATCCGCTGGCCCGCGTCGGCAAGGTGGTGGCGGTCGTCAGCGGCAAGGGCGGCGTGGGAAAATCAATGGTGACTTCCCTGCTGGCGGTGCTGATGCAGCGCCGCGGCTATCAGGCGGGGATTCTGGACGCCGACGTCACCGGCCCTTCGATCCCGCGGGCGTTCAAGGCCTATACCGGCCCGGGCGGGTCAGATGAAGGGCTAATCCCCGCCAGGACCAAGACCGGGATCCAATTTATGAGCTGCAACCTCTTGCTGGAGCATGACACCGACCCTGTGATCTGGCGTGGGCCGATCATCGCCGGCATGGTCAAGCAATTCTGGACCGATGTGATCTGGCAGGACGTGGATTACCTGTTTGTCGACCTGCCGCCCGGAACGGGCGACGTGCCGCTGACGGTGTTCCAGAGTCTGCCGGTGGACGCTGCGGTGGTGGTCACTTCGCCTCAATCGCTGGTCGGGATGATTGTGGAAAAGGCCGTCAACATGGCTCGGATGATGCATGTACCGGTGGCGGCGTTGGTGGAAAATTATTCCTATGTCAAATGTCCCGGCTGCGGCGAAGAATTTTCACCGTTCGGCAAGAGCGGCGTTCAGGAGCTGGCCGAAAAGCTCGGCGTCCCGCTGACCGCCCGTCTGCCGATTGAGCCAAAGCTGGCCGCCGCATTCGATGATGGCATGACCGAGCTGTTCGAAGGTCCCTGGCTGGATGAATTGGCCAACGCCATCGAAAAGTTATAAAAAACTGGATTTAGCGGTGCGGAGCTTCCGACGCCGAATGACAGAAAGCCCCCCGCACGCCGAATCGGCGCGCGGGGGGCTGCATTCTGAGCGGGGGCTTCGGGTGCATCAGCGGCTGCAGGTATTTCCCTCCGGGGTCAGCCAGGGCAGCAGTACCTGCCAGCGGGCATACAGATCTCCGATACAACGAATGTCACGGCGGGGGATCGGGCTGGTGGAGGGCAGCGGATAAACATGGACACCGGGCAGCGGGCCGTGGGTGGCAAACAGCTTTGCCGCCAGGCTGCCGTTGAGAGCGACGGCACCAATCCCGGGATGATGGGAGAGCAGGGCCGGTACGTCTGAAAGGACAGGATTCCGAATGCGCGCATCGGTGCTGCCTTCTCGCTCACAGCGCTCGATCACGTCCCAGAGCGCAACACCGTGCCGTCGTGCCAGGGCTTTGCGCGCCTCCCACGTCTCCGGCGGCGTTTCGCCGCAGAGCATGGCCAGCAGAGGCCAGAAACGGTTTTGCGGATGCCCGTAATAGAATCCGGCGGCCAATGATCGGACAGAAGGGGCACTGCCCAGGATGAGCAGGCGTGAATCGGAGAAAATATAGGGGGAAAAGGTAAAAACCTCGGGCATAAAAAACCCCTCCGCAGTACTAAAATTTTGGTCTCTGCGGTTTGACTGACGGCCCGCAGCCGTGTATAATAGATCGTGTTCTGCTGTGGCTCTTATGCGGGGAAATAGGGCGGTGCGGCACCCCGCGCAGACCCTGCCGGCGTAGGTCTGCCGGCACCGGACGCATATGTGTTTCCGGATGCATTCCGGGCCTTTTTTTATAAATGACCGGCCAAACGCACATCCTGTGGAAGAAAGCGGGCAAAGGAAAACGCCGAACCCCGCAGAAACGGTTCGACGTCGTCAGTGGCACGCCCGGCGCGATTCGAACGCGCGACCTTCCGCTTAGGAGGCGGACGCTCTATCCTGCTGAGCTACGGGCGCATATAGGCATACATGCGGAATCCGCCGGAGATCCTTCGATCCCGCGAGCCGGAGAAAATCAAGGGCTGTTTTTCCGCTTTTTCTATCTTACCCGCTTGTGGGCGGTTTGTCAACGGAAACACCAGATGGAAAGGGAAAGGGGGCCCGCGTATGCGGTTGCTGGCCATCGGCGACGTCTGCGGTACGGCAGGGGTCGATATTCTGCGCAAAAAACTGGGCGCCCTGCGCCGGCAATATGGCGCGGATCTGTGCGTTGTCAACGGAGAAAACGCCTGCGGCCGCGGCATCAGTCCTGCCTATGCCGACGATCTGTTTGCGGCCGGCGCAGACGTGATCACGCTGGGAAATCACACATTTGCCGACCGCCGAATCTGCGATTATCTGGACGAGCGGCGCGACATCATCCGCCCGCTGAATCTGCCTGCCTCTCTGCCCGGCGCGGGATATGCGCTGGTGGACTGCCGGGGCATAAGGGTCTGTGTTGTCAATCTTCAGGGGCGCCTCAATTTGGATTTTCACGCGGCCTGTCCGTTTGAGGCGGCCGATGCTGTGCTGAAAAAGGGCGAAGCTGACTTGTATATCTTTGATTTTCATGCGGAGGCTACCAGCGAAAAAAAGGCGCTGGGGCATTATCTCGATGGCCGGGCCGCCGTGGTTTTCGGTACGCATACCCATGTTCCTACCGCCGATATCTGCGTTTTGCCCGGGGGTACCGGATACATTACTGATCTGGGTATGACGGGACCGCAGGATTCGGTGATCGGTGTCCGCAAGGAACAGTCCATCGAATATTTCCGGCACTTCCTCGCACCGCGATTTCAGGTCGCGGAAGGAGATGTCTGTGCCCAGGGTGCGCTGTTCGAGCTGGACGGCGGCCGCTGCACGGCGGCTGAGCGGGTCGAGATGACATGAGCGGCCGTCGATTTGCCCGCCCGCCGGATCGGGAGGAACCCTTTTTTAAATAAACCGCGGCCTCTGCTGCCGCTGCCGTAAACGCGGCCGTCTGGCCTGCTTTGGCGCAGTGCGCCTGGCGGATGCTGGCCGCCTGCAATTCAATTTAAAAGGAGCAAACCATAAGATGTCCGACCTGCGTTTTGATGCCTCGGGCACAGTCCCGAGATATTTCTCTGCACAGCTTTCCGCGTTTCCGCGGCTGCGCCATGGCTTTTTTACCCGCCTGGGCGGCGTTTCCGCTGGCCTTTACGAAAGCCTGAATTTCCGCTTAAGCAGCGGAGACAGCCGTGAAAACGTTATGAAAAACTTCGATCTTGCGGCGCAAAGCCTGGGCTTTGATGCAGAGCAGATCGTCCATACGTCACAGACACACAGTGACCACATTGTGATCGTCGATAAGGTCGACGGTTTTTCCGCTGCCGGGGAAGCAGTCGACGCCCTTATTACTGCGACCCCCGGGATTCTGCTGGCCGGATTTTATGCGGACTGCCAGATGGTACTGCTGCATGACCATCATGCCCGCGTCTGCGCCTTGGTTCATGCGGGTTGGCGCGGCGTCGCCGGCGAGATCGTCGCCAAGACCATCCGCCAGATGACTGAGCGCTTTAACGTCCGCCCCAGCGACCTGACGGCAGCCATCGGTCCCTCTATCTGCCGCAACTGCTTTGAGACCGACGACGACGTGCCGGAGGCATTGGAAAAAACTTATGGCGAGGCTGTTTCCGACTATATGTACCGCGAAAACGGGAAATGGCATGTGGATCTTCGGAACATCACGTATATGGTGCTGACGCGAGAGGGCATCCTGCCCATGAATATCGACGTCTGCAATCAATGTACCTGTCACGGCGACCGCGAACAGTTCTGGTCCCACCGCCGGGACGGTGACCAGCGCGGCGTTCACGCCGGCATGATCGGGATGCTGCCGTAACCGGTTTTTGCAGAGCCGATCGGACCCCGGATGGCTGACTCCCAATAAAGGAAGGAGCATTTTTATGCGAAAAATCGACCTGCTTGTCACCGCGCCGCATTTTTACACGATGAAAGGCCAGGGCGTCGGCTATCTGGAAAACGGGGCCCTGGCCGTCGACCGGGGAGAAATTCTCGCCGTCGGCCCGCAGAATGAGCTGCTTTCGCTGTATGCGGCGGAGGAGCGTATTGACCTCCCCCACCATGCGGTGTTCCCCGGCTTTATTGACTGTCATATGCATACCGCCGATGCTATTCTGCGCGGTCTGGCGCAGGACACCGGTTATTGGATGATGTACGGGCTTCAGCCCTTTGCCAATGCCTGCACCGAGGAGGAACGGGACGACGGCAGCCGCCTTGCCATGTGCGAGGCCCTGCGTGCCGGCACGACCACCATGGGCGACTATAATTTCCAGATGGAAAACGTCTGCACCTTTATCGACCGGCTGGGCGTCCGCGGCAACGTGGCGGTCATGATCCGGGAGGCGGTACGGCGTACCTATAAGCCCGGCGAGCTTTACGAGTTTGACGAGGCGCAGGGTGAGGCGCTTCTACAGCAGAATCTGGAGCTGTATGATCGCTGGCACAACAAGGGTGACGGACGTATCCGCATTCTTCTGGGGCCCCAGGGTGCGGACTTCTGCAGCAGAGACCTACTGCTGCGTATTCAGAAACTGGCCAAGGAACGGAATACGAAGATACATATGCACGTTCAACAGGGCGACCGGGAAACCTATCAAATGGTCGGCCGGTATGGGAAGCGGCCTATTGCTTACCTTTCCCAGCTGGGCTATCTCGACGAATCACTGATCGCCGTCCATCTGACCGATGCACGGGATGACGAGGCGAAGGTCGTTGCGGAAAGCGGCGCCTCCATGCTGCTCTGCTCCGGCTCTATCGGCATCATTGACGGCATCGTCCCACCGGCGCGGGCCTTTCAGGAGGCCGGCGGTATGGTGGGCCTTGGCTCTGATCAGGCGCCGGGCAACAACTGCCATAACGTAATTAACGAGATGAAGCTGACAGCTCTGTTCAATAAGATCAAATATGCCGATCCGGAGGTCATGCCGGCCTGGCGTGTCCTCCGCATGGCGACCATTGAGGGCGCCCGTGCCGTGGGATTGGGCGATCTGGTCGGGTCATTGGAAGAGCATAAGCGTGCCGACTTCATTGCCGTGGATCTTCAGAAACCGACGATGTCACCGGTTTATACCCATCCCATGCGCAACATCGTACCTAATTTGGTCTACAGTGCCCGCGGTGACGAAGTATGTCTCGCGGCGGTGGATGGAAGGGTACTGTACCGGGACGGAAAGATCCTCACCGTTGACGAGGAGGAGATCCGCGAAAACGCACAGCGCCGGACCGATGGTATCGGACGCCGTGCCACGCCGGAATTTACCGAAATTCATGGAACCAACGCGGTATTTATGGAGGAAGACAAATTGTAACATCCTTCCGGGCGGCTCTGCAGGGCTGGCGGGAGTGCGGGTAAACGGACGGACCTTTCTGCCATGACCGGTGCTCAACCTGATTTCCGGAGGATAAACCGTGACGTTAGAGAATCGAGGCTTTTACCGATCCGTTTTGTCCATGGCGTGGCCGGTCATGCTGGAAGAGGGATTGCAGACCGCCGTGTCCTATGTGGATTCGGCAATGGTCGGCCGACTGGGGGCCTATGCCTCTGCCGCGGTAGGAATCACACAGACGCCGCAGTGGCTTATCTGGGGCTTGCTGCGCGCCGTGGGCATCGGCCTGTTGGCCTTTGTTGCTCAATCCGTGGGCGCCGGCAACTGGGATAAGGTACGCCGCGCGGGCGGTCAGGCCCTGTTGCTGACGCTGGTGGGCGGGTTGATCCTCGGCCTTCCCGCCTGCCTGCTGGCAAGATATATCCCCGCGTGGATGGGTGCAGACGCAGAGATCCGCGCCCTGGCGGGTGAATATCTGCTGATTCTGTGTACGCCGATGCTGTTCCGCGGGGCCGTCGTGATCCTCGGCTCGGTCCTGCGCGGAACCGGAGATATGCGTACGCCCATGCTGGTTAATCTGGTGGTCAATACGCTCAATGTCGTTTTGAATTTCCTGATGATATATCCCACCCGTACGCTTGCAGTGGGCGGGGTTTCGCTACATATGTTTGGCTTCGGCTGGGGCGTGCGCGGAGCGGCGATTGCCAGTGCACTGTCGATTGCGGTGGGCGGCGTGCTGATCACCGTCGCCTTTTGGCGGCATGACCGCCTGTCTCCCCGCGGCGTTTCGCTGCGTCCCGACGGAGAGGTGCTGCGCTTTACCCGCAGGGTGGGCATTCCGGCGGCGGCACAGCATATCGTCATTTGCTCTGCCTTTATTGTATTTGTCTCGCTGGTGACGCGGTTGGGTACGGTATCGCTGGCGGCCCATACCATTGCCAACACGGCAGAAGAAGCTTTCTACATCCCCGCTTACGGGCTGCAGGCCGTCGCCGCCACGATGGCGGGGATGGCACTGGGTGCAGGCGATGAAGCGCAGCTGGATCGGGTGGCGAGAGTCCTCAGCCGTATTGCCCTCTGCGCTCTGGCGGTGCTGGGTGCGCTGCTGTTTGTCCTGCCGCGGCAGATGATGGGTATTTTTACGTCCGATGCGGAAGTGATTCGTCAGGGTGCGCGGGTGCTGCGCATAATCGCGTTGTCCGAGCCGTTTTTTGGTGTGATGACCGTTACGGAGGGCCTGTTCCGCGGCGTCGGAGACATGAAGGTGCCGCTGTATATCGCACTGGTCTGTATGTGGGGCATCCGCGTATTCGGCACTTGGCTATGCCTTACGATACTGGGGCTTGGGCTGGACGCCGTCTGGTGCTGCATGTTGGCAGATAATCTGGCGCGCTGCGGTCTGTTTATCTTCCGTATGCGCAGCGGTCGGTGGAAACGGGATTTGCGGTTTACGTCATCGGAGGAATGATGGAAGAGCTGGAATTGTTGGGAAAACGCTGCCGGGAGCTTTTCCGCCGCGCGCAGACGCGCGGGGAGGCCTGCTGTACGGAATTTCTGACCTTGGCCGAGCAGGACATTGCCCGGCGGACCGGCGCAGATGCACTGGCCGGAGGATATGCGGGCGCGGAGCGCCGCGTCGCCGTGTTTGGCGGCGGGGAGGGCGACGCGCCCGTCGTCTGTCTTCACATTGCCCCGAAGCAACCGAAATTTGCGGAGCTGCTGACACACCGGGACCTGTTGGGCGCGTTGATGTCCCTGGGCCTGCGGCGCAGCCTGTTCGGCGACCTGCTGCCGGGGGAAAATGGCTGGTATCTTTTCTGCCTGCAGGAACAGAGCGGTTATGTGGCGGAAAACCTGACCCAGGCGCGGCATACTTCCCTGACGGTACAGAAGACTGCCGATCTTCCTCCGACGGCGCAGCCGCCGGAGCCGTCACCCGTGGTCGTTGCCTCCGAGCGGCTGGACGTGCTGCTGGCGGCGGTATGGAAGCTGTCCCGAAGCGAGGGCCGGCGTGTCGTGGAAGAGGGACTGGTCTTTATCAACGGCCGCGCCTGTGAAGATGCGGCGGCGCAGCTGAAGCCCGGCGATATGGTTACCGTCCGCGGTACGGGCCGGTTTGGTTATGAAGGTATAGAACGAGAGACGAAGAAGGGGCGCCTGCGTGTGCTGGTCAGAATTTACAGGTGACAGATTTTCCCTTGCGGTCTGTACCGCCGTAGGGTACAATGAACAGAGAAGAAACGGAGGCGGGACGATGGAGCTGACGGTGCGCGGCCTGAAAACCAATGTGTATGACACCGGCGGGGGGACGCGCGGAACGGTGCTGTTTCTGCATGGATGGAACGCGCCCATCCGGGGATATACCCAGATCTTTGATCTGCTTGGTTCCCTTGGCTGGCGGGTTGTGAGCTTTGATATGCCCGGCGTCGGCGGGACGGAAGAGCCGGAAGCGCCGCTGACGCTGGAGGATTACGCCGCCTTTGCGCTGGCACTGTGTACACAGCTTGGGGTGCAGGAAGCGGTGCTGTTCGGCCATTCTCACGGCGGGCGGACGGCCCTTTTACTGTTGGAAGATGAACACTGCCCGCTGAAATGTGAAAAGGCCATACTCATGGGTTCAGCCGGCGTGCGTCGCCCGCCTTCCCCTGGAAAACAGCTGACGCTGGCCGGCTATAAGGCAGCGAAATTTTTGGGCACGAATCCGGTGACAAAGCCGCTGTTTGGTGATCTGTACGAAGAACTGCGCGACAAGCGCAGCAGCACGGATTATAAAGCAGCAACTCCGGTGATGCGCCGGACGCTGCAGAACGTCGTCGTGCGCGACCTGCGGCCCGGCATGGGAAAGATCAAAGCCGAGACCCTCTTGATCTGGGGTGACCGGGACACGGCCGCCCCGCTGGAAGATGGGCGGGAGATGGAACGGCTGATCCCCGGGGCAGGGCTTGCCATTATTCAAAATGCAGGCCACTTTTGCTTTGTTGACAACTGGCCGCAGTTTGAGGCGGTCGTCCGGGCTTTTTTGTAAGCACAGTTTTCCGCCCGCACGGGAAAACGATTCAGCTTGTTGAAGAACTGCTTGTATGAATGGGTCGGGCGATGCCCGCAAAAAGCATTTTTCCTTGCCTGACTTTCAAAAAAGTGGCAAATCCGCTTTCCGACGGTGCAACCCCCGTGAAAAGAAAAGCTTTTCCACAACCTTATAATTAAAGGAGCTTTTGCAGTGGTACAGTTTTTTTGGAGCTTTGCGGTATTTTGCACGGCCTGCTGTGCCGCGCTGACGCTGCAGCGCGCGCTGCATATGTTTCAGCAGGCAGGATATCAGCATCCATCCTACCGCCAGTGGTTGCGGAAAAACCGGAAAGAGCCCCGCGCAGCCAAGCGCTGGATGCCGGTACTGATCTTGTGTGCCGGTATCTATTTTGGGAAATGGTGGCTGCTGTTGGTGGGTGCGGCTCTGTTCGTACTGCTCTGCCGTCCGGCGAAGGCAAAAAAGCCGCTGGTCTATACGCCCCGCGTCATCCGGCTTGCGGTGACGGCGGCCCTGTTCTTTGTCCTCTATATCCTGTTTTGCTACTATGCATATTACTGGTGCGTCGTGATGGCGTACGCCACCGGTTCACTCGCGCTGGTGATCCTCGGCACGCTGGCCCCGCTTACCTGCCCCGCGGTACTGATTCTGCTGCAATACCGGCTGGTACTGCTCTATGATTGGATTAACCGGCCGATGGAAAAGGCAATCAATAACCGCTATCTCCGCGAGGCCAGGGATATCCTCCGCGGGATGCCAGGCCTAACCGTCATCGGCATCACCGGAAGCTATGGGAAGACCAGCGTCAAGCATGATCTTTTTAAGCTGCTTTCCGGCCGGTATGAGGTCTATATGACCCCCGGAAATTACAACACGACCCTGGGCGTCGTCCGCGCCATTCGTGAGGGGCTGCGACCGACACATCAGATATTTCTCTGTGAGATGGGTGCCCGGCATTTGGGCGATATCCGTGAGATCTGTGATCTGGTCCATCCGAAAATCGGCATCCTGACCTCTGTCGGGCCTCAGCATCTGGAAACTTTCGGAAGTCAGGAAAATGTCCTGCGCGGAAAACTGGAGCTGGCGCAAGCTGTAGAGGACGGTGGTACGCTGTTTATCAATCGGGACAGCCCGCTGCTGGCAGCTCATGAATTCGACCAAAAACTGATAACATATGGAAGCAATAATTGCGATTATACTGTAAGTAATCAGAAAATTGATGAAGACGGCGCGTCTTTTATTATCTCTGCCCCTGATAGGACACAGCAGGCCTTTCGGACACGGCTGCTGGGCGGCGCAAATGTGCAGAATCTCTGCGGTGCCGTTGCGCTGGCGCATACGTTGGGCGTTCCCCTGCCGGAACTGGCGGCGGCGGCACAGGCGCTGGACCCGGTGCCCCACCGGCTGGAGCTTCGCCGCGGCGAGGGGCTGAGCATTATCGACGACGCCTATAACAGCAATCCCGAAGGGGCGAAGATAGCCCTCGATACACTGGCCATGGGTACCGGCACAAAAATTTGCATTACGCCGGGACTGGTGGAGCTGGGTGAGCAGGAGCTTGCCTATAATCACGACCTGGGCACATATGCGGCGGGCCGGTGTGACTGGCTGCTGACTGTCGGGAAACAGGCACGGACGGAAGCCATCCGCCAAGGTGCGGCGGAGTCCGGCCTTCGTCGCGACCGGATTCTGTCCTGTGATACCGTGCAGGAGGCGGTACTGAAGGCGCACAGTCTTCCCGGCGAGCACAAGTTGGCCCTGCTGCTTAACGATTTGACAGACAACTATTGATTTTGCGGCACCGGATGGCGGCGATGTCGTCGGGCGGGCTGCTTATATACGGCGGGAGGCGTAGAACCTATGAAAATTCGTGCGGGTGTATTCTTCGGCGGGCCGAGCGTTGAGCACGAGGTATCGGTCATCTCGGGCATGCAGGCCATCGCGGCCATGGACAAGGAAAAGTATGAGGTTATCCCCGTCTATGTTGCGAAGGACGGGGCCTTTTACACCGGCGAACAGCTTGGGGACATTGAGGCGTACCGCGACGTACCCGCCGCACTGGCCAAGGCAACGGAGATGCTGCTCACCCGGGAGGGCGGGGATGCCGTGCTGCTGCCGCGCCGGAAAAAGCTGCTGGGCGGTGAAAAGCCCGTTGTGCTTGACGTGGCGGTGCCGGTATTCCACGGCACCGGCGGAGAGGACGGGGTTATGCAAGCGCATTTTGAGCGGGTCGGGCTCCCCTATGCCGGCTGCGGCGTGTGCGCCAGCGCCGTGGGCATGGACAAATATGCCATGAAAGCGCTGTTTATGATGGAACATGTCCCCTGCCTGCCGGCAATGAAACTGCGCAGGGCGGAGTATTTTGAGGACAGCGGGCGGTGCCTCGATTCGCTGGAAAAGGCTTTCGGATACCCTTTGATTGTCAAGCCCTATGATCAGGGCAGCAGCGTAGGCATCGGCAAGGCGCGAAATCGCACCGCTTTGCAAAGCGCGATGGAGGAGGCCCTGCAATATAGTGAGGCAGCCATCTGTGAGCGTGCGGTACAGAACCTGCGGGAGATCAACTGTGCCGTACTGGGTGACGAGGAAGCGGCACGCGCCAGCGTATGCGAGGAGCCGCTCAACGCCACGGATATCCTCACCTATGCCGACAAGTATCAGCGGGGCGGCGGCGGCGCCAAGAACGGCGGCAAAAGTACCGGTGGTGGGATGCAGTCATTGGCACGGCGGGTACCGGCCGACCTGCCGCCGGAGATGGCCATTCGGGTTCAGGAATTGGCGGTGGCTGCCTTCCGGGCCGTCGGTGCGGCCGGTGTGTCACGTGTCGATTTTTTGATGGACGGGGTCACCGGCGAGCTGTGGGTCAACGAGATCAACACCATTCCCGGGTCTCTGGCCTTTTATCTCTGGGAGGCCAGCGGCCTGCCCTTCTCCGGGCTGATGGATGAACTGGTGAATCTGGCCCTCAAGCGCCGTCGGCGTCGGGCCGAGCTCAAGCGCTCCTTTGATGTGAATTTGCTGGCAACGGCTCAGCTGAAGGGCAGCAAAGGCAAGGTATAGGGGGTTCTTTGGTTTACGGCTTATGTCCAGCGACGGGATATGCTGCGGGACTCTTTTCAAGCGAAGGGCCACGCCGGAAAAAATAATAAAACCCGGTCTGCCATACGGCGGGCCGGGTTTTTATACGGTACAGGTGAAGGCCGATGCCGTCAGCCGAACAGGTGGTACCGGGGGCTTCGGAGCAGGCAGTCCGACTCCAGGTCTGCGGGAGAAATGCGCAGAAATACGCCTGCGCGCCGGATCGCCGCCCGTCGGTGGGGATATTTCGGGCCATATTTTTCCGGAGAGCTTTTGGGGTCGGCAACGGTGAACAGACCACCCTCTTCACCCAGCACTGCTACATAGTGCCCACCGTCGCTGAGCAGACCGGGATGCCCCTCCCGGTTGCCACCCACATTAACGATAGCAGCTTTTCCGGCTCCAAGGTGACGCCGGAGAGTACCCTGATCATCGGTTGTTAAATAGAAAAGGCCAAAACGGCCCGCCAGCGCGCGCCCCAGCAACCGGAGATCAGTACCGCCGAACATACGCGCGCCACCCTGCAAA
>JAYFOA010000018.1:0-4374 GCA_034933145.1 Clostridiaceae bacterium
TTTTGTGATACAGACCTCCGCAGACACAAAAAATTAACAAAATATTTTTTTAAAAACGCGTCTGCGCCGCTGCTTTTTGCCTCAAAAAAGGGTCAAAACAGCCCGCGATTTAGTTCAAGTCCCTACCAACGGGGTGGAACCGCCAGAGTTATCTTTTTTTTGCACTTAAAAAAACAAGCGCGAAAAAGCCCAGAAACCATTGCGGTTTCTGGGCTTTCCGGCAAGTTATCTTTTTTACTTGCACAATATGGTTGCGGGGGCAGGATTTGAACCTACGACCTCCGGGTTATGAGCCCGACGAGCTACCGGACTGCTCTACCCCGCGATATTCCTTTTTTCTGGTGCCTATATAAAATAACACATTCTTAATGTTTTGTCAAGCAATGCCCTTCGAGGCAAATTGACATTTTGCTGCAAAGCGCTATAATGGGGATGTGCCTGCGGGCTCAACATCGGAAAGAGGTGCGCTGCATGAACTACTATTCCATGACTATTGCCGGTCTTCCCCGGAAGCTCCCTATCTGCCGGGTGACCGATGATCTTTATATTGGTGCATTCGTAATCTTCGGCGATGCTCCGCTGACCGTGGCCGCTGCCGCCACCCTGCTGAACAAAGCACCCGACTACGACTATTTGATTACTGCGGAGGCGAAGGGCATTCCCCTTGCCCACGAAATGGCCCAGCAACATGGTGATGAGCATTACTTCATCGCCCGCAAAAACCCAAAGCTGTATATGACCGGCGTGTTCGAGGCGGACGTACGTTCCATCACCACCGCCAAGGACCAGAAGCTCTATTTGGATACCGCCGACGCAGAGCTGATGCGTGGCAAGCGTATTCTTCTTGTAGACGACGTGATCTCCACCGGTGAGTCAATCGCCGCGGTGGAGGCGCTGGTTAAAAAAGCCGGCGGCATTGTGTGCGGCCGCATGGCGATCCTTGCGGAGGGCGACGCACAAAAACGCGCTGACATCATTTATCTGGAAAAACTGCCGCTGTTCAACGCGGATGGAACTGTCAAAGAATAACCTTTCTCTTCCGCCATTGGCGGCGACAAACTTCGCTGATCTGTACCGCGGCGCGGCTCAAATTGGCTGATGACAAAGGGGCGGCGCGCAGCCGCCTTTTTTGTATAAAGGAGAATTACATGATTGGAATTTTGGGTGCCCTGGGGTTGGAGGTCGAGACTCTGAAAGCGCGGATTGAACAACCGGCGGTACGCGTCCACGCCGGCATGGAGTATATCTCCGGCATGTTGGAAGGGAAAGAAGTTGTCATCGCCTGCTGCGGCGTCGGAAAAGTCAATGCTTCCATGTACACGCAGCTGATGCTGGACCGCTATCCTGTAAACGCGGTGCTGCATACCGGCATTGCCGGGGCGGTCGCACCGGGGCTCTCCCACCTGTCGCTTGTGGTGGCCGACCGTCTGACGGCCCACGACCTCAGTGACGCCATTAAAGAAGAATGCTGGCCCAATTTGCTTTGGCTTATGCCCGACCCACGCCTGCGGGATGTGCTGCTGCACGCGGCAGGAAACAGTGGCCGTCTGGGCACCATTGTCACCGGCGACCACTTCATCTGCACGCAAGAGGAAAAGACTGCCCTGCAAGCCGCCTATTCGGCTGCCTGCACCGAAATGGAAGGGGCAGCGGTGGCCCAGGTCTGTGCCGTCAACGGGATCCCCTTTGCTGTCCTCCGCTGCATCTCCGACCTGGCTGATGACGGTGCCCATTGCGATTACGAACAGTTTGAGCGCCAGGCGGCGGAAACGGCAGCCGATATTATCCTGAACGCTCTGGCGGAGCTGTAATGCCCCATAGCCGACGCCCCTGAATACAACATATCCTCTGTGCGTATGTCACAGATATTTTTCCGTATTTGAGACATGATAACGCTGGAAGAACCGTATTGATTTGGAGGCCGATATGACCGAAAAATTCCGTGTCACTGGCATGAGCTGTGCCGCCTGCAGCACTCATGTTGAACGTGCGGTGCGAAAGCTACCCGGTGTCAGCAATGTGGAAGTGAACCTGCTTTCGGGCGGAATGACCGTTAATTTTGACGACAAATCGTTAAACAGCGGACAAATTATACAATCAGTAAAGGATTCCGGCTACGGCGCATCCCTTCAGGCGCCGCCGGAAGCGGCTCGCCCTGCTGCGGAAGTGCCGCAGGACTCCGCTGCCGCGGAGCTTGCCTCCATGAAACACCGCCTGTGGGGGTCGGTGGCTTTTCTTATCCCGCTAATGTATTTCTCCATGGGGCATATGCTGTCGCTCCCAATGCCGACGCATAACATGGCGGCCCTGGCTTTTACCCAGCTTCTGCTGGCCCTTCCCATCGCGTATCTCAACCGAAAATTCTTCATTCAAGGATTTCGTGCGCTTTTTCACCGTGCACCCAATATGGACAGCTTGATTGCCGTCGGCGGCGGCGCGGCCTTTATCTCCGGGATCGTATCCCTATACCGGCTGATGCTGGGGGCAGGACATTCCGATCTGTACTTTGAATCAGGGGCCATGATCCTCACATTGGTCACCGTCGGCAAATATCTGGAGACCCGTTCCCGCGGGCGTACCGGCGATGCCATTGCCCGTCTGATGGAACTGGCGCCCAAAACCGTCACGCTGATACGCGGCGGTGAGGAACTGGAGCTTCCGGTGGAGCAGGCGCAGGTCGGTGAGATCATGCTCATCCGCCCCGGCCGGCGGGTGCCGGTCGACGGCGAGGTCATGGAAGGCTCTGCCGCCATGGATGAAAGCAGTCTGACCGGCGAAAGCCTGCCGGTAGAAAAAGAGCCGGGCGATAAAGTTACCTCCGGCACCTTCTGCCGCGGTGGATTTCTGCGGGCGAAGATCACCCGTGTAGGCCGTGATACCACGCTGTCCCAGATCATCGCTCTGGTGGAAGAGGCCTCTGCCGGCAAAGCGCCGATGGCACGGCTGGCCGACAAAATAGCCGGTGTGTTTGTACCCGTGGTGATGGGGCTTTCCGTTCTCGCCTTTGCCATCTGGCTAATTGCGGGCGCAACCTTTTCTTTCGCCCTGGACATCCTGATTTCGGTTTTAGTAATTTCATGCCCCTGCGCGTTGGGTCTGGCTACCCCGGTGGCTATTATGGTTGGCACCGGCCGCGGCGCGGAGGAAGGCATTCTGTTTAAATCAGCCGCGGCGCTGGAGCGAGCTGCGGCAGTCAATACCGTCGTGCTGGACAAAACGGGTACGCTGACCACCGGCGACCTGCGGGTGACGGACGTACTGCCCGCGGATGAGCAGCCGGAAAGTG
Source organism: Clostridiaceae bacterium (assembly GCA_034933145.1). Classification (GTDB taxonomy): domain Bacteria; phylum Bacillota; class Clostridia; order Oscillospirales; family Butyricicoccaceae; genus UBA4644. Next base: position 3,287 of record JAYFOA010000018.1, read on the forward strand.
CCCTTCTTTCCCTGGCCGCAGCGGTGGAAACCCCATCTGAGCATCCCCTGGGCCAGGCGATCTGTCGGGAGGCAAAGCGCCGCAATCTGGAGTTTGAGGCTGCGACGGATTTCGAAAATATACCCGGCCGAGGTGTCCGGGGCCGGGTTGACGGGGAGACCATCTCCGGCGGCAACGCACAGATGATGGCCGATCTGGGGATCGACCTTTCCCCTTGGCAGAGCCGACTGGACGGGCTGGCTGGCGCCGGCCGTACAGCGCTGTTTTTTGCCCGAGGCGGCGATCTGTATGGCGTGATCGCACAGGCAGATACCGTGCGTTCCACAGCCGCACAGGCTGTCGCGGAACTGAAGAAACTTAAATGCGAAACGATTCTTCTTACGGGCGACAACGCCCGCACGGCAGAAGCCGTCCGGGCAAAGCTAAACATCGATCGGGCACTGGCTCAGGTGCTTCCGCAGGATAAAGAGGCACAGATCCGCGCTCTTCAGGCACAGGGAAAAGTGGTCGCCATGGTGGGCGACGGCATCAACGACGCCCCCGCGCTGGCACGGGCGGATGTGGGACTGGCAATGGTTTCCGGCACTGATGTAGCGGTAGAAGCGGCTGACGCTGCCCTGATGCGCAGCGACCCGCTGGCGGCTGCCGGCGCGATCCGTCTGGCACGGGCGGTCGTGCGCAATATCCGTCAGAACCTGTTCTGGGCGTTCTTTTATAACTCTGTTGGTATCCCCATCGCAGCGGGCGTGCTTTATCCGGCCTTCAGCGTCAAGCTCAGCCCCATGCTGGGCGCCGCGGCCATGAGCCTCAGCTCGGTCTGCGTCGTCACAAACGCGCTCCGGCTTCGGAAAAAGCCGGGGAAATCAAAACGAACGGAGGAAAAACCTATGACAAAACTGATCAAGATCTCCGGTATGTCCTGCGAAAAGTGCGCGGCGCACGTAGAAGAAGCATTGACGGCCCTGGGCTGCGTGACGACCGTCGATCTCGCCGCCGGCACCGCCAAAGTCACGATGGGCTCTCCCATCGGCGATGACAGTCTGACCACCGCCATTATGGACGAAGGTTACACCGTCGTCGATATCAAA
>JAYFOA010000019.1:0-4454 GCA_034933145.1 Clostridiaceae bacterium
GGCCGTAGGCTGTCCAGAAGCAAATATAGCTGGAAGGACACCGTATGCTCTCCGTAATACCCAAAAATCATGACACGGTCTGCATCTCGGATCTTCTGTACCAGCATGGACAGCTGTACAAAATCAATACCCTCTCGCATCCATTTCAGAATTCCGATCTCTTCGGAAATCATTTGTTTCAGGCGATTGTCGTCGTTCGTCTCCTCTGCCGCTGGTTCGGCATGCCGGGAAATGAGTTCACCTTTCATTTTTTTCTGCAGGTCACTGAAGCTTGAATATCCCAGCGCATAGGCAAACCGGATAACCGAAGTCTCGCTGACACCGACGGCCTGCGCGATTTGCACTGTCGTCTGCATGGCGGTCCGCTCCGGAAAAGCATAAAAATAATTGGCGACTTCCTTTTGCTTTTTTGTAAAACTGTCGTATGCCGAACGAATCTGATCCTGTATCTGCATTTCTTCATCTCCTAAAAGAAGAATTATATTCTTTTTTATTGTTTTGAAGTTATATATTAATTATATTTTAAAAGATAGCGGCGCGCAATGCGAATAGTCAACCATTTTTCTCTCCGCTATTTGTCATTCCGTGCAGATTGAGGCCCTGTTTTTAAAAAAATGAATCTTCTTCTTTTTATCATAGGTGATTTCTTCTTTCCTTATATATAAATAAGATTGTTTGATTTTGAGGGAGTACGGATATGTACATGCTGGGCAAACAAGACAACGCTGCAGAAAAGCCGGACGGCCGCCACCTGTCCGTCCTTCGCCGCTATGTCGGAACTGAGGATGCACGGCAAGTCCTTCTGCGGCTGATCCGCAGTCACATCCGTATACGGTAAACCGGGGAGGGATCATCATCGCCAACGCCGACAGACAGGAAAGGCCGATGAAAACCGCGGCCTATTGCCGTATCTCCCGGGAAGACGGCGATCGAACGGAAAGTGATAGCATTGGAAATCAGAAAGCACTGCTGCTGGATTTTCTGACACATCGACCGGAACTCGGGCCGACGGAGTTTTATATCGACGATGGCTATACCGGGACAAATTTCGAGCGCCCCGCCTTTCGCCGCATGGAGACGGACATAAAGGCGGGGCGCATCTGCTGTGTAGTCGTTAAAGATCTTTCCCGTTTCGGACGCGACTATATCGAAACCGGCCGGTATCTCGAGCGGTGGCTGCCGGAGCACGGCGTCCGCTTTATCGCAATCAACGACCAAATTGACAGCGACCGGGGTGCCTATGATATGCTTTTGCCGGTCAAAAATGTATTTAATACCCAATATGCCAAGGACATTTCCCAAAAGGTGAAAAGCGCTTTCCGCACCAAACAGCGGCGCGGTGAATTTATCGGAGCCTTTGCCCCCTACGGCTATCGTAAGGACCCGGACAACCGCAATCATCTGCTTCCCGATCCGGATGCGGCGCAGGTGGTGTGCCGCATTTTCTCCCTGTATGAATCCGGTATGGGCAAGGTCGGAATCGCAAAAGCTCTCAACGTGCAACGCATCCCCTCCCCCTCCGCCTATAAACGGCTGGCCGGAGAAGGGTACTGCAATGGACGACGGCTCAGCGGGACGGATTACTGGACCTATGCCACCATTCACCGGATCCTGCAAAACCGCACCTATGCTGGAGACCTGGAGCAGGGACGTGATGTCCGTCCGGCGATGCATGGCAAAGCCCTCCGCCTGGACCGCTCTCGCTGGATCATCGTCCCCGGTACTCATGAAGCGATCATCGACCCCGAGCAATTTACGCGGATACAAGCACTACTTAAACGTCGCGGATACATACCGGCCTTCGGGCAAAGTGTCAACCCGTTCGCGGGGTTCCTCAAATGCGGCGATTGCGGCCGGGCCATGGCCGGAAGCCGTGCCGGCGGACAGATCCGATACAGCTGCGGCTCCTATAAGCGATACGGTGCCTGTGCATGCACGCCCCACTATCTCCTCGGCGCACTGCTGGAAACGGCCGTTCTGCAGGATATCAATCGTTTGCTGGCCAGTATTTCTGACCTGCCATCGCTGGTAAAAACCGAGCTGCAAAATGAGCCGCCCGCCGTGGCGCCCGAAGAATCCCGTCTGCGTCCGGCGCTGGAACGGGTACAGCGGCTGCAGCAAAGCGTTTATGAAGATTATGCGGAGGGGATTCTGCCCAAAGAGCAATACCTCCGTTACCAGGCGGATTATGCACGGCAGACCGAAGCCCTGTCGGCGCAGCTTGCCGAGCGTGAAAAGGCTGCGGCCGTAGCACCAGTGCCGCCGTGGATCGAGTCGCTGCTGGATAACGGATGTCTGACCGTGCTCGACCGGGCGACCATTGCGGAGATAATCCAGGAGATCCGTGTATTTGAGCAGGGACGAATCGAAATCGACTACCGGTTTTCCCCGGAACTGAAGTCGCTGCTGGAAACGGAAGAAATGCAGGCAAACAATCCATAGGCTCATTTTCCTCCACAGGCCTCCGGGTCTCTGTTTTTAGAAAAGCCTGTTTGTGTGTGGCAAGCCGGACAGCATGCGCAGTTAATTAATATCTGGCCTAATCTACATGCAAAGACAATCCTCAATTTGACAAACTAACCGGAGGCCCGGCAAATGTCGGGCCCCCGGTTTTTAAGACGGAATGTACTTACATGGAAAGGAGCGCATATAAGACTTTTGCCATTTGTGCACGGGTGGACAGGCCCCTCGGATCGAGCATTCCCTTATCGCCCGAAACGATGCCCTCCTTGACCAGCGCGGAAAAAGCATCCTTTGCATAGTCGGAAACAGACGCCGCATCACTGAAATCAGCGAGGGTCTTGTCTGTGGTAGCCGCCGGCAGCGCACCCAGTTTATCGAGGGCACGATAGAGCAGCGTAAACATATCCTGCCTGCTGATATTGCTGTTCGGCTGGAATGTATCACCGCCCATGCCATTGGTAATGCCGAGAGATTTTGCCTTTGCAAGGTATCCCGTATAGTAGGTATTCCCCGCGTCGGTAAAGTTGTCGGTCGGATTCGTCTCCGGCTCGATACCAAAAGCACGCAGCAGCATTACGATAAACTGTCCGCGCGTCACCGCATCGTTCGGGCTGAAGGTCGTATATGTCGTGCCGTTTGTGATGCCGCGAGCCGCAATGAAGGTTACCGCATCGCTGTACCAGCTGCCGGAAGCAACATCCGTAAAGGAAACCTTGTTATATCCGACGGCATACTGAGAGAAGTGTGGCGCAAAGAAGTCCACGGTCCCGGTTACGCTATTATAAGCACCGCGTACCGTCTGAACCTTGCCTTCGTCGTCAATATAATAAATCACGATGGCATTCTTGTCCTCGCCGGCCGCCAGTGTATAGGGGATGCTGACAGAAGCACCGCCGAAGCTGGAAATATTCTTTCCGCCCGCCGTCACAGAGAAATCGTATACAGGACGTGTGCCAACCAGCTTTTGCGCCTCAGCGGAGAGCGACGATGCGTTTACCGCTTCCACCGTAATGCTGATATTGCTGGAACCAGCCTGCTTTCCGATGCTTTCGGCAGCCGCCGCGTCAAAGGTAACCGCCGCGATACCGGCGCTGATCTTCACGTCGGCGTTCGTGCCATCGGAAATTTGAGTAAATGCGTTTCCGGGGATCGTAAGTTCTGCTGATTTGGTATTTCCGGTAGTCTTCAATTCGATCTCGACAACCGCGTTTTTCCCGGCGGATTCAGCCTTTTGGGCCTCGCTGACCAGGTTGCTTACTGTGCTTTCAGTTACAGCGGCTGTCGTTTTGCCCGCCGTATCGGTCGTTCCAGATATCGTCGCGGCAGCCGTTGTGGTGTCGCCGATAGTCGTGGTCTCGGTAGGCTGTGTGGAGGTAATAGGCGTAGAAGGAGACGAAGGTGTGGTGTCACTAAACCTTACGGTAATCGTCGTATCGGCCTTGCCGACCACAGACAGCGTAAAGATCTTCGGGGTCGTGGCGACCTCGTCCGCCTTAATCCAAAGTACGAAGCTACCTGCGCCGACACTGACGGACGCAGCCTCGTCCACATCTGTTTGCGTCAAAGCGGACCCGTTATAGCTTACGGTTTTTGTATCAGCTTCTCCGGTATTGACTACAAGACAAACCCACTTATGAGTTCCCTGCCCCTCCGTGGTGGAAGTAAAAGAATTCAAAGCGGACAGTATGCCGGAAACCGTAATTGTATTGCCGCTCCGCGATACAGTGACCGCATTCTGGTTGGCCGCACTGACGGTTGTATTTCCGTCGCTCTGATTCACATTTCCAGCTGCCAGCTTGGTTACGGTTACACTCATCGGCACCGCTTCCGTTGCCGGGAACACTGCCGTAATGACACCGCTGTCGATGCTGTTGCTCACGCTGTCCGCACCCGCCACGGTAAAGAAGTCAGCTGCCACACCCGTCAGGGTATAGCCGGCCTTCGCCGTCAGGGTGATCGTCGCCGTATAGCTTGTGCTGGCCGCAAAGGTG
>JAYFOA010000020.1:0-6096 GCA_034933145.1 Clostridiaceae bacterium
GAAAATTAGGCGCCCGACGCCGGGCGGCAGGGAGAACCCCTGCAGCCCGGCGTCCGTTTTTTTCAGGACCCGGCATGATTCATTTATGATCAATGATTTATCTTTTCAAAGTCATCATTCACTTCTTTCGGCGCATGTGTATTTTTCGCATTCCCGCACATCCTAATAAAAAACATGGGGGCGAAAACGTGATTTCCATCGCAGTGGCAGAAGGGAACAGCCGTGCACTGTATGATGCGTTATCCGACGCGCTGCACCGGCGTGGGGCGTCGGCAGAGCTCGTTTCCTGCTGCGCAGGCGACAGCATACGCTGTGACCTGCTGCTGTGTCTGCGTGCTGATCTGCTGCCCGCACAGGCAAAGGTACAGGCGCTGGTGGCCGCCGAAGATGCGGCAGCCGCTGCCGCACTCTCCTGCCAGGCGGAAACGGTCGTCACCTGTGGGCTGGACAGTCGCTGTACATTAACCCCTTCCGCTCTGTTGGACGGCGGCGGCATGGCTACGCTTCAGCGGGAGATACCGACGCTTTGCGGCGGCGTCTGCCTGCCGCAGGAGATTCCGCTTGACGATCTCCCCGGGCCGCCGGAACAGCGGCTTTTGCTGGCGGGCGCTCTGCTGCTGATGGAATGAAGCCACGGGAAGTCTCGGTTTAATAACATGAGGGAGCCGCAAAATGCGGCTCCCTCTTTTCAAATGAGGATCAGTTATTACGCTTTTTTGTTCTGCTTTTTCAGATGCAGATCGAAGAGCAGGTAGACGACAGCGCCGACCACCGGCACGGAAATGCCAATCAGAGCACTCTGCGGGTCGTCGATGAACGTGTTGACCACCAGCCCCAGGAACAGGAGAGCCGTAATGATGACGGTCACCGGATAGCCCCACATCTTATAGGGCCGCTCGATGTTCGGGAACTTCTTGCGGAAGATGATTACGGCGATGACGGTCAGTAGGTTGTACAGCATCCCGGTGAAAACCACCAGACTGGTCAGCTGATCCAGACTGCGGAACAGGATCAAAATGATCGAGATGACGCACTGAACCAGCAGCGGGGCAGTCGGAACCCGGTATTTGGGATGCAACTTTTTAAAGCTGGAGAAAAAGTGTCCTTCCTCCGCCATGGCATAATAGACGCGAGGGAACGCCAGAATGCAGCCATTGAGAGAGCCGAACATAGATATGATCATACCTACGGTAACGATGATGGCGCCGGCACTGCCCAGCAGTGTCTTTGCTACCTCAGTACCCAGATAATACTGACCGTCGCCTATCAGGCTCTGAATCTGGTCCAGCGGCAGAACACGGTAAATAGCAAAGTTAAAGAGCGTATACAGCACGGTGATGCCGCCGATGGCAATGATGAGCGCGCGGGGCAGATTCTTGCGCGGCTCCTTCATTTCTTCCGTGACACTGTTGAGGTTTGTCCAGCCTTCATAAGCCCACAAAGTGGCCACTACAGCAAAGGCGATCATGCCCAGCAGCTTTCCAAAGGTAATCGGCCCGTCGGAAATCACGGGTGCCAGATGCAGATCCGGTGTGACCTTTCCGGCAAACAAGGCGGCAAACATAATGATGGCAATAGGGATCAGCTTGGCGACCATCGAGATATTCTGCAGGATGCTGCCCATCTTGACACCAAAATAGTTATACGCAGTCAAACCGATGGTCAGCACGACAGCAAACATTTTGATGCCGGTGTCGCTCATATTGGTAAAGGCACGCAGGGCGGTGGGCAGCGCGATGGCCAAGCCTGCGATGGAGCCCGGGCCGCCGATGACCCAGCTGGAAAAGCCGTTGAGGAAGCCGATTATTGGGTGATACGCTTCATTGAGGTAAACGGTCATGCCGCCGGCCTTCGGCATGCTGGCACCCAGTTCTGCAAAGCAGAGGCCACCCAGCAGAGAGACGATGCCACCGACGATCCAGCACAGAAGAGCGAGCCCCTCGCTCATTCCGGTGCGCATGAGGACGTACGAGCCGAGGTAAAAGATACCGGAACCGATCATGATTCCGCCGATGATGCTCACACCGCCGAAAACACCGATTTCACGTTTGAATTCAGTTTTTTCAGATGTGAGTTCTGTCAGACGCTCTTTGTCTTCCATGTTCCCAATGCTCCTTTGGTTTTGAAAGTCTTATTTATAAAAGCCTGTCCTATTATATCATATCAACCATAAAATTCAACGTCACATTAGAATAATCAAAAATATATTTTCGTTTTTGTGATATTTCCCTTTATTTCCTGTGGGCGCGCACTCTTTCTCCATAGGATTCAAAATTGTCCACGCCGGCCTTTATCAGCCAGGCTTCCGCCTGTGCTTTCTGCTCTTGGGTGATCATCATAACGGTCTCCCGTCCTGCGCTCCGCGCAAGGCGGAGGCGGCATTTGGGTGCTTCCGGCATATCAATAGCATAGTATTCCAGCGTGTCGTACGGAATAAAGCGGCTGGTGCTGAACAGCCCGGTCTCGCTTAGCCCGACACGGGCCGAAAGGTACATCGCCATCATCACAGCCAGCCCAACATACACCGGCCAGGAGCCGGCGAGATTGCCGCGGCGCCAGATGGCCAAGGCCAGGATGCCTGCACACAGGACAACGCCGCCCGCCCGCCCGGGCGCAGAGGCAACCAGTTTGATCTCACGGTATGCCCGGATCATCAAAGCTACCTGCCAGATAATAAATCCGGCAATGATGACAAGAAAAATTAGGTCGTATCGTTCCATATTATTCCTCCTGAAGTTCGTCCAATGTCAGGCCGTAGCTCTCCGCGAACTGGGTCATGAAATGCTCAGCTTCCGGCAGATGCAGCTCAGCCACGGAGCGTTTCAACTGCTGTGCCGCCTTTTCAAATTCGCGGTTCCCGCTCTTTAGTTCTTCAACGCACTTGAGATATGCGCTGATCTTGTCTGCCGCCTTTACATAAGCGAACAGCTGCGGTTCGGCACTGTCCAGCGTCATCATCCGACGATAGGCGCTCTGCAGCTCTTCCGGCAGCATCTGCAAAAGGCGCTCCGCCGCGCCATGCTCCACCGCGCGGAATGCGGTTCTGATCTCCGGATTATGATACTTGACCGGCGTGGGAAGGTCGCCCGTCAAAATTTCCGGCGCGTCATGGAACAGCGCTGCTGCCGCCACCTTATCCGGATTTACGTCACGACCATAATAGGTGTTTCCAATCAGCGCCAGCGCGTGTGCGATCACTGCCGTGTCAAAACTGTGCTCCGACAGGCTCTCCCGCATGGTATTGCGCATAAGCCCCCAGCGGGAAATATGCTTCATCCGCGCAAGCATCGCATAAAATCCGTTTTGCTTCATTCAGAACCCTCCCCCGCCCAAAATGTGAATTAAATTATGCTACCATTGTCACTTTTCCCAATAATAGGTGGGGCGGATGGGCCTCACCCAGTCAAAAGGTCGATATTGGAGTCATTATATCATGTCCGCGCAGGGGGTACAAGCCCCTGCTGCAGCTTTTCACAGGGCACGGAATTGTTCCGGCTTGAGCTCCTGCCGACCCGACAAACCAGCACGCACCTTGGTGAGCATTGCCTCTCGGTCACCGTTCAGCGTACCCCGAAGATTCAGATAATTAGAGGCATGATTCATCCGAAAGACGCTGCCCGGACTGTCCAGACGACTGAGCAAAAGCTCCGTTTCCTTCAGAATTCCGTGGGCATCGGGCACGATAAAGCTTCCGTTTTGCACCCATTCATAAAGAGGGGTGCCCGGCTCCATCATCAAGGTCAATAGTCCGATATACTCAGGGTTCATCGCCGATAGTGCCTTCGCCGTGCAGGTGGCATGTTCATGCCACAGTTCTGTCCCGCCAAGGCCGGAGATTGCGGTCACTGAAAGGGCGATACCGGAGGCGCGTATACGCTTTCCCGCCGCGATAATTCCCGCCGCATCAAACCCCTTGTTCATCTTTTTCAATACTGCGTCGCTTCCCGATTCCAGCCCCATATAGACCATCTTCAGTCCCAGGAAACATAAGGAGCGCAGTTCCTCGTCGGTCTTATGCTCCACACTCGACGGCGAGGCATAGCAGGTCACCCGCTCACATTCGGGAAAGAGCTTTCCGATCTCTTGCAGGATATCCGTAAGCTCGGGCGCACGCCGCATCAGCGCGTCACCATCCGCCAGAAAGATACGGGGCACGCGGGGGAAATATTCTCGTGCTTCGCGGAGATCCTCCAGCACCTCTTCCAACGGGCGGATGGCAAACTGTTTTTCCCGGTACATCTCACAAAAGGCACAGCGATTGTGGCTGCATCCGTAAGTCACCTGTACAATCAGGCTCCGTGCCTCGCTGGGGGGACGGAACACACGGCCGAAATAACGCATCTGCGGTCACCTCAACAATAAGTATAGCCAAATAATTGCCCAAACAGGAATATTATAGCATGTAGGTAAAGCCTTTTGCAAACCAAATGACCGCGTGCTATAATGATTGCGTAAAATAAAAATATCGAGGTCATACCCATGAAACGCATCCTTTGCCTGCTGCTGGCGGCCTGCATCCCGCTGGCGCTTCTGCCGCTGCGGGTACACGCCGCCTCCGGCTATCCCGATGTACCGGCCGGCAACTGGTCGGAAGCGGTCGTCGCCTCCGCACGGGAATATAATTTGCTGCTGGGCAACGCCAACGGCACCTTTGGCTTTGGGAAATCCATAACCCGTGCCGAGTTTGTCACGGTACTTTGCCGGATGTTCCGGTGGGAGACGGTTACCGTCTCTGTTCCCTCCTTCCCCGATCTAGGCGATTGGTTCGATCCCTACATAGAAACGGCGCTGGCCCACAGCGTCTTTGACACGACGGCTACATTCCGCCCCCGCGATCCCATCACTCGTCAGGAGATGGCGGTCATGCTGGTACGGGCCTTAGGTCTTTCCGATCTGGCAAAGCAGATTGACGTCTCCCATCTGCCCTTTACCGACGTAACTGCAGACAAGGCATACATCACCCTTGCCTATGACATCGGCATGACCAACGGTGTAAAGCCGACCCTGTTTGCCCCGGAAAGCGGGGCGAAGCGGGAAGAGGCGGCCGCCATGCTGGTGCGGGTATATGAACGCTATATGGCAAAAACAGACTGGCTTCACGGTTTCTATGCTTTTTCCTCTTATTCCCAGAAGGACCTAGCCGGACAGATGGACGGTGTCAGCTTCGGCTGGAGCCGGATGGAATGGGATGGATCGAGCGCAAACCTTAACACCGGCTCCTCCGGAAGCAACGACTGGCGTATCCCCGCCGGGTACGAAAGCATTACCGGCTATCTGGATGAGCAGAGTGTCTCTGCGAATTTAGCGGTCTACATGTCTTCCGGAGCACCTGCTCTGCTGGCATCGGAAGATGGACGGACGCAGGCTGTCACGGCCATCGTATCCGAGGCAACCAGGCGCTATGATGTTATTGGAAAAAGCCCCTACGCAGGTGTCACCATCGATTTTGAAGGTTTGAAGAGCGCCTCAAAGTCGGACTTCACCACCTTTCTCACCGCCTTGCGGGCAGCACTGCCGGAAACCCTGACCCTATACTGTGCCGTTCAGCCCCTGACTTCAGACGGCGACTGTTTCGACGGCTACGATTACTGCGCAATCGGCGCCCTTTGCAACAAAGTCATCCTGATGGCCCATGATTACAGCCCCGCTTCCCTCACTGGGATGGAGGGAACCTCATGGCAGTATAACACCGCACCTGCGCCGCTGGCCAAAGTCTATTATTCCCTGCTGAAAATCACCGATCCCATCTCCGGCGTGGAGGACAGGTCCAAGATTGCCCTGGCCCTAAGCCTTGGCTGTGAGGGCTGGTATGTGGACGGCAGTGACAAGGTGCTTTCCGGCACAAAAGTAACGCCAGCCATGGATACTGTGCATACCCGTATGGCGCAGAGCGACACGATGTTTGGCTTCCAGCGCTCCACCGGCTGCGCATGGATCAATTATTCTATTGAAGACGGCCGCCGGGTCTTCCTTTGGTATGAGAACGATGAAAGCGTGACGCAGAAGCTGCTTGTGGCTCGCCTGCTGGGCGTTACCGGCGTCTCCCTATGGCGTATCGGCACCATCCCGGATTATGACGGCTGGAACGTCTGGAAC
>JAYFOA010000021.1:0-2082 GCA_034933145.1 Clostridiaceae bacterium
ATATAAAAAAATCGGGCGGTCTGATTTCTATTCAGACCGCCCGATTTTTTACTTTCTGAAACCGAAGACCTGTGCTATAACACAGGTCTTCGGTTTCATCCGTTACAATCTATCATTTGCAAAAGGTCGTTCGACGTGCTGACCATATCGGATTATGCCTGTTCCCCTCTCAAGTAAGCCAGCGGCTCAGGCATTACATTGTATACTGACCTTTCCGTCGGCGAAGCGTTTGCGCTGGCTCTATGTGACATTCTCTTATGATTCTTAACATGCGTGGCAGCAGCTGCAGGCCTGTTCACCCAGCTGTTTCCGACGGAATGCCGGGTAAAAAATTGTAGCAATTTGTCGAAGAATATATTCTAATATTTGTAAAATTTCATTGTATTAAAATGTCATTCGTACTACTATTTAAATGAGGTGGAAAGCGGGCGAAAGGGGATCCGCTTTCCGTTTGCAAGAGATTCAAGAATGAAGAAAGGGTATGGGAAAAATGCAAAAGAAAAAGCTATCACTTCCTGCATGGATCGGACTTGCAATGGTGGCGGGCATTATTCTGGGTGCCATCCTCTGGGCAGCAATGGGGGTTACTGCGGCCACATCACTTACCACCAAATACATCAAACCGTTCGGAACCATATTTATAAACCTATTGAAATTTGTGGTTGTCCCGGTTGTCCTGCTGTCAATTATTGACGGAATTGTATCCATGAAGGATATCAAAAAGGTCGGAGCTATCGGTTGGAAAACCGTGGCTTATTTTCTGGTCACTACGGCCATTGCCTGTATCATCGGTCTGGTAATCGCCAATCTCTTCAAGGGGTCTTTCCCGGTATTGCAGATGTCTGCGGATCAGGCTTACAGTGCCTCCACGACGGCCTCTCTCATGGATACCATCGTTAACATTTTCCCCAGCAATCTCTGGCAGTCTCTGACCAGCGCGTCCATGCTGCAGGTCATCGTGATTTCCCTGTTTTTCGGCGCCGGCATTTTGCTGGCAGGGGAAAAGGGCAACCTGGCGGCAGATATTGTCTCCTCTTTCTATGCGGTCATGATGAAGGTCATGATGTTTATCATCGCGATATCCCCCATCGGCGTTTTCTGCCTGATGACCTGGGTTGTTGCCAGCCAAGGCCCGCAGATTCTGGGCAGTCTTGCCATCGTACTTGCCGCGGCGTACATCGGCTATATTCTGCACGGCGTCGTTGTCTATTCCGCATCCGTCAAACTATTTGCCGGCATGAGCCCCCTCAAGTTTTTCAAGAGCACCATCCCGGCCATGATCTTCGCCTTCTCCTCCACTTCTTCCATCGCCACGCTGCCGATCACCAAGGAGTGCTGTGACAGCATGGACGTGGATTCCGAAATCTCCTCGTTCGTTTTGCCTTTGGGCGCCACGATCAACATGGACGGCACCGCCATCTATCAGTGTGTTGCCGCCGTGTTTATCGCCTGCTGCATGGGCATTCATCTGTCCATCGCTCAGATGGTCCTGATTGTGGTCACCGCAACGCTGGCCTCCATCGGTACGGCCGGTACCTCCGGCGCCGGTATGATTATGCTGGCAATGGTCTTGCAGGCCATTGGTATCGATCCCATCTACATCGGCCTGATCTATGGTATTGACCGTCTGTTCGATATGGGCCGTACGACACTGAACGTCATCGGCGATGCTTCCTGTGCCATCTGCGTGAATCACTGGGAAGCCGGCAAACTCCGCCGCAGCAAGGTAGGGGTAAAATAAAAGTCTTTTCCCCTCATACAGATCGGGAAATAAAAGGGGCAGCATGGCCTTCCCTGCTGCCCCTTCCAGATTGTCAAAGAAGCACCACTGCTTGTGGTGCTTCTTTTTTGCCGGATTTTTAAGGCAGTACGCCACCGACCTGTTCATTACATGCTTCTGCGTTTCGGCTGCCATATCGTAAGATGCAGTCCTTTGCCGCGAAGTCATTCATTGGATAACACCATATCACTGAGTCTCTTTTTCCCTACCCGAACAACCCGTACTGCAAAGAAAACGCGGGACAGGGGGGGTGACAACACCCGTCCTGTCCCGCGTTTTTGTGACCGCTTACTCCTGCGGAA
>JAYFOA010000022.1:0-34250 GCA_034933145.1 Clostridiaceae bacterium
GGGGATTGATCGGAAGCCGGGAAACCGTCTGGATGCCGTGTTTCCGGGCAGTTTCCTCTATGTGGCTCTCCCCAAAGATATGGTGCACGCTCCCGCAGTCGGGACATTTAAAATAGCTCATGTTTTCTACCAGGCCAAGTACCGGGATTTTCATCAGCGCGGCCATATTGACCGCCTTTTCCACGATCATGGAGACCAGCTCCTGCGGCGAGGCGACAACGATCACGCCGCTTACCGGGAGGGACTGGAACACCGTCAGCGGCACATCGCCCGTGCCGGGCGGCATGTCAACAAACATATAGTCCACGTCGCCCCACACCACGTCCGTCCAAAATTGCTTAACCGCCCCCGCGATGACCGGCCCGCGCCAGACCACCGGGTCGGTGTCATGCTCCAGCAGCAGATTGAGGGACATGACCGAAATCCCGGTCTTTGTTTGGACGGGAAAAATGCCGAGGTCGCTTGCCTCCGCCTTCTGCCTCAGCCCGAACGCCTTCGGAATGGACGGTCCGGTCACGTCGGCATCCAGAATCGCCGTCCGATAACCCGCCCGATTCATCAGTACCGCCAGCATGGAAGTGACGAGGCTCTTTCCCACGCCGCCCTTGCCGCTGACGACGCCGATGACTTTCCGCACATGGGACATCTCGTTCAGTTTCGCGGTAAAATCGGTCTGCGCCTCTGCCCGTTCTCCGCAGCTTTCCCCGCAGGAGCCGCAATTGTGATTACAGGTTTCGCTCATTCAGTTTCATCTCCGTTTTGGTATTCTTCTCTATCTCCCCGACGGCGCCGGCAGCAGCGGCGGCCACGGCCGCAGCCCTCCGCGTTTCCGTCGCAAAGTACATAGTCTCCGCCCTCGATCCGCAGCTCCTTGCCGCCGACAAGGTACTCCGCCAGCTTGATGCGGGCGCTGTTATAGATGGCCTGCGCCGTGGTACGGGCCACATTCATCCGTTCGGCACAGCCCTCCTGCGTCAGCCCTTCCAAATCGATGAGACGGATACTTTCGTATTCGTCCACCGTCATGGCGATCACCGGGCGCTCCGCTCGCGGATCCTCCATCGGTCCGAACCGGCCGCAGCCGGGCATGGCGCAGATGCGCCGCTGCTTATACGGTCTTGCCGTATCCACACCTCCATTTATTGGCATATGCCAGTTATATTTTGATTATATATAATTTTCGGCATATGTCAATAATTTTATGCTATTGGTCTGAACCTAAAAATCTTTTCGCAATAACCAGAACTTTCCACAGGAATTCGGTATTTGTCTTTCATCCACATTACATGGGTCAACAAAAGAATCTTTTATTTTTTCTGTGAACCCCAGTCTTTTATATAAGCGTATATTGTCTGTTTCGGTTTCATCCACTCCAATAGTTGCCGCCTTAAACCCCATATCCTTTATATGCTCTAAAACGGTCGTAAGCAGTTTTGTACCATATCCTTGTCCCCGGAGTTCCCGGATGATTCTGAAAGCACACATATATGCGGTATGTATTCCATCCGCAAATTCATTGTCCGATAATTTTTTGAATACGTACAGCTCGCCTACAATTTGGTCATTGTTATTCCAAGTCCAGAAATCAGCATTTCCATGTTGGATATTTTCGTAAAAAAACCGAGTGGTTGGTTTCATGCTCTCCTCAGTTTCTTCCCATAAATTCAACAGGTCTTTTTCATTTGCCGTCCTGATCTCCATCAAAATCACTTTCCCGTTCAAGCTTTGCTTCTTTTTTACGTAAATTATAGCATCGCACGCTCAAAAAAAGAAGAATGGCATGACGCCATCCTTCTTCCCAATCAAACTGATAGAGGCTTTGCCCATTTATTGGCAGAGCTTTGCCGCCAGACCGCGGCAGAGCGAAAGTTCCTCTTTTGCCGCACCCCCAAGCTGCGCGGCTTTCTCCTCGTCCCCGATGCCAGGAAGGTTGATCTCCACATTGAGAAACGCCCCCTCGGCACAGGCCAGCAGATTGTGCCCGGCAACCCCCAGGTCGCTGGCACAGTTGGTGTTCGAATGCCCCACCAGTTCTCCCGTCAGCTCCAGCGCGCGGCGGGACAGCTTAAGCGTCTGCAGCGGCGCATGGGTGGCTTCCAGCGTAGCGCTGCGCAGCGCGGCACGGCGGGCAGTTTTCTGCTCCTCGGTGTCCTTGGGCAGGGCAATGGCGGCGGAAATCAGACCAAAGGCATCAGTATCCGCATCGATCTGCGCCGTCAGGGCGTGCTGAAGCTCCAGTGCCTCTCCCTGGACGCGCTCACACAGCGCCTGATCGTCCGCATATTTCTTTTTGCCCAGCGTCAGCGCGGCCACCATGGCGCACAGGCCGGCCCCCTGCGCACCGCAGAAAGCGCTGGCACTGCCGCCGCCCGGAGCGGGCGCATCGGAGGCCAGCAAATCCAGATAATCTTTTACGGTCATTTCAGTCAGCTTCATATATTTTCTCCTTCTACAGATAACGGTCCGACCGGCAGACTCTTTGCCAGCAGACCCACAAAAATTGCCGTTTAAAAAATGCCGGTAATCTGGCCTTTTTCGTCAATGTCGATCTTTTCGGCGGAGGTGACTTTCGGCAGTCCGGGCATGGTCATGATGTCGCCGGCATAGGCGACGACAAAGCCCGCGCCCGCGCAGACCTTCAGCGAGCGGATTGTGATGACGAAGTTTTCCGGCGCGCCCACTTTGCTCTGCTCGTCAGAAAAACTGTACTGGGTCTTTGCCATGCAGACGGGCAGGTTTTCAAATCCCATCTCCTGAATATGCCGGAGATCCCGCAGCGCGGCGGAAGTAAAAACGGTGCCGCTGCCACGGTAGACCCGCTTTACAATAGCCTCGATTTTCTCTTTCAGCGGTAGGCTGTCGGCATAAACATAGGAAAACTCATTCGACAGCTCACACAGGCGCAGCACCTCCTGCGCCAGCTCCAGTCCACCCTCTCCGCCCTTCTCCCATACCTCGCAGAGGCAGGCGGCGACCCCCTTTTCCGCACAGCGCGCCTGCACCAGCTGCAGCTCGGCTTCCGTGTCAGTGGGGAAGCGGTTGATGGCCACGACGGATGGCAGGCCGTAGACCTGCGTGACGTTTTCCACATGGCGCAGGAGATTTCCGATGCCTGCATCCAATGCCTCGGTATTCTCTGCGGAAAGCTCCTTTTTCGATACGCCGCCGTGCATTTTCAGCGCACGGACAGTGGCGACGATGACCGCTGCGGAAGGGCGGATGCCCGACTGCCGGCATTTGATGTCGACAAACTTTTCCGCGCCCAGGTCGGCGCCGAAGCCGGCCTCGGTCACCACATAATCCGCAAGCCGCATGGCAGTACGCGTGGCGATCACGCTGTTGCAGCCATGGGCGATGTTGGCAAACGGCCCGCCGTGGACGAATGCCGGATTATGCTCCAGAGTCTGCACCAGATTGGGCTTGACCGCGTCCTTGAGCAGCGCTGCCATCGCCCCGGCGATCTTCAGGTCACTGACCGTCACCGGGCCGTCATGCCGGTTATAGGCGACAATGATCCGCCCCAGCCGCGCTTTCAGGTCCATCAGATCTTCGGCCAGGCACAGCGCGGCCATGACCTCGCTGGCTACCGTGATATCGAATCCGTCCTCCCGCGGGACGCCGTTGAGCCGCCCGCCCAGACCGCAGACAATACTGCGGAGCTGGCGGTCGTTCATATCCACCGCTCGGCGGCACAGAACCTTCCGTACGTCGATATCCAGTTCGTTTCCGTGAAATACATGATTATCCAGCACGGCGCACATCAGGTTATTGGCTACGCCGATGGCGTGAAAGTCGCCGGTGAAATGGAGATTGATATCCTCCATGGGAACCACCTGGGCATAGCCGCCGCCGGCGGCGCCCCCCTTGATACCGAAAACCGGACCCAGGGACGGCTCGCGCAGCGTTACCATGGCATTTTTCCCCAGCCGGCACAGCGCATCGGTCAAACCGATGGAGACGGTGGTCTTCCCTTCACCTGCCGGTGTCGGGGTGATGGCCGTCACCAGAATGACTTTACCGTCGGGCGTACGGTCCCTCAGCTCCGCGGGGTCGATCTTTGCCTTATAGCTGCCGTAAAGCTCCAAGCCGTCTTCCGTGATCCCCAGACGCTCGCCCACATCCCGGATCGCCTGCATTTTGACGGCACGGGCAATCTCTATATCGCTTCCCTGTTTCATTTGTATTCCTCCCTGGTCCGGCACGGCATACTGCTTTTCGCCGGTGCTGAAAAATGCCGGATACCGCGATTATTCTGTTCCGCGGTTTTTAATTATATGCCGCTGCGCCCGCTGCCGCAAGCCGGCGTTGCCGGGCATAGCTCCGCGGATCCGAAAGATTATGCAGGTTTTTCGGAGCAGATCACCTTGCCCTGGCAGATCACCGTCTTTGCCAGATTGGATCCGAACCGATAACACAGCAGCTCCAGATCCTCGCAGTTCCAGATCACCAGATCGGCCCGCTTATTGGGCTCCACGGTGCCGCACAGCCCGCCGCGCCCCATGGCGCAGGCGGCGTTCAGCGTAACGGCAGTCAGAATTTCCTCCGGCGTCATGCGATAGTTCAGATAGGCCAGATTCATGCAGAGCTGCAGATTATATGAGGGGCAGGAACCGGGATTGAAGTCGGAGGCCACGGCCACGGGAATTTCTTTCTCAATCATCTTTCGTGCCTGCGCATAAGACTTGTTCAGATAAAAGGAGGTGGCAGGCAGCAGCGCGGCAATCACGCCGCCGTGCGCCAGCGCGTCCATGCCGCCTTCGTCTGTGGCAATCAGATGCTCTGCGGAAACGGCGTCCATCTCCCCGGCCAGCACAGCACCGCCGATGGCGTCGATCTCATCGGCATGGATCTTAAGGCCAAATCCCAGTGCCTTTGCCTTTTGGAGAATCCGGCGGGACTGGGGTACATCGAACACGCCGGTTTCACAAAACACATCGCAGTATTCGGCCAGCTGCTCTTCCATCACGACAGGCAGAACGCTTTCGCACAGGGTTTCCACATACCCGTCGGCATCGCCCTCATATTCCGGCGGGACGGCATGCGCACCCAGGAAGGTAGGGACAAGCTCCTGCGTCCGTGTCTGCCGCAGCCGGTGGATCACCCGGAGCTGCTTGCGCTCAGTGCCGAGGTCAAGGCCGTATCCGCTTTTGATTTCGACGGAGGTTACCCCGAGCCTAAGCATTCCGTCCAGGAATACCGATGCACGCCCGTACAGCGCATCCTCGCTGGCTGCGCGCGTATGACGTACGGTATCAAGGATGCC
Organism: Clostridiaceae bacterium; assembly: GCA_034933145.1. GTDB lineage: Bacteria > Bacillota > Clostridia > Oscillospirales > Butyricicoccaceae > UBA4644. Next base: position 5,264 of record JAYFOA010000022.1, read on the forward strand.
GCCGCCGGAACGCAGAATCTCCAGATAGGACGCGCCCCGCAGCTTGAGAGGCACCTCGTGCTGCCGCCAGCCCCCGAACACCAGATGGGTATGGCAGTCGCACAGGCCGGGGGTCACCAGCGCGCCGCCGGCATCGATGATCTTTGCGGCCGGAGGCGCCGAATGCTCACCCTCCCAGATACGGACGATCCGGCCGTCCTCGCAGTAAACGGCAGCGTTCCGCGCAAACCGCAGCATGCCCTGCCGCTTTCCCGCATGGGGGGCGTCGCCTTCCGGCGTCGCCAGAAGGCCGATATTCCGGATATACAGACTCGTCACAGCAAATGGTTCTCCAAAACCTGTTTGTGAAAGTCAAAATTTTCAATCTGCATATAATATTCCGCCGAATCGATGAGTGCCTGCATGGGTGTCAGACCGATGATCTCCGTCCCGATAACATGGACGCCCCAGCGGGCGGCCTCGGCCTTGGTCAGCTCCAGCACACGGTAAAGCGGTGTTTTATGAAAATTGGTCATGTTGATGGATACCTGCGCCACGTTTCGCTCTTCCAGCATGACGCCGAGGGCCTTGACGCAGTCAAAGCCGCCGCTGCTTCGGCGCAGGATCTTTGCGATTTTGCTCGCGATCTTCACGTCGGAGGTGCTCAGATTAATGTTGAACGCCACCAGCGGCGCACGCGCGCCGACCGCCGTTACACCGGCCGTCGGATGGATGGTTCGGCCGCCGAAATCAGGTTCCCACTCGGGCTGCTTCACCTTTTCCGCCATACCCTCAAACTGGCCCTTGCGGATTTCGGACAGGTTGACCCGGTTGGGCGCGGAAGCGGAGTCCTCATAGAGGAAAACCGGCAGGTGCGCCTGCTCCCAGATCTCTTTCGCCGCCTCTTTGGACAGCTCGACGCATTCCTCCACTTTCATCTCCTTGACGGGGACAAAGGGGATGACATCAATCGCACCCATGCGCGGATGCTCGCCCGTGTGACAATTGAGGTCGATGAGTTCCACCGCTTTGCAGGCCAGCGCCACGGCGGCCTTCTTGACCTGCTCCGGCGCGCCGAACATCGTGATCACCGTGCGGTTATGACTTTCGTCACTGCTGCAGTCCAGCAGCGTCACGCCCGGGACGGCACGGATCACATCCAGCGCCGCCTCAATCTTCGTCCGGTCTCTCCCTTCGCTGATATTGGGGATGCATTCTACCAGCTTTGCCATCCGTTCATTCCTCCATCACGCGGTGCAGCAGCCCGTCGTCTACCCGGTAGGGCAGGGTGATATGGGCGCTGCCCGCATTTTCTTTATTATACGCAAGGACAGTTTCCACCGCGGGTTCATTGCGGGCCCAGCTCCGGCGGGCGACCCCGCCCATCACGTCCCAGGTCATCGCAGAGCGGATCACCGCATCGACCCGTTCGCTGCCGTCCAGCACCAGACCGAAGCCGCCGTTGATCGCCTTGCCGATGCCCACGCCGCCGCCGTTGTGCAGGGCGCACAGGCTCATGCCGCGGGCAGCATTTCCGGCAAAGCACTGCACGGCCATGTCGGCCATGACGTTGCTTCCGTCTTTGATGTTCGCTGTCTCGCGGAAGGGGGAGTCGGTGCCCGAGACGTCGTGATGGTCGCGGCCCAGCATTACGGGGCCGATTTTTCCCTGCCGCACCAGCTCGTTGAAGCGGAGCGCGATGCGGACGCGCCCCCCTGCGTCCTGATAGAGGATGCGTGCCTGCGTGCCTACCACCAGCCGGTTTTTCTCTGCGTCGCGGATCCAGGTCCAGTTATCCCGGTCCTGGAACCGGCGGCCCGGGTCGATGCATTCCATGGCGGCCTTGTCGGTCTCATGCAGATCCTCCGGCTTTCCGGACAGGCAGACCCAGCGGAACGGACCATAGCCGTAATCGAACAGCATCGGGCCCATGATGTCTTCCACATAGGAGGGAAAAATAAAGCCGTCCTTTTCGTCTACGCCGTTTTTAGAAATCTCCCGGACGCCGGCGTCAAAGACCGCCTTCATAAAGGAATTGCCGTAATCAAAGAAATAGGTGCCCCGTTCCGTCAGCGCGCGGATCGCATCAAAGTGTCGGCGCAGAGAGGTATTGACCCGCTGATGGAATTCCTCCCGGTCGCGGTGAAGCAGATCCGTCCGCTGAGCAAAGGTCAGGCCCACAGGGCAGTAGCCGCCGTTATAGGCATTGTGGCAAGAGGTCTGGTCGCTCAGCAAGTCGATGTGGAAATCCCGCTGCAGCGCCGCCTCCAGCAGATCGACGATATTGCCGTGATAGGCGATGGAGACGGTCGTTTTGTTCTTCCGGTGCTCCTCCGCCAGCGCAAAGACCTCAGCCAGATCATCGCTGACCCTGTCGACCCATCCCTGATCCAGACGGGTCTGGATGCGGCTGCGATCCACCTCGGCAAAGATGCCGACGGCGTGGGCGATATCTGACGCCTTGGGCTGCGCCCCGCTCATCCCGCCCAGGCCGGAGGACACAAAGACGCGCCCGCTCAGGTCTCCCTGTTCTGGAACGCCCAAAAACTTCCGCCCGGCATTAAGGATCGTGTTGAACGTACCGTGGACGATGCCCTGCGGGCCGATATACATCCAGCCGCCAGCGGTCATCTGTCCATAGTTGGCAACGCCCATCTCCTCGGCGATCTCCCAGTCATCCAAATTGTCGAACATGCCCACCATCAGTGCGTTGGTCAGGATGACCCGCGGCGCTTCCGGCCGCGAGGGGAAGAGCCCCACCGGGTGTCCGGATTCCAGCACCAGCGTCTGATGATCGGTCAGCTGCTCCAGATAGAGCTTGATCAGCCGATACTGCAGCCAGTTTTGGCAGGGCTGGCCGGTTTCGCCGTAGGTGACCAGCTCGTAAGGGTAAAGCGCTGTCTCAAAGTCCAGGTTATTGTCGATCATCACCTGAAACGCCTTGCCCTCCAGGCAGTTGCCCTTATATTCGTCGATGGGCCGGCCCCAGATGCGGCCCTCCGGCCGATAGCGATAGGCATAGATGCGGCCACGGGTGCGCAGCTCCTCAAGGAACTCCGGCGCCAATGTTTCATGCAGGCATTCCGGCACATAGCGCAGCGCGTTGCGCAGCGCCAGCTCGGTCTGTGCGCGTGTCAGCCGACAGCCGCGGTCGGGCGCACGCCGGCGTGTCTCGTCGAACTTCGGATAGTCCGGCAATGTATCGGGCAGCTTGATGGTCATAGCATTTGCAATCACGGTATTGCTGAGCATTCTGCAAGCCTCCTTTGTTCTTATGGTCAGGATATGGGCCGGTATCTGCCGGCCCGAAACATCAGATTCCCCGCCGGCATTCTCCGGCGGTGTTGCAAGTGCAGATTTTATGTCAGCGCCCCGCATACCGATTCGGCAGCTCTGACGAGCTCGCCGGAGCTCACCAGCGCCTCGGCCGCGTTTTCCAGCGGGTACATCATCACGTCATGCCCGATGGGCGGAATCTCCGACCGGATACGGTCATAGACGGCCTTCGTCGCCGGCGAAAGCTTCTCCGGCCCACGCATCCACAGCGCCTGCGCCGCCGTCAGCAGTTCGAGCGCCAGCACCTTCTGCGTGTTGGCCAGAATCCGACGTGCCTTGCGGGCGGCCGTGGTTCCCATGCTGACATGATCCTCCTGATTGGCGGAAGACGGGATGGAATCCACGGACGCGGGGTGCGCCAGCACCTTGTTCTCCGACACAATGGATGCGGCGGCATACTGGACGATCATCAGCCCCGAATTTACTCCGCCGTCTTTTGTCAGAAAAGCGGGCAGGTCATAGCTGAGCTGCGGATTCACCATCCGTTCCAGCCGCCGCTCGGACACATCGGCCAGCTCTGACAGGGCAATGCCCATAAAATCGAAGGCCAGGGCCATTGGTTGGCCATGGAAATTGCCGCCGGAGATCACCTGATCCTCCTCGGGAAAAATCAGCGGATTATCGGTGACCGCGTTAAGTTCCCGCCCAAGCGCGTCGGCGACAAAGAAGAGCGCATCGCGGCTGGCGCCGTGAATTTGCGGCACGCAGCGGACAGAATAGGCATCCTGCACCCTGCCGGGACGAGCAAAGCAGGACAGGCTGCTGCCATCCAACAGTTTACGCAGATTTGCAGCGCTTTGAATCTGTCCCGGATGTCCGCGAAGCGCCTGCACTTTTTCATCAAAGGCGGAGGTAATGCCCAGCTGCGCCTGAGTCGTCATGGCTGCGGCAATATCCGCGGTCTTTAAAAGATTCAGCCCATCCCATGCCGCCAGCGCGCCTACGGCGGTCATGATCTGAGTCCCGTTGATCAGGGCAAGGCCCTCTTTCGCGGCCAGCTCCACCGTCGGGATGCCCGCACGACGCATGGCCTCCGCCCCCGGCAGGCGCTCGCCCCGGTACTCGGCTTCTCCCTCGCCCAGCAGCACAAGCACGATATGAGCCAGCGGCGCCAGATCCCCGCTGGCACCCAGACTGCCCTGCTCCGGTACGACGGGATGCACACCGGCATTCAGCATATTTAAAAGCGCCTGAAGTGTGCTTCGGCGGATGCCGCTGTTTCCCCGTGCCAGCGCGTTGCACCGCAGCAGCATGGCGGCACGTACTGCCTCGGCAGGCAGAGGCTCGCCCATGGCACAGGCATGGGACAAAATCAAGTTGCGCTGCAGATGTGCCGTCTCCTCCGGCGAAATTCGCACGTCTGAAAACTTTCCAAACCCGGTGGTCAACCCGTAAATCACTGCGCCTTCCGCCAGTTTCCGCTCCACATATTCACGGGCGCGGTCCACGGCGGCGCAGGCTCCCTCCGTCAGCTCGGTCCGCTCGTTTCCACGGGCAACGGAGACCACCTGCGCAAGTGTCAGTCCCCGGCCGTCGAGCATTACGGACATAACTTCACTTCCCCTTCAATTGATCTATAAAATTATTCTAAATGCCCAAATAAGCCATGTCAACCAAATGGATTTTGTTGATTCAGTACAGTAATGTAATGGGGCCTGTCACACCTTGCTTTTTCGCCCCGTGCACCGTATAATAAACGCATGCGTAAAGGAGGCTGCGGATATATGACCGAGCAGGAACGGCTTTGCGCCTGTGCAGTGCCGATGATCCGCTTTTATCTGGCGAATGGCCGCGACCTCCCCTGGCGGCGGACACGCGATCCATACCGCGTATTGATATCGGAAATCATGCTTCAGCAAACACGCGTCGAGACCGTAAAAAGTTATTATGCCCGCTTTCTCTCGGCATTTCCGACGCCGGAAGCGCTGGCGGATGCACCGGAAGAACAGGTCCTGAAGCTGTGGGAGGGGCTGGGATATTACAGCCGCGCACGCAATTTGCAAAAAACGGCGCAGGCAGTGGCAGCGGGCGGGTTTCCCCGGACGTATGAATCGCTGCTTGCCCTGCCGGGCGTCGGTCCCTATACGGCGGCGGCAATCGCCTCAAACTGTTTTTCTCTTCCCTGCCCCGCCGTGGACGGCAACGTTCTGCGGCTTTGCAGCCGGCTTTTGTGCGATGAAACGCCGATCGGAGACCGGATGAAGCACCGATATGCCGCACTGCTTTGCCCCGCGTATGAGCAAAATGACCCCGGGACACTGACTCAGGCGCTGATGGAACTGGGTGCTACACTCTGCGGTCCGGGCCGCGTGCCCGATTGCGTACGCTGCCCGGTATCTTCTCTCTGCCTGGCCCGAGCGCATGAAATGCAGGCGCAGCTTCCTGTCCGGGCGGAAAAAGCAGCCCGGCGGAGAGAGCAAAAGACCGTTTTTCTCCTGCGCTGCGGACAGGCACTCGCCCTGCGGAAGCGCCCCGACCGGGGACTGCTGGCTTCTCTCTGGGAACTGCCCAATGTAAAAGGTCTGCTGTCCGAAGCCGAGGCCGCGGCACAGGCCGCCGCCTGGGGGGTCTCCCCGGTGGAGCTCCGGCAGGTCGTAACCCGCTCCCACATCTTCACCCATGTGGAATGGGAAATGCGCGGCATATCCTTTTCCTGCGCCGAAGAAAGCGCCGGCTTTGTCTGGGCGACACCGGAAGATCTGCGGGAGCGGCTGCCGCTGCCGACAGCATTCCGGCAGTTCCTTTAGATTCTGCCGTTCTCATAGACATGGCAGCAGTTAGTTCTCATTGGCATGTAAAAAAAGAACCTGAATTCCGTTTCTCGCCGAAAAGCGGCGGAGAAGTACGGACATTCGGCTCTTAACCGACAGCCTTTTCCCGAATGGCTGCGCAAATGAATCGGAGGTATCATCAGACCACATGAAAGAGCTTTTCGATATGTTTCTGACCTTTACCCGCATCGGCGGACTGACCTTCGGCGGCGGTTATGCAATGCTGCCGATGCTTCAGAAAGAGGTTGTAGAAAATAAAAAATGGGCTGAAAACGAAGAATTGATGGACTATTACGCCATCGGTCAGTGCCTGCCGGGCATGATTGCCGTCAACACCGCCGTTTTCGTCGGACAAAAGCGCCGCGGAACGGCCGGCGGTTTTGCCTGCGCACTGGGCGTGGTTTTTCCCTCGCTGGTCGTCATCACGATCATCGCCGCCTTTATCACCGGCTTCTCCGATCTGCCGGCCGTACGCAATGCCTTCGCGGGCATTGAGGTCTGCGTCTGCGTACTGATTTACAACGCGGTCGTCAAGCTGTGGAAAAAAGCGGTCGTTGATAAAAAAACACTGGCGATTTTCGTGCTGGTATTTACCGGCGCGACTTTTGCGAACATTTCCCCCGTTTTGTATGTTCTCTCAGCCGCAGTGATCGGCATCCTGCTGAAAAACTGGGAGGTGAAGAACGTATGATTTATCTGCAGCTCTTCTGGGAGTTTATGAAGGTCGGACTATTCACCTTCGGCGGCGGCATGGCTGCGTTCCCGTTTTTGCTTGAGGTTTCTGAGAAAACCGGTTGGTTCACAAAGGCGCAGCTGGTGAACATGACGGCGATCTCTCAATCCACGCCCGGCCCCATCGGCGTCAACACAGCCACCTACGCCGGCTATCTGACGGCCGGCATACCCGGCGCGGTCATCGCAACGCTGGGCATGATCCTGCCTACCGCAGCCATTGCCCTGATCGTCGCAAAATTCCTTCAGTCCTTCCGCAACAGCAAATATGTTGTCGGCGCGATGTATGGTCTGCGTCCCGCCTCTGCGGGTTTGATCGCCTCTGCCGGCATCTCGGTGGCCCTCTTGTCCCTGGTGAACACCGCAGCCTTCAAGGCTCACGCATGGGCCTCGGTTATTGACCCCAAAAGTCTTGTTCTGGCCGCCGTGCTGATTATTCTCACCAACAATGTCAATAAGACAAAAAACCTGCATCCGGTCTTTTATATTGTCTTTTCGGGGGTTATCGGCGTCCTGTTTCATTTTGCCGGCGTATAAATCCGCGCCGCCAAACGCCGTCGGGCCGCCATCAAAAATCCGGCAAAGGAGTGGCGGCATGGAATATTTCGTAAGCCCCATATACCCCGGTGCGGCGGCGGAGATCGTCCGCTGGCAGTACCCGCCGCCGTATGCCGTCTACGACATGAACGAAAGCAGCCTGCCTGAACTTCTCGACGGCTCCTATTATGCGGTTTCTGATGCGGAAGGACACCTCGTGGGATACTATTGCTTCGGTGCCTCCGCGCAGGTTCCGGCCGGCCGGCCGCACGGTGTTTACCCCGAAGGCTTTATGGACATCGGTGTCGGGATTCGCCCCGACCTCTGCGGCCGTGGACAGGGTTTTTGCTTTTTGCTGCGCGGCCTGGATTTTGCCCGTGCCGAGCTGTATGCCGTCAAATTCCGTCTGACCGTCGCCTCGTTCAATGCACGCGCTACAAGGCTTTACGAAAAAGCGGGGTTTCAAACGGCGGCGGCCTTTATCCGGCATGATATCGACGATAGGGCGTTCCGGGTCATGACGCTTGAATGACCCGGCGCTGTAACTCGATGCTTACAAGAAAGGAAAGTGAATATGGAACCTTCCAAAGTTTATTTTACCGACATGCACGCAGGCGGATATGAAAATCTGCAGCAAAAGCTCCGGCGGCTGATGATCGCCGCCGGCTTCAAGGATCTGGAACTGGATAAAAAATTTGTATGCATCAAACTGCATTTTGGCGAGCCGGGAAACCTGGCCTATCTGCGCCCCAACTGGGCAAAGACCGTGGCCGATCTGATCCGTGAACAAGGCGGCAGGCCCTTTTTAAGCGACGCCAACACCCTTTACGTCGGCCGTAGGAAGGATGCGCTGGAGCATCTGGATGCCGCCTATGAAAATGGATTCAATCCCTTTGCCACCGGCTGTCAGGTACTGATTGCCGATGGGCTGAAAGGTACCGACGAGGCACTCGTCCACGTCGCCGGCGGCGAATATGTGAAAGAGGCTAAAATTGGCCGCGCCTTTATGGATGCCGACGTTCTCGTCTCCCTGACCCACTTTAAAGGACATGAGAGCACCGGCTTCGGCGGCGCGCTCAAAAACATCGGCATGGGCTGCGGTTCCCGCGCGGGGAAGATGGAAATGCACAACAGCAGCAAGCCCTATGTGGACGCGGCCAAGTGTATTAACTGCGGCGCATGCCAAAACGTCTGCGCTCAGGGGGCCATCGATCGCAGCCGAAAATACGCCGTGATCAACGAGGAGAAATGCGTCGGCTGCGGCCGCTGTGTCGGTGTCTGCCGTATGAACGCCGTGCGCGTCAAATGGGACGAGGCCAACGAAGTCCTCAACAAAAAGATCGCCGAATACACAAAAGCCGTGCTGGATGGCCGTCCCTCCTTCCATGTCAGTCTGGTCATCGATGTATCCCCCGTCTGTGACTGCTGCGCCTACAACGACCTGCCCGTAGTTCCTGATGTGGGTATGTTTGCCTCTTTCGACCCGGTAGCGCTGGATGTGGCCTGTGCCGACGCGGTCAACGCCCAGCCGGTCATTTCCGGCAGTGAGCTTGACAAGGCCACCCATGAGCAGCGGCATCCGGGCCACGATCATTTTATGATGATGCATCCGGAAACCAACTGGCGCGCCTGTGTCGAACATGCGCAGAAGCTGGGGATCGGAACCACGGAATATGAGCTTGTGAAGCTCTGAGTTTCATTGACAGCCGATGCGTCGTCCGATATAATAAGAACGCCGCCGCTCCCGGACGGAACGGCGGTATTTTTTCTGTATAAACGAATGGATGGCTGCGTATGATCGAACTCAAAACAGTGGATGAACGTACCTTTAAATCCGTGGTGGATATGCATCTTCCGCCGGAGCAAAACCGATTTGTGGCGCCCAATGTGGTATCGCTGGCACAGGCATGGTTATATCGGGAGGCGCGGCCGTTTGCCATTTTGGAAGATGGGAAACCCGTGGGATTTCTAATGCTGGATTGGAATGAGCAGGAACGTGAAGCTGGAATCTGGCGCTTTATGATCGCGCCGGAACACCAAGGCCGCGGCCTTGGCCGGCAGGCCATGGAGGCCGCCCTTGCGCTTATCCGTGACAGCGGGAAATTTGACTCCGTCAATCTGGATTACGTCCCCGGCAACGACAAGGCCCGAGCACTCTATTTTTCATTTGGCTTTCGTGAAAACGGTGAAATTGAGGATGGCGAAATCGTCATGATCCTGTTCTTAAATAGGCTTTACAGTATCGACAGCCAGAAGCACATGGACAGTACGGAGGATGCCGCACCGGCCAAAAGCTGCGGCAACGTGTGACGCTTCATCTGAAGAGAGCTCCAGATCACCGCCGCCAGCACGATAAGTCCCATCAGCCACCAGGCGCCACGGGCATAGACCAGCACCGCGATCGGCCCCGCCGTGCCGCAGGCATGACCGCTGATGGGAAATTTGAGTACCTTTGAGCCGAATGCGATCAGGATTCCGGAAAGCAAATAGGTAAGAAAGACCGTCAGCTCAAGCCGTCCCACGCTGTAAAACAGGCAGTACGCCCCACCAACCAGATAGCCAACGACGGAAAAGGCAACGGCAGTTTTCCTCTGGGTAACTCGTCCGCCAAAAAGCAGGGAAGGGACAACCAGCCAAACGAGATAGGCAAGCAGTGGCAAAAAGGTCAGGCACAAAAGCCCCATCCAAAAGGATGCGCCCGGGAAGAATCCCGCCTGACGCAAAAAAATCAGCAATAGACCGGCAGTCAGCGGCGGCGCGGTGATAATACGGATGATCTGTGCAAACCCCGGTTTCTCCTTTGCGGGGGTCGGCCGGCGCATACGATCCATTGGAATGGCAACGCATTCCCCATTCAGATACCTGGATTCGTTTTTCATTGAAATCTCCTTCCTGGATATGGAAACGAATTTTTCGGCCGCGGCGAGCGCCGTCGGCTGTTTACGTTTCGATCGTACCACGGCCCGGGGCAAATTACACCCTATCCATTGAAGGTGCCGCTCTACCGATCAAAAGCGCTACTCTACTGGCCGGGAATGCAGCTCTACTGTCAGTAGAATTTCCTGAAGCCATTGATATCACTGGGAAAGGAGCCCTGCATGAACGAAGAGGACCTTCGACAAGTCATTGCAAAAAATATTGCTTTTTACCGCCGCCAGCACGGGCAGACGCAGTCCGAACTGGCAGAGGCTCTGCATTATTCCGACAAATCGGTCTCCAAATGGGAGCGCGGCGAAGGACTGCCGGACATCTATGTGCTCACCCTGATCGCGCACCTGTACGGTGTCACGGTCGGAGATCTGCTCAGCGAATCGCCGCCGCCGCCGACCCAGCCCAAGGCACCCGCGCGCATCATGGTAACGCTGCTTTCCTGCGGCCTTGTCTGGCTGGTGGCAACGGTGACCTACGCCGCGCTGCGTCTGTTTACCGACGTTTCCTGGCCCTGGCTGACCTTCTGTTACGGCCTTCCGGTTACCTGCATCGTTTTGGTGGTCTTTACCTCTCTTTGGTGGGGTTTGATTCCACAGGGTCTGTCGGTCAGCGCCCTGATCTGGAGCGTGGCACTGTGCGTCCGCCTATCCGCACCTCTGGACGGCATTGATCTGATCTGGGCCGTAGGGGCCGTCGTACAGATACTGGCAATCCTCTGGTATCTCTACCGGGGCCGTGTCTGGCGAAAATTTCGGCACAGAAAATAGAAGGCCGCCGAACTTTACATTTTTGCGTCCGCCCGGGCCCATACGAAAATGTGAAGGCCTTTCTGTTGGCAAAAATAAAAAGCAGTCCTCGCTTCCAAATTAGAGCGAGGACTGCTTTTTTCCAAAATGTAAAAACGCGCCCGGTAAAATGATACCGGGCCCGCCATATACTCATTCATAACGGGAATGTCTCTGCCGTATGCCTGCCCGCAAAATTCAGCAGGCCGGGCTCACTCAACGCCCGCACATTCCCCTTGTTTTGCCATAAATCTGAGGAAATCCGTTTCCGGCATCGGCCGCGCATAGTAGTACCCCTGAACATGATCGGCGCCCAGATCACATACGCGGCGCGCCTGTTCGCCTGTCTCCACACCCTCTACCACGGTGGCAAGACCCATATCTTTCAGCATCCGAAGCATTCCGTCAAAAAGAATCCGGTTCTGTTCCTCATCGGCCACAAGCATTGTACGGTCTAGCTTGACACTGGAAAACGGCAGCTGGATCACCTGCGTAATATTGGCATAACCTGTGCCGAAATCGTCCAATGAAAATTGATAGCCGTATCCGATCATGTCCCGCATAAACTCAGCAAGAATATTCTGATGTATGGTAGCCGCCGTCTCTGTCACCTCAAAGCGTAAACAATCGGGTGAAACGCTGCTTTCCAATACGACCTGATGGGCCCTCTGGGACCAGTTGCGGAAAAAATCTGCCGCCGAAAGGTTGATGTTCATCTGCTCCAGTCCCTGCAGCTGCTTTCCATATCTTTTGAGAAACTTACATACCTCCCGGATAACCGCTTCATCGATTTCCGAAATGAGACCCGCCTTTTCCGCCACAGGGATGAACTCGGACGGCGAGATCGCTCCCAGATCCGGATGGTACAGCCGCAAAAGCGCCTCTGCTCCGATAAACCGGCGTTTGGTCGGAGAATAGATCGGCTGGTAATAAATTTTAAAGCCTTCTCCGGAACGAAATGCGTCCCGCAGCACCTCTTCCACGCGGGTCTTCCTATGAATTTGCTGCAGCAGGCTGTTATCGATGGGTTTGGAGGTCCCCCAGCCGCCGCTGCCGATCTCTGCATAGGCAATGTCGATCAAATTGACTACATCCTCCGGCGTCGTAAAAAAGCCCGGCTCGTTAAAACTGCGGATCGTCGCAGTCAGCATCAGCCCAATGCCGTCCGCCTTCCATGGCATGCCGAATCTGCGCTCCACCTGATGGATGAGCTCCTGATGATCTGCATCGCTGCCGGTCACCAGCAGAAAGCGCGTCCCCACCATACGGAAGGCCCAGCCCCGGTTGCGAAAATTATTGAGGAACATGCCGACCCGCTCCAGCACAGCGTTTCCGGTCTGCATCCCGAACGCACTGTTTACCCGGCGGATGCCGCCCACATCCACAGCAACCACGCCGAACGGGAGCCCCTCCGCAAGCAATGAACGCAGGTAGATGATCAGCCCACCGTAATTAAAGGTCCCCGAGATAAGGTCGAGCATATTTTCCGGATTCTGGAGCGTGTAATACATCATCTGCATCGCTATGGCAATCGCCACGCCGGTCAGCAGATATTCCGGGAAGATATACTGCAGCCCCGCTGACGCTGTAATGAACAGCGCCAGCATAAAAAAGGTCCACGACTGCTTGCGCTGCACCTTATTTCGGTATTGCCAGGTGAAGAGAATAACGGCAATTATATAAAAGGCGGTGCCCAGGTATAGGGAATTAAACAGCGGCCCGCGGGTATAGACCAGTATACCGTTCACCCGTGGAATCCGAAAGATCCAGCCTGTCAGCGGATTGATAATCACCAGTGCCGCACACATCACCGCAGGGGTGAGCAGTATATACCTCAGTCGCTTATGTCGGACAAACTCGCCGGCCACAATCAGCAGATAACTCAGCAGTACGGCGGGGAAAACCGTCTGCAGCAAATAAAAAATCGTGTTGGTGAGATAGTTAATCCATATCGGCACCTTATCCGGATGTTCAATCATAAACGACCCGATCATATCCAGCAGCAAATCTGCCGTAGCAAAATAGAGAGCGATGCCGAACAGTTTATTTTCCCTATTGGGAAATTGCCTTACGCCAAAAAAGCGTGTCGTCAAAAGAATAAGGAAGAGAAGCGCACAAAGCTCAAAGCCATATTGATAATGCATCATATCCCCCCCGGCTTCCGTACGTCCGTATTAAGGCGCCGTCGGAGCCAGATTTCTCTCAGTGTTATTTTTTCAATGGTTATACTAATTTCGTCATAATATATCACATTATATCATATAATGACTATATCATGGACGCGTTCGCTTAGCAAGAAAAAATATCAATCCGGTATCCATTTTCTGAGAAAGGCCCCTATCAATCGTTCTATGCCTATAAAAAAAACAGCCGGCATCTTCCAGCTGTTTCTTATTTGTCCTTCCGGGCAATCGGCCGGCATATCGCCTCAATATTTCCGTCAAGCCGGTTCTTGCCCAAACCGCTGAAAAGCACCAGGCCACCCTTGCCAGATCCAATCCGCCCCTATTTTTTGATAAACGTCAGAATGGCCTCCGCCGTTTGCTTCTGCTGCTCCTGTACGGAAGTCGTCGCTTCCCCGTCGCCTTTCTGCGCGCCATACAGCCCAAATCCCGCATGATTGCCGCCGTTGATCGTCACTTCCGTCAGGTCTCCGCTCCACGGGGCTGCGGCGTATTTATCCTGATCCAATACGCCATCCTGGCTTCCGCGTACACTCAGCATCGGCAGCCCGGTCTCCGCCGGCGGATATGCCGCCAGCAGGATCACGCCGGCGAAATCTTCCGCATGACGTGCGGCATATTTTTCTGCCGCGGTGCCCCCTGCTGCATGTCCGCCGATATACCATGTTTTCACTTCCGGGTACCGCTCCATGATTTTTTCACATGCATCCCCGTTCAGAGCGGCCAAGTGAAACGGCATAGCCGCATCCGCGCAGAGTACGCCCTGTTCCGCCACCTGTTCCAGCATGGGCAGATAAGCATACTCGTCCACCATGGTGGCCGGATAGAAAATAAAGCCAACTTCTGCGTTCGGATCGCCCAGCGTAACGCCGCCGCGCCAATCGTCGACCTGCTGTGCCGTTTCGGACACCACGGCGGTGGCCGATGGATCGGCGCGATAATAGCTGTCTGCCCAAATGAACCAAGCCAGCACCAACAGCAGCAGAACCGCCGCAAAAATGCCGGTGACCTTACGGCTGCGGACATCCATTTTGCTCAGGTGTGTGGACGGATCGTCCGTCACTTCACCATTGTCATAATAGGCTTTGTTTTTAACATATGTGCGATCATCTTGCCACATATGCTGTTCGTCGGCAGGCTGTTCGCGCTTGTCCTTTTCCATAGGGGGCGTTCGCTCCTTTAATAAGATGTATGTTCAGAATACGTCGAAACGCCTGTTTTGTCAACCAACGTACTCCATAAATGTGCTGGTAGTCAAAGGCATTCGCCGGGCAGCGGCACAGCAGATAAAAACGTGCTTCTTCCAAGGTGTCTATACCGCTTAACAAATATAGTGAAAAACCCGGGCTCCGGCAAACGCTGCCGGAGTCCGGGTTCTCTTTTGATGGTAAAATTGAAAAGCGGCGTGACCTTACATGATTCCGAACAGCAGATCGCTGTACGTCGGCATGGGCCAATATTCCTTGCCCAGCAGGGTTTCCAGTTCGTCGCTGTGACGCCGCAGTTCTTCCATGGCCGGCAGTACCTTGTCCCGGCACATCTCGGCGCGCTCCAAGTCCCCAGAGGCCGCGGCGGCCTTTTCTATTGTCCGTTCCAACTTCAGCAGCGCGGCACGCATCTGCGCCGCTGCCGCGGACACGTCCTTCAGCAGATTCGCCTGCAGCGATACGTCGATGGCCAGCCCGGTTTCCTTTGCCTTGCAGACCGATTCGGCCAGGAAATCCATATATTTGACCACCGCAGGTACGATCTGACGTCGAGCCATCTCTACCATTGTGTCCGCCTCAATGCGTACACTCTTTGCATAGTTTTCCAGACGAATCTCATAACGGGACTCCAGCTCCTTGGCGCTGAGCACCTGATGCCGGGTGAACAGATCAATACTCTGCGGAGTAATCAGTTCCTTTGCCGCCTCCACGGAGGAGGCAATGTTGGGAAGACCGCGGGCTTCCGCTTCACGGACCCATTCCTCGGAATAATTGTTGCCGTTGAAGATGACCTTCCGGTGATCGCGCATCACATCTCGCAGAATATTACGGCTCTCGGTATTGATATCTTCCGCCTTTTCCAGCCGGTCGGCGATACGGGACAGCGTCTCGGCCACGATCGTGTTGATGACGGTATTGCAATCCGCGATGGACTGGGAAGAGCCAACCTGCCGGAACTCAAATTTCTTTCCGGTAAAAGCAAAAGGACTTGTGCGGTTGCGATCAGAGATGTCCTTCGGCAGATTCGGAATCGTAGTTACGCCGATCTTGATGTTCCCGCCCTGCCGGATGGCACTTTCTCCACCGGAGGCGATTTCATTGAGCACATCAGTCAAGAAGTCACCCAAAAAGATGGAGATGATTGCCGGAGGTGCCTCATTGCCGCCGAGACGGCAGTCATTGCTCGCGCCGGAGATCGAAACACGCAGCAGCGGCGCGTATTCATCCACCGCCCAGATGACAGCGGCCAGGAACAGCAGAAAACGGGCATTCTCCTCCGGTGTTTTTCCTTGATCTATCAGGCTCTTCTGCCCATCCAAGTTGATGGACCAGTTGTTGTGTTTGCCGCTGCCGTTGACGCCGGCAAAGGGCTTTTCATGCAGCAGGCAGACCATGTCCATGCGCAGGGCGACTTTTTTCAGCGTCTCCATGATCAGCTGATTCTGATCACAGGCAATGTTGACCGTGGCAAAAACTGCCGCCAGCTCATGCTGAGCAGGTGCCGCCTCGTTATGCTCAGTTTTGGAAGGGACCCCCAGTGTCCACAGCTCGTTGTCGACCTGACGCATGAAATCGCGGACCCGTTCCTTAATATTTCCATAGTAATGATCGTCCAGCTGCTGGCCCTTCGGCGGGCGGGCGCCGAACAGGGTCCTGCCGCAAAGCATCAGATCCTGCCGCTCGGAAAACATCGCCTTGTCCACCAGAAAATATTCCTGCTCCGCACCGGCCATCGGCACCACCCGCTGGGTATCATGATCACCCAACGCGCGCAGGACACGCAGCGCCTGACGGTTAAGCGTCTCCATCGACCTCAGGAGCGGCGTCTTCTTATCCAGAACCTCACCGCTCCAAGAGCAGAAGCAGGTAGGTATATACAGCGTGTCATCTTTGACAAACGCGGGGGACGTGCAGTCCCACGCGGTATAGCCGCGGGCCTCAAAGGTCACCCGCAGGCCGCCGGAGGGGAAAGAGCTCGCGTCGCCTTCGCCCCGTACCAGCTCTTTTCCGGAAAAACGCATGAGCATCGTGCCGTCCGGCTGCGGGCTGATAAAGCCCTCATGTTTTTCTGCAGTAGCACCGGTCATGGGCTGGAACCAATGGGTAAAATGGGTGGCCCCCTGATCCAGCGCCCAGCGTTTCAGCCCGTTGGCTACCACGTCGGCCAGCGTCGGATCTTCCATCGGCTTGCCTTGATCGATAATTTTCCGCAGCTGCTTATAGGTATCCCCCGGCAAATATTTGCGCATCGCACCGTCATTGAACACCTGGGAAGCATACATCGACATCAGCGCCTCAGAACGTTCATTCATCCGTAACACCGCCTTTTTCAAGAATGACGGTATGATACGCCCATTGCTAAAAAAATCAAGTGGATTTGTATAAATGACTTATGAAAAAATTATGAGGTCAAAATCTCTCTGTTTTGACCTCATAATAACGCTTATATTCAATAAAATGATTTATTCAATATCTTCTTCGACTTTATCCAGCCGTGTCTCCAGGCGCGTCGGATTCTCCAAAAGCTTTCGGTACAGGCGCATGGACCGGGCGTAATAAAGCCCATCGCAGATGCGTTCATCGGCGACGACCATCAGTGTGACGACCTTGCCGGGGCGCACCTCTCCGGTTTCCTCGTCCACCACAGGAATATGCCGCTCTTTTCCGACAGCGATGAACTGTCCAATCGTGCCCAGATCATAAATATGGTGATAGATCCCCGGAATACCCAGCGATTTCAGATAGGTGATAAATACGCTGCCGTGAAACGGGCTGGCCTTGATAATGGAAGCGGGTAAAATATTATGTTTATCTCCCCAGCGGATCAGCGACATGGCGAGCTTCAGCACCCAGTTGGGGACACCGGTCAGCATTTTCGCCGTCTTGTCGGTATCGTTGGTAGTATTCAGCTCTTTGTTATTGTGGATTTCGTCGTAAAACGCCTGCTTAACGTCAAATATATTCTCATGCCCTGTAAAGGGGATCTTTATGGTAGTAGAGCCGGCATCCTCCCGCAGCGTCTTTTTTACTGCCATCGACATATAAATTTTGTCATTGGCATAAACCCGGCCATTCATCGTAAAGCGGTTCAGCGCCGGCCGCAAGGCATACATCCGTACGGTGGCGGCGGAAAAAACATCAAGATACGTGATCTCAATGCCCTCCGCTTTTTTCTTTTCAATATAATTGTCCAGTGACGTACAGTCGATATCGTCGGTAAAGAACACCTGTGCGTCGCTACGCCGCGGCATAACATGCCCCAGGATCCGATCGTAAGGGCTGAGTGTTTTCAGTATTCGGGCGTTCTTTCTTCTGGCAGGCATAGGCTCCGTTCCCCCTTATAATGTGCAAAGTCGCTTTTCTATCTGTTTAGTGTGGCCGAACCCTGTCAAGCAGCTCTGAAAGCGGCGTATGACGGGCCTGTCCGGCCGGTGCGGCATCCTGCCCGGCCTGCTGTTTCTCCGGCTCACCGGTTCCGGCGGCGGCAGTATCGCGGTCATCCCTCATCAGATCTTCCAGACGCAGCAGCGCTTCATCCAGCCGGTCACAAAGCTGGGATAACTGACTAAGCCCCGCAGTTTCCTGCGGAGCAGCCGTCATCTTTTCTTCAGGTTCCTTCATTGTCTCCTGCATCGCAGCCTGCCGGGCTTCCAACTGGCCCGCATGTTGGGAAAGACGGGTGTTTTCCGTCCGCTGGGCCGCCAGTGCCGCACGCAGGTTGGCGGCCGCTTCACGGGCAGCGCTCAATTCGGCATAGGTTTGATCCGCTTGTTTTCTTGCCTCTTCCGTTTCCCTCTCCCGATGCCGGAGGTCCTCCTTCTGGCGGGTATCCATCTTCTCGAGATAAGCGATTACATCCTTGCGGCGAAAACCGCCCAGCAGCGTACCCCGAAAGGTCTTGCTCACGCCAGGTCCCCCCTTTATCTGTAAACCGTTCAGCTCCCCAGATGCTTCAAAATTTTCTTTTCTACGTCGGCGTAGCCGCGCAGGCCCACCATACGCTCCCGTTCCGTACCGCCGATAAACAGCAGCAGGGTCGGAAGAGAGGCGATCCTTAATTCCGCCGCCAGCAGCGGCTCCTGATCCGGATCGACCCGGACCACTTCCAGCGTACCGTAAAATCCGTCGGCCAACAGATCAAGCATCGGCGACATCTCGCGGCACGGTGGGGACCAATCGGCGACAAAACAGGCCAATACCGGCCTGGCATTTTCCAGCAGCGCACGGAATGCCGCCGTATCCACCGGATATGCTTCATGCATCGGTTTTTGCCCCCCTCCAGCGCAACAAAACTCAAAACTGCGTCCATTATAGCATAGCTCGCGGAGAAAAGACAGCATTTTTTCTGTACGGTCATTCTTTACAAACGCGGATTGCCGTGGTATAATAGCAAAGCGATTTGAAGAAAAATACCTGAAGCTCCTGCTTCTCCTTTGTCTGCATCCAAATATATGCGCCCGTAGCTCAGCTGGATAGAGCGTCAGACTCCGACTCTGAAGGCCGCTGGTTCGACTCCAGTCGGGCGTACCAAAAAGACATACCTTCCCATGAGGGAGAAGGTATGTCTTTTCTTATCAAGAGAAAACAAATGTTGTGCAGATGGTAAGTAGTCGTTTCATAAGATGTTTTATGTTCACACTAAGGAGTTTTATTTGGATGCTGGCTCCTTGATATTGGCCAGACGAATCAACAGCCAGTCAATTCCGGCAAGGATCACGGATAGTAGCAGGAAGAGCGCCATAAGATTCCAGACGGAACTGGTGAAGACAGACTGCAGCGCCCGGAAGAACTGACCAATTGCCGGGAAAGAGGAACCAAGCTTATAAAGAATCGCTGGAATTACGTTGATCAGGAGTGGAATGGCGACAGCTACAATGATGGTCCAAATCTTGTTGAGACGCCAAAACAGGAAAGTGAAAAACATGCCAAAAACAAACAGGAGAAGTGTCAAGCTGCTGTTTAGCAGAACGCTCATGATATGTTGACTGATACTTAAGAACATTGGGTGTGTGCCGAGGTAGAGCATTTGGTAAAGGTCCCTAAATGAGAGATTACCAATACTGGCTCCAACGCTTTGCCCAACATAGAGCAGCAGTTCTCCAGCTAGACTCAGAATCACAATGTCCGCCAAAACGGCCAGAAGGAGGCTGATGAAGGCGGTGCGTCGCGAAACACCAAACTGCACGCAGAGTCGTAGATTGGATCGGGGCGTCGCAATGCCTAAAATAAACAGACAGATGGCGGTGGCCATGCTGATCCCGAAGAAGCTGACATTACCGTGTGAATACCTAGCGCCAATGACGGATGCAGCAAAAATAACGACCATCACCAGAAAAAAGACTCCGGTCCCTTTGAGATAGTCCCGGAATTGATACCGGAATGCCGGCTTGAGATTCATGTGCATGACTTGTCTTCCTCCTCCATTAGGCTGATAAAATAATCCTGTAGATTAAGCTTTGTGAGCTCCAGGCCCTGCGGCAGTGCCTCGTCCGGATGTCCCTGGATGCTGACTGTCTTGAGCCCTCCCAGCATACTGACTGCCAAAACATGCTTGCCGGCTGAATACGCATCGACGAGAGAAGTGGGGCCGGAAACTGCATAGGCGTTGGCCGTAAGGTCTTCCGTAAGAGCGTTCTTTAGAATTTTACCATTGCGAATGATAATCGTTTGCTCAATCAGCGGAGCGACTTCCGCAATCAGATGCGTGGACATAATGATGGTGCAGGGATTCTCTGCGTATTTTTCCAGTAGCAATCGATAGAACAGTTCACGGTTCTGCGCATCCAGGCCGAGCACGGGTTCGTCAAAAGCCAAATATGGGACATTGACGCTCAGCCCGAGAACCAGACGGAAGATGGAAGCGTAGCCGGTCGAAAGAGCTGAAATCTTCTTACGAAGGTTCAGACCAAATTTCTTCGCGATATTCTCTGCAAAGACACGATCAAATTGGGGATAGAACAGCTGCGCCGTGTTAAAGGCCTGGAATACTTTCATGTCTTCGGGGAACAGATTCTGCTCGCCGACCATGAAAACCTTCCCAAGCGCCTCGTCATTGTTTTGAACCGTCTGTCCGTCTACCAAAACAGTGCCGTCTGTCGGCAGCTGCCGGTTGGTCAGAATACTCAGGAATGTGGTCTTACCCGCACCGTTATTACCCAGCAGACCATAGATCCGGTTTCTTTCCAGGGTCAGAGATATGTGATCCAACGCTCGCGTATCTCCAAAATCTTTTGTGATGTTCTGAAATTCAATCGACATCTTGAAATCCTCTTTTCATCATCTCGCAAAGCTGCTCGGCGGTCAGGCCGAGATGTTTGGCTTCCCGTACTATTCTTTCAATGTAATTGTGGTAAAATTGCTCTTTGCGTTGCCCACGCAGTTTTTCCGGCGCACCTGTGGATACAAACATACCAACTCCCCTTTTCTTGTACAGAAGTCCTGCATCCACAAGAAGGTTGATACCCTTCAACGCGGTGGCGGGATTTATTTTATAGGTCACGGAGAATTCCGTGATGGATGGCACCTGGCTTTCTTCCGGATAAACTCCGGAAAGAATGCTTTCCTCGAGCTGCTCTGCAAGCTGCTGGAAGATTGGTCGCTCTTCGTTAAATGTCAAAGAGGTTCCTCCTTTTGCTGGTTGGTTGGTTAGCTTAGTAATTAACCGCTTAACAAGCATACTGCCATTTTGGAGATTTGTCAATTCTCAAAATAAAAATATTGTAAAAACAGAACCAGTAGAAGCATCTCAAAGGACGCACAGTTCCTCTTTCAACCAAAAGAAAGGTCTTTTTTATATTAAAATGCATGCTATCATGAAAGCAAAGATTATTACGTTATGCAGGTAAATAAAAATTTGAAGGGTAAATATTATGTAATGGCGGTTTTCATAATTTCTTGCGATATTTCAAAACTTGAGTTTCTCCAAAAAGTGTGCAAAAAGTGCACAACCTCTTAAAAATTATAAAAAATTGCAGCTTCCCGATGAAAGAAGCTGCTTTTTTTGTTTGTCCTATGCCTTTTTCGTAATAGTTTTTCAGCAAGGCATTCCGACGCCGCCACCTTTGCCTGCTCTAATTCGTGAGCATTAATCTTAGGAATAGCGAATAAGGGCTGTTTATATTAACGGTTCTCACACCAATCCGAATATGAATTCATTTTGTACAGTGGCATTATCGATAGGTAAATATTTTAATTACAAAAATAGATATCTTTTTTTACTCAGGAAAATATGGTACAATTTAGTGGAAAATATTTCTATTTGACGGAGGGCAAGTATGGGAGAGCATTACAGAACCCTATCAGCTATATTCCCGGTAATTTTGAGGACGGCAAATGATAATCAGCAAGTGCTGCTGCATCAAAGGGCAAACACAGGATATATGGATGGCATGTGGGATTTTGCCGGAAGCGGGCATGTTGATGACAGCGAAACCGCACGGCAGGCTGTCGTAAGAGAATGCAAAGAAGAATTAGGTATTACCGTTAAAATTGATGACATCTCATTTGCACATTTATCGCATAGACTTGGCAACAGCGAAGTGCATACTTATTATGACATATACTTTATTGTCCATTCTTTCTGTGGTAATCCATCGATCGCAGAGCCCCAGAAATGCACTGGGTTAGAGTGGTTTGATATCAACCATTTACCTGAAAACATGATTGTAATAAGAAAATTGGCGCTAGCGGCGTGCCTTAAGTCCAGCTATTATAGCGAAATAATTAATTGACTTGTAAACTGGTTCATTACGCAAATTGCTTGCCGCCTGCACAATAAAAAAGGGAGGGATTCGCTTTGGTCGTTTTGGAGCATATGATGTCAATTCCAAAAAGTGATCTACAGGAAGCGTCAAAGACTTTTGACAGAGATGATATCCCACAGCTTGTAGAATGGCTTTCCCAAAAAGATGACAGTGTAAGATATCAGACGTTTCTCCTGCTGCAAGCCAGGTCCTTATTTTTCAATGATGTATATCCATATTGGGATACCTTTAAAAACAAACTGAAAAGCGAAAATTCCTATCAGAGGAGTATTGGGCTGATGCTGATTGCCGACAACGTAAGATGGGATACAGATAATCGTATTGAAGATACGATCGAAGAATATCTGCAACTTCTAAACGACGAAAAGCCCATCACCATACGCCAATGCATTCAGTCGTTAGGCAAAATGGTTTCGTCTGCGCCCGGTTTGAGTGATAAAATAGCCTCCCGGCTCATCTCCCTTGACCTCATGTCCGTGAAAGAAACAATGCGAAAATCAATTCTGCTTGATATTTTGAATGTACTGCTCGTAATCAGGAAAGAGCGAAAAACAGACGAAATCGAAGGCTTTATTCTAAACGCACTGTCCGGTGAGATATTGGATAAAAAATCAAAAAAGCAGATAGAGTCTCTTTTATAGCCGGAAGGCTGCCGCTTTTCCCTACTGGCATAAAAAATGCGTTTCCCCTGCAGCTTCACAAAAATCCATGTGTCGCGGCTTGACTCATGGATTTATTTATTGGTTTGATTTTATTCTGGAAGCTTGCCATGCACTTGCTCTGCAAATAACCGCCATGTCGGAAGATGGCAGGTGACGCCGTGTCACAAGCGGGAGGTAGTCAGATGACGTTTGAAGAATTCCTTGCGTTCCGGGACGTAAAAATTAAAAATCCGGGCCATGAACGGATTGTCCGGCTGTTTTTCCCCTATCTTGGGTCTGTATCGGGAGATGACCGACGGCTGCCGAACCTGATTGGCCGGCTGCTGGGCAGCGATCTATCCTCAGCGAGGGCGGAGACCGGCTGTTTTAACGGGATTCCGGATGGCGCTGAATCACCATATCCGAACGTTGATCTGTTCATGCGCTTTGACAATGGCGTCCGCGTATATGTATATGGGTCCGCTTCCGACCGGGAGCGCAGGGTACTGAAAGCGAACGAGTACGTCTTATTCGTTCTGCGTGATGACCTGTGCGGCGGCCGCATCAAGCGGGAAGCCGGCCGCCATATCTGGCTCATCTGACGCGCATGATCAAAAGGAGTCTGCTTCCGCAGACTCCCTGAGGTACACCTGTTACCGCACCTTCCGCAGCAGAAACAGACAGAGGCAGGCGCCGGCGGCGGAAATGAGGATACTGCCAATCCAGCTTCCCGCGTAAATACCCAGCAGTCCGGCCACCGCGCCGCCGACCACCGAGCCCAAAAGTCCCAAAAGGATATTGCGGCCCAGACTTCCCCGGCAGCCCATTACCTTTCCGGCCAGCCAACCGGCGGCAGCGCCGATCAAAAGCGTCATAAGAATTTTCCAGATCATAGCTTTGGCTCCCTTCCCAATAATTTTCTTTTTAATTATATGTGTATGCCTCCAATGTCAATACCGCCGGGCGCTTTTCATTTTTTCAGATTTATGATAGGATAAAGCCAATCCAAGAGACAGGGGGCCGGGTCATGTACCGTATCCTGATCGTCGAGGACGACGCCGTTATTGCAGAAGCCGTACGCCGTGAATGCGAGGGCTGGGGCTTTGAGGCACTGTGCGTCCTGGACTTTTCGAATGTGCTGGCGGAATTTACCGCCTTTGCACCGCAGCTGGTAGTATTGGACATCTCTCTGCCCTTTTTCAACGGGTATCACTGGTGTTCTGAGATCCGGAAAATTTCCCGTGTGCCGATCCTGTTTCTCTCCTCTGCCTCCGACAACATGAACATTGTGCTGGCGATGAATATGGGCGGGGACGATTTTCTTCCCAAGCCCTTTGACCTATCGATCCTGACCGCGAAAATCCAGGCCCTTCTGCGCCGCGCCTATGACTTTTCCGCCGACGCACCCATGCTGACCTGCGGCGGCGCGGTGCTCGACACCGGAAGCCAGGCGCTGACTTACCGGGGGCAGACGGCTGATCTGACCCGCAACGAATTTCGCATTCTTCAGCTGCTGATGGAGCGCAAGGGGCGCGTGGTATCCCGGGAGACATTGATGACCCGCCTGTGGGAAAGTGACAGCTATATTGACGACAACACGCTGACGGTCAACATTAACCGCCTGCGCCGCAAGCTGTCCGACATCGGGCTGTCCGATCTGATCGCGACGAAAAAAGGACAGGGATATATTGTGGGTGGCCCACAGTGCTGCTGAGTTATCTGCGCCGACACATAAAAATCGTCCTCTTGACCGCACTGTTCGTACTTCTCTTCGCATTGGTCTTTTCCCTCTATGATCTGCCGGTAGAGGCGGTATTTTATGCGGCGGCGCTGTGCTTCTGCGGCGGCATCCTGCTGTTTTTCATCGGTTATGTCCAATATGTGGCCCGCCATCGGCGGCTCCAGGCCCTGCTGAAAGGGATCACCGTATCTCTCGACGGCTTGCCTGCGCCGCGCAGCGCCACCGAAAGAGACTATCAGGAGATGCTCCGTGCCCTCTGGGACGACCGAGCCCGGGCGCTCTCCGCCGCCGACGAGGCAAGGGAGCAGGAACAGGCTTATTATGCCATGTGGACCCACCAGATCAAGGTGCCGATTTCCGCGCTGCGGCTGCTGCTGCAAGAAGACGAGGCACGGGATTCGGAGGCTCTGGCCGAGCTGCTCAAGATTGAACAGTATGCCGGCATGGCGCTTCAATATCAGCGGCTGGAGGAGGGCAGCGACCTGCTGCTGCGGCAAACCGATCTGGATGCCGTGATCCGCGGCGTCCTGCGTCGCTACGCCCGTTTGTTCATCCTGAAAAAGCTGTCGGTGGAGTTCAAAGAGACCCACATGACCGTTCTTACGGATGAAAAATGGCTTGATTTCGCGCTGGGGCAGCTGCTGTCCAACGCACTCAAATATACGCCGGAGGGCACGATCCGCATCTATGCGGGAAACGACATGCTGGTGATCGCCGATCCCGGCATCGGCATCCGGCCGGAGGATCTGCCCCGCGTGGGCGAACGCGGCTTTACCGGCTATAACGGGCGGGAAGACAAAAAGTCCACCGGCATCGGTCTGTATCTGTGCAAGCGCGCGCTCACCATGCTGGGCCACGGATTGCGCATTGAAAGTGAGCAGGGCGCCGGCACGCGTGCGTATATTGATTTGCGCCCCCACCGGAGCATGGTGGAATAAAGTGACAAAAATGTAAGGTTCCGGGCCGGAATGTAAGCCGAAACGATGGCGGACTTTCCGGCCTTTTGTTATCATAAAGACCGATAAGGAGTGAGTCTTTATGCCTTTACTGGAAGTAAAAAATCTTAAAAAAACCTATACCACCCGCTTCGGCGGCGCTCAGGTTCAGGCGCTGCACAGCGTTACCTTCTCTGTGGAGGGCGGCGAATTTGTCGCCATCATGGGGGAAAGCGGCTCCGGAAAAACCACGCTGCTCAACATTCTCGCTTCACTGGACAAACCGACCAGCGGCGACGTGCTGCTCGGCGGTCACAGCGTCGTCGCCCTTCCGGAGCGGGAGATTTCCGCTTTTCGCCGGGATAACCTCGGCTTTGTGTTCCAGGATTTTAATTTGCTGGACACCTTTTCGGTCCGCGACAATATCTTTCTCCCCCTTGTGCTGGCGGGCAAAGGCTATGCCGAAATGAGCCGCCGGCTGATCCCGCTCGCGCAAAAGCTGGGTATCTCCGACCTCCTCAATAAATTCCCCTATGAGATTTCCGGCGGTCAGAAGCAGCGGGTGGCTGTGGCCCGAGCCCTGATTACCGAGCCGCAAATTCTGTTGGCCGACGAGCCCACCGGCGCGCTGGATTCCCGGGCCGCCGACGCGCTGATGCACCTGTTCTCTGATTTGAACACCGAAGGGCATACCATTCTCATGGTCACCCACAGCGTCAAGGCCGCCAGCCACGCGCAGCGGGTACTCTTCCTGCGGGACGGCGAGGTCTATCATCAGCTATGGCGCGGTGAGCGCTCGCCGGAAAGCATGTTTGCCGCCATCTCTGATACGCTGGCGGTGATCGCCGCCGGCGCAGACCGGCGTGAAGATCTCCCGGGCGGTGAGTTTCATGCGTAAGACCGGCTTTTACCCTCGTCTGGCCATCCAAAACATTCGGAAAAACGGGCGGTTCTATCTGCCTTATCTGCTGGCCGGCATCGGCTGTGCCGCCATGTTCTATATCCTGCTCTTTCTGAGCATTGATCCCGATCTCGGCGGTATGTACGGCGGCCGAACCCTTCAGAGCATGCTGGGCTTCGGCACGGTGGTCATCGGCATCTTCTCTGCCATTCTGGTCTTCTATACCAACAGCTTTCTGATGAAGCGCCGGCGCCGGGAGCTGGGGCTCTGGAACATTCTCGGCATGGAAAAACGCCATATCGCCCGCGTCCTTTTGCTGGAGACGCTGCTGATCGCCGCAAGCTCTGTTCTTGGCGGTCTTGCAAGCGGCGTGCTGCTGTCCAAGCTGCTGTCGCTTCTGCTCTACCGGCTTCTGGGTCAGACTGCGCCCTTCGGCTTTTCGGTCAGTGTGAGCAGCTTTGCCGTTACGGCGGCAGTTTTTGGAATTATCTTTTTTCTGACGCTGCTATTCAATCTGTTCCAGATTCATCTGGCGCGGCCGGTTGAACTTCTCCGCAGCGGAAAAGCGGGGGAACGCCAGCCCAAGACCAAATGGTTTCTCGCTCTTCTCGGTACGGCGACCATGCTTGCCGGATATATTCTGGCGCTGGCTGTCAAAAACCCCCTCCAGGCCATCAGCGTATTCTTTCTGGCCGTTCTGCTGGTCATCATTGGCACCTACTGCCTGTTTACGGCGGGCAGCATCGCGGTGCTCAAAGCGCTGCGCCGCAATAAAAAGTATTACTATCAGACAAAGCACTTTACCGCAATATCCGGTATGCTGCACCGGATGAAGCAAAATGCAGCCGGCCTCGCCAGCATCTGTATTTTATGCACGATGATCCTGGTCACAGTCTCCACCACCATCTCTCTTTACAGCGGACTGGAAGATGTGCTTCGCAACCGCTATCCGAACGACCTGACCGTTATGATCGGGGACGGAGGCTCTCAGGAGCCTGCGTATCTGCAGGCTGTCCGGGATGCCGCGGCCGCGCAGGGCCTTTCCTATACGCTGCAGGATTACCACTATACCGAGCTGTATCTCAAATGCAAGGACGACGTCTTTTCGTCTGATGGCAATACCTATATCGGCACGCCCGGAGTAGAGGCCCTTATCTTGATTCCCCGGAGTGATTTTGCTGCGCTGGCGGGCGATGCTCTGCAGGCGGAAGACGGCAAGCCGCTGATCTGGTCCTCCGACCGTCAGACCGGTGACCAGATTAAAGTGCTCGGCCAGTCCTTTGCGGTGCAGCGGCTCTCCTCCTTTCCTGTCCGCGGCGAAGCATCCACCCTGCTGGCCAATGTCCATTACCTGATCCTTACCGAACATGATATGGCCTTGCTGCAGCAGGCTCTTTATTCTGCCGACCGCGCCGGAGAGCTGACACAGATGTATGAAATCGACATCAATGCTCAGGGTACGCAGGCAGAGCAGCAAACATTATCCGACGCCGTGGAGGAAGCGGTCCGTCAGCAGGCTTCCCTATCTGGCGGGGAAACCGGATACTATTCCATTGACAGCCGCGCCGAGGGACGTGCCGAGTTCAGCACCATGTATGGCGGTTTTCTGTTCCTCGGTCTGTTTCTGGGGACGCTGTTCCTCATGGCCACCGTGCTCATCATCTATTACAAGCAAATCTCCGAGGGCTATGACGATAAGGAACGCTTTGCCATCATGCAGCAGGTTGGCCTCTCCCGGGACGAGATCAAGGCGACCATCCGCAGCCAGGTGCTGACCGTCTTTTTCCTGCCCATCGGTGCCGCGGTCATCCATGTATGCGGCTCCTTTAAGATGATGGCCAAGCTGTTGAGTCTGTTCAATCTTACAAACATTTCCCTGTTCGTCGGCTGCACGGCGGCCACTGTCGGCGTATTCTGCCTGATCTACGGCGGCGTCTACGCGCTGACCGCCCGGACTTATTATAAAATCGTCAGCTGAATCGCAAAAAGCTTCCCCTCCCGTCCCCTGCGGGCTTCAGATCACGGTCAAGAAAAAGGCCGGGGGCAGCTGGTCCACGAACTCCAGCGGGATTTCGTTTACATTGAAATGGGTATATCGTAAGGGGTATGCGGTTTTTATTGCCGCATACCCCTTACTGCATTATGCAAAGCAGGAACAAAAATGGCTGGGGTCATCGTAAGGTTAAAAAGGCCTTCCCGTTTCTTTGGCGGCTTCCCGCTGGAATCAGCGGCGCAGACGGCAATGCATATCCCATAGCGGCATGACAGCTTTGGCATATTCCGTCTTGACAATCTATTTCTATATATGTAGAATATTTGTATACTATATTTGTAGAACAGCAGGAGGCTACCGCCATGAATCCACCCATACGACGTCTGCCCGATGCCGAACTGGAAGTGATGCAGGCCGTTTGGGAGTGTGTCCCGCCGGTGTCGCGGACAGATATTGAACGTATCCTGCAGAAACGGCGCCCATTAGCCGCGACCACAGTTCTGACGGTTCTGGCCCGTTTGACTGAAAAGCGTTTTCTTTCGGTTGAAAAG
>JAYFOA010000023.1:0-28739 GCA_034933145.1 Clostridiaceae bacterium
GGGCGGACCTCCGGTCCGCCCGTCGGAACGGTCCCAGCCGCAGCTTACTGTTGGGACACCAGCATCCCGTAACCGCCGTCATTGCGTTTATAGACGACACAGTGCTGACCGCCGCGTTCGCTGTTAATAAAGAAGAAAAAGCTGTGACCCAAAAGGTTCATCTGCAGAATTGCATCCTCAGTGGTCATCGGTTTAACGTCCAATGTCTTTTCACGGACAATCTCAAACTCTTCGTCATGATAATCTGTCATGATCGGCATAGCCTTGGAGAATGCATCTTGCCGAATCCGTTTGGAGATGCGTGTCTTATTCTTCTGAATCTGTCGGTCAATGGAGGCTACGGCACCGTCCACAGAAGCATACATATCGTTGGTGCGCTCCTGCGCACGGAAATACATCCCGCGGAACTGCAGCGTGATCTCAGCCGTCTGCAGACCCCGCTCGTTGGAAAAAGTGATCTGCACCGAAGGTTCGTCTCCGAAATACTTCTCCAGCTTGGCGCACTTTTTGGCCGCATAAGCCTTGAGGGTGTCGGAAATCATCATTTTCCGTTCGTTGTACTGAATGTTCATAAAAGCCCTCCTCGCTCTTTTGGTGATGTTATTATACCACGTCCGGCATGGGAATGATAGATTTTTTGTGAATTCGGCCGGAACGGACTTTTAAAAAAATCATGTGTATCGCCGCCTTTCGACGTAGTTTTTGTCTCCGATATGGTAATCTGACAGTGGAAGGCGAACCCCGCCTTCCGTGCCAGGTCATCGGGCACCGTTCATATCTTTATCCCCACAACCTGTGCCTTTGGCGCCGGATCTATCCGGCGCCGCCTTTTTGTCTATAAAAGACCCGGCATGGCTCTGCCATGCCGGGACTGCTTTACCTTTTGCGGCGACCGCCGGAACGCTTGTCATTCTGAGACCGAAGATCGGACATTTTGCTCTCGCTGCTTTGCATGAAAGCCTTCAGTTTGCTTTCAAACACATCATCTCCGCGAGGAAGGTCGCTCTGTTCCGTCCGCGACTGGCCCGCAGGAGCGCGGAATGGCGCCGGGCGTACCGGAGCAGGGCGTGGAGGCGGGGGCGGGAGCGCTTTTTTGATGGACAGATTGACCCGGTTCTGCTCATCAATGCCGATCAGCTTCACCGTAACAGTCTGCCCTTCCTGCAGGAAATTATGGATGTCGTCCACATAAGTGTTGGCAATCTCGGAGATATGTACCATACCGCTCTTCCCGCCGGGCAGCGAGACGAACGCGCCGAATTTGGTGATGCCTGTCACTTTTCCTTCATAGATGCTGCCAACTGTAAGATCCATATTTCGGCTCCTAATTACTGGAAATATCAACGAACACCTGCTCGCCGGGATATACATAGTCAAGGTTGTCACGTGCGATCTGTGCAATGGTATCGTCCTTATTTTCTCCATCAATGGCATTCTGTAGTTCCTGATTCCGGAGTGCCTGGCTTTCAGCCTGTCCGGTCAGCGCTGTCTGCTCAGACTTCTTAGCATTGATTCGAACCTGAAGAGAAATTAATGTAAATGCCGCATAAATGGAAAATACCGCGACAAAAATCTTCGTGGCCAGCCCCACTCGCCTCTTTTTTTTGTTCAGAGCCACCACCCCCAAAGGGTACATTTATAATTATTCATATTATAATAACAGAATCAGCGATTGTCAAGAAAAAACCGCCGCCCGCAAGGCTTTGCGAACGGCGGACAATCGTTATCTATCCTTGAAAATCCGCAAAATTGCCTCAAAAGGATCGTCGACTTCTTCCCGCGGCTTTTCCGGCTCCGGCGCGGGCACCGTTTCTGTCTGGGCAGGCTCTTCTGCCGTCTCTGCCGACTGTTTCTGTACCGGCTGCTGCCCCGAATGCCTGTTCGCATCACGGACAATATTCTTCGGCTCTTTCGGCTGTACAGCATCAAACCCGGTGGCAACCACCGTGATGCGTATCTCGTCATCCAGCGTATCATCCACGGATGCGCCAAAAATAATATGCGCATCAGGATGCGCGGCCTCCTGCACCATGGTGGCCGCCTCTTCAACCTCATCCAGACTCATATCCGGAGAACCGGTAATATTCAGCAGGACACCGCGGGCCCCGGTAATCGATGTCTCCAGCAGAGGGCTGTCAATGGCCATCCGCGCGGCCTCCGTTGCTTTCTCCTTGCCGGAGGCACGGCCGACGCCCATATGGGCATAGCCAGCATTCCGCATAATCGTAGCTACATCATTGAAGTCCAGGTTAATCAGGCCCGGGACGGTCATAAGCTCACTGATGCTCTGTACCGCCTGGCGCAGGACATTGTCCGCAATTTCAAATGCGTTTTGAAATGTGATCTTTTGTTCGCTGACCAAATTCAGCCGCTCGTTCGGAACCACAACCAGTGCGTCCACCTTTTCGCGCAGCTCGGAAATACCAGCAACCGCCTGCTCAATACGGCGCTTTCCTTCGAATGGGAAGGGACGGGTTACCACGCCGACGGTGAGGATCCCCATGTCCTTTGCGATCTCCGCAACAACAGGCGCGCCGCCTGTCCCAGTGCCACCGCCCATGCCGGCGGTAATGAAAACCATGTTGATGCCCTCGAGCATCTTCCGGACTTCATCCTCGCTCTCCTGCGCGGCCTTTCGCCCGACCTCCGGATTGGAACCGGCGCCCAGGCCGTGGGTCAATTTTTCGCCGATCTGCAACTTCATAGTCGCGGCAGAATAGTCAAGACACTGCTTGTCCGTATTGATTGCGACAAAATCAATGCCGCGGATACCGCTGGTAATCATCCGGTTTACGGCATTTCCCCCGCCGCCGCCGACACCGACAACACGAATCGCCACATTGGAATCGCCGCCGAATTCAAAAGCAAAGCTCATAGGTGGACCTCCATCCAATATCAGAAAGTCTTATTCAGAAATAAATCGCGCAGTACGCACATCGGATATATCAATCACGCCACGTTGATTGGGGGACAGCTTGTCCGTTACAATCACGCGAAGATAGTCCATCTTTTTCTCCAGATCCTCCGTCGTACCGATACGCACGGTAAATCTATCCTGATAGGTGAACGAGACACTGTATCCGCGGGAAAAATCCACTTCACCTACTTGTTGTATTATACCATCTTCCCGCAGGGTATTCAATAAAAAATATAAGGGTTTTTCCTTCTCCTGCTCGGCAAAAACGGCGGATTTCCCGCTTTGCGGATCGGAAAGTGCCGCACCGCGGACAATGCAGAGCCCTTCGGGTGTCGAAGCGGTCTCTTCCAGCACCTTTCCCTTTTCATCAATCAAGTATATTTTCCCTTCCGACTCTACCGCCGCCACCGGCACACAGTCGGACACTGTGATTTCCACCGTGTCCGGCAGGTGACGGCGAATCGTGATTTCCGAAAGGTAAGGGAATTTCTCAAACATGCGATTAATAGCAGAAAACTTGTTAAAGAAAAACATGTTTCCCCCGGCACGGATGTCGGAAGTATCGATCAGTTCCTGCGCGTCGTACCGGGTTTCGCCTGAAACCTGTACCGTGCTGATCTTGAAAAAGACCGTGATAGCGGCCAGGATACCTGCTGCCGCAAGGGCGACGCAGAGCATGACCAGCAGGAGCGTACCGCCCCTGCCGCGCCTTCTGCGCCGTTTCCTTCTCTTTCTACGCTCCTGGGATGCCATGTTGAATACCCTTCCTATCCGTTCTCCCCGTGAATGTCTGCACCTAAAATCTGCAGCCTCGCGGGCAAATCGGCATATCCTCGTTCGATATGTTTTATTTCCTCAATCCGGCTCTCGCCCTCCGCCGCCAGCGCGGCGATCACCAGCGCCGCTCCGCCCCGAAGATCCGTGCAGAAAACCCGCGCGCCCCGCAGCTTCGGCACACCGCAGACCACCGCGGCACGCCCTGCTACCTGTATGTCGGCGCCAAGCTTCCGCAGCTCCTCTACGTGGCGAAAACGGTTTTCAAAGATATTTTCCAAAAAAATCGTTGTGCCGTCCGCAACACAGGCTGTCGCCATCAGCGGCGCCTGCGAGTCGGTAGGAAAGCCCGGATATGGCATCGTACGTATCGGCGCCATCGGACGCAGTTCCCCTGTACGCTCCAGTGTCACCGTACGTCCGGCCACACTGCAGCGGCAGCCTGCTTCTGTAAGACATTGCAGAACGGTCGCCAGATGCTCCGGCTCCACATTGGTGATGGTGATCCGTCCGCCGCAGGCCGCGGCGGCACATAGAAACGTCGCTGCCTCAATGCGATCGGGCAGGATTGTATGTTCCACGTCCCGTCGGGCGTTTCCACCCGTGATTGTAATCTGACTCTCTCCCCCGCCGCTGACAGTACATCCTGCCTTTCGCAGGAACTCCTGTAAATCGGCGATTTCCGGCTCCCGAGCGGCATTGATGATCCGCGTCACGCCGGCGCAGGCCGTAGCGGCCAGCATGGAATTTTCCGTGGCGCCTACGCTGGGAAAGCTTAAAAAAATATCCTCCCCGCGCATATCGCCTGCGGTACAGATAATGTCGCCGCCCTCTTCCCGCACCTTGATGCCCAGTCTCGACAGCGCTGACAGATGCAGATCGATAGGCCGAGGCCCCAGCTCGCAGCCTCCGGGCGCGCTCAAACGCGCCTTGCCACAACGGGCGATAATCGGCCCAAGAAAAATGACCGACGATCGCATCTCACGCATCAGTTCATGCGGCACATCAAACCGGTCCATAGGGGCCGAATCCACTATGATCGTATCCCTGTCCCGTTCAACCCGGCAGCCCAGATGCAGTAGGATGCGAATCGAAGCGTCTACATCCCGCAGGTCGGGACAATTATGTAGTACGTTTCGGCCTCCGTTGAGCAGTGTCGCCGCAAGGATCGGCAGCACGCTGTTCTTGGCGCCGTTGACCGGCACCGTGCCGGTCAGAGGGCTTCCGCCCCGCACAAGCCAATAGCCCATACTCGCTCCCCTCCGCAGATGGTTCACGCCATCCTATGCGAAGGAACGGCGATGGGTTCAAAAATCGCTGCCGCCCGTCCGCGGCAGGGAAGTCACAGAAGACCTTTGATTGCCTTATAAATATTCGCGAGTGCCTGCGGCTGTGCCTTTCCGCAAGCATTCTCACCCATCCGGGCAAGGCGGGGCGGATCCTGCAGCAGCGAAAGTACCGTATCGTAAAGATGCTCCGCCGTACTTTCTGCCTCGGTGATTACCACGGCAGCACCGGCCTTTTCCAGAATGCGGGCGTTCTTTTCCTGATGGTTCTCTGCCACAAAAGGCGAGGGTACCAGCACCGACGGACGACCCGCTGCACACAGCTCTGCCAGCGTCCCGCCGGCCCGGCACAAAAACAGGTCGGCACAGGCCAGTGCCCGATCCATATCATAAATGTATGGCCGCAGATCGACATTGTCGCTGTGCGCAAAATCCAGACCTAGCTTCTCCGTCTCCTTCCGCATCCATTCATAGTGCTTTGCGCCAGCAGCATAGAGTACGTTGAATTCCCGCTTGCGGGCAGCCATAACGAGAAATTCCTCCATCTTCCGGTTCATATACAGTGCGCCCACCGAGCCCCAGAAGCAGCATAGTGTCGGCAGCTTGTTGGGAAACAGCGGCTCCCAGCTTTTATCCCGGCAGCGAAGGATCTCCTCCCGCACCGGACTGCCGGTCAATATGAACTTTTTTGCCCGGGGGATCAGTTTTTCCGTCTCAGCATAGCTGAGCATGACACAGTCAACGTGCTTCGCCAGCAGCTTTGTAGCGATGCCCGGCGTCGCATTGACCTCCAGAATCGCTGTCTTCACACCACATTTTGCCGCGGCATAAACCATTGGAAAACTGGCATAGCCGCCGGTTCCCATCACCAGGTCGGGTTTAAACTCCCGCACAATTTTCTTGCAGGCAGAGATCGCCGCCAGTGTCTCACGGATAGCGCAGGCGTTTTTTGCTAGCCCCCCTATGCTTTTTTCACGCGAAAGGCCCGTCAGCGGAAACGTATCGATCGGATAGCCTGCCTTTTCCGCAAGCGTCTCTTCAATATTTCCCCGACCCCCGCAAAAGCGTACCTCGCTGCTCTCCTGCCGCGAAATATAGTTTGCTGCGGCAATGGCGGGGTTGACATGTCCGGCGGTACCCCCGCCGGCAAAGATA
Source organism: Clostridiaceae bacterium (assembly GCA_034933145.1). Classification (GTDB taxonomy): domain Bacteria; phylum Bacillota; class Clostridia; order Oscillospirales; family Butyricicoccaceae; genus UBA4644. The sequence goes on from JAYFOA010000023.1 coordinate 6,133, forward strand.
ATCCGCATTTGATCAGCCCTCCTTTGGCGCGGGCATTCGTCGGGAAATGGCCAGCAGAATGCCCATTTCCGCCAACTGAATCAGCAGTGCCGTTCCCCCATAGCTGAAAAACGGAAGCGACGCTCCGGTTACCGGACAAAGCCCGGTGACAACGAACAAATTAATAACGACCTGAACTGCAATCTGCGTGGTAATACCCGCCGCCAGCAGCGTCCCGAATTTATCGTTTGCATGCAGCGCGATATAATACCCGCGCCAGATCAACGCGGCAAATATGAGCAAGATCAGCGTGGCCCCGATGAAGCCAAGTTCTTCGCAGACCACCGAAAAGATAAAGTCGTTGGCTGGTTCCGGCAAATACAGATGCTTTTGTCGGCTCTGTCCCAGACCCAGGCCCCAAAAGCCGCCGCTGCCGATGGCTATCAGGCTGTTGCCGCCCTGCCAACCCTTTCCACGGAAATAATCGAAAGGATGCAGCCACACGTTGATACGGGTCATAGCATAATCGTTGGTTTTGATATACCATACCACAGCGGCCACTCCCGCCCCGCCGCCGGCAAGTAGCCAGGCAAAATTGGCTCCGCCCACAAAAATGATGAGCATCCCGATCAGAGCGATGATGACCGTACCGGAAAGGTGCTTTTCCCATTTCATCAATATAGCGAATAGGCCGATGATCACAATAAAGGGAGCGATCCCCCAACGAAGCGTACGCATTTTCTTTTCGCCAAAGATGGTTGCGACGCTGGAAAAGCACAGGATGATTGCCACCTTGGCAAGCTCTGAGGGCTGAAACTGTCCAAGACCGGGCAGGAGGATCCAGCGGGTAGCCTCGTTGCGCGTAATCCAAAAGCTTTTCAGTCCTGGAATCTTGATCGTGGCCATCAGCAGAATGGCGCAGATCAGTGCCGGGATGGCCAGATAATGCAGCTTGTGGTAATTGAGTTTTGAAAGAACGAACATGACTGCGACACCGGCGGCAGCAAAGATTCCCTGACGGAAAATGTAATAGGTCGAGTTGCCGTCCTCAGTAGCATATGCTACCGCATAGCTGGCAGAAAACAGACAAACCAAACCAACCATCAGCAAGAGGAGGGTCAGCATAACCAGCGGTCCGTCGATATGTCCCAGCACTTTTGGGCGCTCCCGCTCCGCCTCGGCACGCATATCGGAAGAAAAAGCGCCGGCAGTCCGGGTGACGCCTACAGCGGCAGGCGCGCGTTTTGTTCTGGTAATGGGAAGCTCCCCCTTATCCGAAGAAATACGAAATGATACAAAGGGCGGCTGTCAGGCTGCAGGCAACGGTGACAATTTTCCATTCGCTCCACCCGCACAGTTCCAGATGGTGATGCAGCGGAGCCATTTTGAAAAACCGCTTGCCGTGGGTCGCCTTAAAATATGCGACCTGGATAATATCCGACAGTGTTTCAAAAATATACACCATTCCCACCGGCACCAGCATCAGCGGCATATCGGCGGCAAATGCCATGGCGCACACCGCACCCCCCAGAAACAAGGAACCGGTGTCGCCCATAAATACCTTTGCCGGATGTTTATTGAAAAGAAAAAAGCCCAGCAGCCCGCCGGCCAGCGCCGAAGAAAACCAGACGCCACCGCTGTGCTGCCGCAGAAACACGGCGGTAAAAAACAGCGTGATAATCAGGGTTACAGCAGAGCAAAGGCCGTCGATGCCGTCGGTCAGATTCACGGCATTGTCAAATCCTACGATTATAAAAATGCAAAGCAACAGATACACAGTCCAAGGCAGATTGATCCATACGCCCGCAAAAGGAATGTAGAGCTGCCCATCCAGATAGCCGAGCACCCGCATCACCGTCAGAAACAGTGCCGCCGCCGCGATCTGCAGAAGAATCTTCTGCCGTGCGGTGATTCCTTTATTCTGCCGGTGCCGAATTTTTGTCCAGTCATCCACAAAGCCTACCGCTCCAAAGATCAGTGAAAGGAACAGCATGACCGGCGTCCGCCAATCATGCGCGCCAAAAATCCTCGTCGCTGCGCACAATACGCCGAACGCACAAGCGAGGACGAAGATAACGCCGCCCATCGTCGGTGTGTTTTGCTTTCCGGCATGCCAGGTGGGACCGTCCTCCAGAATTTTCTGGCCGAATTTCAACTCCCGCAGCTTTCGGATGACCACCGGCGCCAGCAGCGCCGCCACCGCAAGCGCCGCCACAAATACAGCCAGTGTAAACGACTTCATGATTGTATCCTCCGACGTTAACTTCCTTATGCCAGGGTTCATTTATTATACCGCCGAAGTCGGCGGCCAGCAAGCCCCGGCCGGAAATAACGCAGCCGGAAGCCTGTATCTTAATCCTGCCGCTTTAACTCCGCAAGTGCCGCAGCGACTTCTTCCCGCTCATCCAAATGCCGTTTTTCCCCGTTGACTTCCTGATAGGTCTCCTGCCCTTTCCCCAGCAAAACAACAACGTCATCTGTCTCGGCATTCCGTATCGCCCAGCGAATGGCCCCTTTACGATCCTCGATCACCTGTACCTTTGCATGCGTACCATTAAGCCCGGGCAGGATATCGCGGATGATGTCACCCGGCACTTCATCCCGTGGATTGTCACTGGTGACGATGCAAAGATCGGCATTCTCCCCGCCGGCTTTACCCATCATCGGCCGCTTTCCCTTATCCCGATGACCACCGGCGCCAAAAAGCGCAATCAGCCGTCCGCGGACGAAAGGACGAAGTGCTTTCAGAATATTTTCCATGCTGTCGGGCGAATGGGCATAGTCAATGATTACGGTAAAGTCCGTACCGGTGGGCACTACCTCAGCCCGCCCCTTCACGCCCTCGGCGCTGCGCAGCGCCTTTGCAGCCGCCGGCAGCTCGAGTCCCAGAGCCAGGCAGCAGCCCAGAGCCGCCAACGCGTTATAGACCGAAAACATGCCGGGAATCGGGAGGCTTACCCGGGCAATATCGCCCATGGTCACCGCCTCGAAGCTAATCTGTCCCTCCCGGAGCATAAGATTTTTTGCCACCAGGTCTGCATCGTCCGCCTTTGCCGAAAACGTTAACATCGGACATTCAATCTTGCCCAGCAGCGTCTGCCCTGCCGGGTCATCATAGTTGATCACCGCTTTGTCACAGCGGGTGAAAAGGATGCTCTTTGCCTCCAGATATTCTTCCATTGTATGATGGAAGTCCAAGTGATCACGACTGAGGTTTGTAAAGGCGGCCGCAGTATAGTGCAGCCCGTATACGCGATCAAGCACCAGAGCGTGGGAGGATACCTCCATTACTGCGTGGGTACAGCCCGCATCGCGCATTTCCGCCAGCAGATGATAGACCTCATAAGATTCAGGTGTTGTACGGTCGCCAGGCAGGGCACGGGTACCGACCATATTTCCGTTGGTACCGATCAGCCCGCAGAGATACCCGGCGGTCTCTAAAACATGCTTGATCAAATGGGTGACGGTGGTTTTTCCTTTCGTCCCTGTAACACCCACCAGTTTGATTACCTGTTCGGGATGCCCGAACCAGTTGGCAGAGAGGATAGCCAATGCCCGGCGGCTATTATCTACCAGTACATACGGAACATCCTCCACAGGTGCCTCTTCGCATACGATCAGCGCAGCTCCGGCGGCTACTGCCGCCGGGATATACCGATGACCGTCGGTGGCATATCCCCGAATGGCTACAAAAGCACAGCCGGGTACGGCGTTCCGGGAATCATAGCACAGCGCATTCACTTCCTCCGGCAGCTGGCCGAAGACCCCCGCAGGCTGCAGGCCGAAAAACAATTCGGATATCTTCATTGCACTTCCTCCTCGGAAAACCCTCATGATACCTGATAATAAAACTATTCGGAGCGCTGGGACAGATCGCTGACCTCTACTGTGACCACACCGCCGTAGGACAGCTCAGTCTCCGGATCAACGTCCTGCTTTGTCACGACGATGTTCCCTGTATCGCTGTATGCGGCGCCGCCCGAAACGCGGATATAAAGGCCGCGGCTTTGCAGCTGCGTTGTGGCTTCATCCAACGACAGGCCGGAAAGATCGGGCACAACTACCGTCTTTTGCGGTGCAGCGCCGCCCAGATACAAAACAGCTTTCGATTTTCCTGAAATCTGTGTGCCTGCCCTGGGCAGCTGATCTGTCACGGTGCTTCCTTCGCCCTCGGTACGCACCTGCAATCCGACGCCCTGAAGCTTGTTTTCCGCCTCGCTGTATGACAGACCGATCACATCGGGGACGGTAACGTCCTTTTCCTGCAGTTCATCTTCCGTATAGACCGGATTGACATTCAGATACGGCATGGCCTCTTCCATAAACCGACGGATGACGGGTGCCACCGTGATACCGCCAGTAACCGGCGCGACCGTCGGTTCATCAAGGACGATGAGTACCGCGATCTGCGGATTGTCCGCCGGGGCGAAAGCGATAAAAGAAGAGATTCGGTATTGTGCGCTGATGCCTTGTTTGGCGGCAGCCTGCTCCTTGGCGATGTTTTCCGTGGTGCCGGTCTTGCCTGCCACCCTGTAACCGGCAGTATAGGCATTTTTGCCGGTACCGACCTTGACAACGCCTTCCAGCAGCTGCGCCATGGTCTCGGAGGTCTGCTTTGAGATCACCTGCCGGACCTCGGTGCGATCAAAGCTTTGAATCAGATTCCCTTCGCTGTCTACAATCTCCTTGACCACATGGGGCTGCAGTAGGGTACCGCCGTTGGCGACTGCGGACACGGCTGTGATCAGCTGCAGCGGCGTAATGGTGAAGTTCTGGCCAAAGCTGTAGACCGCAAGGTCGATCTCCTGATTCAGGTTAAACAAGCCGACAGCTTCACCCGGCAGATCAATGCCAGTCTTTTCCCTCAGCCCAAAGGCGGAAACATACTTGGAAAATTTCTCTGCCCCCAGCCGCAGGCCGATCTGTACAAAAGCCGGGTTGCATGAGTTCTGGATCGCCTGCGATAGCGTCTGTGTCCCATGGGGATTGTAATAACGCCAGCAGGCGATGCTCCTCCCGCCCACCGTGATATGACCGGTACAGGTAAAGGTGCTGTCCAGATTTATGACACCTTCCTCCAGTGCGCTGGAGGCGGTAATGATCTTGAACGTAGAGCCCGGATAATAGGTGTAGGAAATGGTCTTATTATTCCATTGGGCATACAGCGCATCGGAGCGCGCTTTTTTTTGCGCATCGCTGTCCGTCATCGCGGCAATTTCAGCGGCTGCTTCCTGATCCGTCAAGGTAAACGGGGTATTGGGGTCGAAATCCGGATAGCAGGCCATCGCCAGAATGCCGCCCGTGTTAACATCCATAACGATGCCCATGGTACCCACCTGGACGTTATTATCCTTATAGGCAACCTCAAGGTTTTTCTCCAAATAGTGCTGAAGCACCTCATCGATCGTGAGAATCAGGCTGTGGCCTTCCTCCGGCTCATAGTACATCTCGTATTCAAAGGGCATCTCCTCGCCCTTAGCATTGGTCGCGGTAACGATCCGTCCCGGCGTGCCGGCCAGTTCATCCTCATATTGGATTTCCAGCCCGCCCAAACCCTGTTCGTCTGAGCCAACAAAGCCCAGCACGTTGGAGAGGAAATTGCCATAGGGATAATAACGTGTGGAGTCTGCGGACAGAAAAACAGAATCCAGCTTATTTTCCTTGACAAATGCTCGAATCTGATCGGCAACATCTTTCTCCACGCCGCGTTTGATAACGGCATAGCTGGCACGCTTCTGCACCTTAGCCAGCACATCGTCATAATCAAGGCCGAGGATCTCACTAAGCTTCTGCGCAATCAGAAGGCCCTGCTCATCGCTGTCAATTTTGACGGCCTCCAGCGTCACCATCTCTGTATCTGCGGATATGGCCAGCGGCTTTCCATTGCAGTCATAGATGGTTCCCCGGGTCGGGTAGATCACCTTGTCCCGGGTCTGAAGGGATGCCGCCTGCGCCTCATAAAATTCATGGTCAAACACCTGAAGCTGAAACAGCCGGACTGCCACAGCCGCAAAGGCAAGGATGCCAAAACAAACTGCCAGCACCCAGACCCGCCGCCGCGTCTTACTCTCCGCTTTTCGCTGAAACTGTGCCATGTGCGCTCCTTAGCAGAAAGGAGTAAGGAATTCCCGGGGTATTCCTCACTCCTTGATTTCTTCTATCATCTATACTTTATTGCCCATTCAATTCAGATATTCCAGTACGGCGCTGAAGCTTCGTACAATATCTTTCCAGAACTGGGCGCCGCGGCTCTCGGACGCCTTGGCAACGATCATTTGGTCGTCCTGTCGCAGATCCACATAAACGATCTGACTCTTGTCCAGCTTGACCATGCCAAGCACATTTTTAGCATAATCCTCCACATATGCAAGGTTATAAATCTGCTCTTTCTTGGCACTGAGAGCATTTTCTTCACTCTGCAGATCGGCAATCTGCGTCCGCAGCTTATCATTCTGATTCGTCAGCTGCGCCAGCTGCATGTAGCTGAACACAACGGCCAGCAAAACGGTAAAAACGCACGTCATCACCACAAAATATTTTCCGTACGGAACCGCGCGATGGTGGGATTTTTTCTCCGGAAGAGCCCGGATCTCTGGCGCCGTCTCCTGCTGGGAGACCGAAAACCGTTCATAGGCAACGGCACTGGTATGATTATAATTGCTGGCCATCGTAGGTCTCCTTTCTGATAGTACCTTCACTTTAAATTTTTTCCGCAACCCGCAGACGCGCGCTTCGGGCCCGGGGATTCTGTTCCTGCTCTTCCGGCGTAGGGATCGTTCCGCCTTTATTTACCAGCCGAACACGGGGTTTTTTACCGCAGACGCAGATCGGGAATTCCGGTGGGCAGGTACATCCGCGAGCCGCTTCTGCAAACAAAGTCTTTACGATGCGATCCTCAAGCGAATGAAAACTGATAACCGCCACACGCCCGCCGGGGGCGCAAAGGTCAATAGCTTCGGCCACCGCCTGCTCCACCGCTTTCAGTTCACCATTCACGGCAATACGAATGGCCTGAAAGGTACGTTTTGCCGGGTGCTGCTTTTCCCGCAGCGCGGGGGCGGGCATGGATCCGCGGATCACATCTGCCAGCTCCCGTGTTGTCCGGATTGGCTCCTGCGCCCTTTTGCGGATGATCCCGGTGGCGATCCTCCGGGCAAATCGTTCTTCTCCGTAAAGGGAGATGATCCGTGCGAGTTCTGCTTCCGCGCTTTCGTTAACTAGCTCATAGGCGGAAAAGCTCTGTTCCCGATCCATCCGCATGTCCAGCGGTGCGTCCTGCATATAAGAAAATCCACGTTCGGGGTTATCTAGTTGGTAGGAACTTACCCCAAGATCGAACAGGACGCCATTAATTGCGGGGATCTCCAGATCCTGCAGAACGGTCCTAAGGTCTTCAAAATTACTTTTGACAAAGGTGATGCGATCCTGAAATGGAATAAGTCGGCGACCAGCCGCAGCCAGAGCCTCCGCGTCGCGATCAATGCAGATCAGCCGTCCGGTGTCAATACGTTCCGCTATAAGCGATGAATGACCGCCGCCGCCGGTAGTCGCGTCTACATAGACGCCGTCCGGCCGAATGTTCAGCCCTTCGATACACGCCTGTGCCAGAACAGATACATGGGAAAATTCCATCTTACATCCCCATCTCGTCCATCAGAGAGGCAACCTCATCCCGATCGATCTGCCGGTTATGCTCCTGCCATGCGGTGCTATCCCAGATCTCCACCCGACGCTGCACGCCTGCAAAAACTACATCTTTCTTCAGTCCGGCAAACTGGCGGAGTGTCTGAGGGATGAGCACGCGGCCCTGCCCGTCCGGCTCACATTCGAAATTGGCGGAATAGAATTGCTGAATTTTCCGAGCCTTTGCGGGAAGTGCGGCCAGCTTTAGTTCAAAGGCGGCCCAATCTTCTGCGGAATAGACCCAAAGACAAGGATCGAGGCCCTTGAAAATAACGAATTTCTCTCCCAATTCCTCCCGCAGCTTCGGCGGGAAGCTCAGGCGCCCCTTGGCATCGATCGTATACTGATATTCGCCGCGCACGCTTCCTCGCCTCCCCCGATTTACCCACTTCTTTGGTCTATCAGCTCACTATTCCCCACGTTTTACCACTTTTGTGCTTTTATTATAGACACGGATGAAAGAAAAATCAATAGATTTTCCGGATTTTTTTAAAGCAAAATCCGGGTTTTTTCTGCAAAAACCCGGATTTTTCAGAATATAAAACAAATGTTCGATAAATTAATGCATACCGACAAATTTTGCGGATATCCTATGTAAGACTTTGAAATCGAAAGGAGTCTATTATGAACAATCTGTCTTGCAGCGTCCAGAACTGTGTCAACAACAAAAATAATCTCTGTCTCCGCTCTTCCATCAAGGTGGATGGCTGCAGCGCCACCAACGAAAGCGAAACCTGCTGCGCAAGCTACGGAAACCGTGGCCAATCTTACGAAAACGCCGTCAGCACAAATATGGATCCGGTACCGGAAACCGATATTACCTGCGACGTCAAAAACTGCTCCTATAATGATGGGAACAACCGCTGCACCGCCTCCTCCGTCAGCGTTAACGGCCTCAGCGCCACAAGCAGCCGTGAAACTGAATGCAGCACTTTCCAGACAAAATAACTTTTGCGCAGAAAACCCGGGAGTAAAATGCTCCCGGGTTTTCTTTTTTAATCCAGCAACTCATATGCGAATAGTGAATATCTGCTCCCAGTTTCCCCATTGATCGCGGTGCTCTTCCTGTTTCACAAAGCCATATTTCTCATACAGCCCCCGCTCCCCGCTTACCAGATAAACAGTGGAAAAGCCATGCGTTTTCGCATAGGTCAGTTCCGCGCGGATCAATTGCTCGCTCAGCCGCTCGCCGCGGTAAGCCTCACCCACGAAGACAAAACCGATATAGGGCGTATACTCCACATCCGGTATGCAGTCCCGTGATGCAAATGTACAGTATCCCATAATTTTGCCTTCTTCAATGGCAATAAACACCCGCTCCCAGCCGGAAAATTCACCGGTTTGCATCATCTTGGCCAGATACGGGCCTGCCCGCCAGGAACAGGCAGCTGCGTAGTCCGCTGTGGGCAGCCACAGCGGATGCTCCGGTGACAGCATCTGAATTCCCGCCATATTACCCTTCCAGATCAATGCGCATCATCATGCCGCCCGCGAATACCTCTGCCGGCTGAAAGCCGAGGCTGGCATACAAACGCTGTGCCGGGATGTTAAACCGGTTGACGCCGATCATCAGTTGCTTTGCGCCCTGACGCTTCAGCTCCTCCACGCCCCAGCCAACCATCAGCTTTCCATACCCACGTCCCTGATACCTCCGGTCGATAAGCACCGTGTCAATCCAGAAATTTCCTTTTTGGGGGTCAATTTCCAGAATCAGCAGACCAACAGGGCGATCACCTTCCTGCATAACATACACCTTAAATGTATTTATAAAAGCCATCGCATGGGCAATGTCGGTTCGGACATCGCCGACAAAATCCGTTTGGTCTTCCCGCACCCGCAGGTCGCAGGTCTCCAGCCAATTCTTATTTCCATACGGTACCACATGGGGGCAACGCGGATAGGTAGTCAGAGCAGAAACGGCTTCCCTCATCTGCTTGCGTAAATGATCATAATTACCGGATGTGTCGCACTTGATCACAATACCAGCGTTGGTGATATGGCAAAACTGAAGGCCCAATTGTTGGTCAAAATACAGGCAGGCGCCATTACCGGGTGCATCCAGACCAAAGGTGAAAAAGCCATCCGTTTGACCGCATACGGGACCGTTGCCATATTCGTCAAGTTTCTCGGCTTGGCTCCACCCTTGTTCAGACAGGAGCTTCCGTGCGCACAATGCATCCATCAGCTTTTTGATGTCAACTGCGTCCGCCGTAAAAGCGCAGTTTATCGGTATTTCCGGCAGACGGATGAGCTCCTTTTGGCGGAACGCACCATAGCGGGGTGCAGCAGGCCCGTTTTCAAACCGAATACCATCCATCCCCAGCGGTGAAAAAATTAGTTCAATCAGCAGTCTGGTATACGGCTTTCCAGCAGCACGGGACATGGCTTCTGCCAACAAAATCGGCTCGCTCAAGCTGAACTCCGGCTTTAGTCCCGGTTCAAAGTCAAGCGGAGTCTTTCCAATCAGCGCCAGCAGTCCCGGCAGATCCATCTGTCCCCACAGCATCGCGCTTTCCAAGGCGAAACGCTCACGTTCCGGCAGCGCCTCATGCTTGGGGTCGGCATGAAGCGTGAGCATTTGAAAGCCGCTGAAATAATTCGGCACACCAGAAGTGCCCTCCATCAAATGCCGCAGAGTAAGGCGCTCTGCCTGGCAATATTCAGGGATATACTGGGACAGGCTGTCCTCCGGGCTGAGAATCTTACGATCACATAGCAGCAGGAAGCAAAGTCCCACCAGACTGCGGCTCAGTCCGCTGAAACAATAACGGGTATCCGATGTAACCGGCATCCCGGTTTCTCGGTCTGCGACACCGCAGGGGGCATCAAACAGGATCTGCTCTTCCCACTTCGCAAAGATATAACCGGAGGTCTGCCAGCGTTCCGCCGCAGCGGCGATGGTTTTACGGAATTCATTGGATTGCTGTTCCGATAGCATAGATTTCCTTTCTCCGTCAGGTTTCGGGCGGGATGATCCCGCCCCCGATACCGAAAAGAATACCCCTTCTTTCCGGTGCGAATATCCGGAACGGCGACAGTTTACGGATTGACGCCGCTCCCGCAGCTCTGTGGCTTTTCAACAGCGCCGCTGCGGATAAATGTAAAATTATGGAGCATGTAAATAAAGCGGGAGACTGCCCGTCAAGGGCAGTCTCCCGCAAATCAAACAGTCAGCAGCCAGCGCGGCCGAAGTTCTCAGTTATTGCCGCCGGCTAGCTTGGCGATCTCCTCCGCAAAGTTCTCTTCGCGCTTCTCCAGGCCTTCGCCCTTCTCAAAACGAACGAACTTAGCGATCTTCACCGTGCCGCCCTGTTCAGAGGCGACGCGATCCGCATACTTTGCAACGGAGGCCTTGTTCTCTTTCACGAAAGCCTGATCCACCAGGCAGTTTTCCTCATAGAACTTGTTGATACGGCCGTTCACGATCTTCTCGGCGACAGCTACGGGTTTTCCTTCGTTCATGGTCTGCGCCAGCAGGATTTCCTTCTCTTTCTCAATGGTCTCAGCCGGCACCTGGGTGCGATCGAGCCACTGGGGCCGCATAGCGGCAATCTGCATGCAAATATCCTTGCCCAGATCAAGAACTGCGGCATTTCCGCGCAGATTCTCGGAAACCTCCAGGCCGACGAGTACGCCGATCTTTCCGCCGGCATGGACATAGGCGATGTTCATGGTTTTATTGCAATAACGGGCAAAGCGGCGGACCTGGATATTTTCACCGATGACCAAAACCTTATCCTGCAGCTCTTCCTGAACGGTACGGCCGGTACCGGGGTATGCACAGGCCAGCAGCGCATCCAGATCGGCGGGGTTTTCGTCGATAACGACATGCGTTACATCATCGACAAATTTGACGAACTTCTCATTTTTGGCGACAAAATCGGTCTCCGAGTTGATTTCGACCACAGCGCCCACGCCGCACGAATCACACACATAGGCATACGCCATACCTTCCGCGGCGATACGGCCAGCCTTTTTAGCGGCGGCGGCCAGGCCCTTTTCACGCAAAAATTCAATGGCCTTCTCATAGTCTCCCTCAGAGGCGGTGAGGGCCTTCTTACAATCCATCATGCCCGCGCCGGTCTGCTCGCGCAGGTTCTGTACATCTTTCGCAGTAAATGCCATTATAGAAAACCTCCTGTATATCAAATTTCAGTTTTGCCGGAGATCGGATCTCAGTTCTCCGTAATCTCCTCGGCGCTCCGGGAGGCCCGGCGCATCGGCGCGCGGGGTGTCGTATCCACCGCAGCTTCCTCTTCTTCAGGAGCAACGGTCTCATCCGAAACACTGAGCTGTTCGCCCTGACGGCCTTCGGTCACGGCAGAGCCCATGGCGGCGGAGATCAGGCGGATTGCACGAATCGCGTCGTCATTGCCCGGGATGACATAGTCAACATCATCCGGATCACAGTTAGTGTCCACAATAGCAATGATCGGGATGCCCAGCTTGCGGGCTTCGGCAATGGCATTTTTCTCCTTGCGCAGATCGACAACGAACAGCGCGCCAGGCAGTTTGCGCATCTCTTTGACGCCGCCCAAATACTTTTCCAGCTTTTCAATCTCAAGGCGAAGCTTGATGACTTCTTTTTTAGGCAGGAGATTAAAAGTGCCGTCCTCGCTCATACGGTTGAGCTGATTCAGGCGATCCACACGCTTACGCATGGTTTTGAAGTTCGTGAGCATGCCGCCAAGCCAACGGGCGTTGACATAGAACATGCCGACCTTCTCTGCTTCTTCGCGGATCGCGTCCTGCGCCTGCTTTTTCGTGCCGACGAACAGCAGCGTGCCGCCCTCGGCCGCCAGGTCGCGGACAAAAAAATAGGCCTCTTCCAGCTTCTTCACGGTCTTCTGCAGATCAATGATATAGATCCCGTTGCGCTCCATGAAGATATACTCGGCCATTTTGGGGTTCCAGCGACGGGTCTGATGTCCGAAATGGACGCCCGCTTCCAGAAGCTGTTTCATGCTGATGACTGCCATGGTTTGTCCTCCTTGTTTGTTACGCCTCCGGCACGCTCATCGGCAGCGGTCACCCGAAAATGGGCACCGGCCGTGGCCTCACGCACCGTGTGTCGTCTGCCGGCTTAAAATTTCCGGCAGCTTTAGTAATATAACATAAATTAAGAACAAATGCAAGCTTATCCTGTGGTTTTCTGGGAAAATTCAGCCTTTTGGCCGTGTTTTTACAAAGATAATGTCCTCTCCCATAGTTCCTATGCTCTCCCAAGGGAGAATCAGGGGGGATTCCCTGCCTAATAGTCCCAGCCAGCGCAGCTTCCCCGGAATGATCAGCGCATGGATGCGTCCCGTCTCCATATCGATCTCCACGTCGCGGACATATCCTAAGCGTGCACCGTCACTCAGACAGATGACCTCTTTGCATCCCAGTTCAAACAGCCGCCGCGTCTCTCCCATAACTGCTGCCCCCTACGGAAAACTCTGCATTACATCCGCTGCACCGAAACGGAAAGCATCCCGCAGCCACCGCTGCAGGCGCCGGAGAGCAAAAATTGCCTCCCGAATTATCTTATCGGGAGGCGGCTATGTTTATTCCGAAATACGCGGTCGCAGCCTTTCCCGATGCAGCAATGAGTATCCGAAAACGCCGCGCCGAATGGCAGGCTTCCGACCCGCGAACCGCCGGTTCCGATTCAGCGTACCGGGCCCTCCTGCTGAGCAAGCAGACTGGCATATTGTTTGTCGGATAGCTCCTTTGCGGCATTCTGTCCCATCTTTCGGTTACGATTGTTCATGGCGGCCACCTCGATGATCACGGCCAAATTGCGGCCAGGCCGCACCGGGACTTCCAGCGACGGTACCTGAATGCCGAGAATATCGGTATATTCCTGCTCAATGCCCATACGGTCATAGGGCTTGCCGTCTTCCCATTTGTGAAGGCGAATAATAAGGTCTACCTTTTCCGTGGGTTTGACCGCCCCCATGCCAAAGATACGGCGCACGTCAATAACGCCGATACCACGCAGCTCTATAAAATACCGGATAATCTCAGGTGCGCTGCCGACCAGCGATTTGGCGGATACCCGTTTGATGTCCACCGCGTCATCAGCCACCAGCCGGTGGCCTCGCTTGACCAGCTCAATGGCTGTCTCGCTCTTTCCGATACCGCTGTCGCCTAAAAGAAGAATTCCTTCTCCATAGACTTCCACAAATACGCCATGCATGGTCAAACGCGGGCCAAGATAAACGTTAAGCGATGCGGTCAGCGCCGCAATAAAGCTGGAAGTCACTTCCGGTGTAACTGCGATCGTGACTTTATGTTTTTCCGCCAGCTCGAGATATTCAGGCTCGGGTTCTTCACCGTTGGCAAAGATCAGCAAAGGAACGCCTGCACTCAGCAGCATTTCCATACTGTGAAGGCGCTCTTTCCTGTTGCGGCTGCGGAGATAAAAGCTTTCTGCTTTTCCGATTACCTGAATGCTGTTTGAATTGAAATATTCAAAAAAACCGGTCAGCGGCAGCGCAGGCCGATTGACAATCGCACTGGTAATACGGTTATTTAGGTAATCCTCCGGGCCATAGCGTACATCCAAATGGAATTCGCTGACAAGCTGGTGCATTTCCACCGAATATTTGGACTGTGCCATGTAAAAGCGCCTCCCATTATACTCGTTTTTGTCATTATATCGCGAAGAGACGATTAGCGCAAGAAAAATTGCCTGCGTTCTATCTTCCCTGCCAAATTTTTTGTGATTTTCTCTTGCATTTCGCGGGCACCTGTGATAATATAACTCCTGTCGCTTTAGAGTAATCGGCCAAAGGAGGTGCAGAGATCAATGGCAAAGTGTGATATTTGCGGCAAGGGCGTGACTTTCGGTATTCAACTGTCCCACTCACACATCCGGACGAACCGTGCCTGGAAGCCCAACGTGAAACACGTCAAGGCGATCGTGAACGGCACACCGACGCATGAGAACGTCTGTACCCGCTGCCTGCGTTCGGGCAAAGTAACCCGCGCGGTCTGATTTTTATTTTTAAAAGCGCGCGCCCAAAAGGGTGCGCGCTTTTGCAATTATCGAAAGTTTAGAGTTCAGAAGGTATGGCTTATTCCGCGGGCCATACCTTCTGTTTTTTATAGCAAATGAAAAAAGGTGATGGCCTTTCATCATATGTATGCCATAATATGTTTTTTTCAGCAGCCTGCAGCGTCTATGGACAGACTGCCTTTTCATTAATTCAAAAAGCGTACACCCAGTCGGGTGTACACTTTTTTCCTCACTGTTTTATTGCCAGGGATCCACATCCTGTTCCGGGCAGCGGGCACGCCGCAGCAGTCGATCCGCTGCCACGCGAACCGACAGACCGCAAAACAACACATCATACATTGCCTCACAGATTGGCAGCTCCACACTTTTCCCCTCTGTAAGCCGGTGAACGGCCTCCGTTGCATAATAGCCCTCCACGGTGGCACCAATCTGTGCCATCGCATCACGGGCCGCCATACCTCCGCCGATCAACAGACCTGCACGGCGATTTCTGGAATGCATCGATACACAGGTGACGATCAGATCCCCCACGCCGGAAAGCCCGGCAAAGGTTTCCGCGCATCCGCCCAACAGCATGCCCAGGCGGGACATTTCAGCGATACCGCGGGTCATCAGCATAGCCTTTGCATTGTCACCGAAGCCTGCGCCGTCGCTGATGCCGACAGCCAACGCGAACACGTTCTTCATCGCCCCGCCCAGCTGAGCGCCCACCATGTCGCCCGAAGTATAGACCCGGAACCAATCGGTCATCAATACCTGCTGCGTAAATTCCGCTGCCTCCCGGCGATCGGATGCTGCCAGCACCGCTGTCGGCATATCCCGTGCCACTTCCTCTGCATGAGAGGGGCCGGTGACAATAACTACCGGGATTTCAGGCCCCAGCTCCCGCTTCAGGCTCTCACCCAGCAGGCAGTAGCCATTTTCCGGGTCAAACCCTTTGCTAAGCAGCACGACTGTCTGCCCGGAGTGCAGGTGCTCTTTCAGTCCCCGTCCCGCCTGCGCCACACCGAAAGATGGCGTAGCGACAATGACCAACGGACAGCCTTCCGCGCAGGAAAGGTTCGTGGTAAATTCAATATCCGAAGGAAGACGGACACCGGGTAAAAGTTTTTCATTCCCCAGCGTCTCCCGCAAAAGAGCGGATTCCTCCGGTAAAAAGCTCCAGAGAGCCACTTCATTTCCCTTTTGCCGCAGCAGACGGGCCATGGCCAGGCCCCAGCCCCCGCTGCCGATCACGGCGATGCGCATAATACCGGTATCTCCTTATCAATTAAAAAGTAGTCGGTGGTTCTTCTCCCTTGACCAGCCGGCGGATATTCCCCCGGTGCAGGATCACAATCATCAGCGTCAACAATCCGCCGACAACGACGCGGCCTTGTCCGGCTCCAAGCGCCCACAGGACAAACGGCAGCAGCACGGCAACCGTCAACGATCCGACAGATACCTTCCGGCTTAGAAAAACGACCCAAACGAAAAGTACTGCCAACAGCAACAGCGCTCTCCAATCGAAAAACGCGCAGATCATTGCTGTACTCAGGACGCATTTTCCGCCCTTGAACCTATAATACAGCGGAAAAGCGTGACCCAGTGCCGCGCCAACCGCGGCGCACAGAAGACCGATCTCCCCCGCCAGATACTGCCCCAGCCACAGCGCCAGTACGGTCTTGGCCGCATCAATAGCCAGCACTGCCGCCGCGGTGCCGGGTCCCAGCGTCCGCAGGGTATTCGTGAGTCCGGCGTTGCCGCTGCCGAACTTCCGGATATCCACATCATGAAACAGGCGTGCCGCCACGATCGCGCCGCTTACGGAACCCAGAAGGTAGGCACCCAGCAACGCAAAAACGATTTTCACCATCGGCTACCGGTCCTCATCCCCCCGCTGCCGGACAATCATTTTGACCGGCGTTCCTTCCAGCGGGTAGGCATCGCGTATACGATTTTCCAGATAGCGAAGATAGGAATAATGAAACAGCTGTGCGCTGTTGCAGAAGCATACAAAGGTGGGCGGGCAGATCCCCGTCTGCGTCATATAAAACACCTTGAGCCGCCGTCCCTTGTCGGTGGGCGGCTGTACCCGCGCTGTTGCATCGGCCAGGAGCGCGTTAAGCTGTCCCGTGGTAATACGGGTATTGGCAGCGGTATAACATTTGCGGATGAGGTCAAACAGATTCTCCACTCGCTGACCGGTCTTGGCAGAGATAAAAACGATGGGGGCATATGGCATATAAGCCAGTTCCGTACGGATGTTTTTTTCAAATTCCGCCTGAGTGCCGGTCTCTTTTTCCACCAGATCCCATTTATTGACGACAATGATCGCGGCCTTGCCGCTGTCGTGGGCTAAGCCGGCCACCTTGGTGTCCTGATCGGTAATCCCGGCTGTCGCATCGATCATCAAAAGGCAAACATCGGCCCGTTCCACCGCCATCTGGGCCCGCAGGACGGAATATCGCTCTATAGCTTCCTCCACGTGGCTTTTGCGCCGGATGCCGGCCGTATCAATGAAGATATAGTGATCCTCTCCCCGCTCCACCAGCGTATCGATGCTGTCGCGCGTGGTACCCGCCACTTCGGAGACGATCACCCGCTCCTCACCAAGGACGCGGTTGACCAGTGAGCTTTTCCCCGCGTTTGGCTTGCCGATCACAGCGACACGAATGGCACCATCATTTTCTGTCTCCGCCTCGCTTTCCGGGGGAAAATAGGCAAAGCAGGCATCCAGAAGATCACCGACGCCGTTACCATGCAGCGCGGAGATACCCATCGGATCCCCGAGCCCCAGGCCATAAAACTCGTAAAACTCCGCCGGTGGGTCACCGGGGGAATCCATCTTGTTAACCGCCAGCACCACCGGCTTTTTCGCTTTTTTCAGCATATCTGCCACTTCTGTGTCAGCGGCAGTCATGCCAATGCGGATATCGGTGACCAGAACCACCACGTCGGCATGATCAATAGCGATCAGCGCTTGTTGACGCATGAACTTCAAAATTTCATCGTCGGTACGCGGCTCGATTCCGCCGGTGTCAATGACCGTAAAGGGCCGTGACCTCCATTCGGCGTCCGCGTAGATACGGTCCCGGGTAACGCCGGGCGTATCTTCCACGATGGCGGCGCGCTTTTCCGCGATCCGGTTGAACAGCAGGGATTTGCCCACATTCGGGCGGCCAACAATGGCAATCACAGGCTTGTCCATAGATTATTCCTCCTTCAATACGGCGTCCAGAAACGCACCGCCGTCCACCTCAACGGGGACGGGCTTGGCATGCAGCGCCCGCTGCACGTCTGTAAGAGATATATCGTCGAGAAATACAGTCTCCCCATGCCGCAGCATGACCTGCGGAAGCAGCAGGCGCTTTCCCTCGACCTTTCCCTGCAGCGTGGTAATCAAGTCCCCGCCGGTCACCAGACCGGATACGTCTACCAGTGGGCCAAAAAAAACATTGGGAACAGGAAGAACCTCCAGCTCCAGCGCGGGGCACTTTTCCCGAATCAGCGAAACCATCCGGCGCATAAAGTCCCCTGCAGCCATACCGCAGGCCAACGCCAGCGGCGCAGGAGCCGGCAGCGGCCCCTCCTCACCGGCGAGAGCGGCGCGCAGCTCAAGCTCGAACAGGGTCATCAGCCCTACCCCGTTTTCCAGCTGACGAAAGCCTTCATAATACGCCTCATCCGGCAGCGGCAGTCCCGCTTTCAAATACAGCTCATCGGCTGCACAGCAAATCGCCTCGCCGTGATTAAGTTTATTATTTACCCGCTGTGCATCCACGATCCGCAGGATGTCCGCCGCCTCCACCGCCTGCACCGGCCGGAGTACCGGCAGATGCTGCCGATGCCGCGTCAGACCGACAGGCACCACGGCTACGCTCTCCACCGCAGGATAAAGCATCGACAAATCAGCCAGCGTTTTTTCCAGCGCGGCGCCATCGTTGAGGCCGGGGCACACTACGATCTGCGTATGCAGCTTTAGTTTCGCCTCCGCAAAGGCATAAAGATATTTTAAACTTTCTCCGCCCCTGGGATTGCCCAGCATCGTCGTCCGCAGGGCAGGATCGGTGCTATGAACGGAAATATTGAGCGGCGATATGCGCATGCGGATCATCCGCTGCGCATCCTCTTCGCTCAGGTTGGTAAGCGTGATATAATTCCCCAGCAGAAAAGACAGGCGTGCGTCGTCATCCTTGAAATACAGGCTCTCACGCATGCCGGGCGGCAGCTGGTCAATGAAGCAGAAGACGCATTTATTGCCGCAGTGACGCTGGGCATCCATCAAATAGGTCCCGAAGGTCAGACCCGGGTCGGTCCCTTCTTGTTTACGCAGGCGCACCGTACGTTCTTCGCCGCCGTGGGCATAGGTCAGCTCCGGATCCTCATCGTAACCATAAAATTTATAATCCAGCACGTCGCGAACCGGATGTCCTCCGATGCGCAGCAAAAGATCGCCGGCGCGGACGCCGGCGCGCTGCGCCGCGCTGCGCGGCTCGACCGCCGTCACTTCAGCGGACACTCAGGCACCTTCTTCCATGAAAAGCAAAATGGAGAAGGAACCATGCTCCCTCCCCATTTTAACGCTTATTTCTCCTCGGCAACTTCCAGAACCTTTCGGCCGTTGTAGTAGCCGCAAGCCTTGCAGGCTCTGTGGGACAGAACGGGCTCGCCGCACTTCGGGCACTTGGTCAGGCCGGGCAGAGCCAGCTTCCAGTGGGAACTACGGCGCTTGTCACGGCGTTGCTTGGATATTCTCGCGCGGGGTACTGCCATATCGGGACACCTCCTCAGTCATCGGACCAATATATCATTCCTTGTCTTTCTCGAACAGGCCGCGCAGGGTTTCCCACCGGGGATCTATCTCCCTGTGGTTACAGTCGCACTCCCCCTCGTTGAGGTCGCGGCCGCACCATGGACACAGCCCTTTGCAGTCTTCGCGGCAGAGCACCGCCATCTCCATGGACAGGATTAGCTCCGGCACCATGATCTCGGCAGGATCCACCTCGTCGCCTTCGACGATATATACGTCGTCACGTTCCTCGTCCTGCACGGCTTTCGCCAGCAGAAAATGAACGGGCAATCGCTTTTCATACGTCAGCGGGCGATTGCAGCGGGCACAGCGCGCATGCGCCCGGACATTAATTTCCCCATTGAGAGAAATGGCGCCGGCATTGTCTTGAACGATGCCGCTCAGACGCACCGGCTCCGGAAAAGGAAACGCAAAGTTAACTTCCTCTTTGCTCAGATCTATGGTATAATCAAAAGCAATCCGGGCGTTTTCGGCAGTTGCCAGCGCCCGCAGGCTGATCTTCATAGGCCCTTCCTTTCGCAATAACGCAAGTTATATTATAGAAAGCGGCCGCATAAAAGTCAAGTTTTTTTTACGAAGGGCGATAAAAGCCATGAAAGAATTGCTGATTTCTGAAAATGATGCCGGCCAGCGGCTTGACAAATTCCTACAAAAAGCACTGCCTTCACTTCCACCCTCCCTGCGCGGGAAATATATCCGCTTAAAGCGCATCAAGCGCAACGGAAAGCGCTGTGAAGGCGCGGACCGACTGGAAACGGGCGACATGCTCCAGCTCTATATCAACGACGAATTTTTTGAGCGTCCAACACCGGAGGATCGGTGGAAGCGTGCCCCCGCGCAGGTGGACGTGGTTTTTGAGGATGCAAACATTCTGCTGCTGTGCAAACCGGCAGGACTTGTCGTGCATGAAGATGAAAGCGACAGCCCCGACACGCTCATCGATCGGGCGAAACACTATTTATATGAAAGAGGCGAATGGGATCCGCTCAAAGAACAGAGCTTTGCACCCGCTCTGTGCAACCGCATTGACCGCAATACCGGCGGCCTGGTGATCGTTGCAAAAACCGCCGAGGCACTGCGTATCCTTAATGAAAAAATTAAAGAACGGGAAGTATCCAAATACTATCTCTGTCTGGTTCACGGCGTTCCGGTACCTCAAAGCGGTGAATTAACGGACTATTTGCGCCGCGATACAGAAAAAAAACAGGTCTTTGTCGACAGTGACCGTTCACGGGGTGCATTGACGGCACGCCTGCGCTATCGCACGCTGGATCAGCGTGCGGGCTTGTCCCTGCTGGAATGCGAACTTTTGACCGGCCGAACCCACCAGATCCGCGTCCAACTGGCGTCACGGGGCTACCCGCTGGCCGGTGATACAAAATATGGCACAGCTACACAGAACCAGGGCCTGCCATTCCGGTACCAGGCATTGTGGGCTTATCGGCTTCGGTTTGATTTTCCGGGAGACGCGGGCGTCCTGTCTTATCTGCGCGGACAGGAGTTCCGGGCGCAAAACCCGTCTTTTCTCACTTGGTTCCAGAATTTACCCCGACATAATAACTAGCGAAACGCAAGAATCGTTGAGAATAAAAGAGCTTTTCGGAGGAAACCCGAGCTTTTTCAAAAGCCGTTCGGTTTCCTTTCGATATATTCCGAATAATTGCGAAAAACAATTGACATTTGTGCAAAATATGCTATATTAATCTTCGATATAAAACCAGAAACAGAAAGGGGTAGAGAAATGTCCGAACAGCTGATCCGGCTGGAAAATATTCATAAGGATTACGGGGGCAAAGTTGTCCTCAATAATATTAATTTATATGTAAGGGATAAGGAATTTATCACCTTGCTTGGCCCCTCGGGCTGCGGCAAGACCACAACACTGCGCATTATCGGCGGGTTTGAAACGCCAAGCGCGGGTGTGGTCTATTTTGATGGAAAAAAGATCAACGACGTGCCGCCCCATAAACGCCAAGTCAATACCGTATTTCAGCGGTACGCCCTGTTCACTCATCTTAATATATATGAAAACATCGCTTTCGGTCTGCGGATTCCCCGTCCGGATGCTGACGGAAAAAAACGTGTTCCGCCGGAAACCGAGATCCGTGATCGGGTCAAAAAAATGCTTAAGCTGGTCAATCTGGACGGCTATGAAGAACGCACCCCCTCTTCTCTCTCCGGCGGTGAGCAGCAGCGCATCGCTATCGCACGGGCGCTGGTCTGTCATCCCCGTGTATTGCTGCTGGACGAGCCGCTGGGCGCTCTGGACCTCAAGCTGCGCAAGGAAATGCAGCGGGAGCTGAAAGCGATTCAGCAGCAGGTGGGTATCACCTTTGTCTATGTCACTCACGACCAGGAAGAGGCCCTGACCATGAGCGATACGATTGTTGTCATGAACAAGGGCGCCATCCAGCAGATCGGCATGCCGCAGGATATCTACAACGAGCCGAAAAATGCCTTTGTTGCCGATTTTATCGGAGAGAGTAATCTTGTGGACGGCGTGATGCTGCAGGATAAACTGGTCTCTATGTGCGGCCGGCGGTTTGACTGTCTGGATGGCGGCTTTGAAAAAGACGAGCGTGTGGATGTGGTCGTTCGCCCGGAGGACATCGAGGTTGTTGCGCCCGAAGACGGCCAGCTGACCGGGAAGGTCACCAATGTGGTTTTCATGGGTGTCCATTATGAAATTTCGGTAAAAACACCGCAGTTTACCTGGAAGGTACAATCGATCACCACACCCCGTGTCGGTGACGAGGTCGGACTGTTTTTGACCCCTGATGACATCCATATCATGCGGAAATCGACGGCCCCCGGTGCAAACCCGGATGCAGAGGAGACCAAGGATGAAGAATAGGCGTGCCTCCCTTCCCGCCATCCCCTATGTGGGCTGGATGGCGATCTTTGTCGTCGCTCCGCTGGTGCTGATCGTCGTTTACGCCTTTACCGGCAACAGCGGGGCTTTTACCACCGAAAATTTTTCCCATATGGGTGATTATGTAGGGGTATTTGCCCGCAGCATGTGGTTGGCCCTGATCGCCACCGTTATCTGCCTGCT
Source organism: Clostridiaceae bacterium (assembly GCA_034933145.1). Lineage (GTDB taxonomy): Bacteria > Bacillota > Clostridia > Oscillospirales > Butyricicoccaceae > UBA4644. The sequence goes on from JAYFOA010000023.1 coordinate 28,645, forward strand.
GGTCGGATATCCGCTGGCCTATGCCATCTCGAAAGAGCGTCCCTCGGTTCAGCGGGTGATGATGATGCTCATCATGCTGCCCATGTGGATGAATT
>JAYFOA010000024.1:0-27049 GCA_034933145.1 Clostridiaceae bacterium
ATGATGGAGGCCCCACTGAAGGCCGCCGGCCTGGACACCGCAACGGAGGAAAGCTTCCGACTCGCCATGGGCGTGGATTTCAAGTTCGGCGGCACGATTCTCACCCCTGTCCACAGCGTTCTGATCCTGCTTGCGACCGCCGCGGTGTTCTATGTACTCGCTCTCATCAACATCTCGCGGAAGAAAAAAAGTTGATCCCTTCGTGAAAAAACAGCAGCGGCAGCCCCGCAGGGGGCGCCGCTGTTTAAAGCTGCATGTTTTAACAAATCAACGGCAGATGTTCTGCACGGCTTTCTGTCTTCTTGCCGATGTCGGACTTGCAATCCCAGCACTGTCAAGGTATAATATTGGGGGAATGAAGTTCTCCCGTGGGAAACCAAAACCGCTCTTATAGCTGATGACTTCTGCATTTGCGGAGTCATCAGTTTTTTTGAAAGGAACTGCGTTTATGCTGGAGTTGCTTTTTGTGGGGACCGGGGGCTTTCTCGGCTGCTGCTTCCGCTTCTGTCTTACCCGTTTAATCCCATCGACGACGGGCTTTCCTGCGGCCACGCTGCTCTCCAACGTAATCGCCGGCTTTCTGATCGGATTTTTTACTGGGCTGGAAAAAAGCGCCGGCTGGATGACGCCGCGCGTAAAGCTGTTTCTGACCACCGGCATGCTGGGCGGTCTATCCACCTTTTCCACCTTCAGTCTGGAAACGCTCCGTCTGCTCTCCGATGCGAATTATCTGTACGCATTCGGCAACATTATCCTGAACCTGACGCTCAGCTTTTCCGGCGTCGCGCTAGGGGTTGTGGCAGCCCGGCTGATCACCGGAAAAAGCATGTAATTTTCTGCAAATAAAAAGACGCGGTCAATGGAAGTGTCATCACTCCATTTCCGCGCCTTTTTTCTATTATAAGCTTTGGGGTCTGCCGGCTTCCGCGTCACGGGATTCAGGCCGCCCCAGGTTTTGCGCCGCCGGGCATGCAGCGCCCGGCGCTTCTTTTTTGAAAGCTTATCCGCCGGGACAAATTTTTCCATGCAGCAGCTCCTTTCCTTCAATCTGTTCCTACGATATCATGTTTTTTCCCACCGGGCAAGCGCCATTTTTAATTAAGTTAGGAATTTATTTCCATTTCAGCCGTTGGCAAGCGGCCGGAGGCATGATATGATGAGGGCACGCTCGGAAGCGTATAAAAATTATGAATGGAGGGGCAGCCCATGCTATTCGTCTGCTATACCAAATGCACCACCTGTCATAAAGCTCAAACCTTTCTTGATGCGCGGGGAGTCAAGTATGTGTTTCGCGATATACGAAGCGATAACCCAACCGAAGCGGAGATACGGGATTGGCACATAAAAAGCGGGCTGCCCCTCCGCCGGTTTTTTAATACCAGCGGTCTGCAGTACAAGGCCCTCGGTCTGTCCGCAAAGCTCTCTTCAATGAGCGAAGCGGAGCAGTACCGGCTTCTGGCCTCTGACGGGATGCTGGTCAAACGTCCCATCCTTGTCCTGGGCGATCAGGTTCTGATCGGTTTCCGTCAGCCTGAATGGGAAGTGCTGCTGCCTTCATCCGGCGCCGCGGCGGCAAAATAGAAAAACCTGCAGGCCATTGCAAGGGGTTAAATCCGAACTTTGTCCTGCAAAAATTACGGAGGTGAACTTTCATGTTGGAACTGCCCGAAAGCCTGACCATCGCGCGGCAACTGTGCGAAACCGTACGGGGAAAACAGATCTGCAGCGTCATTGCCAATCAAACGCCGCATAAATTTGCTTTTTATTCCGGCGATCCCGCCAGCTATGACGCGCTTTTACGCGGCCGCATCCTAGGCGACAGTACCGGCATCGGCGCACTGGTTGAAATCGACGCCGGCGATCGCAGTATCGTCCTCGGCGACGGTGTGTCCCTCCGATATCTGCAGGACATCGGCAACGCACCACACCACCATCAGCTGCTGATCGAATTTGCCGATGGAAGCGCTCTCGTCTGCACCATCCAGATGTATGGGATGCTGTGGGCTTTTCCAAAGGGCTCTGGCGACAATCCCCATTATCTGACGTCGCGGAACGCTTTGCCGCCGCTGACTGCCGCTTTCGACTTTCCGCATTTTGATACGCTACGTACGGAACATACACGCCGACTTTCAGCTAAGGCATTTCTCGCCACGGAGCAACGTATCCCCGGCCTTGGCAACGGCGTGCTGCAGGATATCCTGTTCAATGCGCGCATCCATCCAAAGCGACGGATTGAGACCCTTTCAGAACGCGAGTATGAGGGGCTGTATCACGCGGTGAAGGCCACGCTGGCCGACATGGCGGACGCGGGCGGGCGAAATACGGAAAAAGATCTGTTCGGCCACCCGGGTGGATACGAAACGATTCTTAGCCGGAATACAGCGGGCTCTCCCTGTCCCGTCTGCAGTGAAGAAATCCAAAAGTCCGCCTATCTGGGCGGCTCGGTCTATTGGTGCCCTCACTGCCAGCCTTCGCTGTAAGGTCCTATCCGCTCCCTATAGCGCCTCGCATTTTTGTGCAGGAAATGCGAGGACTTTATTCATTTGATCCGGTAGAATCAAGGAGAAGGGGGTGATGCGATGGATTGGCTGGAACGGCTTAACCTGTCTCTCGATTATTTGGAAACGCATCTGTGCGGCGGCCTCGACTATACGCGTGCCGCGCAGATTGCCTGCTGCTCGGTGTTCCACTATCAGCGGATGTTTTCTTATATCGCTGGCATCCCGCTAAGCGAATACATCCGGCGGCGACGCATGACCGAAGCGGCGTTTGACCTGCAGACACACGACATGAAGATTCTTGATGCAGCTCTGAAATACGGTTATGATTCGCCCACCTCGTTTAATCGGGCGTTTCAGAACGTACACGGCGTTCCCCCAACGGCCGCCCGGTCGGAGGGTGTGGTTCTCAAGGCATATCCACGCATCCGCTTCCAGATATCAATCAAAGGAGATGCCGAGATGAACTACAGGATTGAAACAAAGGAAGCTTTCCGGATCGTTGGCATGAAAAAACGGTTTCCCATGGACGTAGAAGAAAATTTCTCCGAAATCCCACGTTTTTGGCAGGAGGCGACAGCCGAGGGAGTCATTCCAAAACTTTGCCGCCTGATCGACCGTCCACCCATGGGAATTCTCGGTGTGTGTTCCGGCATGGAAGGCAGGGAGTTTGATTACTATATCGCTGCTGCCACCGATCAGACTGCACCGGAAGGCATGATGGAACATATGGTTCCCGCCTGCACCTGGGCCATCTTTGAGTGTATTGGCCCGATGCCCAAAGCAATACAGCAGCTGCAGCGGCGCGTCATTTCCGAATGGCTGCCGTCCTCCGGCTATGAATATGCCGACGGGCCCGATATCGAGGTATACCCCGAAGGTGATCAGCAGTCTCCGGACTACCGGTGTGAGGCCTGGGTTCCGGTCGTCAAAAAGAAATAGTGGTTTGGGTACTCAAAAGCGGTGGGCGTCAGCCCGCCGCTTTGCCGATAGCCCTCCTTTTCCCCCTTCAAAAAGAGATGTCATATGCCAAAATCCATGGTATAATTGCCCAAAGGAGGGGTGCCTATGCCGTTTGACTTTAAAAAGGCATATTCGGATCTCTATCTGCCCAAAGCCGTGCCGGCGATCATCGATGTGCCGCCTTTGCTCTTTTTTGCCGTGGACGGCATAGGGGATCCCAACGTGCAGGACGGTGCCTACCAAAAGGCCATTGCGCTGCTGTATGCGCTTAGCTACACCGTCAAGATGAGCAAACTGAACAAGAACGCGCCCGAAGGATATTTTGAGTATGTGGTGCCGCCGCTGGAAGGGCTCTGGCAGACTGCGGATGGTGCCGCGGAAATGGACTGCTCATGCAAGGCGGAGTTCCGCTGGACCGCCATGATCCGTCAGCCCCCCTTTGTGACCGAAGACGTATTTGCGTTTGCCTGTGCAGAGGTTCGCCGAAAAAAAAGGCTTGACCCCTCCGATGCACGGCTTTGGACCTATGAAGAAGGATTGTGCGTTCAATGCCTGCATATCGGCCCGTATGACGACGAGCCGGCAACGGTGCAGGCGCTCCGCCGCTTTATGTCGGAAAACCGGCTGTCCCCTGACTTTTGCGGCGGACGCCGCCATCACGAAATCTATCTCGGCGATCCGCGCCGCACACGGCCGGAGCGCCTGCGGACAGTCCTCCGGCTGCCTGTCTGTAAAGAATAAAGGAGGAATGACATGGACGCCATCGTTTACACATCCAACTCCGGCTTTACCGAAAAATATGCCCGTCTGCTGAGCGATCGCACCGGACTCCCGGTATTTTCCCTGGGAACCGGCTGCCCGGAAAAGGGCGCAAAGGTTATCTACCTCGGCTGGCTGATGGCCGGAAGCCTCAAAGGCTTTTCCCAGGCGGCACGGCAATGGGACGTCCAGGCCGTCTGTGCCGTCGGCATGGCACCGCCCTCCGTACGGCAGGAGGCGGAAACCCGGAAAAAATGCCGCCTTCCTGACAATGTGCCGGTCTTTGTCCTGCAGGGCGGCTTTAACATCCATAAACTGCACGGCGTCTACCGGCTGATGATGAAAATCATGGCCGCCACGGCCGGGCGCGCACTGGAGAAAAAAGTGAATCGTACACCGGAGGAGCAGGATATGCTGGACCTTCTGCGTGACGGTGGTGACCGGGTTACGCCCGAAGCGCTGAATCCCGTACTCACGTGGCTGGAAGGCCATCGCTGACATGGTCTACGGGCCCACCCTGCGCGGTATATTTCTCTCCCGCCCCAACCGCTTTGTCGCACGGGTCCTTGCAGACGGAAAAACGATTCTCTGTCATGTCAAAAATACCGGCCGCTGCGGTGAGCTGCTGATTCCCGGGGCGGAGGTCTATCTCTGCCCTGCCGCTGCACCCGGGCGAAAAACCGCTTTCGACCTGATCTCCGTCCGTAAGGATGGGCGCCTATTCAACATTGACTCCTCCGCGCCGAATAAGGTATTTGCCGAATGGGTGCATAGCGGCGGCCTGGGTGAGCTGTGCCTGCTGCGGCCTGAGGTGCGATATGGCGACAGCCGGTTCGATTTTTATCTAGAGACTGTGGCAGCGCACGCCTTTGCGGAAATCAAAGGTGTCACGTTGGAGGAAGAGGGGATTGCCTATTTCCCCGACGCGCCCACCGAGCGGGGTGTCAAACACCTGCGCGGCCTGATCCGCAGCCGAGCCGAAGGATATGGCGCATACGCTGTCTTTATCGTTCAGACAGATGGCGTATGCTGTGTGCGTCCCAACGAACGCACACACCCTGCCTTCGGCGAAGCGCTGCGCGCGGCACAGGCGGCCGGCGTGCACCTGCTGGGGCTCTCCTGTCAAGTGACCGAGGCCTCCCTTTCCATCTCGGGCCCGGTCGAGGTGCTGCCGTAATTCATTTACATCTGCATGGGGCAATTCTTGACAAGTTGGAACAAGGCGGCCGGAATCTCCGGCCGCCTTGTTTATTTTATATGCCGCTGCCACATCCCTGTCCGGTATCTTTTCGTTGGTATTTTGTGCGGCGAAAGAGACCGGGGATGCATTTCTATATCCAATTCTTATAGTCCGCTGTACCGATACAGCGCCGCTGCGGCCTGCGCCCGGGTAGCGTTGTCCTGCGGCAGCAACTTTCCAGCGCTGCCGCTGATGATTCCTTCCGCCACTGCCCATTTCAGCTGTGTCAGAGCCCCGGATGAAACCGCCGCGCCGTCGGGAAACGCATTCAGGTCTCCGGCTGCGCCGGTATCCCGCCCCGTCAATACCGCATAGCGGTAGAGCATTACAGCCATCATTTCACGGGTGATATTCGTATTCGGGGCAAAGCGATCTTTCGACATTCCGTGGATTACACCCTTTTCCGTGGCCCAATTAATTGCTGCTGAAAACCAGCTGCCCTCCGGCACATCGTCAAAAGATGCCCCCGAGATCGCTGCCGGCTTTCCGGACATCTGCCACAGGACGGTCACAAATTCTGCCCGTGTGATCTTTCCTTCCGGCACGAAGGTATTCGCCGTCCTGCCGAAAAACATGCCCGCCTTGGTAACGCCCAGAATTTGCTCATAGGCCCAGTGGCCGTCAATATCGATGTACGGATTTTTAAACTCGTTTGGCGGCACGCTGGTAAGCGTCAGATCCAGCGCATCAGCTCCCGCGGTATCCGCGATATCCGTTCCGGAGATATTCAGCCGGGTGACCGCGGGATTGAATGTGACCACCGTACCCTTGGTTATACCGGGAATCACGGAGAATTCCAGTGTGGCCAACAGTACCTTTCCGCCGGACAGGTCGCTGCCCTCCCAAGCGATTGAAATGCGATTCTCCGCCGCCGCGCCGCTGACGCTGACCATTCCGACAGTGGCCGCTGTGCAGTAGGTATAGCACAGCCGCAGGCTGTCATAATCCAGCAGGATTTTTCCGCCGGTCACATGAGACCCTCTGACCAGATATACTTTGGCAGTTACCTTTGCAGAGTAATTGGCCGCTTCCAACAGAACCGTCGGCGCGAAAAACACAGAGGTGCCCGCGGCAGTCACCTGTGCCGTAACGTCCAGGCTGCCGGCGTACATTTCAGAAACGGCCAAGGTCAGGGCAGTGCCGGCCCCGGAAATTTTGCCGCATATCTGAAACCGCAGTATCATCAAGGTTCCGCCCTGCATCAGCGGGCTGCTCCCAACCCAGGCCAGCGAAACCTCCCCTGCCGTATCGGCACGAATGTCGCTGATACAGCCGGCCAACAGCGGGCCCGCCTGGACCTCCGCCAGCAGAAGCATACCCGAATCGTACGCCAGGACCATACGGCCGTTGGTGACGCCGCTGTTTGCGGAAAGGTTGACCGTCGCCGTCACCGTATCGTCCAGCAGCGCAGCCTCGACCGATACCGCCGGTGCCGCCGATGCCAGGCTTTTTACCGGCAGAAGAGACATGATCAGAGCCCCCGCCAGCAGAAACGACAGGATGCGTTTTCTCTTCATGTCTGTTTCTCCCTCCGGTAGATTTTGAAAATCCATCATGGATCAATATACACATTCTTGCACACATCCCTGAATAAAAACGGTCGAACCCCGTGCGCAAAATCCTTTCCGCAATCTTCGGCCCTGTAACTTACGATCATGCAAAAGGCGCTGCGGGAATTTCCCGCGGCGCCTTTTGCTGTGTATCAGGGATGCACGCAGTGAATACTGCGCTGTTACTTCCGTCCGTGCAGCAGCGGTGACACCCGCTTATAGATCAGGAATACGACGGCGGCAACCAGCAGCTCCTTGACCGCCGTGAACGGTACATTAAACCGCAGCAGCGCGTCAAACAGCGTCGTAACCGATGGGTCGAGCGCAGAATACATACCGATGATCGCGTCAATCGGCATCAATTTTGCATACAGCGGATAAATTACAAAGTAATTCCAGGGCAGAGAAAATACGGAGCTGAGCACCACACCCACCAGAGAGCCCAGCAGCGCGCCGCGCCGGGACTTCATCCGCCGGTAGATCAGGCCGGCGGGCATACAGTAAACCAGCCCGATCGCCAGATTGGACAGCTCACCCACGCCGCCGGAGTTGGTCACCAGCGCGTGCAGCGCATTTTTAATGACGCATACTCCGGCGCCCGCCGCGGGACCGAAGGCGAAGGCAGCAAGCAGCGCCGGCAGCTCTGAAAAATCAAATTTTATGAATGCCGGCATCAGCGGCACGCTGAATTCAATGAACATCAGCACGAATCCGATGGCGCCAAGCATGGCCACCGTGGCCAGTTTGCGGTATCTTGCGTTTTTCATACGTATTACCTCCAAAATAAAAAGCCCCGACAGGCAAACTGCATGTCGGGGCGCAAAAATAACATATTCCGCTTTGTCTTCTCTCATCCAGACTATACTGTCGGTTTTGGAATTTCACCAAATCGTGCGCATGTGCGCTCGCGGACTATACCGCCGGTGGGGATGTTCGCCCCGCCCCGAAGACCATATTCTGTTTTACGGTCTTATGGTAACGCGGCGAACGGCGTTTGTCAAGAGGACAGCGACTCCATATGATTCCATTTTGCAAAAAAATGTTTTTCTTAGTCCGGAAGCTGCGCTCGGACGGCGTCGATGAATGCGGGCGGATCTATGAAATGAATTCCATTTTCATTCTGATAGCAGCTCTCCCTCAATAGGTTCACCGCCTCCTCGGCAGTCATCGAAGGGTCGATCTGCCAGCCGAGGGCCAGCACGCCGGCGGCGTATGGAATACCCCAGCTCCGGCCGCCGCTGCCGGTGTACTGATAAGAACAGATTCCTTTATCATATTCTTCCGCCACGGTACGATAGGAGGTGGGAACATAAATAGCCCAGGTATTTGGCGTAAAGCGGCCAGCCGACGAAGCAAATCCACTAGTCATCCCCGTCACATCTTCCGGCTGTGCCGGATCGTAAAAAGCCGGCCAGATAAACCCGGTGTCGGCGACTGTCCGACAGTCCAGCACAAGGATTCCGGCTGCCTGCGCCTCCGCCACTGCCGCGTCCCACTGATCCTGATTTGCGCAAAGTGAGCCTGGGCCCGACGGTGCGCCGGATACCGACACTACCCGGATTTTTTCCCCTTCCGGCAGGGCGGTGTTCTGTGCGATGATCCAGCGCAGCCCCTCGGCCTCATAGGCGCTATCATATGTCCAAGATGGGGAAGCTGCATAGTAGACCTTTGCCCCGGGCGCGACGCCGATGTTTTCGCCTACCAAAAGACTGGTAACCGCCGGGCCGTGCATGGAGCCGCTGTCCTCCGGCTGGCCGCAGCCGGTATCATAATAGGCGGCGATCTTCCCCGCAAATTCCGGATGATCCAACAGCAGGTTCTGGTCGATGATCGCCACGTTGACCCCCTCGCCGGTAACGCCTTCGTCATGCAAAGCTCGGACACCCAGACCTGGATTTTTCCCCGCCTCCATAACAGCTTCTGCTTCCGCCTCATGACCGGTGAAGGTCGTGCCCGCGTTAAAGGTAAACGTCACGATCTGCGTGGGATCATACTCGTCTTTCTTCAATATACGAAGCGGACTATCGCAAATCCCGCCACGCAGATCGCTGTAGGATTTGACCTGCGCAGCCTCCAGTTCATGAAGTTTTTCCATCTGCATCATCCCGCCATAGCCCGATAAGCCACAGCCGTCGGCGGTCGTCACCTCCATTGTGGCCGGATAGAAACGAAAGGTCGCTTCCTGCCCGTCTCCGGTGCGGACGGTAAACGGCACGGCGGCTGAAGCTGCCTTTTCCTCATCCCAGGCCACTTCATCAAAACCGTTTTCGGTACTGACCAGAATCTTCGCCCGCTGCGTCTTTGCGTCATACACCCGGATGTTTGACGCGGTGCCTCCGTCCGACGGCCACTTTTCCAGCGTGACGACATAATAGCCGTATGCATAGCCGGCGTCATGGATCACATGGATCTCCCGGCTTGAAGGCGAGCTTTCTGCGTCCTCAACGGTACTCCGCCCGCGCCGTACCGGTGCGTCCGCTCCGTCACAGGACAGCCGGTCGGCAATGGTCAGGCCCGTCGGGTCTCGGTAATACAGAACAAGGCTTGCCTCGCCGTCGGAACCGGCAGTCAGCTCCGCACGGTCATAATGGGCAGAGATGTCCTCCGATGTAAAATCATTGGAATGCTCCGCCAGATATGCTTCAAAGCGCACCAGCAGTGCCGACCGTGCGTCATCCCCGGTCTCTGTGCCGCCGCAGAGGGCAGCCAGCCAATCCGATCTGTCCGCATCTTTTCCCGGTGTGAATACGCCCAGTGCCGCGGCCGCCAACAGCACGATGGCCAGCGCCGCGGCCGCCAGCATGACCATCCGGCGCGTTCTGTTCTGATGTACCCCGATGGCGGCCATGCGCTCGCGCATGGTGCGCTTTTCCTCGCACATGGTGGCGCGGATGACGCCGAAAGGCTGGCGCGCGTCGGCGGCAACCGCCAGCAGCGTCTCCCCATAGCACACGCGGGCCGGGGTCTCCATATTCCGGATGACCGCCTCATCACAGGCCAGCTCACAGGCCCGGTTGATCTCCTGCCGCAGCAGCGGCATCAGGGGATTGAACCAGTGGACGGCGCAGACCAGGGCCGTCAGCCATTTGTATTGCAGATCCTGCCGCCGCAGATGCGTCAGCTCATGCAGCAGGATATCCCGCAGGCGGGATTCATCATACGTCTGCTCCGGCAGCAGGATCGCGGGCCGGCGCAGGCCCATGAGCATCGGTGTGACGCAGGCCGCACTGCGGCGCAGTGCCACTGGCCGATCAGTCATGGACGCGAGCAGCGCCTGCTCCCCCGGCGCGGCGGGGTGGGATGTGAGTTTAAGTGCAGAGGTCAGGCGGCGATAGCCCAAAAGCGTCGCCAGCATATAAAAACAAACACCGATCACCCACAATGCGGAAACTGCACGGGACAGCGTCCAATAGGACGCGGAGAACACGGCCGGCAGATATGCTTCGTTCGGGACGGAGGCTGCGGCGGGCACGACAGCCGTCTCCGCACCAGACTGCGCCGACCCGTCCGATTCATCGGGGGCTATCCCCGCACTGACAGCCGGGGCCCCGTCGGAAGCCTTCTGCGTAAGGGTATCTTTCGCATCAGGCGCCAAAGCCAGCCCGCTGTCCGGCGCCGGGGGCGAAGAGGTGAGTTCCGCCGCCGGCGCCGGCGTCCTGACAGTCAAGAATTGTTCAATCGTCATATCCGGCAATTCCGGTGCCGCGTGAAACGCCATCGGCAGCAGGCCGAGCCCCAGACTCAGCGGCAGCATCAGGCGCAGTAATACCAGCAGCCATAGATAATATTGGAATGTTCGGGTGGTCCGCCGCCGAAGCAGCGGGCGCAGCGCCAGTACCAGCAGCATAAGCGCGGTCCCGGCCAGCGACATGGAAAGCAGCGTCTTCAAAAAAGCGTTCATAGATTCCTCCTGAATCTTTCTGTGAATACAGCCGTTTTACGAAAATCCGCGACAAGCAAAACTTCCCGGGTATTTTGAAGGCAGGGGAGTAAACGCCGCAGAGGCATATCCCGCGGTCAAAGCGGGATTTCCCCCTTTATCAAACGTACCGCGAAACCATCTTTAGTCCCGGTTTACTTTTCCCCGTGAAGAAGAGAACGCAGCTCCTTTAATTCTGTCTCGGAAAAATCACCGGCGTCCACCAGGGATGCCACTAAGTTCCGCGCACTGCCGCCATAGACCCGATTGATAAGTTCGCGTGCCGCAAATTTTGCATATTCTTTTTGAGAGATCAACGGGCGAAAGTATTGCACCTCACGTTTTTCCGTTCCTGCTGCGCCCTTGGCGCACAGCCGCCGCAGCAGGGTTTTTACGGTGGAACCGTCCCACCGATCCGCCAGCCGCTGCTGCAGTTCCGCTGCGCTCAGCGGCATACCTGCCGTCCACAGCTGCTGCATTACCAAAAGTTCGCTGTCGGAAATACGTCCCGCGCCGTCATGCATCTTCATATGCCTACCTCCATGTTACAAGTGTAACCTTTAAGCGCAGTTTACACCTGTAACTTTCAAATGTCAAGTGCCTTTGAAAAAGCACCCCGCATATTACATGCGGGGCGCAAACAATCGATATTTGGTTATTCCACGGAAATCATATAGCTGTATACCGGCTGACCGCCATGAAGTACGTTGACTTCTGCGTTCCTGGCTTCTTTCTGGAAGGTCTCCCGGACTTCTTCCGCCTGCTGTTCATCCGCGCCTTCGCCATAAAGCACGGTGATGAACGCGGTATTTTTGTCACACATCTCTTTTGCCAGCTTTTTGATCACCGCATCAAATTTTGGCCCCGTAGCCAGCAGCTTTCCATCGGCCAGACCCAGATAATCGCCTTTTTTAATCGCTTTGCCGTCATAATCACTGTCGCGGGCCGCATAAGTCACCGATGCAGAGCGGACACGTTCGGCAGCTGCGGTCATTTCCCGTTCGTTATCGCCGATCTCCCGGTCGGGGTCGAAGGAAAGCATGGCACAGATGCCCTGCGGCACGCTCTTGGTCGGAAGAACGACCACCTGCTTTTCGGAAAGAGAAGCCGCCTGCTGAGAAGCCATGATAATATTCTTGTTGTTGGGCAGGACAAAAACCACCTCGGCAGGGGTACGGTCAACGGCGTGAAGGATATCCTCAGTGGACGGGTTCATGGTCTGTCCGCCTTCAACCACCGCATCGACGCCTAAATCGCGGAAGACGGCGGATACTCCGTCGCCGGCAGCGACGGAAACAAATCCATACCGCTGCTCGGGTGGCGCGGATTCCCGTTTACCCATGCCTTTGACCTTGGCATCCTCCACCTTGCGCTGATGCTGTTCTACCATGTTTTCAATTTTAATGGCGGACAGCATGCCGTATTTCAGACCCTCAGCCAACGCGCGGTCAGGCGTATCGGTATGGACATGGATTTTGATGATATCGTCGTCATCCACCACGACGACACAGTCGCCGATTCCCTCCAGAAATGAACGAAGAAGCATGGGATCGCGCTGTTTGTCTTCCCGTGTGGCAATGAATTCGGTGCAGTAGGCAAAGTTGATCTCTTCATCGTCAAAGGCGGAAAAGTCTGCCGCCATCGGAACGGCGTTCCGGGCGTTCGGGATCGGAATCATTCGCGCCAGGCGGCTGACCACGCCGCTGAGGGCATCCTGCATCCCCTGAAGAATAATCACATAACCGTAGGCGCCGGCATCCACGACCCCGGCTTTTTTCAGCACCGGGTTTTGCTCGGTCGTCAGAGCCAGCGCTTTCTGCGCGGCAACAATCGCCGCACCCAGTACCGATTCCGGCTCACGGTTCTTGCGCGCCGCCTTCTGGGCAGCCTCTCCGGCCACCCGTGCCACCGTCAGAATGGTTCCTTCCGCCGGTTTCATCACCGCCTTATAGGCGGTATTGGCACCTTCGGTCAGTGCAGACGCAAGCACAGCGCCGTCAACGGTGCGGCTGCTCTTCATCCCGTTCATCACGCCGCGGAACAGCAGGGAAGTAATGACGCCGGAATTGCCGCGCGCGCCGCGCAGCATGGCGCCGGAAGTGACCTCCAGCGCACGGCCCAGCGTCGGATTCTCCAGCTTCTGAAGCTCCTGCGCAGCCGCGTTCAGGGTCATGGACATATTCGTGCCGGTATCGCCGTCGGGAACGGGGAACACATTGAGCGCATTGATTTCGTCCCTGCGCTCCTCCACCGCCGCCGCAGCTGCCAGCAGCATATCCTTATAGGCTTCGCCGTCTATCTGTTTCGTTGCCAATTGTAGATGCCTCCTAAACCAAAAGAGTCATCAGGCTTTGCCGTCCGCCCGATGAACCGCCGGCCTACCGGGCCGGAACGCGCCCCTCAGCGGATCGCGTCAATATACAGGTTGACCTCCTGCACGGGCACGCCGGTGCATTTTTCCACTTCGTACCCTACCTGATCCTTCAGGTTCTGACAAATTGTCCGGATGGAAACACCCCGCTCCACCGCCAGATGCAGGTCAATCTGCAGCATGCCGTTTTCCGAGCTCCGGGCGTTGACGCCCAGACATTGCTGCCGAATCCCGACCAGCGAGAGCAGCCTGCCCTGCAGGCCTGGCGCGTCGGTGCCGCGCACCCCGATACAGGTGGCTGCGGCATTCTCCGCGATGGCTTCCACCGCGCGGTTGGAGATACCTATTGTCCCCAGCTCCGTGGTGATTCGCATCGTTCTCGCCTCCTCATTGCGAAGTTGCTAATGGATTATACCACAGCCGCGCTAAAATTGCACTCAAAAACCGGCTGTGGAATATGAATTTTCTATTACACGTCCACAGATAGCCCTGGTTTTCTTTACAATCTGGCGAAAAAATGCTACAGTATGGGTAAGAAACCTCCTATAAAAAGAACTGGAAAGGAAGACTCCGATGAATAAAGAACCGCTGATCTATCGGGAGCGCCGCGGCACCGACTGCCTGAAATGGGACGGCATGGAGCGCAACTTTGGCCGGAGCGACCTCATGGCCCTCTGGGTAGCCGATATGGATTTTGAGGCCCCGGCCGGCGTGACCGCAGCCGTCCGCACCTGGGCGGAACATGGAATCTACGGATATTATTGGACTCCTGACGGATATTACGATAGTTTTATAGCATGGGAACATACCCATCATGGCTATATTGTGGAGCGCGACTGGCTGCGCTATTCTCCTGGCATCGTCACCGGTATTTACTGGCTGCTGCTCAACCTTACCCAGCCCGGCGATGGCATTGCTGTGCTGACGCCGGTCTACTACCCGTTTTTTCACGCCATCGAGGATACTGGCCGCCGGCTGAACGGCAGCCCTCTCATTAACAATAATGGGATTTATTCCATTGACTTTGCCAATCTGGATGAAACGCTGGCAAAATCCAAGGTTCTGATCCTCAGCTCTCCCCACAACCCCGTGGGCCGCGTCTGGACGCCGGAGGAACTGAAGCAGATCGGTGAACTGTGCAAAAAACACAACGTATATATCATCTCCGACGAGATCCATCAGGATCTGGTGCTGGGTGAAAAGCGGCACCATCCCACCGCTACCGTTACCGATGCGAAAGTCGTGACGTTGGCCTCTGCCTCTAAGACCTTTAACCTCGCCGGACTGAGCAATGCGTTCGTCATTCTCCCCGATGCGGAGCTGCGGGAAAAATTTGACGCTTTCCAGAAGGAGCACGCTTTCAGAAGCGGCGCTTCCGTCGGCTATATCGCTGCCCGTGCCGCTTTTGAGACCGGGGAGCCTTGGCTGGAAAGCCTGCTTGATCAGGTACGCGAAAATTATACGCTGATTCATGATTCTCTGGCGGACAAGCTGCCAAAGGCCGTTGTCGCCCCGCTGGAGGGCACCTATCTCATGTGGATCGACCTGCGTGCCTATGTTGCTCCGGAACAGATCAAGGAAGTCATGGAGCAAAAGTGCGGTCTGGCCGTCGACTACGGCGAGTGGTTCGGCTTTGAAGATTATCGCAGCTTTATCCGTATCAATCTGGCTACGCGTACAGAAAACGCCCGGCTCGCCGTTGAACGGCTGAGTTCCGTATTGGGAAAATAACCGCAGTCATTGTTAAAAAAGCCCTGCCTGTTCAGGATGCCGGTGCATCCCGAACAGGCAGGGCTTTTCTTTTCTTATTTCGCCGTGGCTGTCAGCACGCGGACCAGACCGCCGGCCGGGCAGCCCAAACTGTCATACCAGGCGGTGAGCGTATAATTCTCAGTATCGACAGCGGACAGTGTCGTCGCATAATAACTCCCGTTTTTGACCAGATAGACCTGCACATCCTCTGCCAGCAGGTATTTTTTCACGCCGCTGCGGAGATAAAGAGCTGCAAGCTCAGTCACTGTCGTACTGCGGATATTTTTTATGGAAGAGAGCGAATTGTCCGCGGCATAGAGAAACGCGGCTCCGCCGGTTTCCACCAAGTATTGTGCATTGGTGGTGGAAAGCGTGCCCGCCTTGCCGTCCATGATGTACGCATACCGGCCGGAGGTGCCGCCCATGGAGGACAGGTCGCTGTTGGACACCGAAGTCAGAATTCCGTAGTTCCACAGATCGCCGGTCGCATCGCCGAGGATCAGGCGGTCCAGTTCACCGCGCTCATTGAGCGTCCAGTACCGCACGCCGGAATCGAACGTCGCCCCAGCCAGACGGGAGGGAAGCACCGAGGCACAAGCTCCGCCGTCAGCTGTTTCCAAAATTTCAATATCGGACGCCAGCGAGTATCCGGCAAACGATGTACCCGAGGTGTTAAAGCTTCCTGTCAGCGTTTTGGCGGTAACAGATTTGACCGATACCCCGTCGGCATCTACGGAGGCCGCAACTACTGTGTCGCTTGCAAAGCTTCCCGAAGGTACGCTGAAGGTACGAATAACTCCATCGGTGCAGGCGATACGGACGGAGGTCTGGACCGCGGCGCTGCCGGTAGAAGTACTCTCCTGCTGACTGGATACCACTACGCCATAATAAACCGTCTCGCTGTCGGCAGCGGACAGCACTCTGACAACACCGCCGTTCCTGCTCAGAAGCAAAGTCACATTGTCACCCATGGAAAATGCCCCAAAGTCGGATAAGGAATAGACTGCCTCCCCGGTCTCCAGCTGGTAGGAGACGCCCGCCACCGTCACAGTGGAGGGTGAAATCCCGTTGGGGGTCACTGCGGTTACCGTTCCGGAGACCCGATCGGTATACACCCAGAGAGTCCGAAGATATGTGTTGTAATAATATACATCATACTGATTAATATCGGAAAGTGAAGCTCCCGCCCCATTGCGGTAGACGGTAATATTGTCTGCGGTAAACGGCAGGGACGGCGCCGACCCGTCGGAAACAAACGGTCCGCACAGGTTTTTTTCCACTAGGGCGGCATAACTGAGCACGCCGTTCGTCACGGTATAGCCCTGCGTCTGCGCATAAATCTGCCCCGTCTTTGTCTCACAGGTCATAAGATTGTAAAACAATGTCACACATTCGGCGCGGGTTAGCGCCGCACCCTGTGAAGCACTTAGATTATCCCGCAGGCCAATAGCCGCCGCTTTGGAAAGCTGCGCCGCAGGGAAGGCGCCCGTCAGGGACGAGGCGTCATAACCAAGCAGCCGCAACAGCACCGCGCAGGCCTCTTCCAGTGTGATCGTCGCATTGGGGCGGAACGTTCCGTCGCTGTATCCGACAAACCAACCGGCAGTAACCGCCCGGCGGATATAGCCGGCAGCCCAATAGCTGCCCGCGACATCCTTAAACACCGTTCCGCCTGCATCGTCCGTGCTGCTGCCGGAGGCAACCACCATCATTTTTGCAAACTGAGCACGGGTGACAGGAGCAGACAGATCCAGATTTCCTTGCCCATCGCCCACCAAAATGCCCAGCGCGCGGACCGTATTCAATGCGTCATCCTCTCCCTCTGCCGCAAAAGCCGGCATAACAGACAAGGATACCAGTAGCGAAAGCGCCATCAGCAGCGCAAGAAACCGTCGTTTCATACCATACCTCCCTGTATGTCTATTCATACCGCAGCGCATCAATAGGATTGAGGCGAGCGGCTTTTTTCGCCGGTAAATACCCAAACAACACACCGATCGCCGCCGAAACGCCAAAGGCAATCAGTACCGCCGAGGCCGATGGTGTGACCGTCAGATCAACACTCAGCATGGCGGTCACCATTGAGGTCGCCGCAGAGCACAGGGCATACCCGCCCATGATGCCCACAATGCCGCCGATAGCGCTGGTGGTCGCCGCCTCTATGACAAATTGCTGCATGATATACCGTTCCTTGGCACCCAGCGCCTTGCGTATGCCGATTTCCCGGGTGCGTTCAGTCACCGATACCAGCATAATATTCATGATACCTATACCGCCCACCAGCAGGGAAATGGCCGCGATGATCGTCAGTACGGTCACCACCACGTTGAGCATGCTGTCCAGAGTATCCAGCAGATCCGACATGGTAGAAACGTTATAATAGTCCTCGTTTTGGAATACCGTATACAACGCGTTTTCCAGAACCGTTTTCCCCTGAGAAACCAGGTCCTTATCCGTGACGGTGACGGTATAGCTGTTGATCGTACCGGTAAAAGACTGGCGCGCCGCCGTCGAATAAGGAATGAATGCCACGTCGTCGGTACCGCCTTCCTCGGCGGTTCCGTCGGTCTTCTGCTCCAGCACGCCAACGATGGTATACGGCGTCCCGCCGATGCGCAGCGATTCTCCCACGGCATTTCCGCTGAAATAGGTCTGCGCAATGTAGCTCCCGACGACACAAATGTGTTTGCGTGAGACGATATCCATATAACAGATCCCGCGGCCGGAGGCGATGTTATATGCCTTCATCTGCGTATAAGTCTCGCTGACTCCGGTGACGGAGGAGCTGAGGGTCTCTGTTCCTGCCTTCACCGTACCGGACACAGATACGATCGGGGAAATATTATCCAGAACAGCGGAATTATTCTCTACGATTTCATACATCTCGTCCACCGAGATAGTCCGTGAGGAAGATCCGCGGCCCGTGATTGCCACCGTCAGGCTGTCGGCGCCCAGCTCTGAAAAGCTATCGCTCATATAATTGCTCATGCCGTTGCCGAAACCGACGATCACGATGACAGCCGCCACGCCGATGATAATGCCCAGCATGGTGAGAAAGGCCCGCAGTTTATTGCTCCAGATATTGCTCAGCGCCAGCGCAAACGATTCGGTAATCTTCATGTGGCCGCCTCCTCCTCATCGTCCGGCGTAGCCCATGCCCGCGGGTCGTCCGACGGCCCATCGTAAATAACGCGGCCGTCCTCCAGCCTGATAATCCTCTGCGCCTGCCGCGCGATGGAATTGTCATGGGTAATAAGCACGACGGTATTTCCGGCGTCATGGAGTTGGCGCAGCAGTGCCAGCATCTCGCGGCCGGTTCTGGAGTCCAGCGCACCGGTAGGCTCGTCGGCCAGAATGACCGCCGGCTCCCCCACAAGAGCCCGGGCCACGGAGACACGCTGCTGCTGACCTCCGGAAAGCTGATTGGGTTTATTGTGCAGCTTGTCGCCCAGGCCTACCAGCTCCAATGCCAGCTTTGCCCGCTCCCGCCGCTCCCGGCGGGAAGTGCCGGCATACATCAGCGGCACCTCCACATTTTCCAGCAGGTTAAGCCGGGGCAGCAAATTGTACTGCTGAAAGATAAACCCCAGCATCCGGTTACGGATCTCGGACAGCCGGTTCTTGTTCATCCGCCCCACGTCGTTCCCGTCCAATAAGTAAGTACCCTCGGTGGGTACGTCCAGACATCCGATGATGTTCATACAGGTGGACTTGCCTGAACCGGATTTGCCGACGATGGCGACAAACTCGCCTTTTTCAACGGACATAGTAATGTGGTCCGCGGCGGTAACCACTGTATCGCCCATATAATAGTATTTGCAGACATTTCGGAACTCAATGAGCGCACTCATCAATTGCCTCCGGGCATCCCGCCGCCGGAGGGTGCGCTTCCGCCGGAAGGCGCGCCTCCACTAAAACCGCTGTTGTTCCCACCGGAGTAATTTCCCTGGTTATATCCACCCTCACCGGAAGGTGCCGTTCCCCGGTTACTATTTCCGCCGAACATCCCGAATCCACCCGTCGTTGTATCATCAGATGGCGCGGTCACGACGGCATAAGCCACCGTATCGCCCTCCTGCAGGCCAGAGAGGATTGCCACGTTGCTGTCGTCGGAAAGGCCGGTAGTTACTTCGACATAGACATAGCCATCCGGCGCCTGATCCTCCAAAGCGTTCGCGGCGCTGGGGGAATCGGAAGTAACCAGTACCCGGTTACGGCGCTCTACCGCCTGCGAGGGAATGACAATCACGTCCTCCACGCTGTCCACAATGATTTTAGCGTCTACGTTCATTCCGGGAAGCAGGCCATCGGTCTCATCCACGCGGATGGTAACCGGATAAGTTGTCACACCTCCGGAAGTAGTGCCTGCCACACTGACCTTGGTGACCACGCCTTCATAGGTCTTGCCCTCCACCGCATCGGCAGTGATGGCTGCGGTCTGACCGACCTGCACCTGGCTGATATCCAGCTCATCTACATTCAGAGAGAGGGTCAGATAGGACAGATCGTAGATCAGGCACATCGACCGGCCGGAGGAAACTTTGTCGCCGGCCTTGTAGTATTTGTCGATGATCGTTCCATCAATCGGCGACGTAATGGTATAATTGTCCAGCGTGTCATTCTGATTGTCGAGCGAGAGCTGCGCGTTGCGCAGATTCTGATAAGCATTGTCCACCGCGTCAGAAAGCGAGTCGCTGGTCAAAGTGGCCAGAACCTGCCCGTCCTTCACGGTATCCCCCTCCGCTACCTTAATAGCGGATACGGTGCCGGAAACGCCGGCCATAATGGTTTTTTCGGTCTTATAAGAAAATTCGCCGCTATCCATGCTTTCAATGCCTGCCACCACAGCCGTGGCGACCCGGGATACGGCAATGCCTCCGGGGTTTTTCACATCGATCGTAACCTGCCGGACAATTTGTCCGGTGGACAGCACGTTATCTACCGCGGATACCTTGGAAATCGTGCCCGGCATCGATTCAAGTGATCCATCCAGCGTCACCACCGCCCACTGGCCCACATAGAAACCCTTCGCGTCGTCGGCAGGGAAGTCAACCTTCAGCGTCATTACCGAACTGTCGCGAATGACCGCTACCGTCTGATTCGCACCTATTTCATCACCAGCCGCCACATCAAGCTCGATGATCGTACCTGCGGCGGACGCCTTCACATTGAGCTTGTCAAGCTCACTGATTGCTTTATCGTAGCTGTTCTGTGCCTGCTCCAGGGAGAGCTGAGCCTTTTCCGTACCAGTGGCTGCATCCGAGCTGTCAATTGTATAAAGGATGGTATCGGCGGTGACGTGATCGCCCTCCTCAAAATCCGCATTCACTACCTCTCCCTCCACCAATGTGGTGACGGTATAGGAATTCGCGGGTTCGAGCGTGCCGCTGCCGCTCAGGCTTGTTGTGACGCTTCCTTTTTCCGCCTGAACGGTCACATACGATATCTCGGCGGCGCTGTCCGCCGCGGCTGCCCGTCGATGCAGAAACCAATAAACGGCGGTAGCCAGAAGCGCGAGTACCAACAAAATGGCAATTATCCGCAGGGCCTTCGCCGCTTTGCCCCGCGGCTTCTTTACCGCTTTTGCCTTCTGCTTTTCGGGGGCTTTTGCTTTCCGCTGCTCCGTTTCGGGGACGGCGTCGGCAGTCATATTTTCCATATTTCCACTCCATTTCAGGATGCGGCCGGGATACCGCGAAATCTGTTATCAGCAGTATATATCCTCCGGGGTGACAGCGCAACCGCACATTTTTATCATTTATAAAAAGATTTCAAAAAATTTACGGAAAATTTGTTTTTTCCTAAAGTAAACCTAAAATTTCCTTTATTTGTTAAATCCAGGTTGCAGAATTGCATTCATTTGAAATCCCTAATGTGACCTCATTACAGACTTTTGTGGCCGACGTACGTATAATCTTATCAAAAGTGAGGTGTCTCTCATGAAAGGAAAGGTGAACCATATGCTGGGATACCTGATTGGCGGCATTCTGGGCGCCGGGCTTGGGTTTTTATATTACAAGTTTGTGGGCTGCCCGACCGGTGCCTGCCCCATCACTTCCAATCCCTATGCCTCCACGATCTACGGCGCGGTCATCGGCCTGCTGCTGGGCGGTGCGGTCGGCGGCTGACATAACTTATCCTTCAATCCATGGATATTCTCCTCTTTCTTTAATCCGCAATAGTGCGCAAACGCCGCCGGGTATTTCGATGCCCGGCAGCGTTTGTTTTTCGTAGCTTTACGCTGCCACGTCCCATCTACGGACAGAAAATCTTCCTGTATTCCTGTTATAATAACGGACGGAACGGACGCACGCATGAGACATTTGAAGCCGTCCGCATCCTGTCGCTTTTCTGTATTATATGGATAATTTCATAGCCTCTCTTACGCCGGCCATCATATTTGCACCCATTTCATTTGCCCGGCACGTTCCGCTCAGAATCATGTCTCTCACTTCACCTTTGCGCTGTTCATAATATGCCCTTTTCTCACGGATCGGATCAAGCATCTCATTTACCTTATCATAAAGGATTTTCTTGCAGGAAACACATCCAATCCCTGCATTCCTGCACAGTTGGCAGATGTCCGGATACTTCTCTTCGTTAAAAGCTTTATGGTAGCAAGCAACCGTGCAGATATCCGGATTTCCCCTGTCGGAGACCGTGACTCTGTTTTGATCCGTAAGCGCCGATTTGATTTTGGCAGTCACAGTGTCTTGATCACGGCGGCTAAATAGAACTCATCAAACGGCAACGGCAAACGAGCTTCCGTATGTATCTTTTATATTTTACAGCGGGATGGAAATAACCGTATAATTCCGAAAGTAAAATAACTCCTCACTACCATTACGGCAATGAGGGGTTTTTTTGTGCTACTCGAAATGCTGGTATTTGTCAACGGTGTGTTTTGCTCATAATCAACTCAATAAGTCATCATTTGCCTCTTCGTAGATTTTTAATTCAAGCACGTCCGGCCTTGTATAATGTCCACAGACATCAAATTCCATGCGGCTCATAGGGACCTTTTGCATGTCTAATTCTGCGTATATTATTTCCTCTTTATTCCATACTGGTTCTGTTTCATAATGCCCGTACGGGTCAACAATGCAACTGCCGCCACGGCAAACGATTTCAGGAAGTTTTTTAATTTCTTCCGGGCAATGCAAATCCTCAGGGTACATAGCCTTTGTAAAATACATATCACAATTAATAAAGTAACAGTGGCCTTCAAGCGCAATATGGCGAATCGTGGTCTGCCATTCCTCGTTATCATTTGTATTTGGTGCGATATAAAGTGTAAGCCCTTTTTTGTACAACGCAACACGTGCCAGCGGCATATAGCTCTCCCAGCAAATCATGCTTCCCATAACGCCCCATGGGGTATCCACAGTTGGAAAATACCCCTTATCTGCCTCACCCCAAACCACACGTTCTGCGCCGGTGGGTTTCAGCTTTCTATGAATGGCAATCAATTCCCCTTCCGGTGAAAAAAACAGGTTCGTGTTGTAAAGGGTAGCTGTGACAGCGTCGCGTTCAGAAACACCGATACTGACATATGCATGCGCTTCTTTTGCCGCCAAACCGATGTATCTGGTTTCCTCCCCCGGCACAACAATGGAGTTGTCGTAATACATTTTCCAATCCTTGCGCCCATCAGCGTTACGGCTGCCGACCGTAAATCCGAACGTCATTCCGTATGGGTATCCGGGAATGAACAATTCCGGGAAGACGATCAGCTCTGCTCGTTCTCCAGCGGCTTTTTGAATTAATTTAATTGTTTTTTTAGTACATGCATCTTTGTCAAACATGACGGGGGCCGCTTGTACTACTGCAGTTTTACATTTGTCAGTCAAGTTTTTCATATTGTTCCTCATGAGAAATTTAGATTTCAACTTATACTTACATTTATTATACTGCATATCTGTGAGTTTTTCTATTGACAGAGGGATAATTAAAAATTCCACAAGGTAGCTGCGATTCGCAAAAAGGACTAATCTCGTAAAAATAGAAAAGCCTCTGAGCAGAAATTTTAACACCGCTACATCGCCTGCTTTTGTCAAGCGTATCGATAGCGCCCCGTAAATAGCCACCTTTCAACAAAAAGCAGAACGCCTATCTTGATACTCATTGTATCAAAATAGGCGTTCTGCTATGGTGCCGGTGACCGGGATCGAACCGGTACGGGGTTGCCCCCACGGGATTTTAAGTCCCGGGCGTCTGCCAATTCCGCCACACCGGCGTGTGTTTTCATAGTAGCATGCCGCTGTAAAAAATTCAAGATGTGAAATTACCGTCCGTTCGTTTAGAAACCCATGGATTTTCCCCGCCGTCACACGGTTTTCCTTTTCTTTCGCGCAATTTTATATTATGATAAGGTATATATAAAAGAGGAGGCGGACGCGTGGCGGTCAATCTTGAATGGTACCGTGTCTTTTATCAGGTGGCGCGCTGCGGCGGCATCACCCGTGCCGCGCAAAAACTATGCATCACGCAGCCGGCGGTCAGCCAATGCGTCCGCCAGCTGGAAGATGCGCTGTCCTGTACCTTGTTTCTTCGTACGCCCAAGGGGGTAACCCTCACTGACGCGGGACGGGCCCTGTATGATTTCGTTGCACCCGCCTGTCAGCGGATCGAGGCAGGGGAGGTCCATATGCTCCGGCTGTCCGGGCTGGAGGAAGGGATCCTATCCATCGGCGCTTCCGATATGACGCTGGAATATTATCTGCTTCCGCATTTGCAGCGGTTCCATACTCTTTGGCCCGGCGTCCGCATCCATGTCACCAATGCGCCAACCCCAGACACCATGGCGAGCTTGGCTCGCGGCAGCCTGGATTGCGCCGCAGTTTCCGGCCCTCTGGAGATCGAGCCATGGATGGAGGTCACGGAAGCGCTTCCCCTGCGGGATGTGTTCGTCGCAGGGCCGCAGTTTATCCATCTGAAAGATCGGCCTCTCTCTGCCGCGGAGGTCTGTGCCCTCCCCCTCATTTGCCTAGAAGGCAATACCAGTACCCGCCGCGCGCTTGACCAATGGGCAAGGGCACGGAACTGCCTGCTCCGGCCGGAATTTGAGTTGGCAACCAGTAACCTGATTGTCCAGTTCTCTCTTCGCGGCATGGGGGTGGGCTCGGTGACCGACTGTTTTGTACAGGAACTGCTGAAAACGGGAGCTTTGTTTGAGCTGACACTGGAGGATCCTCCCCCTGTCCGGCATATCTG
This sequence comes from Clostridiaceae bacterium, assembly GCA_034933145.1. Classification (GTDB taxonomy): domain Bacteria; phylum Bacillota; class Clostridia; order Oscillospirales; family Butyricicoccaceae; genus UBA4644. The sequence goes on from JAYFOA010000024.1 coordinate 24,266, forward strand.
TCTGGTAACTGACCGGCGGAGCCCCCCCTCTGCCGCCGCCGCGCGTTTACTTTCCGAGCTGAAAAAAGATCCCCCTGATACCCATTGACATATAGAAAGGACGACTTCGATGAAAGAGCTCCAGCTAAACGATTTTCTGCATTACAAATGCCTGTCCGCGCTGACCTTCGCCCCGGGCGGGGACCGCGCCGCCTTTATCATCACCGAGGCTGACGAGGAGCGCAACGCCTACCGGCAGAACATCTGGCTTTATGAGAACGGCGGCGTTCGCCGTCTGAGCGCCATGGACAAAGAGGGCCGTTTCGTCTGGGAGGACGAGTGTCATCTGCTGTTCCCTGCCTGCCGTACACCGGAGGAGCAGAAGCGTGCCGAAGACAAAGACGCGTTTACCGCCTTTTACCGCATTGATATCCACGGCGGCGAGGCTCTGCCCGCCTTTACCATGCCGTTTTCGGCCCAGGCGCTCAAGCCTCTGGGTGACGGACGCTGGGCCATCACCGGCACCATTGACGCAAGCCGTCCCGACGCCTATCTGCTTGATAACGAAGATCGGAAAAAGCTGGCGGAGGAGTACCGGGAAGATACAGACTATATCGTCGCCGACGAGATCCCCTATTGGTATAACGGCAAAGGCGACATCAATAAGCGCCGTACAGCCCTGTTCCTCTTTGACCCCGCGGCCGGTCGGACCGAGCGTCTGACGCCGCCCACCTTCAATGTGGAGAGCTTTGCAGTAAAGGACGGCTGCATCTATTATTCCGGCGAAGACTATCGGACCAAGCTTACCGAGAATGCGGATATTTTCCGCTGGGACGGCAAAAAGACCGTCCGCCTTTACGCCAACAAGGGATGGGGCGTTCACGGCTTAGAAGCCGCACTGGATGGTATCATGGTACCTGCCACCGACCGTAAGCGTTTTGGCTCACACCAGAACCCAAACTTTTATCTGCTGGACGAGGCAAAAAAGTCCCTGTCCCTGCTGGCAGAAAACGAAGAGGGGATCGGCAATGGCGTGATCGGGGACTGCCGTTACGGCGCCGCCCGCGCCGTATGCGGAAAAAAGGATGCCTTTTATTACGTTGCTACCATTCATGGTTCATCCCACCTGTTCTGTCTCGGCCGGGACGGCGGTGTCCGCCCCGTTCTTCAGGAAACGGGTGCGGTGGATGACTTTGACGTTTCCGACAAGGGCGAAGTGCTGGTGGTCGGTATGTATGACAACCGGCTGGAAGAGCTGTACCGGGTGGAGGACGGCAAGGTCCGTCGTCTGACCGCCTTCAACGAAGAGGCTCTGGCCGGCAAATATGTGGCGGTACCCGAACCGCTGACCGTCCTCTCCCGCGAGTGGGAAATCGAAGGTTGGGTACTTAAACCGCGGGATTTTAATCCCAAGAAAAAATATCCCTCCATTCTGGACATCCACGGCGGACCAAAGGCGGCCTACGGCCCGATTTTCTTCCATGAGATGCAGGCTTGGGCCAGTCAGGGTTATTTCGTATTCTTCTGCAACCCTGTCGGCGGCGAGGGAAGAGGCAACGAATTTGCCGACCTGCGCGGAAAATACGGCACGATCGATTATGACAACCTTATGGATTTTACCGATGCGGTACTGGAAAAATACCCGCAGATTGACTCCAAACGGATGGCCGTTACCGGCGGCAGCTACGGCGGGTATATGACCAACTGGATCGTCGGACATACCGACCGGTTCGTCTGCGCCGCCACCCAGCGCTGCATCAGCAACTGGGTATCCTTCTGCGGCACCTCCGATATCGGCCCCACCTTCGGCGTGGATCAAACGGATGCACCGCTTGTCTCCGGCGCCAAAAAGATGTGGGACGCTTCACCTCTCAAATATGCGGAGAATATAAAGACGCCTACCCTGTTTATCCACTCTGACGAAGATTATCGCTGCCCCTATGAGCAGGCGCTCCAGCTCTTTACCGTCCTGTGTGACCGGGGCGTGCCCACCCGGCTCTGCCGGTTTAAGGGGGAAAACCATGAGCTGTCCCGCGGCGGCAAGCCGAAGCACCGTATCCGCCGCCTGAAAGAGATCACCGACTGGATCGAAGCCTATACAAAATAAAGTCTTGGTTTAACCGCCCGCCGCAGCCCGCAATGGGCCGCGGCGGGCATTTTTCTGCTCCGCCGTTTTGTTGACGGATATCTGCCGTCGCCTTCATCGCATGAATCCTCTACTGATCCCAGCCGGCTTAACGGCCGCGGTATTCGGACCTTTTCCGACCTATCCAGGCCGGGTAAAGCCGCCGCTACCGATTTGGAATTTCCGCCGCTGCACCCCACGGGACAGTATTACCGGAAGATCGACATTTTCGGCTGAACACGTCGGCCACTTCTCCCTTCCGCCCTCCTGCCCGCATATACTGTGGGACAGGGAGGGATCTTTTTATGACAGAGAAACCGATGACCCGGCACGCGGCAAAGACCATCCGCGCGCTGTTTGATGCTGCCGGCCAGCGAGAGCCGGGGCGCTGCATCCCTATTGGCAGCGTATGTACCGTTGGCGGAGCGGCAGATGGCCTGCTGCCGGTTTTTTATACCGTCGACGAAGATGGGCACCAAACTTTTTTGAAAAGCTCTGCCGGGCTGGCTGCCTATTACAGTCAGGATGACTGGCCCGACATACCCTACCCCGCCCCGGGCTTTGCCGCAGCCACCGTAAAGTCCGGCGGTGGCGGTGTTTGCTGCGCCTCCATGGTTGTGGAAACGCTGACCGGACATTCTTTCGGACCGGACGCGGCTGCCGCCCTTGCTTTGCAGGTT
>JAYFOA010000025.1:0-109080 GCA_034933145.1 Clostridiaceae bacterium
CGATCCAGTTAGAGAAAAAGATATCCGTCCCTCCGGTTTTGGTATTATAGCGGTAGGTGTTGCTGGTGTTGTCCCGTCCGATATAGTAAATATTCTTTCCGTCGGTGCTGATTCCGCCGCCGAAGATGTCGTGGATAACCTCCGTCGGATCGGCGCTGCCGTCCAGCGGCAGGCAGTAGACGTTGGTCACATATTCTTCCGCCAGTTCCGCGCAGACATAGAGCGAGCCGCCGAGGAGCGTGAAATCAGAATAGATGCCCGACAGCAGCAGCTTTTCTTCTTCGCCATCCCGCCGCATGCGGTACAGGCCTCCCTCTTCCTGATCGGTGAAGAACAGGTAGTCGTCGCAGAGGATCAGCTGCTCAAAATACCCTTCTTTGATCAGGGTAAGGTTGGCGCCATCGGTGTCCATCTGGAATATGCCGTCAGCGTATAGGTCGGTCTCGGGGTTAAGGACGTTTCCGATGGTGTAGATCAGGCCGCCGTTGACGTTGAGGTCATGGAAGGTACCTTTTTGCAGCAGCGTTCCGGTCCCGCCGCCGGTCGGCATTTTCCAGATGCTGCCCCACATCATGCGGTCTACATAATAGATGCTGTCACCATACGCTGCGGCAGTCCCGTTGTTCATAAGGTTGGACGGCGTATTCCCCATCCCCGTCAGGGGGGAAGGTACACCGGACGGCATATCGTCGCCCAAGGTATCCGGAGATGCCGACTGATTCTGCCCGCTGCAGCCGGATAAAAATAAGAGCACGCAAAGAACACATGGAAAAATCCGTTTTTTAAGCCAGTTTATCATGGTCGCTACTCCTTTTTGTCGGTCGTTTGAGTGGGCCGGCATGAACGATCAGGGCCGGGCTTCCAATTTTTATAAATTATACCAGCCAAAATACGCCCATGCAAGAAAAAATAAGGAATTGACCGCCATTCTAAGTAAAATGATAAAAACACCCAGGTTTTCGAACAAAACCGGCTGATTTGGCAAAAACAGGCGGAAATTCGGAGGGGACATATGCCGGCGCTTGATGTTCAGATTTCACGGAATGGCTTTTGCATAAAAACAGGCTGTGCAGCCAGTGATTTTTGCTGCTTAGCTTTAAAAAGGGGTCCGGCGAACATTTCGCGTCCGCCGGACCCCTTTCAATACTGTTTATAAGATTAAAATGGAGAGACTGCCCTAGGCATCCCGGCCTGTCCGTCGGTCAGTTTGCCGCCGCACAGAGCGACTCGTCTTCTTTGTGCAGGATATCGAGAAACGCGGCGACAATTTCCGGGTCAAATTGCGTGCCGGCGTTGGCGGCCAGTTCCACAGCGGCCTCAGCCCGGGAGAGAGCGCGCCGGTATATCCGGTCATTGGTCATTGCGTCAAAGGCATCCACCACTGCGAGGATACGGCAGTTGAGAGGAATATGATTATCCTTCAGTCCGTTGGGATACCCCTTTCCATCCCAGCGTTCGTGATGGCAGAGAATGTATTCGGCTACCTGGGAAAGTTCCGGCGTATTCTGCGCAATGCGATAACCGATCTCCGGATGCTTCTTCATCTCTTTCCATTCCTCTGGGGAAAGCTGCCCCGGTTTTTTCAGGACGTCCTCCTGAATCCCCACCTTCCCAATATCATGCAGCACGGCCAGCAGCGAAAGCTCGTTCATCGCCTTGTCTGAGAAATGCAGCCGCTCACCGATGGCCTGACAGTATTTCATCAGACGATGGGCATGCTCCTCCGTCTCCATGCTCTTTTCGTACAGGGTTGCCAACAGCGTGCTGATTACCGTGTTGCGATAGCTCTTCCCCTCCAGCAGCTTTTGATGATACATCCATTCCTCCGCCTGCCGGATGATGGCGCTGAGCCGCTGTGCCTTTTCCGTCTTTTCGGCACAGCCGAGGGAGACGCTAAGCTGCAGTGTCCCTTCGCTTTTTTGAAGGAAACATTCTTTTAATCGGCGGATCATCTCTTCCGCGCGTTCCTGCGAGATGCCGGGCAGCAGCATCAAAAACTCGTCGCCACCCCACCGGGCAACGATGTCCTTCTCCCCGGCGCATTCGCTGAAGACCTCGGATACCCGCTTCAGCAGCAGATCCCCAGTCTCATGGCTGAAGATGTCGTTGGCGATTTTCAAGCCGTTTACGTCGCCCATGATGACGGATACCGGAAGTTCCATGCTCTCATCCAGCCGATGAATTTCCGACTCGATGAAGCGGCGGTTGTAAAGGCTGGTTAGCGCGTCGTGGTAACTAAGGAATAGGATCTCCTCTTGCCGGGCCCGCTCGTGTCGGACATCCCGGAAGACAATCACCGCACCGAAAATCTCTCCTTTTTCATTTTTAATGGGCGCGGCGCTGTCCGCAATGGAGATTTCCTCGCCCTCCCGATTAATCAAGGCCGTATGATTTTCCAGGCCGAACATCCGACCGGTTCGGAGGACTTTTTCCACCGGATCTTCCACCGGTGCGCCGGTAATCTCGTTTTTCAGGATAAACACATTGCTGAAGGCCTTCCCCTGGACTTCTTCACCATGCTGGCGCAGAATGGCTTCCGCAGCCTTGTTGATAAATGTGATCCCACCGGTGTTATCCGTAGTCACCACGCCGTCGCCGATGGAGCGCAGCGTGGTATTCAGAATCTCTTTTTCGCGGAAGAGGCTTTCCCGGTACATTTCCCGGTCGGTGACGTCGAATATGATGGAGTAAAGCTGCGGCTCGGCTTCGCTGCCGAACGGAGAAGAGTAGACCTCCACCAGACGGATCTCCCCATTTTTCAACCGGTGCGGAAAGATAAAATGACCTTCCCGGCGCTCATAGGCCTGTTTACGCAGGCGAGCGGTCTCCGCCGGGGGAAGCATATTGATTTCCTGAATGTTGAGGGAGAGAAGCTCTGCCCGCGCATATCCGTAAAAGTCGCAGGCTGCGGGATTTACGTCCAGAATCCGGCCCGTCTGCGGGTCAATTACCAGCATGATGGCAAGATGGTCATTGAACATGGCCTGCAGCCGCTGCAGAAGAGCGAGATGGTCCTCCTGCAGCTCTATGAATTTTGTAATGTCCTTTCGTGAACTGATGAGATATTGCCGACCGTCATGATGTGCAGACTTCATTCCGTTCAGGAAATAGTGGGTCTTTCCGTTCAGTTCCAGCTCCTCTTCAAAAAGAAGGCCGTCAGGAGATGACATTCCCTGGGAATACAGGTCGTGCAGACGTCGTCCTGTCTCTCTTCCCCACACTTCTTCCGGTGTTTTGCCGCGGATATCCTCATCGCGTAAGCCGGATATTTCCTGGTGGGCGGCGTTGATGCGGAGATAGCGGAACGCATCTTCCGTATATTCCGCCACAAACATGGCGTCCTGCGTACTGTTGAAAATAAGGGAGAGATCGGTATATGCCGTCTCCAGTGCCCGCTTTTGTTTTTTTAGCTCTTCCAGCGTTTTTTTCTGCTCGCTGATATCCCGGAGAATGATCGCACAATTGATCTCGTCCAGAAGAAAAGCGTCGAAATGATACCAACGCCCGGACCGATCGGGCCCAAGCGCATCAATTTTCGTGTTCCCAACTTTTGCAAGGGTACGATAAAACAGACCGGCTTCAAATCCGGCGGGAAGGAGCATGGCCAGGACTTCGGAAAGTCTTTTTCCCGCCAGAGCGCCGGCTTCCTGTCCGCAGATCTTTTCAAAGACGGCATTCGTTTCGAAAATTTCACTGTCAACAGCTTGTCCGAGACCATCAAAGACAAGCTTTGCGCAGACATATCCGTAGGGAAGTTTGTGAATGAATCGCTGTGCGAGTAGCTCCTTCATCATGGCCCGTCCTTTCTGTCGGCAGGAGTTGCGTTTCTCTGTCGTAACGGGTGCGCGGCCCCCGGGACCGGAAATGACTTTGAAAAGTTTGTCTAATTTTAGCAGAATAAGTAAATATTTACTATACTCAAACGCAACTTTTGCAGAAACCAAGCCGCAGTTTGGTAAGGACGCCGGTATTTTTTCTGTTTTTTGTAACACGCCGGAAAAATTCGAGTAATATGGAACAGAGGTGAAAAAGGTGGATACCAGAGAATTGTTTGCGCGTTTGATCAAATGTGAGGCGGGCGGGGAAGGAATCGACGGGATGCGGGCCGTTGCCACGGTAGTCATGAATCGTGTCCGAGTACGCAGCGGGGAATATGAACGGATCTGCAAAGGAGATCTGCGCAAGGTGATCATCCAGTCCTGTCAGTTCGCCTGTTATAAGACGAAGATCAGCGGCGTTCCCAATACTCAGAACATATGGACGGCCACGCCGGAGGACATTCATTATCAGGTGGCTGACTGGGCTATCAACGGCGGAGTGTATTCTGGAACGACGGCGGACCCGCTGTGGTATATGAACCCGTTTTCCCCGAGTTGTCCAAATTTTTTTCCTTACAATAAAACAGGATATTGGTTTACACGGATCCAGCAGCATTGTTTCTATAATCCGACGGAAGCATACGCACAGACTTAATATACCGGAGGTGTTGTATTCTCATGGCCAATGGCGTCAACTGGACGGGAAACAAAGTGCTCAATTCGAGCGGCATGCAAAACGGAAACGGTATGTTCCGGACGGCAGCCAAACCTGCGGCAGCTCCGGCACAGAAGAATGCTGCCGCCCCGCCGCTGCCCACGGTGCAGCAGAACGGCGCCGCGGCCACTCCCGGGTCGGTACCGGAAAGCAGCGCCTACGATCTGGAGACACTGCAGGGGCCGCCGCCCTCCACCGAAAAGGGATACATACCGTATTACCTGGCGAGCAATATCGGGAAAAGCGTTCGGGCGGATTTTATCATCGGGACCAACCAGTACATCGACAAGACCGGAATTCTCACCGAGGTCGGCATCAACTATTTCGTGCTGTACGACGTCAATTCCCGCACGAATATCATGTGCGACTTGTATTCGGTCAAATTTGTCACGGTTCTGCAGACCTGACGACCTTGCATATCCCCGTAAAAAGGCGGAGCTTCCTGCCCCGCCTTTTCCGCGTATATTTTTTGTCCTATAATTTGATTTGAAAAGCTGCAATGTCTGAGGTAAAATATAGACAAACTATATTCGTGCAAGACATGCTCGGGTGCAAACGGACCCGATACAGAAAGGAGCGATGTCCATGAGCAACATTCGCATCGTCGCCGACAGCACCTGCGACATCGACCCGGAGCTTATCCGGAATCTGAATTTGGAAATTTTGCCGTTGGCCGTCACGATTGACGGTCGGAGTTATCTGGATGGTGAGGAAATCGGCATAGCGGAGGTATATGGCTATATGCGCCGCGGGGTCGTTCCGAAGACATCCCAGATCCCATATGACCGCGCGCATGACTTGTTCCAATCGCTCCTGGATGCCGGCAGCGACGTGATCTATATCTCTTTTTCCAGCGAGCTCTCCGGCTGCTATGCCATGGGCAGCATGATTGCGGAGGAGCTGGCAAAACAGTATCCCGACCGTAAGATCGCCGTGCTGGATTCCCGCGGAGGTTCCGGTGCGACGGGGCTGATTGTGCTGCAGGCCCTGAACCTGGCTGACACCGGACTGCCTTTTGAGGAAGTTCTTTCAGAACTCCGGTTTATGATTGAACATGTGGAGCATGTCTTTTCGGTGGGCGATCTGGAGTGGCTGGCCAAGGGCGGGCGGATTCCGCGCGCCGTCGGCTATATCGGAAGCAAACTGGGGTTTCATCCGCTGCTGGATGTGGAGGGCGGCCGGATGGTTGTCATTCGGATGATCCGCGGGAAGCTCAACGCACTGCAGACGGTCGCGGACGAAGTAATTCGGCGGGCCGGGAAATTTCCGGCTCAGCTGATTTCTATCTGCCATGCCGATGACCTGCCGGCTGCGAAAAAACTCGCAGCCCTCGTCAAAGAAGGCCTGCCCGGCTGCTCTATCACACTGTGTCATATCGGGGGCGTCCTTGGCGTCCATCTCGGGCTTAAGGGGATCGGAGCCTTTTTCTTCAATCAAAAACCAGAAAAATACCGCCTCGTATAAGTTGGGGCCGCAAGAGGTTACAGGGAAGCATCCGGCAGCGGTCGGCAACGCGGTAAAGCCCAGGGGGCAGACAGCGGCTTATAGCCGGTGCGCGATGTAAAACGTCCGGAGTTCCGCTTTGACTTCCGGCGGCAAATCGGTCTTTTTTACACCGCGGATCGCGCCCTCCAGCGCCAGCAGCCGATGGATGCAGGCGGAGCTGTCGATACGCTGGATACGCAGCCACGCTTCCCGGCTGCCGAGGGAGCGCAGCTCACCGCAGGTAAACACGCCGACGGCGTTCAGCTGTGCTTCTACCGCGTCGCCGATATTTGGCAGGGCTGAAAGCTCACCCATTGGCCATCTCCAGGATCTCACGCTGCCGTTTTTTTGTAAGCCCGCCGAACACCCGCGCATATGAATGATCGCAGAGGGTACGCAGCACTTCTTCGGGCACGGACCCGTCCAGGCATACGGAGATCCAATTTCGTTTATCCATATAAAACCCGGGGAGGATGTCCGCAAAGGTTTCACGCAGCGTTTCCCCATACGGAGGGTCGCATTTGAGCGTGAGCAGCGGGTGGCCGCCGTATATTTTATACTGCGGCCCGGGCGCGCACAGCGCGGCGAACAGCTTTCCGTCCACCTGATAGCGGTGCCAGCCCCATTCTGCTTTATAGTCCTTTGCCGCACCGGGCATGGAGCATAAAAACGCATCCAGCCATGGGTATTCCATAGTTTTGGCTCCTTTCAGAACAGACTCAGCTGCTCGCCGGTCTGTTTATCTTCAAATTTATTGATGTAGGAAAATACCGCGTCCGGCTCATATAGAACACCATGCGCCCGACTTTCCACACGGAAAATTTCCATTAAACCGGCGTGGTTCGGACTTAAGCATTCGTAACGGTTCCCGAAGGCACGGATGTACCTCTCCTTCATTCCGGGGAAGTGTCGATCCAGCTGTTCATAAAAATATTCGCGGTCGCCTTCGCGCAGGGTGACACCCATGCCGAAGCAAAGGATGCCCCGTACACCCGCGTCAAAGCAGTAGCCGAGGATGCCGCGCAGGTTTTCTTCCGTATCGTTGAGGAAAGGCAAGAGTGGGCTGAGCCACACCACCGTGGGGATATTTTCTTTCTGTAGGATCTTCAAAACCTCATACCGGCGATGGGTGGTGCAGACATTGGGTTCCAAAATGCGGCAGAGAGCCTCATCATAGGTGGTCAGGGTCATCTGGACGACGCATCTGGTTTTTTCATTGACGCTGCGGAGCAGATCCAGGTCGCGCAGGATCAGATCGGATTTGGTTTGTACCGCAAAGCCGAAGCCGTACCGATCAATAAGCTCCAGACAGCGGCGGGTCAGCATTTCCGTTTGTTCCAGTGGAATATACGGGTCACTCATGGCCCCGGTGCCGATCATGCAGGGGGTACGCTTTTTCCGCAGAGATGCCTCCAGCAGCTCGGGTGCATTGCGTTTGACCTCCACATCCTCAAAGGCATGTTCCATACCGTAGCAGTGGCTCCGCGAGTCGCAGTAGATGCAGCCATGGGTGCAGCCGCGATAAAGGTTCATACCGTTTCGGGCCGACAGGATCCCTCTTGCGTCCGTATAGTGATGCATCAACCGGCCCTCCTCTTTCTCTGCGGCATGGGTTCGACCGGATCGCGTGACATGGTTACGGAATGAACGCGCAGATCGGGATATACTAAATCTATCTTAAGAATACAATATTTGGAGCGATGGCGCAAGGAGGCTTATTATGGAAATCGTAACGCTGACAAATGAAAACTTTGAATCTGAGGTTCTGCAGGCCGAGGGGCCGGTACTGGTGGAGTTCTGGGCGCCCTGGTGCATTTTTTGCCGTCGTCTGTCGCCTGTTCTTGACCGTCTGGCCGAAAAAGAAGACTTTATTCCCATCAAAAAAATCAATGTAGATGACCTGCCTGAGCTGGAGGATCAATATGACGTACGGGTCATCCCCACGCTGATGGTCTTTCAGAAGGGAGAACCCGGCGAGCGTCTGATTGCACCGGGATCCCAGAGCCGGGTCGAAAAATTTGTCACGGAAGAGATTCAGGCAGTCACGGAAGAGACTGAGACAAAGGAATAAAAAGCGCCGCTTACGGTTATCTGTGCCGCAAATGCGCAAAAGAGGAGCTGCTTTATGGAACATAAAATTTATGATACAATCATGATTGGCGGCGGCCCGGCGGGTTATTCTGCCGCGCTCTACGCCGCCCGGGCGGGCCTGTCCGTCCTGGTGCTGGAGATGCTTTCGGCCGGAGGACAGATGGCGACCACCACCCAGGTGGATAATTATCCCGGTTTTGACGAGGGCGTGGACGGTTATGTGCTGGCGGAAAAGATGCAGAAGGGTGCGGAACGGTTCGGCGCGGAAAGCGTGTTTGCCGAGGTCACCGGTCTTCGCCTTGACGGGCGGATCAAGACAGTGCAGACATCCGGCGGCGATTATCAGGGAAGGACAGTGATCCTGGCTATGGGCGCGTCCCCCCGGACGATGGGCCTTCCGGAGGAGGACGCGCTGCGTGGGCGCGGCGTTTCCTACTGTGCCACCTGCGACGGGATGTTCTACCGGGGAAAGACGATTGCCGTATTGGGCGGCGGAAACTCCGCGGCCGCAGATGCCCTGACGCTGGCGAAGCTGTGCAAGAAGGTCTATCTTGTCCACCGACGGGACACCTTGCGGGCAGACAGCGTCTATGACCAGCCTCTTTTGCAGGCGAAAAACATCGAGTTCGTCTGGAATGCACAGGTGACTGCCTTTCTGCATGACGAGACCATCACCGGCGTCGCGTATACGGACAAGGTTACCGGCGAAAAGCACGAGCTGGCCGTGGACGGCATTTTCGTCGCCGTGGGACGTGCCCCCAACACCGTGCTGACCGAAGGACAGCTGGAGCTGGATAAGTTCGGATATATTGTGGCGGGAGAAGACACAAAGACCGGCATTCCCGGCGTGTTTGCGGCCGGCGATGTACGGACTAAGCCTCTGCGGCAGATTGTCACCGCCGCCGCCGACGGTGCTGTAGCCTCCAAGGCGGCGGAGGAATATCTCGCCGGACTGAAATAAGCAGCCATCCCATTCTTCAAATAAGTTCACAACAGGACGCTCGCGCCAACAATGCGGGCGTCCTTATCACACCCATTCAAAAAGCGAAGAATACGCGTGGGGAACGCTCATTTTGAAATATCCACAGTGACTGAAAAAGCCTGACGGCAGCACCAAGACGCCGTCTTTCCCTTGCAAATTCATAAAAACTATGCTATCCTGTAACCATTACCGAAGAAATGGGTGAAAAGATGCGCGAATAATCCGGAGATTCTGACAGACGGAGCCGGGGAGAGTACCTCCACGGCATAGTTCCGTTGCCGGAAACCGGACGACGCGCGGGCGGCCCCTCCAGGGGCGGTCTTTTTGCCGCATTTGTCCTTTTCCGGCCCGGAAAAGGACTTTTTTGTTTCGGAGGTAAAATGTATGCTGCAAGTAAATGACCTGTCCATCCGTCTTCTGAGGGATGGACGGACGCTGATCGACCATCTTTCCTTCACCCTCGCACCCGGCGACCGGGCCGCCCTGATCGGTGAGGAGGGAGACGGGAAATCCACCCTTCTCAAGCTATTGTATGATCCCACCCTGACGGCGGAGTATGCCGAATACGACGGTACGTTCCGGATTGACGGAACCGCCGCCTACCTGCCCCAGATGCTGCCGTCCGCGCTGCGGGAGAAAAGTCCGGGAGAGCTGCTGAAATCCGCCGATCCCGCCGTCCTTGCGCGCACCGCAGCGCAGCTTTCCCTGCCGCCGGCGCTATTGCGGGACATGCGGCCCGCCGCCACCCTGTCCGGTGGGGAAAAGGTCAAGCTTCAGCTGCTTCTTTTGCTGCTGAAGGCTCCCGACGTGCTGCTGCTGGACGAACCCAGCGGAGACCTGGATCTTCCGACCATCGCTTGGCTGCAGGATTATCTTTCCCGCACGCGGCTGCCGGTGCTGTTCGCCTCTCATGACGGCGCATTGATCCGCACCTCCGCCAACATGCTGATCCATTTGGAGCAGGTACGGCGCAAGACCGTTCCCCGCGCCACAGTGGCGCGGATGGGCTATGAAGAATATGCGGAGCGTCGGCAGCTCGGGTTGGAGCGCCAGACCCGCCTGGCCAACAAAGAGCGGGCGGAATTTGAGCAGAAAGAGGCGCGCTGGCGCAGGATCTATCAGCAGGTAGACGCGGCGCAGGAGAGCATCACCCGCGCCGATCCCGCCGGCGGGCGGCTGCTCAAAAAGAAGATGCATTCCGTCAAGTCTCAGGGCCGGAGGCTTGCACGGGAGGAAGAAAGTCTGACCGAGGCGGCCGACTTTGAAGAAAGCATCCTGCCACGGTGGGATGCCGCGGTGGCCTTTCCTGAGGGGAAAACCGCTGTGGATTTTTCGCTTCCCATCCTGCGGGCCGGAGAAAAATTGCTTGCGGAAGATGTCCGGCTGTGCGTCCGCGGCCCGCGAAAGGTGGGCATCGTCGGGAAAAACGGTGCGGGCAAGACCACCTTGCTCCGCGCTATGGCGGAGACGCTGCTGCCCCGCAGGGATATCCATGCCGCCTATATGCCTCAGGACTATCGGGACGTCCTGCCTTTAGACAGGACGCCGGTGGATTTTTTGGCGCCCGACGGCGACAAATCGTCGCGCACCTTTGCGCGTACCTGCCTTGGCAGCATGAAGCTGACGTCCCGTGAGATGGAGCGTCCCGCCGCCGCCCTGTCCGGCGGAACGCAGGCAAAACTGTTGTTTCTCAAGATGATTCTGGACAAAAGCAATCTTCTCCTGCTTGATGAGCCTACCCGTAATTTCAGCCCCCTGTCCGCTCCGGTGATCCGCGCGATGCTGCGGGACTTCCCCGGCGCGATGATTGCGGTGTCTCACGACCGGGATTTTCTGGACGAGGTGTGCGAAGAGCTCTGGGAGCTGCGGCCCGAGGGACTGTTCTGCATGCGGCGGACGGTTTAAACGGCAGTGAAAGGAATGATTTCTCATGTTTTGTATGGAAACAGATGTTACCCCGCTGGTTGAGGCGCTGAAGGACGCGTTCGGCACGCGGCTGATTTATGTCGGGCTGCAGGGCAGTTATCTGCGCGGCGAGGCAAAGGAGAGCAGCGACGTGGACATCATGCTGGTGCTGGAAGAGGTGCGGCAGGAAGATCTGGATGCCTACCGGGTGCTGCTCTCCCGCATGTCGTGGGGAGCCCTCTCCTGCGGTTTTGTCTGTGGACGGGCGGAACTCGCTTGCTGGAACCGGTTGGAGGTACTTCATCTGCTCAATTCGACAAAGGATCTGTATGGCACGCTTGGGTCTCTGGTGCCCGCATATACGGCGGAGGATGTACGGCAGTATGTCAAGCTCTCGGTTGGCAATCTATACCATGAGCTGTGCCACCGGTATCTCTATACCTCCCGTGAAAACAGCGTGCAAAAGCTGCCCGCTTCCTGCAAGGCGGTGTTCTTCATTCTGCAGGACCAGCACTGGCTTCGCACCGGCCGATTTGCCGCCACAAAGGGGGATCTTCTTCCTCTGCTGGGCGGTACGGATAAAGATGTGTTTGAGCTGTCGATTGAGCTGGCCGCAGGCAAATCGTATGACTTTGACGCCGCGCTCCGCCTGCTGCTTTCCTGGTGCCAAATGACGCTGAAAGCGGCATAGTCCCGCAGTGCGGCTGCATACGCATTTTCGCTTTTTTATTGATTACATTTGTGATATAATATCTAAATAACGTCATATATAAGGGGCAATCGATATGGACATTTCCGCCACGATGGCGGCCGCACAGACCGCCGAAAGTGAAGGAAAATCTTTTCTTGATATTCTGCAGAAGCAATCGGTGCAGACTATTTTGTTCACACTGCTTATCTTCCTGATCGGATGGTTCCTGATCAAATATGCCGTCCGGCTGATGGATCGGGTTCTGTCCCGGCATCAGACACTGGATCACAGCGTACGCATGGTCGTGCTGAAGGCGCTGCGAGCGGTGCTGGTCTTTCTTTTGGCGCTCACCTGTGCCGATCGGCTGGGGCTTCCCACAACCTCTCTCCTAACGCTGGTTGGTGCGCTGGGCCTGGCCTTTTCGCTGGCGCTGCAGAGCAGCCTGTCAAATCTGGCGGGCGGCATCTTCATTTTGACCACCAAGCCCTTTGTCACGGGCGACTATATCGAAGTGGCGGGGCAGGGCGGAACCGTGACCCAAATCGGCTTTATCCACACCCGGCTCAATACGATCGAAAACAAACAGATTTACATTCCCAATGGAACGGTTTCTTCTTCGACGATCACCAACTATTCCCATGAAGATCGGCGGCAGCTGGACATCAACATCCCCGTGCCGTATGACTGCAGCCTGAAGGAGGCCCGCAAGGTTATCGAAACGGTTGTTTCCGCCGACGAGCGGGTACTTGAAACGCCGTATATCCGAACCTGGGACTTAAACGCCTCTGCCGTCAACATCAAGGTCCGCGTCTGGTGCCTGGCAAAGGATTTGTGGGAGCTGCGTTCCGCGCTGCTGGAAAATATCAAGATCGAACTGGACGAGGCGCACATCTCCATCCCCTTTGACCAGTTGGACGTGCATCTCAAGCAGTGAGCGGGGAATCCTATTTCACCGCGCAGCTGATCACCTGTCTCGGGAACAAGCGGACGCTGACCCCCTATCTCCTCTCGGCGGCTGACCGCGTGCGTGCGGCGCTGGGACGGGATTTGCTGGCGGTGGGTGATCTGTTTTCCGGCTCAGGTGCGGCGGCGCGGGTGCTGAAGACCCGCGCGTCCCGCCTGGTGGTCAATGACCTGGAGCGGTATGCCGAGGTGCTTAGCCGGTGCTACCTCTCCAATGCGGCCGACCGGGATGAAGGGGCGCTGCGCGACAGCTATGCGCGGCTGCGTAACCTGATGGAAGGCCCGCTGGAAAGCGGTTTTCTCACCGAACTGTATGCACCGGAGGACGACCGGAATATCCGTCCGGGCGAGCGGGTTTTTTACACCAACCGCAACGCGCGGTATCTTGATACCTGCCGGCAGGCTATCGCCGCCCTGCCGGAATGTCAGCAGCCCTTCTTCCTCGCCCCGCTGCTGGCGGAAGCGTCGGTCAAGACCAATACCTCCGGCGTCTTCAAGGGATTTTATAAGGATGTCCGCGGTATTGGAAAATTCGGCGGCGCAGGGGAAAACGCGCTCTCCCGCGTCATGGCGGATATCGCGCTGCCGTTTCCGGTTTTTGGGGTGCATGATTGCCCGGTGGAGATTTATCGTGAGGATGCAGGCGCACTGGCAAAATCCCTGCCGCCGCTGGATCTTTTGTATCTGGACCCACCGTATAACCAACATCCTTACGGCTCCAACTATTTCATGCTCAATCTGCTGTGCGACTATCGGCGGCCGGAGCGTCTCTCCCGTGTTTCCGGCATCCCGGAGGGCTGGAACCGCAGCGACTACAACCGCCGGAAGGCGGCGCTGCCCGCGCTTCTCCGCCTTTGCGGGGATGCGCAGGCCAGATATATTTTACTTTCGTTCAATTCAGAAGGATTTGTGGAAAAGGATGTGCTGCTTGCCTCCCTGTCGCAGCTTGGCGAAACGGAAGTGACCGAGATTCGCTATAACGCGTTCCGCGGCTCCCGTAATTTGCATCAGCGCCCGATCCATGTGAAGGAATACCTGTTTCTCATCAGGAAAGGATGATCCCATGCAGTATTTTTCAATCGAAAAAATGAATAAACTGTCCCGGACGCCGGGCGAATTCGTCGCCGATTGCGAACGCGACTATGACCAGAAAATCCTAGAGGCTGCCCGGTATATCCTGAAAACGGCCGATACGCGGCCGCTGGTACTGCTGTCCGGTCCTTCCGGCAGCGGAAAGACGACCACGGCCCGGCGGATCGAAGCGCTTCTGGACGGTTGGGGACATGAGACCCATACGTTGTCCATGGATAACTATTTTTACCGCCGGGAGGACGGCGTACTCCCTCTGGACGAAGAGGGACAGCCCGATCTGGAATCCCCTTTGTGCATCGATATCGAGCTGCTGAAAAGCCATCTTGGCCGGATCGCGGCGGGCGAGCCTATTGAAATGCCCACCTTTGATTTCGCCAACCAGAAGCGTGCAGAGAAGACCGTGCCGCTTTATCGCCGGCCGGGTGAGATTGTCGTGATGGAGGGTATTCATGCGCTCAATACGGAGGTTGTGGGTGAAAAGATCCTTTCCGATCTGGCCACCGGTATCTATGTCAGCGTTCGCACCCGTGTGACGGATGACTGCGGATATGTTCTGCACCCGTCCAAGGTGCGGCTGGCCCGCCGTCTGCTGCGGGACCGTACCGGCCGGGGAATGGATTTTGCCTCCACAGTGGAGCGGCTGCAGAGCGTCTACCGCGACGAGCTGTTGGACGGCCTTTCCGGGGTAGATCCCGTACTGCTGGAAGACACAGGGGTTTCCGATCTTCTGCCGATGCTGAAAAAGATGACACCGGTTCTCCGGAAACTGGTTCCGGAGAATTCCATGATCCGTGAGTTTATCGGGAGGAACGAGAAATGAAAAGGAAGCCAATCCGTGTACTGGCGCTGCTGCTGTGCGCGCTGATGCTGCTGGCTCTGTGCGCTTGCAAGCATACGGAGACACCGCCGACGGATGATCCGGGCTCGGAAAATCCGGATGATCCCTCTGTCCCGGTCGGTCCGGGAACGCCCGACGTGCCGTCTGAAGGGCCGCAGCCGGTAACCTGTACCGATCAAACTCTGGAAAAGACCCTATCTGACGATCAGAACAATGAACTGATCTCTCTGAAGTTAACTGTGCCTATGCCGGAAGGGCTGACCGCCGCGCAGCAGTACTATACCGACTGGCTCAACGATACAGAATACTATTGTTCGCTGGAGCAGGAGGACGCGGCCGCTCTCCGGGATACCATGCTGCAGATGGGCGGTATCTTTGTCCCCTATACATATGAGGCAAGTTATGAGCTTCTGCGTAACGACGGAGTTTTGCTGTCGGTCTATCGGGACTATTACACCAACACCGGCGGCGTTCATCCCAATATTTCCACCATGGCGGAGACCTTTGTGGTCGATAGCGGCGCGCGGTTGGTTCTGGACGACGTATTTACCGTACCCGCCGATCAGTATCTGTCCCGGCTGAAAGAACTCATTCTGCCCATGATGGATGCAAAGGAGCAGCAGTTCGGCGATACGCTGTATATGGACGGCGTCCGAGATACGCTGATGGAAATTTATGACCCGCAGAATTTCGCCTTGACGGATGACAGCTTGCTGGTCTTTTTCCCGACCTATGCGCTGGCATCCTATGCCGCCGGCATTCAGGAATTTTATATCCCGCTGTCCGACCTTTCCGATATTTTAAACTCCTCATGGACAGCCCAGTAATTGTTAAAAATGCGGTCTTTGAAGCGGAGATTGAAGGCTATACCGCCGAAGGTGCCGGCGTCTGCCGTATCGGGGGCGTGGCGGTCTTTGTTCCCGGAACAATCTCTGGTGAGCGCTGCCGTGTACGAATCGTAAAGGCTTTGAAAACCTACGCCTTCGGGCGGCTGGAAGAGATACTGGCTCCTTCGCCGCACCGGGTGACGCCGGACTGCCCGCATTTTCCTGTATGCGGCGGCTGCGACTTCCGGCATATGGATTATGCGGAAGAACTTCGGCTGAAGGCCCTTCGCGTCCACGACGCGCTCTGCCGCATCGGCGGCTTTTCCTTGGAGATACCGGAAATCGTGCCCGCACCGGAGACGGATGGGTACCGCAATAAAGCCCAGTTTCCTCTGAGAGAAGAGGCCGGACACACCGTGTTCGGCTTTTTCCGCAGCCATAGTCATCAGCTGGTACCGCTGAGCAGCTGCGCTCTTGGGCGGACAGAGGCTCTTGCACTGGCCCGGGCAGTTTGCAGCTGGGCCGATGAAAACAGGGTGGAGACATATGATGAGAATACGCACGGCGGACTGCTGCGCCATGTGTATATCCGCAGCGGAGAGGGCGGTCACCATCTGACCGTAGTGACGGCGGCAAGGCCTGCTGCGGCAGATACGCTGCCCACATATGCTCGGGCGGTCTGCCCTACCCTGTGCGGCGTGGTGCTCAATTACAATCCGGAGCCGGGCAATCGCGTCCTCGGTACGCGATGTGAGACGCTGTGGGGCAAAGGAACGCTTTCCGATGTGCTGCTGGGCAATACGTACCGCCTGTCTCCTCTGTCTTTTTATCAGGTCAACAAAGTACAGGCCGAACGGCTGTATACGGCGGCGGCGGAGCTTTCCGGCCTTGACGGGACACAGGACGCACTGGATCTTTACTGCGGCGTTGGCACGATTACGCTGACACTGGCACCCCGATGCCGGAAGATCGTCGGCGTGGAAATTATCCCCGACGCAGTGCGTGATGCACAGGACAATGCCGCGCGCAATGGGATCAAAAACGTCCGCTTCCTTTGCGGAGATGCGGGCAATGCGGCACGGGCTCTGGCCGAAGATGGCTTTATGCCAGAGGTGATCGTCTGCGACCCGCCGCGGAAGGGGCTGGATGAATCCTGCCTGTCTGCTATTGCGACGCTCTCACCCAAGCGGATCGTCTATGTTTCCTGCGACTGTGCTTCTCTGGCGCGGGATGCCCGACTGCTGCGGGAACGTGGCTGGAAGCTGGAAACCGTCCGTGCCTTTGACCTTTTCCCCCGTACCGCAAACGTGGAGACGGTTGTTCTTTTGTCCCAACTGTGATGTGACTTTGAAATAAATAATGACGCAAATATTAATTAGTAACGCAAATATTTAATTATTGCACAAATTAGCCTTTCCAGAACCATCGTCGTGGTAGGAGCAATATACCAATCCACAGCATCCCTTACAGTGTAGCACAGCCCTTGGAGAGGGGCTTCAAAAACTACTACGCTACAATACAAGGATGTCGGAATGAAGAAGTACATTGTTGGGTTAAGAAAACATATTTGCATATTTACACTGATTTATCTTGTAAACACTCTATCGTTTGCTGTGATTCCACTTATTAACAAAAGCCTATTTGATTCCGTTGTGGGAGATGCTGAATACTCTTTGCTTCAGCTTGTGTTTTATTATGTGGTATGCGTTTTGGTGCATCTAGCAACCGCATATGGGACTAATATTTGGAATTGGAAGATAGGCATAAAATTTGAAGGTGATATGAAGCGGGACTATTTTTCTGCGATATCACGTATGCCGTATATCCGCTTTAAACAAAAAGATATTGGTGAGTATATATCAATACAAGGTAATGATATCACAACGATCGAAGCAGATTATTTGACACCCTTGATCAGCTTATTTAATCAAATTATAGTGTTTGCAGTATATGGTGTCATTTTATTCATTTATGTCGATTGGCGTGTAGCTCTCGCGCTGCTGTCCACATCTTTACTATTACTCCCTTTGTCAAATATTACATCACGTAAGCTTGCAGCGAAAAGGAAAGCCTACTCTGATAGCCAAGGCAGCTACACTGCAAGAATAACGGACTTCTTAACGGGAAAACACCTTATTTCACGAATAACGATGGCTGCATTTGAGCGAGAGCATGAACAGGTAAGAGAAGAGACTGCACGAGCTCGCTATGCATTCGGAAAGAGCAAGTCTATTATTTTACCGTTTAATGCTTCGTTCTCCTTTGTACTTACGATAGTAGCATTCGCGGTGACCGGATATTTGCTATTTCAAAAAGAGATAACCGTAGGAGTTGCCATTGCTGCACTTGGCTATATTGAGGCATTTTTATCCCCGCTACAGGAAATTGTGTACGATGTGACTACAATTTACTCAACAAAAGAGGTTCGAAATAAGGTTCAGGCAGTTCTTGCAGTTCTCGAAGAAAATTTGGAAGAAAAAAATTCATTAAATACGTCGCTTCAATTAAGGCATGTAAGGATACAATTTGAGCGGTTTCAAATTAAAGACTTTTCTTTTACCTTTGAGAGAAATAAGAAATATGCGATAATAGGACATAATGGATCGGGTAAGTCGACGATCCTCCGCGTGATTGCACAACACATTAAAGTTGACTCCGGGGATGTTCTTTTTGATGGAAAGAACGCCGCCGAGGTAGATGCCTCCGGTCTTATTTGCTATATAAGCCAGCATGAGCATCTATTTAGAGATACGTTTTTGAATAATGTCTCAGTTTTTTCTTCATATAAGTTTGTTCAAGAAGACACTAAAAGAGCTATCGGCGAAGATATTTATGAGAGGCTTTATAACCAGGAAAACTGTCAAACTCTCAGCGGCGGTGAAAAGCAAATTGTTAAATTCGTTCGGATGCTAACCGAGGATAAGCCAGTTTGCATCCTCGATGAGCCGTTTGCTGATATGGATATTAATAGAACTCAAAAGATGATGGAGCAAATAATGAAAATGAAAGGCAAGACCTTCATTGTCGTGACACATAATTTGTCGGATGACCTCAAGGGATTTGATGAAATTATTCTGATGGGAAATGGAGAAATCCTACAACACGGATCTTATGCAGACATTTCAAAAACTTCTGATTTCCAGACACTAAAAGCCGCTACAGAGGTGCTGCTATAGATAGACCTGTTCGTGCAGGTCTGCTTCTGTTATTGTTGTTTGTAATTAGTTAAAACCCTGAAATACTTTTCCGTTTCAAGGCTTTACTTCTGTTAAATCCAAAAGTTATCGCAATTTGATTAGAGCGTTTTTGAAAAGTCAAACGGGTAGTGCTATTTCAATAAAATGAAAATAGAGGCAATTCGTTCACTTATCAGGGGATTCGTCTGACTTATGGCATGTCCACTGATTATCTGGCTTTCATAAAGTAATTAACGCATTGGAGAGAAATTGGATGGATATAAGCAAAAGCGTCGCGTTCCTGATGGAAAACGCGGGACCGATCATCAAATGTCGGGTGGAAAAAGAATTTTTGGGTAAAGATCGTTATTCCGATTACCGCCGTCTCATTTTATGTCATCCAATGGTTCGGGAAGCCAGGTCCTGGCAGCAGAATGACGGCTATTTGGGAATCGCGTTTCATGGCGGCTGGCTGCCTGAAAATAAAAAAATCCGCAGCTCCCGTGCGGCAGAAGCCGCGCTTAGGTTTCTTGCGGAGACCGGGCTGAGGCCGACGGAGCCTTTTCTTGACAGGGCGCTGACCGCTCTTTGCGGAGAGAATTACAACCGGTCTCCTTCCTGCTGGGACATCTTTTCCCCAGAGGAAGGGCTGTACGGCTCTGAATATGAACGGGACATGCTGTTGGCGCTCTTTGACCGGGCGGAAGATAATACAGAAAACCCATCCATAGCGCTTGCCCTGGACAGAATGAAATATTTGGCGTCAGCCGGTGACATTTCCGATTTTTCATATGCCGCCATCGGCCGGCGCTTTTTCGTAAAAGGGAAAGCACTTCCCGATCTATATCAGCTGCGCCTTCTGTCATGCACCCGCTCCTGGCGGAATGCCGAAAATATCGAGACGGTTGCTGCAGCCGTAAGAAAGTATATTGAGCTGTCGCCGCTTCCTCCGATATACATTCTGCATCACGGGCAGCGGATCGCGCCCGCGGCTATTACTTGCTTTGACTTCTCCAAGAACCTTGCGGATTACAGTGAAATCGATTGGTATCAGTTTCTATCTCTGATGCAGTTGTTCAGCGATTTGGAGCTTATTGAAAAAGTTGACCGGCTGAATGGTTTGTTTCGGCAGCTTTCATCCACGGTTGAAGGAAACGGCGGAATCCTGGATCTGCCGGTTTGCCATAAGGCATTCAAGGTTTGGGGCGCGTACAGCGGCTTGATGCTGGAAGAAACATGGAAGGGCAGCCGCCGAAGCTGCGATCTGACCTATCGATATCTCAGAATAGCAAGAGGACGCTTTTCTTTCGATATGGTTACGGAAAAAGGATCTGTCTAAAGGATTTGCATATCCGGCGTACAGCTTGCCATGGGGTGTCTTACAGACTGAGAGCGGGCACGGACGAATTTGCAGGAAATATCGGGAAGAACTGCGGATATTGGGCGGTCAACCGGAAAAACGGAACTGCCGGAACGGAAAGGAAGAAACCGACATGAACCCCTTAGTAAAGCCGCCGAAGCTGTCGCGCGGGGATACCGTTGCGACAGTCAGCCTGTCCTGGGGCGGCGCGGGCGATCGGGATCTGCTGTGGAGGTATCAGGTGGGTAAACAGCGCCTGGAGCGGCAGTTCGGGCTGAAGGTGATTGAGATGGAGCACACGCTCAGCGGCTCGGACTATCTGTATCACCACCCGGAAAAGCGTGCGCAGAACCTGATGCAGGCATTTTCAGATACGGATGTAAAGGCCGTTTTTTCCTGCATTGGCGGTGAAGAGAGTATCCGTCTTCTCCCCTATGTGGATCTTACGGTGATCCGGAATAACCCAAAAATCTTTATCGGCTATTCCGACAGCACCATCACCCATCTCATGTGCCTCAAGGCCGGAATTTCCAGCTTTTATGGACCGAGCATCCTCGGTGAGCTGGCGGAAAATTATCAGATTTATGACTATACCATCGGCTGGCTGAAAAAGACGCTGTTTGAGACCAAGCCGCTCGGGCCGATCCCCTGTGCGGATGAGTGGACGGGAGAGCGGGTCGAGTGGATGCTTTCCAATGCCGGCGTCCGGAAACGGATGTGTCCAAACCGCGGGTATGAATTGCTTCAGGGATCGGGGACGGTGCGGGGCCGCCTGATCGGCGGATGCATTGAGGTGCTGGAAATGGCAAAGGGTACCATTCTCTGGCCGGACTGCGAGGCGTTCGACGATGCCGTTTTATTCTTCGAAACTTCGGAGGACATGCCAGACCCCGTATACCTTGAATACTGGCTCAGGAATTACGGCAGCCAGGGGATCCTGCAGAGGGTGAAAGCTATTTTATTTGGAAAGCCGTATCAGGAGACGCATTACGACGCGTATAAAGCATCTGTGCAAAAGATATTCAGGGAACTGAACCTGTCTGACACGCCGATTCTGTATAATCTGTCCTTCGGGCATAATCAGCCGATGTGCATCCTGCCATACGGCGCGCTCGCCGAGGTAAACTGCGAAAAAAAGAGCGTCTCCATCCTGGAGTCCGGGGCCGTATGAAAATCCGCAGCGGCCCGGGGGCGGAGCGTATGGAGACCCGCTTATTGACAAAAAGGGCGGAGAATGGGTAAACTGAGGACAAGCCGGCAAACTGCGCTTTTCCAGTGCAGCGGTCGGCCTGTGTTTTTTTCGGTATACAGCAGGGCGGAGCCCTGCGGATAATGGCGAAAGGAGAGGAATGCCAATGATTTATCTGGACGCCTTTACCTTTCCGGACACAGATATGGAGTGCAATTTTTTTATGGGGGAAAAGCGCACCTGCTATGACTCATTTTATCCGTTCCAGGTGCTGTCGCGGCATGGGCTTAGGCGGATTGATTTCGACCCGATCACCATCCTGTACGGCGGCAACGGTTCGGGCAAATCGACAGCCCTGAACGTGATCGCCGAAAAGGCGGGCATACAGCGGGATTCCATCTATAATAAATCAAATTTTTTTCCGGAATACGTCCGGCTGTGCAGGGCCGAGTTTTTCCTTGATGTCCCCGCCGGCAGCCGGATCATCACCAGTGACGACGTGTTCGATTATATGCTAAATATCCGAACGCTTAACGAGGGAATCGACCAAAAACGGTCGGACCTATTTGAAGAGTATCTTGACGCCAAATACGCACAATTTACCATGCACTCTCTTGCGGATTATGCACAGCTGAAAAGGTCCAACACAGCGAAAAGCAAGACGCAGTCCCGGTTTGTGCGGAGTGAACTGATGGGTAATATACGGGAACGCTCCAATGGAGAGACCGCTTTCCGCTATTTCCAGGAAAAAATCGGTGAGCGGGGGCTGTTCATACTGGATGAACCGGAAAACAGTCTTTCCCCGACGCTTCAGCAGGAGCTGTTACAAATGCTTGAGGATGCAGCCCGGTTTTCAGACTGCCAGTTTATTCTTTCCACCCACTCACCTTTCCTGCTTTCGATGCGCGGTGCCAGGATCTATGATCTGGATGAGACGCCTGCGGCGGTAAAGCGGTGGACGGAGCTGGAGAATGTACGCATTTACTATGATTTTTTTAAACGCCGGGAGGGAGAATTTGCTTCGCAGCCTTGACGGCAGAGGCAGGTGGCAGCCTTAACCGGGCAGCATAATGGCTTCCCAAACGATGAATAAAGAATTTGGCAAACAAAGAGTCTTGGATGAGGTGTCAGCATGTCATACCTTTCGCTGGATGAAATTACGGAAAAGCTTGATTTTTTTAAAAAGATGTACGATGCGGTACGACTGGTGGACCCGATGCAGAAGAAAGTGGTCGACTGTCGGAACTCCATCGGGGCAGAAACGGAGGAAATTTGTTATGCCTATTGGGGCAACGGAAAAATATGTGACAATTGCGTTTCCATTCGTGCCTACCACGAAAACAGAAGTTTTGTGAAGCTGGAAAAAAGTGAAAAAGCAATTCTTTTAGTGACGGCGGTGCCTGTCGATCATACCGAAAAGCCGATCGTGCTTGAACTCCTGAAAAATGCGACAGAGACTATGATCATTGGTTCCGGCAACTATGAGAGCGGGATACCTTTCTGCCGGTTTGTCCAGGAAATGAATGACACCATTATCCGAGATTCTCTTACCGCTCTGTACAACCGGCGCTTTCTTGATGAGCGGCTGCCCGCCGATATTGTGGAAGCCACGTTGAAGAACCAGCCGCTTTCCATCTGCTTTATGGATCTGGACAATTTCAAGCTGGTAAACGATCTTTACGGACACGAGCGGGGCGATCTGGCGATCAAGGCTATTGGGGAGATCATCCTGAAAAACATCCGCTTGGATCGGGATTGGGCCGCTCGATATGGTGGGGACGAGTTTGTCCTCTGCCTGCACAACGCCGACGGACCGCAGGCCCGTGCTGTCGCGTCCCGTATTCAGGCTCTTGCAGAACAACGCTTCCGCGAGATGCCGGTGGGGAAAATTCGCTTGTCTCTTTCCTTTGGAATCGAAACCATGAAGGGCACGCCGATGACGGCTGCACAGCTCATCCGGGGCGCGGATCAGAAGATGTATCGGGAAAAACGAGGAAAATATTCCCGGACCGATGCATACGGAGATCCGGACTCCGGAGCGTCCAATTCCTAAGCGGTTTCGGACGAGTTGTACCCTGCATGCATGTTTGCAGCACCATACCCGGATACCGGGTTAAAAGGATTGAAAAGGCTCCGTACCCGCTAGGGGGTACGGAGCCTTTTGCCTGTCTTGCGTTTACCGCACGGTTATCTGACCGTCATCGGCATCGACGGTCAGCACCGCGCCGGGCGCGGGATTGGTGGAAAGAATGAAACGCGCCAGCGCTGTCTCCACCGTCCGGTCGATATACCGGCGCAGCGGACGTGCGCCATAACTTGGGTCATAGCCGCCTTCAATAATTAAGGCCTTGGCTTTCGACGTGACCTCAAGGGTCAGCTGCCGATCCGCCATGCGTTTTTTCAGGTGCGCCAGCATCAGATCTACGATCCGGTCCATGTTTTCACGGGTCAGCGGCTTGTAGAATACGATCTCGTCCAGCCGGTTTAAAAACTCCGGCCGGAACTGCTGCCGCAGCAGCGCCATCACCTGGGTTTTTGCATCTTCGCGCAGCTCGCCGCTGCCGTCGATGCCGTCCAGGATGATCGGACTGCCCAGATTGGAGGTCAGAATCAGGATGGTATTTTTAAAGTCTACCGTACGGCCCTGGCTGTCGGTGATACGCCCGTCATCCAGTACCTGCAGCAGCACGTTAAAGACGTCGGGATGAGCCTTTTCCACCTCGTCAAACAGCACGACGCTGTAAGGGCGGCGGCGAACGGCCTCGGTCAGCTGGCCGCCTTCTTCATACCCCACATATCCGGGAGGTGCGCCGATCAGGCGGGAGACCGAGAATTTTTCCATATATTCGCTCATGTCGATACGCACCATAGCACGCTCGTCATCAAATAATGCTTCGGCCAGCGCTTTGGCAAGCTCAGTCTTGCCGACGCCCGTGGGACCGAGGAACAGGAAGGAGCCGATGGGTTTTCCCTCGTCGGCGATACCGGCGCGGGAACGCAAAATGGCGTCGGCTACGCTGCGGACAGCTTCATCCTGCCCCACGACGCGATGATGCAGCGTTTCGTCCAGATGAAGCAGCTTTTCCCGTTCGCTCTCCATCAGCCTCTGTACCGGGATACCCGTCCAGCGGGCGATGATCCGGGCGATCTCCCCCTCGGTGACCCGGTCGTGGAGCAGGGTGGCGGAGCGCTCGGTTTCTTCGGCCAGCTTTTCCTGCTCGGTCAGCTGCTTACGAAGCTCGGGCAGGCGGCCGTATTTCAGCTCGGCGGCCTTGTTAAGATCATACTCGTTTTCTGCCTTTTCCAGCTCGGCAGAGACATGCTCGATGTCTTCGCGCAGCTTCTGCACCTTGGAGATGGCCTGCTTTTCGCTTTCCCAGCGGGCCTTTTTTGCCTTGAAGTCCTCTCGCAGGTCGGCCAGCTCCTTCTGGATCTCCCGCAGATGTTCCTGTGTTAGCTGATCGGTCTCTTTCTTCAGGGCGGCCTCTTCGATCTCATACTGCATGATGCGGCGGGAGATCTCGTCCAATTCGGTCGGCATGCTGTCGAGCTCGGTGCGGATCAATGCGCAGGCCTCATCCACCAGGTCGATGGCCTTATCCGGCAGAAACCGGTCGGAAATATACCGATTGCTCAGCGTTGCCGCAGCGATGAGCGCCTGATCCTGGATCTTTACGCCATGGAAGACTTCATACCGCTCTTTCAGGCCGCGCAGGATGGAAATTGTGTCTTCCACCGTCGGCTCCGGTACCGTCACCGGCTGGAACCGTCGCTCCAGCGCCGCGTCCTTCTCAATATATTGACGGTACTCGTTGAGGGTGGTCGCGCCAATGCAGTGGAGCTCACCGCGGGCCAGCATGGGCTTTAAAAGGTTGCCGGCATCCATTGCGCCGTCGGTCCGGCCCGCACCGACAATATTGTGCAGCTCATCGATAAACAGGATGATCCGGCCGTCGCTGTCCTTGATGGCGGCGAGGACGGATTTCAGCCGCTCTTCAAACTCTCCGCGGAATTTGGCGCCGGCAATCAATGCGCCCATATCCAAAGAGAAGATCTTCCGGTCTTTGAGGTTTTCCGGTACGTCGCCCTTGACGATACGCAGCGCCAGCCCTTCCGCGATAGCGGTCTTGCCGACGCCTGGCTCACCGATAAGCACGGGATTGTTTTTGGTTTTGCGGGACAGGATGCGGATGACGCTGCGGATCTCGCTGTCACGGCCAATCACGGGGTCGAGCTTCTGATTGCGTGCAAGTTCCACCAGATCCTGCCCGTATTTTTTCAGCACGTCATAGGTACCCTCCGGGTTATCGGAGGTGACGCGGGCGTTGCCGCGGACGGTTTTAAGCGACTCCAGAAAACGTTGTTCGGTGATGCCATAGGTCTTGAAAATCTGCTTAAGTTCGGCGTCCGGCTGCTTGAGCAGCGCAAGGAACAGATGCTCGACGGAGACATAGTCGTCACGCATCTGTTCTGCCTGCCGTTCGGCAGCATTAAGGGCGCGGTCCAACTCGCTCGAAATATAGATTTTCCCGCTTTCGCGGCTGCCGCCCTGTACCTTAGGCAGGCGGCCCACCGCACCGCTGGCGGCAGTGCCGAAGCTGCCGGCATCCACGCCCATGGAGGATACCAGCTGGCCGATCAGTCCATCTTCCTGCTGCAGCAGGGAAAGCAGCAGGTGACTTTGTTCTACCTGGCTGTTGCCGTTATCGGTTGCCAGGGTCTGGGCACTCTGCAGCGCCTCCAGGCTCTTCTGTGTAAGTTTTTGTGTATTCATGTGATATGCCCTCCTTTCAAAGCGGGCTTAGATTGACGGATAATGTTTCAAATAATCCTGATAGATGCGGTCACAGGCGCCGGCTGCCCCTTCCGGGTCGTCGAGTCGGGCAAAGAATGCCTTCATCGCCGCATCCAGCGCTCGGATATAGCCGGCAATGATCTCGCCCTGCCGCTGCTGAGACACATCGGGCAGACGTAGAGTACGGGCATAGCGGCCGTCCTGGGCGGCACTTTCCATGCTGCCGATATAGGCGCGTTCCAGCCGATCCCACAGACGGAAGAACTGACCCAGACAAAGGATCAGCCCGCTGCTTTGGCTGCGGAGCGATACCCGCAGCTCCCCGCGGGAGCCGCCGCCGTCGCGGAACAGTTCCACGCTGTATCGTACCGTGGGGTTATATTTATAGCTAAGGGCGCTGCGCAGGCTCATCATGTAGTCGGAAGGCTGCAGCATGGGCTGAAACCCGTCGGCCGCCGTCAACAGGCGTTCTGCCTGCTCAAAAATTTCCCGCATCCGCATCTCCGGTGTCTGGCAGGATACATATTCAGCCAGTACCTGATCCACAAAAGCGCTGCGGCTGGCACCGGCGGAATAGGCCAGCCGATCCACTGCCGCCACAACTTCATCACTCAAAATCAGCGAATAAACACTTTTTTGCATATGGGCCCCCTTTTTTTGGCTAAAAACATTGTAGCGCTGTATATATAATTTGTCAATAAAATTATATAATGTTAACTACGAGTTTACAAACGCTTTGCCACATGCTATACTGGGGCTATTCTTACCAACAGGAGGCATTTCCATGCTGATGAAACAACTGACGGAGCTGTTCGAACTGCTTGACCAGCCCGCCGCCGGCGGTGCGGCGGTATGCGAATATATTCAGAGCCTTGGCCCGGCGCAGGTGTCCAGCCGCCGGATTCTGGGGGCAAGGGGCGGCACCGACGCCGTCCGTATCCTCATCGCCGGTGAAAACGGAAAAGCTGCGGGCGGCAGTGCACCCACACTGGGCATTGTCGGCCGCCTGGGCGGTTTGGGCGCGCGCCCGGAGCGCATCGGCTTTGTCTCCGACGGTGAAGGCGCGCTGGCGGCCCTGACCGCCGCCGCAAAGCTGGCGGATATGTCCGCAAAGGGCGACCGGCTGCCGGGCGATGTGATCGTCTGTACCCATATCTGCCCCGATGCACCCACCAGTCCGCATGAGCCGGTACCCTTCATGGGTTCGCCGGTGAATATGGGGGATCTCAATGCGTATGAGGTCGATCCCGCCATGGACGCCATCCTGTCCATCGATACCACCCGGGGAAACCGTCTGGTCAATGTATCCGGTGTGGCGATCACGCCCACTGTGCGGCAGGGCTGGATTCTTAGGGTGCCGGAGGATTTGCTCACTTTGCTGGAATATGTCTCCGGCACACCGGCGCTGACGATCCCTATTACCATGCAGGATATTACCCCCTACGGTAATGGGGTGTTCCACATGAACAGCATCCTGCAGCCTTGTACAGCGACGAAAGCGCCGGTAGTGGGCGTTGCCATCACATCCGGCGCCGCGGTACCCGGCTGCGGCACCGGTGCCACCGGCGGGCGGGAGGCCGAGGTTGCGGCCCGTTTTGCCGTGGAGGCGGCCAAGGCCTTTGGCGCGGGGAAATGTGCCTTTTATGATCCCGAAGAGGCTGACTTGCTGCTGCGCCATTACGGCAGCATGGCACATCTGCAGGAAAAATGAGTTTTTATTTCCGGGCCGGCGTGTCGCTGCCGGATGATGCGCCGGACGTAATGCGGACAGCGGCAGAGGATTTTCCTCAGAACACACTGGCGGCGGAGGAAGACGGTGTGGCCGTGGGCTGGGCCTGCCATAACGGTATGCCGGGGGACTTTCGGGCTTCGGTCTTTGTCTATGTGCCGCCGGAACGGCGGCGCTGCGGGATCGGCACGGCGCTGCTGAAAGAGAGCTTTGTCCGCATGGCGGCAAAGCGGATTGAGACCGCAATGACGCATTTTGCGGAGGAGGACGGCCTTTCCTCATTTGCACGGCAGGGCGGAATGCACTTTGCCTTCCGCCTGCTCCATATGACTTATTCTGGCGGTCCGCTGCCGGAAACCGCGGTGTTTGCACCGTATACCGATACGGATTATCCGGACTATCAGGCGCTGCAATCCCAGGCTTTTTACGACCTGCGGCGCAGTCTGGATCTGCCGCCCTATTACATGCCGGCGCGGGCTGCGGTGCGCGCAGGCATGGCGAAAACCCCGCAGGCATTCTTTGTCCTGCGGGACGGCGGACAGCTGATTGCCGGAGGCAGTTTTGCAAACGGAGAGATTGACGACGTGGCCGTTCTGGACAACTACCATGGCCGCGGGCTGGGTAAAGCGGTGGTCGCGCATGCCGTCAACGTGCTGCTTTCCCGGGGAATCGTGCCCTCTCTTGACTGTGTAGAGGGAAACCCGGCACGAAAGCTTTATCTCGGCATGGGATTTTGCACCGAAAACGCACAGGTTTATTACCGGTATTCCCTGAAGTAACCGAAATACAGCCGGAAATCCGAGGGCCCATATTTCTACACATCAATCATGTCGGAAAGGAGCATACGCGAATGGACTTTTCCCTTCTGCGATATGAACCCTTGAAAGAAACGGATCGCGCCGCCGCCTGCGGGCTGCTGCGCAGCGACCCGGAGGGCGGCGAACATCTTTTGCACATGCTTTCAGAAGAGCCGGATACCCTGATGACTGCCGTTTGGAAGGAACGCCTTGTGGCACTGGCCTGCGTAGGGGCCCAGGGACCTGCTTCATTTCTGATGCTGTTTGTTGCCCCGGAACTTCGTGGACAGGGGATCGGTTCTGCGGTGGCGGCGTATGCGGAAGATGTACTTCGGGCCGGCGGGACGCAAAAAATATGGGGCGCTTTCCGTGCGGACAATGCTGCGGCGCGTGCATTTTCACGCCATCTTGGCTATGAAAACTATTTTTCCACCGCCTGTATGCGGCGGACAGGCCCGCCGTTCCCGGCAGAACAGGTTCCGGTTCGGCCGTATGCCGACGCAGATTATCCGGTCTGCCAGCCGATGTATGCCCGGGCATTTCACGAAATGCGTCTTCATACCGGATGCTTCCCGGATTCCGTGATCGCACCGCCGACCGAGGCGGGGCGACGTGACTGGCAGACGCATGAGCAGGACCGCTTTATATACGAAGATGGCGGTGGGATCGCCGCATACAGCCATATCTGTGGAGATGAGCTGAGCAGCGTCGCCGTGTGCGTCGAGCGCCAGGGGCATGGGATCGGCGGAAAGTTTATCGCGTATCTGTGCAATGAAATTTACCGCCGCGGTTATGCGGCGGTTCGCCTTTCGTGCGTTGTAGGAAATCCCGCCCGGCACTTATATGATCGGCTTGGGTTTCAGGAGACACATGTGGAGGACTTTCCCCGCAAGACGCTAAAATAAAGGGAAGCTCCACAAAACAGAATAAGAAACGGCGGCCGATTGGCCGCCGTTTCGATGAGTATGTATTTCTCGTATGCCCGACGCTGGCTAAGGGCGTTATTCCATAATGGTAACGCCGTCCAGCAGTTCCTTTTCAAATTCCACCCGATGATGTTTGGTATAGATACCGGGTATGCCGCCGGTGTGGAGGAAGATCATTTTGGAGCCCTTGCGGATCTTGCCTTCCTTCACCATATCGCAGATACCAGCAAAGGCCTTGCCGGTATAGCACGGATCGAAAATGATGGCTTCAGCCCGCGCCATTTGATAAATGGCCTCGCGAACCTCTTTGCAGGGGTTGTTATAGCCGCCGCGCGTATAATCCTTTTCGATGTGGAAGTCCTCACGCCGGGCGTCAAACGAAAGACCGTAAGTCGCCTTGACCTGGGCAAAATATTCCATGATGCGCTGCTCCTTGGCGTCGAGGAAAGGAGAAATTGCGACACCAACCAGCCCCAGCGGCGAGCCTTCGTTCCGGAGGCCGCAGTAAAGCCCCATATAGGTGCCGAGGCTGCCGACGGCACAATACAGCGTCGCGTCGTCAAGGCCGTGTGTATGGGCCTGCTCCGTTATTTCCATGGCACATTCATAATAGCCGAGGATTCCTTCCGTATTGCTTCCTCCGATGGGGATCTGATAGACCTTTTCCCCCTGCGCTTCATAGCGGGCACGGACGGAGGCTGCCACCTCAGAAAACTGAACATCTTCAGGACGCCCGTCCGGCTTTTTCAAAATGACCTCCGCACCCATCAGCCGATCCAACAGGAGATTGGCAGATAGTTCGCCCGGATATTCGTCCACGCAGACGATGGCACATTTCATCCCGTATTTTGCAGCGACGGCCGCAGTCAGCCGGCCGTGGTTGGTCTGTGCTCCGCCTAGGGTCAACAGCATGGTCGCGCCCTGCTTTTTCGCATCGGCCAGCAGATATTCGAGCTTGCGCAGCTTATTGCCGCCCACGCCAAGATTCGTCAGGTCGTCGCGCTTGATCCAAAATTCCACGCCCAGCTCCCTGGAGATCGTCGGAAGATACTCCAGCGGGGTCGGCGTATTCAAAAAGGAAATTTTTTCGTGTCCCAACAGCATAGGTTCGCCTCCGTCTGAATTGTTGGGAATATTATACACCTGCCGACAGCAAATGAAAACCCCGTTTTCCAGAAGAATGTTCCGGCATAAGGTTTGCACCGGCTGTGGCTGAGACTGGAAAAAACAACGGTATATCCTTTTGATTTTTTCGGATTCAGAGTGGGATTTGATCTTTTAAATACTGGTTTTTCATTCGATAATTTAAATATTGTTTTCTTTATAATTTTTCTCAAACATGATAAACTGGAGATCAGAATAATAGTCAATTTTGCATTGCGCTATGGAAAGTTTATATGCCCCACGGCAGTAGAAAGAAAGGAAAGGGATCCGATGATCGAGTACCGTGATATGCACACGATTTCCGCCGAGCAGCTGGAAGCGCTGTTTCTATCGGTGGACTGGGCTTCCGGCCGGTATCCGGAAAAACTGGCGGCCGCGATGGAAAATTTTGAAACGGTTTACACCGCCTGGGACGGCGAAACGCTGGTCGGCCTCATCTGTGCGCTGGACGACGGTGTGATGACCGCCTATATCCATTTTCTGTTGGTGCGGCCTGAATATCAGGGCCAGGGGATTGGAAATCGGCTTTTGGAAATGACGAAAGAGACCTATCGGGACTATCTGCGTATCGTTTTGGTGGGCGTCAACGAAAAGATTCCGTTTTATGAACACAGCGGCTTCGCCGTATCAAAGGACAGCGTACCTCTGTTTCTGACCAGCCTGTGGAACTGAACGGGCCGGAACGGGAGGCGGACTTCGGAAGATCGTGCATCCGGCGCCGCACCCGGCATACTTCGTGTACAATTTACATCAATGCCGTGATCCGGCACAAAAAGGAGAACCGCTATGCTGACTTTTAATCATGTCAATTTCAACGTTCGCGATCTTTCACAGAGCATCGAATTCTATAAAAATGCCCTTGGCCTCTCTGTACTGAAAGAAAAAGAAGCCGGGGACGGCAGTTTTAAAATCGTCTTTCTGGGCGACGGCACCGCGGGTTTCCGTCTGGAGCTGACCTGGCTGCGCGATCATCCCCAGGCGTACGACCTGGGAGAGGAAGAGTATCATTTGGCCTTCACCGCCGATGATTTTGAGGCAGAACATGCAAAGCATGCCGCTATGGGCTGCATCTGCTATGAAAACCCGCAGATGGGGATCTATTTTATCAACGATCCTGATGGCTATTGGCTGGAGATCGTACCCCGGCGGTAGACGCGACTCGCCTGACGCCATTTCCGGGGGTAAAAAAAGAGCCGCATTTTTAAAGCGGCTCTTTTGATTATTCTGCGGCGGGGACCCGCCAGGACTTTCCGCCAGGAAGGAGAAAGTGTATGCGGATACCCCTGCCAGAGATCATTTTTCCGTGGGCGTCTGCATGCGCTCCAGCCGTTCGATTCGCCTTATAAGCTTTTCCTGGTTTGCGATCATGTGATCCAGCTTCAGATGCAGATCGGCGATGACCAGCTCACTTTTGAGGTTCACCCGGTAATCGTTTTCCGCACGGATGCGATCCTTGGCCTCCTGCCGATTCTGACTCATCATGATCAGCGGGGCCTGGATCGCAGCGACACAGGAAAGCACGAGATTAAGCAGGATAAACGGATAGGGATCAAACGCACCGGAGGCGAGCAGGATATTGACGATCATCCAGGAAATCAGCACGATGAGAAATGCAGCGATAAATGCCCAGCTGCCGACAAATTTTGCTACCCCGTCGGCGGCCCGCTGAGCAAATGGCTCCGCCTCGGCCTCCCGGTTCCTGACATCAACGGAGACCTTCTGGTCAATCAGATGATGCATCAGTTCTTCGTCACTGAACTGTTCATCTGTCCTGTCCAGTAGCTCAAGGATCAGTTCGTTTCTGCTTTTATGCGCCATTGACGCCATCCCGCCTTTCACCATCCGGTCCATGCCGGGCACATTTTTTCTGTCTCAAATATATGCGGGCGGAAAAGGTATGTCAATATCCGGAGCGGCAAAATATAGCGGCAGGAAAAGGGAGAGAGCTCATCTGCGAAAAAATAGCTTCAAAGCGTCGGGTACGAGGTCATTTTTTCCGCTAAATTAATTACCGGAACGTCCCGCAAAAGGGCCTGCCGGACGGTATAGGCCGTGCCGCTGTTGCCGTGGGTCAGAAAGCAGAGACAGCAGTCTGCCGCCTCCGCCAGCGTGCGATCCCGTGCCAGCATACAGCCCGGATAGTACCGGTCGGAGGTATACCGTACCAGATCTGCGCGGGCCAGCACCTCGGCATAGCGCCGCCGCTCTTCTGCCGGCCAGCGCCTATCCTGTTCGGGACAGGGTAGAACCATCAGCAGTCGGACCTCCGGCCGGAGCTCCCGAAGCTCCAGCGTCAGCTCGGCAGCCAACAGGTCAAAACCCAGAGCGCCTCCGCTGGCAAAATCGGTGCAGCCCTCGCCGGTCAGCCGCTCCATTTCCCGCATCAGCGCCCACCGCAGCGGGAGCTGATCCCGCGGCAGCACCCGGTGTCCCGTAAACACGCAGAGCTTTGCCATACGCCGCCCTCCTTGCATGATAAAGCTATTTTATCATGGTTTCCCGGGCTTTACAATTGCAGCGACAGCTGCTTTTCCATACCGTGACCGGCGGAGTTTCCCTTTTGCCGCTTCGCTTTCCGCCGTCAGTCACGGTGGGCAAAGGTGGGACCGGCAGGCGTCACAACGCTTTTTCCAGTTTTGCTACCAACTCTTCGATCTGCCGCCGATCCCAAAGCAGAACCTGCGGCGTTTCGGAAAAATATCTTCGTGCCGCGCCCAGCCGCAGAAGGGCCGTCACCTCTGCCGGACGGCGAAGTGCGCCGGTATTCAGACCGCACAGGCAACGGATCAGTTCCCGTGCACCGTGCTTTCCCAACGGCCGATCCGGCACTTTGGCTGGAAGCCGAAGCGCCAGCAGATGACGGGACAGATACTCTGCGTCTCCCTCGGTCAGTAGCCGCATAGGCGGAAGCCGATGTTCCCAGTTTTCGGGCAACAGTCCACGTACCGCGCCCCAGATCGGAGAACTCTCCGTTTCCGGCGGTTGGGATACGCCCGTCCCCAGCCAAAGGACGTACAAATCCCAAGCCTCCGAAAGAGCGGGCCAGTCCGCATCCAAACATACCTCCGCCCCTGCGGCCGCAGCCTGCGCTGCCGCGGGGATCATCCGGGAAAGGCCGCCGGCCCGCAGGGTATACTCCCCCGGGGGCAGCCTTTCCCCGTCGACCAGCGCCACCCGTCCGGGCGGGAGAAAAAAGCTCGTCGTTTTGCCGCCGTCACCGGTTTCCCGCATGGCAAAGCGGAGGCGGAGCTGACTTTCTTCCGCCCATTTGAGCGGCCCCGGCCGCGGAAGAGCGGTACTCTCCAGAAGACCGCGGGGATCGATCGCCAGCACCGTGCCGGCACCGCGGTCGTGCAGCAGCTCCGGTACACGCTCCGGCGGCGCATCCCAGCGCAAGAGCGCGGTACAGCTCTCACTTACCGGTTCGCCGCCCAGATGCTCAATGAGTTTTCGTAGCCCGTCATCCGGTGCACGGATCGCCACAGGCAGGCGGCGTGATCGTTCTTCTAGGTGCAGAAGGGCAGCAGCCCCCTCCTGCGCGACACGATCCGCTGCGCCTGGCAACGCCGCTGCGGGCAGACTCAGCCGCACGCCGCCGGGCAGCAGCAGGGACACGGCCCAGATGGCCGCTGGATAGGTCTCCACCGGCGCCGCCAGCTCCCGCGCCGCCTCCGTTGACCGATCCGTAGGAAAGATCAGCAATCCGCAGGCCCCATTGCTCAGCCTGCGCACGGTAAAACTCAGCGAGATCACAAAATCACTCCTTTATTTGGTAGTTTTGCCCGTCAAACCCTGTTTCATGACATAAAACTTGCAAATTTGGTTGACAGAAGTGCCTGAAATATCTTATAATACAAGCTGCGCTATTGGCAGCGGCGACGGCTTGGACCGCGAACTGCCGCCGGTGTCAATAACAGCTTTTGATCGGAGGTGGACGGATCATGCTTCGCACTTATCAGCCGAAAAAGCGCCAGCGCAGCAAGGAGCACGGCTTTATGAAAAGGATGCGTACGCGGAATGGCCGGAAAGTCCTGGCCAGGCGCCGCGCCAAAGGCAGAGCGCGTCTCTCGCACTGAGCCGCACTCGGCCGCAAAGCCTCATTAAGACCGCCGTCCGCGGTCTTAAATTTTAGAGGGTGGCCAAACATGCAAAAGACGATCTCTATCACGGAGAACCGGCTGTTCCGCGCCCTTTACGCGCGAGGGAGAAGCGCGGCGCGGAGAACCATGGCGGTCTATGTGCTGAAAAACCGCCAAAAAACGGTGAACCGCCTGGGTATCACCGTATCGGTAAAGCTGGGCGGAGCGGTACAGCGCAACCGTATCCGCCGCCGTCTCAGGGAAGTGTATCGGAGCAGCGAGACCCGCATAAAAAGCGGATATGACATCGTCGTCGTTGCCCGACATACGGCGTTGGAAGCGCCCTTTGAGACCTTGCTGAAAGATTTCTCCCTGCTTTTGCGGGAGCTGAATCTGGAGGCAGACCTATGATTGCCAGGGCAATGCTGGCGATCATTCACTTTTACCAAAAATACCTGTCTCCGGCCAAGGGAGCGGCACGCTGCCGGTATGTGCCCACATGCTCCCAATATGCGGCGGAGGCCATCCGGCGCCATGGCGCCCTTCGCGGCGGTGCGCTGGCTATTTTGCGGATCCTTCGGTGCAATCCTCTGTTCGAGGGTGGTTTTGATCCGGTTCCGCTCGAAGTACACTTCCTGAAAAAGGAGCACAACTGAATGTTCAACTTCCTTTATAAGCTGATCTCGACCCCCTTCGGGTATGCGATGCGCTGGATTTTTCAGCTGGTCGGCAGCTATGGATGGTCCATTATCCTGTTTTCGTTGCTGGCAAAGCTGCTGACGCTGCCGCTTACATTCAAGCAGAAGCGGGACATGATGGCTACCCAGGCGCTTCAGCCCAAAATTCAGAAGATCCAGAAGACCTATGGCAAGGACAAGCAGCGTATGAACGAGGAACTGCAAAACCTCTATGACCAGGAGGGCGTTTCTCCCATGAGCGGCTGCGGCAGCACGCTGATCATCTTCCCTATCATGATCGGCCTGTACGGCGTTATTTCCCAGCCGCTGACCTATTTCATGCAGCTGACGAGCGACGAGATCGCCAAAATTGCGGAACGTCTTAATTATGTGATAAGCGGCAACGCCTATACCAGCCAGATCGGGTTGGCCGGTATGCTGCATGACAACTTTGCGAAAGTGGCCGATATTTCCGAAAAGCTGCTGAAGGTTGACTTCAACTTCGGTCCCCTCAATTTGGCGGCCACACCCAGCCTGCATGAGTTCAACGCCCTCTGGATCATACCTGTGCTCTCTTGCCTTACGGCGCTGGGCATGAGTCTTGTTACCCAGTACTACAACAAGAAAAATAACCCGGTACAGACACAGATGCCGGGACAGAAGCAGAGCAACATGATGATGTACATCCTGACACCGGCCATGTCACTGTATTTTTCCTTTGTGCTTCCGGCCGGACTTGGTATCTACTGGATTGCCAATAACGTTTTCACTGCCATTCAGGAGGCGGTCCTTTCCAACATCATGTACAAAAAGAAAAAGACTCCGTCCAAAACGTCGGAGTCTGATGAATAAGGAGGGGCGGAAATGCTGAAATCCATCGAGGCGAAGGGCGATACTATCGACGCCGCCGTCGATAACGCCCTCCGTCAGCTGGGAATGCATCGGGACGATGTGTCCGTCGAAGTGCTGCAGACCCCCAAATCCGGCTTTTTCGGACTGGGGAAGGAACCTGCGGTCGTGCGTGTTTCCTACCAGAACTCCCCTGCGGGCAAAGCAAAGGATTTTTTGGAGGGACTGCTATTCCG
This sequence comes from Clostridiaceae bacterium, assembly GCA_034933145.1. GTDB lineage: Bacteria > Bacillota > Clostridia > Oscillospirales > Butyricicoccaceae > UBA4644. The sequence continues at coordinate 36,385 of JAYFOA010000025.1, forward strand.
TTTCGGTACGCCGGCCCAGATCCTCATCAAGGAGAATTTTGAGGAAAACACCCTTGCCGTCGAACTGATCGGCAGCGATATGGGTACAGTCATTGGCCGGCGGGGAGAGACGCTGGACGCCATCCAGTATTTGACTGGAATTGTTGTCAATCGGACGGAGGAAGAGCGCTGGCGTGTCACCGTCGACACCGAGGGCTACCGCGCAAAGCGCGAGGACAGCCTTGAAGAGCTGGCGAAGCGTACCGCCCAGAAGGCTTTGAAATATAAGAAGCCCGTGGCGCTCGATCCTATGAATCCGCAGGAGCGGCGGATCATCCATGCCTGTCTGCAGGATTACGCGGGTGTGACGACCTATTCCATTGGGACTGAACCCAACCGTAAGGTCGTGATTGCGCCGGAGGGCAGTGCCCCCGTGGCGGGCGGTCAGCCTCAGAAACAGGCAAACGCTTCTTCCGGTACGCCCCACCGCCGCCGCAGAGGCGGCCGCGGTCGTCCCCATAGCGCCGGCACATCCTCCCAGGATACCGGCAGCAAAGAAGAATAAATGAAAACCGCCGCCCAATTGGGCGGCGGTTTTGTCGTAATTTGCCGAAAGCCCCCGCTTTTTTAGAAAATATACGTGGGAGATCCCAATGCCCGGAAGATGCGAGGCCTGAATGCAAAGAAACGGAAAGAAAGTCAATGGGCAAAGGGATCAAAATTTTTATCGGAGTTCCAGATATACTCAATGCCGTCTGCGACCTTTTTGGCGATGTTTTGGCCATGTACATCACTGATAAAGCCTAAAACCATATCCATGCCGGCCGAAACCCCGGAAGACGTATAAAAATTACCGTCAACAACCCAGCGCGCCTGCTTTACCCAGTTCACATCGGTATTTACGGATTGAACCCACTCGAAGGCCATTTTGTTCGATGTGGCAAATCGTCCATTCAGCAGCCCGGTTTTTGCAAGAAGGGCCGAACCGGTACAGACGGTTAATACAAAAGAGGCGCTGCGGGCAATTGTATTCAGTTCATGAATGAAATCAGCATCATTGATCAGTGCCCTGGTTCCCATACCTCCCGGTATCAGCAAAACGCCTTCTGCGCTCATAGCGGAAAGAGGAAGGGTATCAATCCGAATTTGCTGCCTGCTTGTAATTAGCCCGCCATGCATAGAGTAATATCCAAGCCGGTAAGCTGTTTCCATCTTTCCTACAATCTCGGCAGGACCAAAGGCGTCAAGCGTTTCAAAATGATCAAACAAAAGAATATTAAAATCAATCATTGTCCATTCCTCCATATGTTTGACGATCCGGTGGGATGGTGCTGGCAATCTCGCGAATACTGATAATGTCAGCGCCTTGTGTTTCCATGCACGTTCAATTTTTATTATCCCATATTTGTTGCAGGAGAACAAGCTTTTTGTATAGTCTCTGCACCGCAAATCCATTATGCGAGGAGAATGACCGCCGTGTACCAGCAGGATCATCTGACCGGCCCGGCCCGGGCTTTGCTCACCTTCATGCCGATGCAGTACATGTTGGACGCTGCGGCTGAAAATCCAAAAGCGGCGCTGGTATATGCAGATGATGACAAGATGCCGCGCTGCTGCGCCGTGCTGATGGGAAACAACCTGTTTGTCGGCGGACATATGGACGGTCGCTTTTTTGCGGAGCTAAAAAAAGAATTGTTTCTGCCGGAACGCAGAAAAGCACTGGGGGTTGTAGTCGTATTCTGCGAAACGGAAACGATTGCCGACCTGTTCCGCGGTGGGTTTGAAAGGGTCTGCGATAACCGGCGAAGTCTGTATCATTGCATACCGAAAAAAACGGAGGGCCACTTTCCCCGGGCTGTGCCCATCGACCGGCAGCTTCTTGCTTCTGGTGTTAAAAATTTTTCCATGATCACACAGGAGGTGCTGAGCACCGGTATTTATGAGAATATGGAGGACTTTCTTTGCAGGGGGATGGGGTTCGCCTTTGTACCCGGAGATTCGGTCCGCGGCTTTTGCATTGGTGAATATCCCGGCGGTTCCGCCATCGCCATTGCTATCGAGGTCGATAGCCTCTACCGTCGGCAGGGCATTGCCTCTGAGCTGGCGGGTGCATTTCTCCGGCAGGCGTCAAAGCGGGGCCTGCAGGTATACTGGGAATGCTGGGAGAAAAACGAGGCCTCCGTTCGCACCGCACTGTCCCTGGGATTCTCCAAAGCGGGAGACATGCCGGTCTTGTTCATTCCGCTGAAATGATACAGATGATTTTATGTAATTTTTATCCAAAAATTACGCCGCACTTATTTGAAATTTGAAAAAAATGTTGTATGCTGAAAACAGGACTGCGGGCTTACCGCAAAATAAAATAAAGGAGAGAGGGCACATGAGCAAAAAGCTGATATCCCTGCTGCTGGCGTTTACCATGATCCTGACCTTCAGTGTCGGGGCGCTGGCCGAAGGAGAAGCTGTTCCGGTTTCTGCCCCGCTGACCCAGGATTACAGCGGGAAAATCGTCATTCTGCACACCAATGATGTCCACGGCGCCATTACGGGCTATGCAAAGATCGCTGCGCTGAAGACCGAGTTGGAAACGCAGGGTGCCTATGTCCTGCTGATGGACGACGGCGACTATATCCAGGGCACCACATATGTCAGCATCTCCGAGGGGAAAACGGCGGTCGAACTGATGAACCTGGCCGGCTATGACGTCAGTGCGGTCGGGAACCATGAGTTTGACTATGGCTATGAAAACCTGACCTCCATTTTGAAAGACGCACAGTATAAGACCGTCGCTGCCAATGTGAAGTACAACGGCGAGGCCGCATTCGATAATCATGTGATCTTTACCGCGCCGAACGGCACCAAAGTTGGTGTATTTGGTCTGGATACCCCCGAGACCGCCACCAAGGCGCACCCTGCCAAGATCCAGGGCGTCACCTTCGCTGCGGGGGATGAAATGTTCAAAATTGCCCAGAGCGAGGTGGATACGCTGAAGGCTGCGGGCTGTGGGCTCATCGTTTGTCTCGGACATCTGGGCGTCGATGCGGAGAGTACAGGCAATCGTTCTGTTGATCTGCTGGCTAAGGTGACCGGCATAGATCTGTTCATTGACGGGCACAGCCATTCCGTTATCGATGGTATGAGCAACGAGTATCAGACATATCAGCCGGGCGGCACCATGCTGGTCTCCACCGGCACTGCATTTGCGAATATCGGGATGGTCGTCTATGACGGTGAGACACTGACCTCTTCCCTCATTCCTGTCACCGGCGATATGGCAGCGGATACGGCCGTTAAGACCCGTTCAGATGCCATCGTCGCGGAAATCGAGGCGATCTACGGCGCGGTTTTTGCGAAGACTGGGGTAGAACTCAACGGCGCAAAAGCCCCCGGCAACCGCACGGAAGAAACCAACCTGGGCGATTTGATTACCGACGCCATGCTGTGGAAAGCCAATGCGCTGGGTACGGCTGTCGACGGAGCGCTTACCAACGGCGGAGGTATCCGCGCAACCATTGCGGCGGGCGATATCACCATGAACGATATCCATACCGTCCTCCCCTTTGGAAACACATTGTGTCTGGTGCAGGTCACCGGCGCCGAACTGCTGGAAGCGCTGGAGGCATCCACCTATTCCACCCCGACCGCGGTCGGCGGATTTCCACAGGTAGCGGGCATCGCCTTTGCCGTGGATACCACGGTTCCCTATGCACAGGGAGTTCAGTATGCCGGATCCACCTATTATGCGCCTGCCCGGATTGGCCGCGTAAGCATCCAGAGCGTGGGAGGCAAAGCTTTTGACATGACCGCCACCTATACGATCGCCACCAATGATTTTTTGGCCGCCGGTGGTGACACCTACTATGTATTTTCCCACTCCCCGTTCATTTACGATCTGGGCGCGCCGCTGGACGAAATCGTGGTGGAATACATCACCACTGTGCTTGGCGGCACGATCGGCAGCGGCTATGCCGCTCCCGCAGGACGCATTACTGTCCGTACTGCACCCGAAGAGCCGACTGTTCCGGTCACACCGCCGACAGCGCCGGCTACGGTCACCTATACCGTGGTCAAGGGCGACTGCCTCTGGCGGATCGCAAAGAAATATTACGGAAACGGCGTGCTGTATACAAAGATTGTCGAAGCCAACAAAAACCTGATCAAGAACCCGGATATGATCTCCATCGGCTGGGTTCTGACCATCCCGCAGTAACCACCCGGCAGCGCTGCCGTGCAAAAGGCCCGCCGGAAGTATTTCCGGCGGGCCTTGATTTTGTTTTCGATGGGGGCGGTTCCCGGTGGGTGGTTTGGGCCATGCGGGAGCACAGAGCGCGACGGCTACTTTGACACGCCAGGGAAAAGCTGCTTTACGATTCCGCTTCGGCGCCGTGGGTGGCTGCAATTTTGCGTGCTGCATACAGGAACGGCGTGTCCAGAAGACTGGTGACGATAAAGATTACATAACCTGCGAGGCTGATGCGCACCAAGGTCTCGAGAGGATAGATGTTCCAGAAGGCGGCAAAATTAAAGGCAAAGCAGTTGACGGCCTGAGAGATCAGCGTCGCCGCGTTATTACGGAGCCACAGCAGTTTTGTCTTGCTTCCGGTGCGCTTTTCGGTCTGCGCCCAGATACGGTGATACAGGAAGACATCCAGCCGCTGGCAGACGGCGTAGACAATCAGACTGGACAGCAGCAGACGCGGCGTGTTGGCAAAAATCTCGTGCAGCGCCGGCGCGAACACGTCGTTTTCTGAAGGAATATACCAAAGCCAGCTCTGGGATACGATCAAGAACATGGCCGAAGCGGCAATGCCGACGTTGGCGGCTCGCGTCGCCTCCCGTTTGCCGCAGGTCTCGCTGAGCACATCGGTGATCAAAAAGGTGGAAGCAAACAGCACGTTGCCCAGTGTCTGCTCCATGCCGAAAGCACGGACCAGCAGCAGTACTTCAATGTTGGCAAGTACGGTGGCCAGAGCGAGCAGCGCTGACAGGGCTTTTGGCCCAAACAGCTTCAGCCAGAGCAGTACGCCGCCGTAAATGACCGCTAGTGATCCGATCAATAGTAATTCGTTTCGCAAGATTTATTCCTCCCAATGCATGGCACGCTGGACGGCCTTATTCCATTGGCTTCGGTAAGAAGCCGCCCGCTCCGGCTCCATGGCGGGCAAAAATGCACGACCCAACCGGCGGATGTCCGCAAGCTGCGCGGGGCTGTCCCATACGCCGGCGGCAAGCCCGGCCAGGTAGGCCGCCCCTGCGGCGGTGGTCTCAACCATTTCCGGCCGGTTGACCGGACACCGGAGCAGATCGGCCTGAAACTGCAGCAGGAAATTGGATACCGCCGCCCCGCCGTCGACCCAAATTTCCCGGGCTGGCGCATCTATATCTGCCGCCATCGTATCGCACAGGTCGGCCACCTGATAGGCGATACCTTCCAGCACGGCACGGGCGATATGTGCGCGGGTGACGCCGCGGGTCAGACCGAGGATCGCACCGCGGGCATACATATCCCAGTGGGGCGCACCCAGCCCCGTAAAGGCGGAAACCAGATAGACCCCGCCGTTGTCGGGCACGGTCTCAGCCAGGAGATCAACCTCATGGGCGCTGCCGATAAGCCCCAGCCCGTCCCGAAGCCACTGGATTGCAGAACCGGCGTTGAAGACGCTGCCCTCCAGCACATAGGTGGTCTCACCGCCGATCTGCCAGCCGATGCTTGTCAGCAGTCCATGCTCCGAGCGGAGGGAGGAGCTCCCTGTGTTCATCAGAGTAAAGCAGCCGGTGCCGTAGGTGTTTTTGATCTGGCCGGGGAAAAAGCAGCCCTGGCCGAACAGCGCTGCCTGCTGATCCCCCGCTGCGCCGCACACCGGCACGCCGGCAAGGGCCTCCAACCCTTTCAGGTTGGGACGGATATACCCATATATCTCACTGTTGGATACCGGCCGCGGCAGTACGCACATCGGTACGTGCAGCATGCGGCAAAGTTCCGGGTCCCAGCACAGCCGGTCTATATCCAGCAGCAGGGTACGGGAGCAGTTGGACAAGTCGGAGACATGAGCCCCTGTAAGGTTCCAGATCAGCCAGCTGTCTACTGTGCCGAACAGCAGCTTTCCATTCTCCGCCCGTGCCCGTGCGCCGGGCACGTTATCCAGCATCCAGCATAGCTTTGTTCCGGAAAAATAAGCGTCTGGGAGAAGTCCGGTTTTTTCACGGATATAACCGGCATAGCCCTCCCGCTTCAGACGGTCGCACAGATCGGCTGTCCGGCGGCACTGCCAGACAATGGCATTCATCACGGGACGCCCGCTTTCCTTGTCCCATAAGATCGAGGTCTCCCGTTGGTTTGTGACGCCGATAGCAGCGATGTCACTGCCTGCAAGGCCGCTTTGCTCAAAGGCGGCGGAGAGCGCTAACAGCTGAGTCTCCAGAATTTCCATCGGGTCGTGCTCAACCCAGCCGGGACGCGGATACTGCTGCGGCAGCGGGTACTGTGCCTTGGCGACGGCACGGCCGTGACGGTCGAAAACGATGGCGCGGGAGCTGGTGGTTCCCTGGTCCAGCGCGATAATATAATCCTTCATATCGTTCTCCCGTATTGACGAAATCCACATCTTATCATAAATTATAAGATAGATACCATTATAAACGGAAAAGGAGAGGATGTCCATGTGTCTGACTGAAGACTTTTTCTATCCCTCCTCCGACGGTGTCGGCAGGATCCGCGCGCGGATGTGGCGGCCGGAAAGCAATCCGGAGGCGGTGCTGCAAATCGCCCACGGCATCTGTGAGCATCTGGAACGCTATGACGACTTTGCCCATTTTCTGACGGAGCAGGGATTTCTGGTCGTCGCCAACGACCATCTGGGCCACGGGAAGACTGCGCAAGCGCCGCAGGGACTGGGCGTTATCAGTCGGCATGGCGGCTGGAGCTGTATGGTGGATGACATTGAGACACTCCGCGCGAAGATGGCGGATGAAAATCCCGGTCTGCCCTATTTTTTGCTGGGCCACAGCATGGGCTCGTTTCTGGTACGCACCTATCTGATTCGTTTTCCGGGCAGGCTGACCGGGGCGCTGATCTCCGGTACTGGTCAGCAGGCGCCGGTACTGGTGACGACGGGCATTTTTTTGACCGGGCTGATCGGAGCGTTCCGGGGCCGGGATTACCGCAGTGCACTGGTGCAGAATATGGCCTTCGGCAGCTATAATCGGAAATTTGAGCCGAAACGGACAACCTCTGACTGGCTGACCCGGGATACGGAGATTGTGGACGGCTATCAAAAGGATGTGCTGTGCTGTTTTGTCCCCTCCGTTGCCTTCTACGGAGAGATGCTGCGCGGCGTACGCTTTATTTCCTCGGTGCGGAACACGCAGGCGATGGACAAATCCATGCCCGTGCTGTTCTTTTCAGGCGCGCTGGATCCCGTGGGAGAGGAAACCCGCGGCCTAATGCGTGCCGTAGATACCTTCCGCCGCACCGGCTGCCGGGATGTGACGGTGAAAGTATACCCGGAGGGGCGGCATGAGATGCTGAACGAAACAAACCGTGCGGAGGTCTATGCCGACGTATTAAACTGGCTGAAGAGCAAGCTGCCGGCGAAAGCGGAGGTATAAATGCTTTGGCTTCCTCTCTGCGCCATCGGTGCGGGATTGCTGCTGCGTCGGTGGCCCGCCGCCGGGCGGCTTCTTGCGAGGATCGCCGACGGCGTGCTGTATGCGCTGATGGCACTTATCGGCTTGCGCATGGGCGCATCGGCAGAGGTACGGGAAAACCTTCCCCGCATCGGTCTGTCCTGCCTGCTCATCTGCATGGCTGCCCTGGCGGGCAGCGTGGCGCTGACCTTATTGCTTGAAAAGACGCTGCTTTTTCTGCCTCCGGCAGCGCAGCACGGGCCGGATGACGGGGAAAGCGGGCCGGATTCCGGCCGGGCCTTTGCCGTTTTGCTGCCCGGCTGTATCCTCGCAGGCTTTTTGGCCGGTTGGTTCTTGCTGCCGGAGCGGCTGTACGGCGTTGCCGACACGGCGTTTTCTGTGCTGCTGGCGCTGCTCTATCTGACAGTGGGGGCAGCGTTGGGCGATGCGATTGACATTCTTCGCCGGGCGTCCGCCACAGGCTGGCGGACGCTGTTGCTGCCGGCGGCCATCGCGCTCGGCAGTCTTCTGGGCGGAGCGCTGTGCGGTCTTTTACCGGGAATACCGGGTAAAACAGCGCTGCTTTCCGCCGCCGGGCTGGGTTATTACAGCTATACCGGTGCCTTTTTGACCAGCACTTACGGCGCAGAGGCGGGAGCCTATGGCTTCCTTTCCAATGTGCTGCGGGACAGTCTGACGGTCCTGCTGCTGCCGCTTCTGCGGCGGTTGTCACCGGGCAGCTGTCTTGCCGCGGGAGCCGGCGGCTGTATGGATACCATGCTCGCTCCCGTCACACGGTCGCTGGGCGGTAATTATGCGCTGCCGAGTCTTCTGTCCGGGGCGGCGGTCACCGCCCTGACTACCGTGTTGCTACCGCTGCTGGCCGCCATTCTGAAGTAAGGGGATATCTGATCTATGTGGGATACCTATGGGGGCCATCTGCTGATGACCTTTCTCATCTCCACCGTGCCCGTACTGGAGCTTCGCGCTGCAATTCCTTTCGGCACCGCCAATGGACTGCCGCTCTGGACGGCTGCACTTGTCTCGGTGCTTGGCAATATTGCGCCCGTTCCGTTTCTAATTCTGTTTATCCGCCGCATTTTTACCTGGCTTCGGCAGAAAAGCATAAAATGGGATCGCCTGATCCGCAGGCTGGAGCTTCATGCTGCCGGAAAGGGCGCAGTCGTACGGAAATATCAGCTGCTGGGCCTGTTCATTCTGGTGGCGATTCCGCTGCCCGGCACCGGAGCCTGGACCGGCGCGCTGGTGGCCGCCATGCTGGATATCCGCCTGCGTCAGGCGTTTCCGGTCATCGCGGCCGGCGTGATCGCTGCAGGAGGCCTGGTATCCCTTCTGACCGCCGGCGTGATCTCATTGACATAGACAGGGGATTGTTTCGGGCCGCGAAAAATAGGGAAATAGGAAAAGCTGCCGTATGGCAGCTTTTTATTTGTCTCCGGGTGATAGAGATTTACTCTGCTTTTCAAAAATACCAAGTGGGTTTTATCCAAATCGCTTGCGGCAGAGGAGAAACTGTGCTATGGTTGACCTATATAATATTCATTTAATGAATATATACATTGAGAGGGAGGACAAGCGGGAATGATCAGCAAAAAAGTCGATATTATAGGGATTCAGATGGATCTTGGCGCATCAAAGCGCGGCGTGGATATGGGGCCGCTCGCTATTCGATACGCGGATATATGCAATAAGATGAGCGAGCTGGGGATTCAATGGCGTGATAAGGGAGACATCATTCCGCTGGCCCGCGGGAAATCGCGTCCTGACATGAAGAATTACGAGCAAGTGACGGAGGCGAACCGCCGGCTGTATGATCAGGTTTCTGAAAGCTTAAAGGCCGGGGCGCTGCCGGTGGTCCTCGGCGGCGACCACTGTGTGGCGGCGGGCAGCATCCCCGCGGTGGCACGGCATTACGGCGGCATCGGAGTCATCTGGATCGATGCACATGGTGATTTCAATAATCAGGAAAGCTCCCTCAGCGGCAATATGCACGGCATGCCTTTTTCTGCCGTCTGTGGCTGCGGTCCGGCCTGTATGATGGATTATGGGGGAGAAACAGTATTCGTTGACCCCACACACGCGGTTCAGATCGGCGGACGGGACATCGAGATTCAGGAGCGGATGCGGATGCGGCAGGCGGGCGTGACGGTGTTTTCCATCTCCGATATTGATCGGCTGGGGATGGCGGAAGTCATGCGCCGGGCTATCCGGATCACGGGCAGCGGGACGGCGGGGATCCATGTCAGCTTTGATGTGGACGCAGTGACGCCGGACGAAGCGCCGGGTACCGGAACACCGGTTCACAGTGGTATCACTGTCCGCGAAGCATTCCTGGCCGCTGAGATGATCGCCGAGAGCGACCGGCTGATCTCCCTCGACATGGTGGAAGTCAATCCGATTTTGGACGAGCGGAACCGAACCGGAAACCTGGCTTGTGAGCTGGTTCTTTCCCTGTTGGGGAAAACGGTGTATTAAATCGATAATCGCTACATACGCCCGCGGGTCCTTGCCCGCGGGCGTTCTGTTTTTGGCTGGCGAAACGAAATGTCTTTTCGCACTTTAGCCTCAGGATGCATTGCTTTCGCAATTTTCCCAGGCATGTATTTCCCCGTAGCGCCGGTCTATGACCGTATGGGGCACCCATTTCCCGTTGAAAACAGAGGGGGAGTATGATAAGATGGACAAGGATTAAAACTTGAAAGAAAACGGGTGATCTCATGGAACAGAACAAAGCGCTCCGTGTCTTTGCGGAGGAGATCCGCGTCGAAACGCTCAAAGAGCTTGCGCACCTGGGCTTCGGCCATGTGGGCGGCGCGATGTCCGTCGTGGAACTGCTGGCCGTGCTGTATGGACGCGAGATGCGGATCGATCCCCGCAATCCCCGCTGGGAACAGCGGGATAAGCTGGTAATGAGCAAAGGCCACGCCGGCCCGTCCCTCTATGCCACGCTGGCCCTCAAGGGCTATTTCCCGAAGGAGGAGCTGCTCACCCTCAACCAGGGCGGCACACATCTGCCCAGCCACTGTGACCGGAACAAGACCCCGGGGGTAGATATGACCACAGGCAGTCTGGGACAGGGTATGTCTACCGCCTGCGGCATCGCGCTGGGTGACCGGATGCGCGGCCGCGACAGCTATACCTATCTGGTGTTGGGCGACGGTGAATGTGATGAGGGCCAGGTCTGGGAGGGCGCGATGTTCGCGCCACAGTTTCGGCTCGATCATCTGATTGCCTTCGTCGATCTCAATAAGCAGCAGCTGGATGGCGCGTGTACAGATGTGCTGAATCTAGGTGACATGGTGGATAAATGGACGGCCTTTGGTTGGGATACCCGGAAGGTGGACGGCCATGATATCGACGCCATCGCCGATGCCATCGCGGCGGCAAAGGCCATGTCCGGCAAGCCGCATATGATTATCCTCGATACGATCAAGGGGCACGGCTGCCTGTTGGCGGAGCAGACTTTCCCCTGCCATCACATCGCCTTTACGGCGGAGCAGATCGCGCCGAGCCTTGCACACGCGGAAGCCGAGCTCGAAGCTGCAAGGAGGGCGTAACACATGAGCTATCAAGTGAAAAAGAGCTTTGAGAAAGAGACTACGGAGATGCGCCGCGCCTATTGCGATACGCTGCAGGAGCTGGCACGCACGGACAATCGCATCTGCATTCTGGATGCCGATCTGGTCGGCTCCTCCGGCGTCAAGCCGTTTTTTAAAGAATTCCCGGACCGCGCCATTGACTGCGGCATCCAGGAAAGTAATATGATCGGCGTGGCCGCCGGCCTTTCTGCGGCGGGGATGGTGCCCTTCGCCCATTCCTTCGGTCCCTTTGCCACCCGCCGTGTTCTTGACCAGATTTTTATCTCCTGCGCCTATGCGAAACTGAATGTCCGTATCATCGGCAGCGACCCCGGCGTTTGTGCCGCCTATAATGGCGGAACGCATATGCCCTTTGAGGATATGGGTGCACTGATGTCCGTGCCGAAGATCACGTTGGTCGAGCCTGCCGATACTGTCCAGCTCCGCTGGCTGATCCGACGTCTGCGGGACGAGTACGGCGTCTTCTATATCCGCATGATGCGAAAACTGGCCGTCGGCGTCTATGAGGAAGACTCGACCTTTGAACTGGGAAAAATGCCCGTCCTGCGCGATGGCAATGATGTTTGCATCGTAGCGTCGGGCATTATGGTGGCCGAGGCGCTGAAAGCCGCCGAAAGTCTGGCGGCACAGGGAATTTCCGCCGCCGTGCTGAACGCTTTCTGCTGGAAGCCCATTGACCGGGAGACGCTGGAAAAGTATTCCGGGAAATGCGGCTGCTTCGTTACCGCCGAGAACCATAACGTCGTCGGAGGTCTGAATGGCGCGGTCTGCGCGGCATTGGCCCAGAGTACGCCGGCGCCGGTGGAGGCCGTCGGCATCTTTGACGAGTTTGGCGAGGTCGGGACCGAGGCATTCCTGCGCGAGCGGTTCCAGCTGACCGCTGCTGCCGTCGAGCAGGCGGCAAAAAAGGCGATTTCACGAAAGTAAAAATTAAAGATGATTATTCGCCCCCGAACATCGTTCGGGGGCGAATTTGCAGGAGAAGGACTGCCGTTATGGAAAATATAACCACACCGGGCAGAATAAGGAGCTCTTTTCCCTGCTGCTCTTGATCGTTTAATTTATCGCTAAGACCGCCAGCTCAGAGGAAAACGTCGAAAAGCTTTGCATCCTGCGGTAACAGCTGATACAATAACGGTGAGGGCAAACCGAGCACCGTCCGCTTTCGGCGGCGGAGGGAGGCCCAGCATGAATGACACGGAGGATCGACCCTATGTGTGACACCATGATAGCCCCGCCGAAGACCACGGCGGGCGGATATGGCATCTTTGCAAAGAACAGCGACCGTGACACCAACGAGCCGCAATATTTCACCTATATCCCCGCGTCGGATCACGCGCCCGGCGCTCGGGTCCGGTGCACCTATATTGAAATCGGGCAGGCAGCGCACACAAACGCCCTCATCCTCAGCAAACCGTCGTGGATTTGGGGCGGCGAGATGGGCGTCAACGAGTTCGGCGTCATCATCGGCAACGAGGCTATCTGGACCCGAATGCCCTACGGGGACAAGGCACTGATCGGCATGGATTCCCTGCGCATCGCGCTGGAGCGGGGGAACAGCGCGGCGGCGGCAGCGGACGTGATCATCGACCTGCTGGAGCAGTATGGCCAGGGTGGAAACTGCTCCTTCGAGGGGGAGTTTCACTACCATAACAGCTACCTGATTGCCGACGCGCGGGACAGCTTTGTCCTCGAGACCGCTGGGCCTTACTGGGCATTGGAGCGGGTCGGCGGCCTGCGCACGATCTCCAACGTGATGAGCGTTTCGAAATACGAGCGTATCCACCCGGAGGCGATAGCCTACGCCGTGTCCCATGGCTGGTGTGAGAACGAGCGGGATTTCGACTTCTCCCTGGCCTATCTGGATCAGTTCCGTCGTACGGGACTTGGCGCCACCTTCCGCGCCCACTGCACCGGCCGCGTCCTGCGGAGTGACGAGGGCCGCGTCGACGTGGAGACGATGAAGCGGGCGCTGCGCAGTCATAACGGCAACAACCCCTGGACCGCCAGCGCCTCCAGCGCGCCCTGTATGCACGCCCGGGAGCCCGGCGATTCCCAGTCCACCGCAAGCCTGATTGCCGTCCTTCCGCCTCGGGGCCCCGCCGCACTCTGGGGCACGGGGATGTCCACCCCCTGCATCGCGCCTTTTAAGCCCTTCTGGTTCGACGCCTTTTCCGACCGGCTGGTCTTCCCTTACGACCGGCAGGAAGAGGCCATGGAGAGCTGGCTGCTGAGGGAGGGACTCAATCGCGCGTTCCTTGACGGGCGCATCGACGACAGGGCCTATCATGGGGAGCTGGCCGCGCTGGAGGGCAGCTGGGCCGTACGGGCCGCAGAGCTGGAGGGTCGTCCTGCCCCGGAGCGCAGGACCTTCTGTGAGCAGGTATGCGACGAAGAGCGCGCGTTTGTCGACCGCTGGCTCGCCAAAGCAAAGGCGACGCCCGCCGCGCCCCTGGGAGATAAGGACTTCCAGCAGCTATGGGCCGGGTGGAACGAGGCGCTGGGCCGCGACCGCCGTATCGCGTACTGAGTCTGTGGCCGCGGCTTCCTCTTCCGGTATGAAAAAACAAACGAAAAAGCCCCGTTCCAGAAGGAACGGGGCTTTTATTTCGGAAATTACTGCGCTTGCTGGGCGTTGAGCTTTTTCGTCAACTGGCTCTTCCGACGCGCGACGGTGTTCTTATGCATAACACCCTTGGCGACCGCCTGATCCAGTCCTTTGACAGCGGCTTTGTACGCAGCCTGAGCTTCATCACCAGTGGCGGCGTCAAACTTCTTTATCTTGGTCTTAAGGGCCGTTTTGACGGCACGGTTCTTGATATTCCGCTCCCCGGCGACCAAAACGCGCTTTTTCGCAGACTTAATATTGGGCACGATCCTGACCTCCCTTACAGCGAAATTTACAGCAGACCTATTCTACCATGCGCAAAAGAGAAATGCAAGCGCATTTTCGCATAATTTTTGATATGGCACGGAAACTATCGGTAAAAAGGGGGCATTTTGATGTTTTCAGGCCGCACCGATCTGGCGCTGGAGCGCCGCGACAAGCTTTCAAGTGTACCGGATGGCGTCGCTAGCCGCGAATATGAGGAAAACGGGCTTCACATCACCCAGATCGACGTGGTGGATGAAGAAGGGGCACGCGCGCTGCAAAAGCCCATGGGTCGGTATCTGACCGCCGCGACCAAGGATGAACTGCTGATGGAGGACGACTGGATCTGGAAAACGGCGCAATCGCTGGCCGGCATGCTGCGTCCGCTGCTGCCGAAGCGCGGTGCAGTGCTGACGGTAGGGCTTGGCAATCGGGCTGTTGCGCCCGATGCGCTGGGGCCGCTTACCATGGAACAGGTCGTTGTCACGCGGCATCTGATTGAAAAAATGCCCAATGAATTTGGCGATATGCGCCCGGTCTGTGCGCTGACCACCGGCGTGCTTGGCAGCACGGGTATTGAGACGGCAGAAATCGTACGCGGGGTGATGAAGCAGGTACGGCCAAAGGCGATCATTGCGGTAGACGCACTGGCGGCACGTTCGCTGGAACGGCTGTGCCGTACCTTCCAGATCTCCGATACCGGCATTACGCCGGGCAGCGGCGCCTGCAACCCGCGGGAGGCGCTGGATATCACGGCGCTGGGGGTGCCGGTCATTGCCGCCGGCGTGCCTACCGTGGTGGACGCGCTGACCCTGTGCGCCGATTTGGTCGGAGACGGCGCTGACCCGCCGGAGAAGGCCCTGCCGGCCGCCCAGATGCTGGTGTCTCCAAAGGATGTGGACATCCGCGTCCGCAAATGCGCGAAAGTTTTGGGCTATGCGATCAATTTGGCCCTTCAGGGAGATATGACAGCGGCAGAGATCGAGCAGTTTTTAAGCTGACGGCATTTTGTCGGGGATAGTGCTGATCGAATAAAAACGCCGGATCCCTTGGCAGACGCCTTTCTGGCGGCACAGCAAAAGGTTGTCCGCGGCGAGCATATTTTTTGTGGTTTGCGCATAAAGTCTGCACAGGAGGAACCGTTATGCCTTCTGCCAGACCGATCAATCCGTACCCGGCGCCGCGCCGGTGGATGCTGATACTTCCCGCCGCCGTGATGCTGGCGGCGGCCATTCTTTTGCCGCCGCGCGCGGCACAGGCACAGCCGCCGCAGCCCGATCTTCCGGCGGCAGATGAACAGCTGGCGCCTGCCCTTCCCGACGAGGAACTGCCCGAGACCGCCGTTATTGAAAGTATTCTGCCCGACCTGAGCCTGGTCGATCCCCCGGCGACCAACGAATCGGAACCCGACGCCACCCCGGTGGTCGTTGTAAAGGATGGGGAGAGCAGCAGCGGCGGCACGGTATATTTCCGTAACGAAACCGACTATGCAATCGATACCGCCGCCATGCTGAAGTCTCCCTGCCCCGTTTCCCTTGGCAAAAGCGGTGTACAGGTGCTCATCATGCACACGCACGGAACCGAGGCCTATACTCAGACAAAGGCGAATCCTTATACAGAAAGTGACCCATACCGCACAACCGACAGCCAACACAACATGCTGCGTGTGGGACAAGAGATCACCGATATTTTGAACAGCCGGGGTATCTCCACGGTCCACTCCACGACGCTCAACGATTATCCCGCTTATAATGGCTGTTATACGCGCGCACTTACGGATATCAAAAGCTATGTGGAAAAATACCCGTCCATCCGCGTGATCATTGACGTTCACCGGGACGCGTTGTCTACTGGGACGACGGCCTATAAGACCGTCGCAAATGTAAACGGGCAGCAGACAGCACAGCTTCTTTTCGTCACCGGCACCAACGCCGGCGGATTGACCCATGACAACTGGCGGCAGAATATGACGTACCAGGTACAGCTCCATGACCTGCTGAATACACTGTATCCCGGCATCATGCGGCCCATGAGCGTCCGAAAGGGACGGTTTAACGAGCATGTCCGCACCGGCAGTATGCTGTTGGAGGTAGGGACCAATGGAAATACATTGGAAGAGGCGCTGGCCGCGGCACGCATTTTTGCCAATGTGCTGGCGGATCAGCTGCTGGGGGAATAGTAAATAACCGCACGCTTTAACTTTTACAGACCGACACATGTGAGGCATGTGCCGGTCTGCGCATTTCCCGGCCGGCACCGCAAAGGGAGGATCTTGCGGGATCCCGGACAAAGGAATATAATGGATAAACCAAAATAAAACAAAGGGAGGGACCATCAGATGGAGATCACAGTCCGTCGGGAGGCAGAAAAAGATTATCGCGAGGTTGAAGAGCTTACGCGGGCCGCTTTCTCGTATCCCGGCCGCATAGAGCATGGCGGCGCCGGATGTCCGTTTGAGCATTGGATGGTTCATGCCCTCCGCGAAAAAGATGGGATTCGGGAACTCAGCTATGTTGCGGAGGCCGAGGGCCGCCTTGCCGGCCATATTATATACAGCAGTGCCCGGGTGGAAACGCCCACTGGGGAGCGCGTGCCGGTGCTCAATTTCGGTCCCCTCAGCGTGCGGCCGGAATATCAGCGCCGCGGCGTAGGCAAGGCGCTGATGCATACAACGATTGCCCGCGCAAGGGAGCTCGGATACGGCGCAATATTGTTTTTCGGACGTCCGGAATATTACCCGCAGTTTGGGTTTGCTGAGGCCGCGGCATTTGGCATCACAGATCGCAATGGGAAAAATTACCCCGCTTTTATGGCGATGGAGCTGAAACCGGGATACTTACGCGGCATACACGGGAAATTTTATGAATCTCCGATCTATGACGACCGTCTGAACGTGGAAGCTGTCAAAAAATATGACAGACTGTTTATGAGAAGCGCTGTATGACGCGAATTGCGATAAGAAAAGAAATTCGGGGGAATATCCTTGATCTGGGCGGCGGCGGGGAAGGCGTCATCGGGCGTGTTTACGGCCCCCGGGTCACTGCGATCGACAGCCGGCAGGAGGAGCTGGATGAGGCGCCGAAGGGACCCCGGAAACTTTTGATGGACGCCCGCACCCTTTCCTTTGCCGACGGTACGTTTGATAACGCGACAGCCTTTTATTTCTTTATGTATCTGGATGAGGACGCCCGCCGCTCAGTCATGCAGGAGACGTACCGGGTTTTAAAGCCGGGCGGACGCTTTTATATCTGGGATGCGGACATGGAGACGGCCGATCCGTTTCTCGTAGAGCTGTATATCGATGCCGGGGGCACGGAGATTCATACCACCTATGGCATCTATAAAAAGGACCCGGTGCAGGATTCCGGGATTATCGCGGCGGCTGCCGGCTGCGTAGGATTTCAGCTGATCAGGCAGACCGCGGCTGAGGGACAGTTCGCCCTGTGCTTAAAAAAACCGGGCGGAGAAGACAAAATATAAAATATGGCCCGGTGTGGGATCCCCCCCGCACCGGGCCATATTTATGCCAAAGTTATTCCACCGTGACGGACTTCATTACGGGCGTTTTCCCGTATTTGCCGCGGACAATTTCATCCGCAATATCCATGCCGGAGGTGATCCGGCCGAAGGCGGCATAGTCACCGTCCAGATGGGGTGCCTCATCGAGCATGATGAAAAACTGACTGCCCGCCGAGTTAGGATTCGCGGTGCGCGCCCAGGACAGCACGCCGCGGGTGTGTTTCAGATCGTTCTTAAAACCGTTGCTGCGAAATTCGCCGGGGATCGTCCAGCCCGGACCGCCGGTGCCGTTTCCCTTGGGGTCGCCGCCCTGGATAACAAAGCCCGGAACGACCCGGTGAAAGGTCAGGCCGTCATAAAACCCGCTCTTCGCCAGCTTGACGAAATTTTCAACCGACTTCGGCGCGGTTTCAGGATAGAGTTCCAGCTCCATCACTGCACCGTCTTCCATTGTGATCGTACCTTTCATAATCGTCGCCATATTGCGTTCCTCCTAGCGTTAGTATTCTCAGAATACCTTTCAAAATGCCGGTTGTCAATTCGCAAAGGGAAAAGCTTTTGCATAGAATGGAGCAAATCTGCTTCATTTTGGGGGAACGGGACATGGCAAATGGAAATGTAGCCTTTTTTATGGGCGCGAATACAAAGAACGGGTTTTATTCGCTGATGGATACGCTGCATGACGAACGGGACATTGAGCGTATCTACATGATCAAAAGCGGACCCGGCTGCGGAAAATCAGCCGTGTTGCGGAAGCTGGGAGATGCGCTGGAAGGCGATGGACGGCGGGAGGACCTCTACTGCTCCGGCGACCCGAGATCGCTGGACGGCACGGTGCTGCACGGCATCCGGGCTGCACTGCTGGATGGCACGGCACCCCATGTACATGAGCCGGACTTTCCGGGGGCATCCGGCGACTATCTCCCGCTGCCGCCGCTGAAAAACGCCCGCGAGCTGCGGGAAGAGTATCCGGCGCTTCTGGCACTGTCCGCTGCTATGAAGGCGCATTACGCCGCCGCCTACCGGCAGATCAAGGCCGCGGCGCTGACGGAGGAAAGCCTGCGGCGGCTTTTGCTGCCTCTGTATCTGGAAAATAAGCTGACCCGCCGCGCTGCCGGTATCCTGACCCGCGAGCTTCCGAAGAAAAAGGGCGCCGCGGGCATCCTCCGCCAGCGCTTCCTCGACGGCATTACACCGGACGGGCGGATGTTCATGCGGAAGACGGTGGAGGCACTGTGTCCGCGGATCATTCTGCTGGAGGATCGGTTCGGCTTCGGCGCGCAGATGCTGGAGATCCTTCGGGACGGCGCGTTGGCGCGGGGGTATGAAGTTTATGCCTGCCCCTGTCCTCTTGATCCGACACGTCTGCTGCATCTTCTGCTTCCGGAGGCAGGCCTTGCCTTTATCTCCGAGGACGGAACACGGATGCCGGACTGCACGCCTTACCGCCGAATCCGGGTGGACGCCTACGCGCCGGCGGAATGCCTGCGTACCGTCCGCGGACGGGTGCGGACGCTTCAGCGCTTGCGGGACGGACTGATGGAGGATGCGATCGCGGAGATTGACGCGGCGCATGCCCTCCATGACCGGGTCGAGGACATCTATCGGCCGCATGTGGACTTTGACGCACAGGACGGCGCGGTGGCGGCGCTGGCGGCACGGATCCGTATCGAATAATGCTTGTGCTCCCGCCGCCGCCGTGGTAAACTGAGGGGGTTATCAAGACGGCGGGTTTCGACACAGACAGAGCGGATGCAGGGCACGGGAAGACCGGGCGGCACGGCATGCGGATGGGTTGATTATGCGGACATTGCGCCGTGCCGCCGGGACGAGGTGTCGTAATCATGAAAGAATTCCGTACTTCCCGGTTGGCACTGACGGCCTCCGGCTGTTTTCTGGGCGCGGGTTATGTCTCCGGGCAGGAGCTTTGGCGCTTCTTCGGCGCATTCGGCCTGCGGGGGCTTTGGGGCCGAGTATTGGCGCTGGCGATCCAGCTTTTGTTCGTTATTCTGCTGCTGCGCCTGGGACAGAAGACCGGGGTTTCATCCCTTGACCGGATGCTGGTCCCCGGGGAGCACCCCGTGCTGCACCGGCTGGCCGGCGGCGCGCAGGTCTTATTCCTGTTCGGCGTCTTTGTCGTGATGGCCGCGGGGGCGGGCGCGCTGGTGCGCCAGCTTTTCTCCCTGCCGGCCTGGCTGGGCGGCGCATTGTTCTGCGCGGCAGTCACGGTCATTTCTTTCCGCGGGATGGATGGATTGGCACGGGTATGCGCCGTTCTGGTGCCCGGAATGGTAGTGGTCACGCTGCTGATCTCTGCCCTTACGCTCTGGCGTACGGGGATTTCCGTTGTCGGGGCACTGGAGCCGACCAATACAAACCCTATGCTGCCCTCTTGGCCGGTAGCGGCTTTGACGTATGTGTCCTATAATATTTTCGGCGCTATCGGCGTGCTTACCCCTATCGGGCCTCATGTACCCGACGCAAAAACGGCGTATCGGGGCTCGGCTTTCAGCGTGCTGCTTTTGCTGCTGATATCCGCCGGGATTCTGCTGGCGATGGCCGCCGCGCCGTCGTCTGCGCTGACGGAGCTGCCCATGCTGTCGCTGGCCAGCGGCTTGTCACCCATAGTAGGCTATATGTACGCAGCACTGCTCATATGCGGGATGCTGGGTACAAGCGTGTCCTTCTGCGTCGCAATTATCTATTATTTGCTCGGCCGGTCCCCGGCACTGGTGGCGCGCAAGCGTCTGCTGACCGCCGCTTTGGCCGCTATGGCTTTCTTTGGCAGTTTGCTGGGCTTTGGTGACCTGATCGGCACAGTGTATCCGGCTTTCGGCTATCTGGGCTTTGCCGCCATGGCATGCATTCTGGCGCACTGGATCAGGGTAAAGCGGGCGGAACGTAGCGCGGCACAATAGAGGAAAATTTGCTTCTGTAAATTGCAAAAGGGTGCTTTTGACCAACCGACGGTCAAAAGCACCCTTTATGTGTAGCCCGCGTGACAACCTCAAAGCAAAACACGATTCACGATATAACAGTTACCGTCCGATTATTTAAAAGGCAAGGGATAACAGTAGCAGTGCCCCTCAGTCATCAATCGCAACGGTCCAGGTGGGGCCGCCCTGCTGACCAAAGACCATAGACAGCATACCGTATTCCTCCGAACCGGCATATGTCGCTGTCAGTGCGGACAATTTCCTATCACCCAGGGAATAAATAAGCAAATTATCCCGGCTCATTCTTTAAAATAGTCAAAGCCGTACTGCGGCGCGATAA
Organism: Clostridiaceae bacterium; assembly: GCA_034933145.1. Classification (GTDB taxonomy): domain Bacteria; phylum Bacillota; class Clostridia; order Oscillospirales; family Butyricicoccaceae; genus UBA4644. Next base: position 57,277 of record JAYFOA010000025.1, read on the forward strand.
AAGCCGGCCGGTAGGAAGCGGCGTGCTCTGCCGTATCGTGATCCTGCAGCCAGCCGTCCACTGCGTCCAGCAGCACCGGCAGGGCGGAGGCAGGCAGCACCGAGCTTTTTTCGGACGATGCGGCATCCGTCTTCGTTTTGCCGTTCGCATACGTAATTTTGGTGAAATCCGCGTCTTTTTGGACTATCAGCGCGGCGTTCGTGACTTTGCCGTCCGTTACCTCAAACGTGGCTTCACATACGGACGCGTCGGAAAGCCCCTCCGGCAGCCAGCGGCGGAATCGGTTTTCGTGCAGGCAGGAAGGAGCAGCAAAAGCGCGAGCGCGAGCAGAAGGGATTTTTTCATGGGAAAAATCCTTCTTTAATTAGTTGGCTATGTCACTTCATATAATTGATAAAAAGAAATTTTTATACGGGAGTGTTCCCCCCCTATAAACTTGAATTCAAATGTCATCTTCATCGCTGTATCTTTTTTTATAGCGATTCATATTTACAATCCCAACGACAAACGAGACAACAATATTGAGAAATTGAATTATAATAAGCCAGTTAGGTAGAGCACTGTGAATGAAATTACTGCAGAATGTTATTAACCACATTCCAGATGTCACAAACCAAAGAATATACCACCGAATTCCTTTCTTTTTCACCTGAGTCTACCTCCCAAATCTTATTTTGCCGCCGATGGAATTACTGGTCTGTTGGTTATATCTTTGTTTGTTTCTGCTTTCGGCATTGCCAGCGCAAACGTAAAAAGATGTTTTTGTTCTCAACATCGGTCTCCTTTGAGTAGTTGATAAAATTGTTCCAGATGAGGCAGTTGTTCAGATATTTCGTGGAAACACCATTAAACTTCTCAATTTTCAACTGCGAATGATAGTTGTTGATATGCTGGATGTTGTAAATGCTTATAACCAAGCGGTCAGGCGCCCCAGCTCGCGCAAAAGCGCCGGTTCATCTATGGTAATAACACACCCAGCAGACTACCGGTTGTTCATCAACGGTGGGGCCTTTACGTTTAGGTAGGTGGGCACATCGGAGAATTTCCCCATCGATATAAAATTGGCCTTCCCACTTTCATAGGTGATGTAATATATTTGCTCCTGTGCAGCATGTACCACATATCGGGGCATCTGCCCTTCGTCGGAGATCAGACAGTAAACACCGAGAGCCTCTTCGGCATAAGTTCCGGTTTCCAGTACGTTATACTGCTTGTAGAGCATATATTGAGACTCCTGGTCAAGAACCAAATAAACCCTGTCGGTAGTTGCAGCCGTTACTGACCCGTCGGCATAACTGCCGACCTCCTGAAATTCATCCGCAGGCATAAAGAGCAGAATCACCAGTACCAGATTAGCGATAATCGAAAGAGTCAGCACCACGCTTTTAATTTGATTCTTCATAGGATCACTGCATCTCCTTGCTTTAGCTTATTTTTTTGCGTTGTATCTGCCGTTCGCCTTTGCATGCCGTGAGACGCGCTTTTGCTTACTACGGAATCAGCTCAACACCTTCAAATAGCTGAACAGAATCGATTTCCGTGCCATCGGCATCATAGCAGGAGGTTTCAACGGAATTGATCCAATAGGATTCACCGGTGCTGATTATTTTCAGCTTTGCCCATTCATCCCCCTGCTGCCCCAACAGCAAAATTTCCGTACCCGAAGGGAATAAAACGCTTTCACTGTCTCTGGACGGTTTCGTGTAAAAATGGAAGCTGCGCGCAAGAACCCTGTTCTGATCCGAATTGCCGCTTTGAATATATCCGTAAAACTCCTGCTCGACCAAATGCAGCATATGATCCTGCCAGCGGTATTCCAGATTTACCCAATTTGCTTCCACGCGTGTCCATATTGCCCGCGTGCATACACATCCGGTACCGGCGTCATACCCGGAAATCCATTCATGAAGTAATGGATTTCCACCCTGCGGTAAAATTTCGGTCAGCGTGCCGTCTTGGTATTCATACAGATATTCATACCATTCGTCCCGCATCGCCAGCAGCAAGGCGCTTCCATCCGGTGTGAACAGGTACAGGTCGCCGACAGCTACTACGTTTACCGAATGCTCCGATTCTCCGACGCGCAGCCATGTCTCCTGTGACATAAAGCCGTCCGGTTCCAGCGTCCAACCGCCGAAGTCCACCGTTTCCCGCGTTCCGTCCCCGTCCAGGTCCACCGCGCAGGATTCGGTGATCGGCACCGCCTCGCCCGCCAGCGCACGCTCCTCTAAAGAAAGCGCGTCAGGGGTTTCCGCTTCGACGGAGCAGGCGGCGCAGAAGAGCAAAAGCCCGACCGCGAGCAGCAGATTCTTTTTCATAAGGGCTGATCCTCCTGTTAATTTGCGTCACGGATCGTATAGTTTTCGAAAAAATAGTTGCACCATAACGCAAGATGGCTATTTAGCTCATCGCTAAGGGGAAGAATGACGCCGTTAATGGAAATCATCCGGTTTCCGACAATAACCGGATAAGGGCCGACCGGCACGGTGGACTGCGGCTCTGTCAGCCGATATCCCCTGCAAAACATGAGTTCGTAAATTGTTGTATCGTCCCAAATTGCGATGTGGGTATCCTTGTCGGCACCTGAAAAGTAACGCGCAAGCGTTTCCTGCAGGTTGGTCACAAACATGTCATCCGGCAGAACGGATTCCTCTTGTTTACCGGAGAATCGGGTTATACGGGCGGAGGTATATGCCGCCGGAGGCGGTTGATTTTCTCTATAAATCAATATGCCCGCAAGGAGAACCAGGCTTAAGATGATAAGCCAAAGGGCAATGCTGGTGATTTTCAGCCGTTTTTTAATAAGCAGATGTCAGAGCGCATTTAAAATGTAACATAAATTGTATAACTATATAATAAAACAATCAACTGATCAAGCACGGGAGCAGCGTAGAAAAACTTTGTGGAATATTTTGGGGAACCTCTTTGTGTTTTCCTACGTCTAAAATATATTTCCCTTCTTTTCGCCCTCGTCCGATGCTTTTATTGTTCCAAACCGTACTTCTGCACACAAAAAAGACGCCGCTGGGCGTCTTTTTTGCAGCATTTTAATTCAAAATTTACTTTCGCAGCAGCTTGACGTTTCCGCCGATGACGGTCAGCAGCACCTGCAGGAAATAACCGGTCATGGGCGCCATCCAACCGTAAATTGTCCCGCCGGCCAGCAGCCGCGCGCTCAGGCCATCCACCGGGACAAAATACGCCTGGGGCAGCAGCCCCAAAAGCCCGGACCAGTACCGGCCGACGGCCACCTCCTGTGTGACCAGCAGTACCAGCATGACAAAGCCGAACGCGCTGAGCAGCAGCACTCCGCCCCAGCCAGGCAGCTTTTTTTCCAGCCGTTTGGCGGTCAGGTAAAAATACGCCAGTACCGCCAGCCCCAGCAGGATACCGGCCAGAGCCGCGTCCCCCTGGATCAGCTCCGGCCAGCGGGTCAGCGCATATCCGGGGATCAGTGGGACGACGCCCAGCGCCGCCGCCGCGAACTTCAGTCCCGTCTGCTTCATTTGGTGAAGTATTCGCGTGTCTCCCGGAGGCGGGCCGGAATATCAATCTTCTGCGGGCACTGGGCCGAGCAGGCGCCGCACTCGATACAGGCCTCCGCCTGTTTATCCAGACCGTCTTCCATATAATCACGGCGGCTGGCATCATAGACGCCCCAGGTCTTCGCCCGCATATAGTAGCGGAAATGCCGCGCGGGGTGGATGCCCTGCGGACACACGTCGCAATAGTTGCAGCCGGTGCAGTAGAGGTCCTGCATGGCGCGCAGCTTATCGTTGGTAGCCTTATAGACCTCCCGCTCTGCCGGCGTGACGGCACAGGCCGCATCGACCAGCGCGACGTTCTGCTCCACCATCTCGATGCTCTGCATTCCCGACAGGGCCAGGGAAACCGCATCAAAGCCGAGCACAAAGCGCAGGGCCAGCTCCACGGCGGATTTGGCCGGTGTGTCATACAGATTCAGGAAAGTCTGTCCGCCCTCGGCGATCGTACCGCCGCCCACGGGACCCATGACCATGATGCCCATGCCGCGGGATGCAAGCTCGGCCATCACCTGTTCGTTGGTCTGGTCGATCAGGTTATACTGGCAGAGAAGCGTGTCGAAGATGCCCCGGTCTGCGATATCCACCATCAGCTGCGGAATGTCGTGAAAGGAGAAGGAGATGTGCCGGATCAGGCCCTCTTCTTTCGCCTTGACCATATCCTTGTCCATCTGCATTTTTTTTGCGTGCTCCCAGCGCTTTGCGTTGAGGGCATGCATATGGTAAAAATCGATGTAGTCGGTATCCAACTCCCGCAGGGAAAGCTCCAGCTTGCGCCGGAACTCACCTTTTTCCTGTACCTCGTCGGGCGGCAGCTTGGAAGACAGATAGATCTTGTCGCGGAACGGCTTGACCCCCGCACCGACGATACGCTGGCCGTCCCGGTTCATATATCCCCAGGCGGTGTCGAAAAAGTTAATCCCGAGTTCATAGGCGCGGTGAAGGATAGGGATGCATTTTTCATCGTCGGCCCGGCGCTCTTTGCCTTCGCCGACGGTGGGGAGACGCATGCAGCCGAATCCCAGGCGGGAGACCATCGGGCCGTTTTTTCCAAATTGTTTGTATTGCATGGCGGTTTCCTCGCTTTCATAAACTATCGTCATGATACCACAGATTTACATACCGCACAAGCTGTGGTATCATAGATCATATCATCGTTTGGGGGCATTTTATGGAGTTGTTCCGCGAACATCTGCCAGAGAGAGAGATTGCTGCGCTGCCTACGCTGACGCTCGCCCATGTGGGCGACGCCGTCTATGAGCTGCTGGCGCGGGGCGATGCCATACATCTGGGCGCGTGCAAGGTGGCGGAGGCCCATCGGCGCACGGTGGCCCTGGTCGCCGCGCCGGTACAGGCAAAGGCCGCAAAGCATATTCTTCCACTGCTCAGCGAGGAGGAAAAAGCGCTGTTTCTGCGGGGCAGAAACACCCGGGTCCGTACTGTGCCTCATCATGCGACCATCGGGGACTATGCCTATGCCACGGGGCTGGAGACGCTGCTCGGCGCGCTTTATCTGGCCGGTGAGACAGAGCGGGTCGCCGCGCTGTGGGAAGAGATGAAGGCGGCGTTGTATGCGCAGACGTGAGCGCCGGGCCGCCGGCGGCTATCACCCCTATCATGGCCGGCGGCACCCCCTCCGAATCTTTCTGATCATCTTTCTGACCCTGCTGCTGCTGGCCGGCGGGCTTTATATTTATGCCCGCTGGGTGGAGCCGCAGCTGCTGAAGACAGAACATCTGACCATTTCAGATCCGCATGTCACTGCCCCGCTCCGGGCGGTCGTGGTTGCCGATCTGCATGTGGGGATGAATTGCGGCGCACAGCGGGTGGCCCGGGTGATGGACCGCGTGGCAGAGCTTAAGCCCGACGCGGTATTTTTTCTTGGGGATCTGTTTGACAACTATTTGATGTATGCCGAGGGGGATGAAGCGCTGCTCGCGGAGCTTTTGTCCCTGTCCGCCCTGCCGGATGCGCAGAAATACGCCGTTTGGGGGAACCATGATGTGGGCGGCGGCGCGGAGAACATTTATTCGGAAATTATGGAAAACGCGGGCTGGACGCTGCTGAAAAACGAGACGGCTATTCTTCCCGGCAACATCAATCTCATCGGGGCTGACGACCTGATTTGGGGCCGCCCGGATGTGCAGGGGCTGACGCGTGACGACGCGTTCAATCTCCTGCTGTGCCATGAGCCGGACTATGCCGACCGGGTGACCGGGGTGCAGCTTCAGCTTTCCGGTCATACCCACGGCCTGCAGATTAACCTGCCTTTTTCCGCTTACCGCAGCGCCATTGCGCCGCCGGGCGGGCATCACTATCTCTTTGGTCGGTATGAAAAGGCAGATGGCGGACTGGTCTACGTCACCCGCGGGATCGGTATGTCGCTGATGCCGTACCGTTTCGCTGCCGTGCCGGAGATCACGCTGGTGGAGGTCACACCGTGACCGGCCGGCTGGACCGTCTTTTGGCTGCCTGTCTCCTGCTCTCACGGAAGGAAGTGCAGGCCGCCGTTCGCGTCGGGCGGGTCCGGATCGACGGAATTGTCTGCCGTGACCCCGCTGCGAAGACGGACAATGAGCGGCATTCCGTCACAGTTGACGGCGCGCCGGTACGGGGGGACGGACGGTTCTACCTTATGCTTTACAAGCCGGCAGGTGTTCTCTCCGCAACGGAGGATGCCCACGGCGCCTCAACCGCCCTTGACCTTTTGCCCGAACGGTGGGGAAAAGCCGGCCTCGGCGTTTGCGGCCGCCTGGATAAAGATGCGGAAGGGCTGTTGCTGCTGACCAATGACGGCGCACTCAACCACAAGCTGACCGCGCCGAAAAGCCATCTGGACAAGAAATATCTGGTAACACTGGACAAGCCGGCAGACCCAGCCGATAAGGAAGAATTTTTCTCCGGCATGGTACTTTCTGACTTTACGGCACTGCCGGCGGAGCTTACGATTCTTTCTGGGCATACTGCGTATGTAATCCTGCATGAAGGCAAGTTCCACCAGATCAAGCGGATGTTCGCCGCACAGGGCAAACATGTTGTGTTTTTAAAACGGATTTCCATCGGCCCGCTGACACTCGATCCGGCGCTTATGCCTGGGGATTGGCGGGAGCTGACAGAGGAAGAAAAAAGGGATTTGTTGAATTCATTTGACAGGTTGTAGAAAAAATAACAGGTTATTAAAAATTAATTGTTGAAAAAGGCAATGAACTGCGTTAAAATAAACATAATCTCTTGTTTTCATTTAGCGAATTTCGATAAAGGGTGAGGAACATGGCAGCAAGATTGTTCCAGAGTATTTTACTGGAAATCAAGAACAAGGTCCCGTTCATCCTGGGTATTGTGGACGGCACAGGCAACATTGTCTCCTGTACGGAACTTCGTTTTATCGGTGAAAGTGTGGAGGCCGCCGGCGGGTTTTTCCGTTCCGGACAGGAAGAAGGCACTTTCGGTGGCTATACCTTCCGTAAACTGGATGGGTATGAAAATGGCGCGGAATACGCCGTCTTTGCCGGACAGGCGGATGAGACCGCCTCGCTGGTATGCGCCATCACCTCCGTCGCCATCAGCAACAGCAAATCGCTTTACGACGAAAAACACGACAAGCAGACCTTTGTCAAAAAGATTATTCTGGACAACATCCTCCCCGGAGATATTTATATCAAGTCCCGCGAAATGCAGTTTCAGAACGACGCAAAACGCGTTGCCTATCTGATCCGCATGGGACAGCGCCAGGATGTGGAAGTTCTGGATCTGCTGCAGAAGATGTTCCCCGACCGGCAGCGGGATTTTGCCATTGCCATCAACGAAAACGAGGTGGTGCTGGTCAAGGAGCTGAAGGCCGGCGATTCCAAAGAGATCCAGAAGCTGGCCAAGCAGATCGATACCGGCATGACCGAGGAACTTAATATTCCGCACGTCATCGGCGTCGGCGGACTGGCTACCCAGCTCAAGGACATTGCACGTTCCTTTAAGGAAGCACAGATCGCCGTGGAGATCGGCCATGTCTTCGATGAAGACATCACGATCATGAATTTTGAAAACCTGGGGATCGGCCGCCTGATCTATCAGCTCCCGACCACGCTGTGCGAAATGTTCTTGTCTGAGGTATTCAAAAAAGGAACGATTGATGCGCTGGACGAGGAAACCCTTTACACCATTCAAAAGTTTTTTGAGAATAACCTAAATGTTTCCGAAACCTCTCGTAAACTGTTTGTACACCGCAATACGCTGGTCTACCGTCTGGAAAAGATTAAAAAGCTGACCGGCCTGGATCTGCGGGAATTTGACAACGCCATCGTGCTCAAAGTGGCTCTGATGGTTAAGAAGTATCTGAAATCGAGGGAGAACTTCAACTGATGCGTCATGGTTAAACTGCAAGAAGTCTATAAGACATACGACAACGGAACCAAAGCGCTTAAGGGCGTCACGCTGGACATTGAGGACGGCGAATTCGTTTTTGTTGTCGGGCCCTCCGGCTCCGGCAAGAGTACGATCGTCCGGCTGCTGGCGGCGGAAATTCGCCCCACCAGCGGGAAGGTCGGAATCAATGGGTTCGACATCGGCTCACTCCGCCAGCGGGACGTGCCCTATCTTCGGCGAACGATCGGCGTGGTATTTCAGGATTTCCGGCTGATCGAAAACAAGACGGTCTATGAAAACGTCGCGTTTGTCATGCGCGCCGTCGGTACGCCTGCACGCATCATCAAAAAGCGGGTGCCCTATGTGCTCGATCTGGTCGGCGTGCTGCATAAGGCGCGCCGTTTCCCAAGTGAGCTTTCCGGCGGCGAGCAGCAGCGCGTCGCCGTTGCCCGCGCTCTGGTTAACAACCCAGACGCTGTGCTGGCCGATGAGCCGACGGGAAATCTGGACCCCGCCCGCTCGCTGGAGCTGATGATGCTGCTTGAAAAGATTAACAGTCTGGGGACCACCGTCATCGTCGTTACCCATGAACGGGAGCTGGTGGATCAGTTTGAAAAACGTGTGGTGGCCATCGACGGCGGCATGGTCATCAGTGACCGAAAGGGCGGCTATTATTCCCGCGAGGGGCTGGGGGTGCATCTATGACCGGGACATCCAGCCGCAAGGCGGGTTTTTCCTATTTTTTGCGGGAAGGCGTCCGAGGCATCTTTGTCCACGGGTTTATGTCCTTTGCTGCTATCACGGTCATCGCCGCCTGTCTTCTGATTACGGCCACCTTCAGCCTGGTAGCCTATAACGTGGACCTGCTCATCCGAGGGCTGGAAAGCCAGAGCGAGATTATCGTGTACATAGACGACAGTGTCTCCCGTGAAGACGCCGTCGCGCTGGGAGAGCAGATCCGCACGCTCGATAATGTAGAGAGCGCCGAATTCGTTTCCAAGGAACAGGCTTTTGACGAGTATCTGCAGAGCTTGGGTGACGATGCCTACGTGATGGAGGGACTGCGGGACGACAACCCCCTCCGCGACAGCTACCGTGTGACGATGAAAGATGTCTCAAAGCACGGGGAAACCGTCACGGAGCTGGAGAATATTTCCGGTGTGGCCTCCAGCAGCAGCTCCAAAGAGGTTTCCGACCGGCTGATTCAGATCCGCCGGGTCACCCATCTGATTTCTTATACGCTGGTTGCCCTTCTGGGCGGCGTGGGCATATTCATCATCTCCAACACCGTAAAGCTTGCAATGTTCGCCCGGCGGGAGGAGATTGCCATCATGAAGATGGTGGGTGCCACAAATCACTTTATCCGCGCACCGTTTGTGGTAGAGGGCATTCTGCTGGGATTGTGTGCTTCCGGACTGGCATTTTTCTGTCAATGGGGAATTTACCGCTATATTTCCGGCGAGCTGAGCTCCAGTACCGCTGTTTTGACCATGCTGCCGTTCGCCGTCTTCTGGAAGCCACTGGCGTTTATCCTGTTGGCTGCCGGTCTTGCACTGGGTATCGGCGGCAGCGTTATAACCATTCGGAAATTTTTGAAGGTGTAAGCTATGGCAAAGAAAGTAAAATCAATGCCGCAACAGATGAAGAGAGCGGCAAAAAAGACCACCGGCTATAAATGGACGCCGACCCGCATTGTGATTGCGGGATTGGCACTTTTAATGGCCATTCTCATGTTTGGCTCTCTGTTTGGCTCTTTTGCCGTCACCCAGTCGGATGTCCAGGCCATCAAGGACAAGCTGAATGCCGCTACCAAACAGAAAAATGCGCTCAGCACTCAGCTGGGCGACATCAAATCGGATAAATCCGCTGTTCAGCAGCAGCTGACGCTGCTGGATCAGCAGCTGTCCGCGGCAGAGGATGAAATTGATCTGCAGGAAGAGCTGCTGGCGAGCCTGAACGAAATGATCGGGAACAAAACGGTCGAGCTTCAGAACAGCCAAGCCGAGGAAGAGACCCAGTATGCCGCCATGAAGGATCGGGTACGATTCATGGTTGAGCATGGCAATATGAGCTATCTTGAGATATTGCTTTCCGCCGACAATTTTTCCGATTTTCTTTATCGGTTTGAGATCATCAGTCAGATTTCCTCCCGCGACCAGTCGCTGTTTGAAAACCTGAAAGCGGTACGGGAAAATGTGGAGCAGCAAAAGGCGGATCTGGAGGCGACCCAGACTGAGGAACAAGAGGTCTATGCCTCGCTGGAGAGCAACCGCGCTTCACTGGAAAGCCAGCGGGATGCCAAGCAGAAATCCCTGGATGATATCAAGGCGATGGAATCAGAGACCAAGGATGCGTACGCTGCCCTGATTGAACAGGAAGATGCGCTGATGGATCAGTACCGAAAGGCGGCCGCAGAGCTGGCTGCCCAGCAGACCTATGTAGGTGGGACGTTTATGTGGCCGCTTCCCCGAGCCAACAACATCATCACCTGCAAGTACGGGTACCGCATCCATCCGATCACCGGAAAATACAGCCTTCATACCGGCGTTGATATCCGGGCCACCACGGGTACAAAGATTTATGCCGCCAACGGCGGTACGGTGATCACGTCAACCTACAGCAGCGTCTGGGGTAATTATGTCATTATCAACCACGGCGGCGGCTATACGACCCTGTACGCGCACATGAGCAAGCGGCTTGTCAGCGCCAAGGACAAAGTCAAGCAGGGCGACGTAATCGGTTATGTCGGAAGCACCGGATACAGCACGGGATCTCATCTGCACTTCGAGATTTCCAAAAACGGATCCACCTATAACCCGCTTAACGAGTTCAAAGGGTTTACCGTTGTTTATAAATAACCGCGGGTGACAGTCGTGCCCGCCGAAAAGCTGATCTGTGCCGGATATGGCGCAGATCAGCGCTTTGCAGTTGACGTTTTGCGGCGTACGCAACCTGGCTGCGTTTCCGAAGAAACAGGACTTACCTTCATGAAGGAGCTTTACACATGAAAAAACGGACGATTACCGTGACCACTGCTCTGATGATCGTGCTTTTGACCGCGGTCGCCACTTTTAACATCACTTTTTTTGCTTCGGCGGAGTATTACAATAATCGCCTGGGCGACCTGCAGGATCTGGAGACAAGATATGCCAAGCTCCGGAACGTGGCGGAAACAGTGGGAAAATACTTCATTGGCGATTATACGGAAAACGACGCTATTGAAGGGGCCGCAGCCGGCTATGTGGATGGGCTGGGAGACAAATGGTCACACTATTATACCGCGGAGCAGACCGCTCAGATTCTGGAGGATGAGGCCAATTCCTATGTTGGCGTGGGCCTGACCTATTCCGTTGACGACAGCAACGCCTATACCGTTTTGTCGGTGGCGCTCAACAGTCCGGCCGCAGAAGCGGGAATTCAGGTGGGCGATGTTTTGGTCGCCGTAGACGGCGTGCCGGTGGAGCAGCTGGGAGAGCCATCTGAACTGAGCACCTATGTTAAAGGGGAAGAGGGTACGCCTGTTAGTTTGACTATCCGCCGTGACGGGACAGAGCTCACCTTCGATATGAAACGCGCCAGTGTTTATAACGAGGGCGTGGAGGCCCGGATGCTGGAAAACAAGATTGGCTATCTGGCTATTGACGGATTCGATACCAATGTGGATGTGGAATTTAAAACCAAACTGCAGTCTTTGATCGACCAGGGCGCACAGGGACTCATTTTCGACGTGCGCTGGAATCCCGGCGGATTTTTGGAGGTCATGCGCAATATGCTTGACCTGCTTCTGCCGGAAGGCGTCGTGATCAGCACAGTCGACAAACAGGGCAACGTCAAGGAGTATTCCTCAGACGCAGATTGCCTGACTTTGCCGATGACGGTGATCGTCAATGCAGATTCCGTATCTGCAGCTGAGTTCTTTGCCGCGGCGCTGCAGGAATACGGCGTAGCCGACGTGGTCGGTGCGCATACCGGCGGCAAGGGCTATTCGCAGCAGCTCATTCGTTTGTCCGACGGCTCGAGCATTAATCTTTCCACTACACGCTACTACACGCCGAAGGGGAATAATTTGGCAGGCGTGGGTATCACACCGGACTATCCGGTGGAAATGGATATGGATTATACCACGTTTTATTATCTGGATCCGGCAGACGATACGCAGCTTCAGAAGGCGATCGAAGTCGTATCTCAAAAAATCTCTGATGTTGCTGCCGCGCCATCCGGTGATGCGGCAGTCACTACGCCCTGACCGCCCGCATAAAATTGCCTTTCCCGCCATAGACTTTATAAACAGTCTATGGCGGTTTCTTTTTTCGCCGGACATTGTTCCTTGGCGATACGGAAACCGTTGGCGGCGCGCTCTTCAATGTTGATGCGCTGCCAGATAAGGTCTGTTCTGCACAGAGACATCGGACGGGCTTAAGGCCGATGAGGGAGAGATGACGGTGATTGAATGTTCGGCGTGCTGACTGTGACCGAAACCCAGCTTTCCTTTTGGCCGCGGCTGCTGCTCCGGTTTTTTCCTTCGCGGGGACTGGTGTTATCTCTGCATTCTTACCGCATGTCTTCCTTTCGTGTCGCGGCAGTGACGCTTCCATTCGGATTACGTACCGCGGCGGCAGAAAAGCGTGTTTTCTGTGCGCTGCGAGAGCTGCGGGCAACGGGCGTACGGCGGCTGGTAGTGCCGGAACGCTGGCAGGAGCAGGCGCGGGCGCTGGGGTTTGCACCGGTGGACGAACACCCGCTTCTCCGGGCCTGCGCAGCCGATGCCGTGATTGCCGGCTGTAAAAAAGCAGCGCTTGACCCCGCGCGGGTATGCATCACCGTCTGTGCCGAGGCAGTTGACCGTCTGCTTTCCGATCAGCTGCTGACCCTGGCGCGTAACGTACGTACCCTGCGGCTCCGCTGCCCGCAGGATCTGCCGGTTCTCCGGAGACGGTTGCTTGACGCATGCGGTATCGCGGCAGAGGGGCCTCTGCCGGAAGGTGCGCCGGAAGCGGCGCTGGTGCTGGACGGTATACCGCCGGAAAGCGCGGCGCTGGCTGTTGATCTGACCGGGGTATCGCACGCATCGTGGCCGGTTCGGGCCCTTTTGCCGTCGCTGCACCCGCCGGAAGAGGCATTGCGCCATTGTCCGGAAAATGCAGACAAACAATGCTTCCTTTGTGCCCTGTATCTCTGCGGTGGACTTACAGCTCATGAAATTGGCCTTGACATCACAGAACCTACACAATATAATAATGAAGAAAATTAATAGATATTTTACCCCTGACCGCAATGCGCGTGAAAGCCGCGCGGTGCGGCCGGGGCGCGTTTTTCCGGAAATACCGGACTATACATGTTTGGAGGCATCGCTATGCAGAAGCAGTATAAACTGACAAAGGAACGTCTTGCGGAACTGAAAGCCGAGCTGGAGCACCTGAAAACCGTTCGTGAACGCGAGGTGGCAGAGCTCATCAAAGAAGCGCGCGGTTTCGGCGATCTCTCTGAAAACAGTGAATATGACGAGGCGAAAAACGAGCAGGGGAAACTCTACTCCCGGATCGCTGAATTGGAGGTGATGATCTCCAACGCCGTGATTATTGATGAATCAGCCGGCGTCGATAAAGGGGTCACCATCGGTGCCACCGTCACTGTAGAATTTGTAAAGGACCAACGCATCGACGAATTTACGATCGTCGGATCCCAGGAGGCAAACCCGAAGCTGAAACGCATCAGCGACGAGTCCCCCATCGGCAAGGCGCTGATGGGCGCCCATAAGGATCAGATCGTCACTGTCGAAGCACCTGCCGGCACCTTCCAGTGCAAGGTGCTGGAGTTGAGAAAACTGTAAAGGAAGTTATTTTTTATGGACGATACAGACCGCGCCCGCGAGCCGGAATCCGTCGAAGAGCAGCGGGAGCTGCTTCGCATTCGGCGGGACAAGCTGGCTGCCCTGCGTGCCGAAGGGCAGGATCCCTTTCTGCAGGTACGCTATGAGCGCAGCCATAACAGCAAAGAAATTCTAAACGATTTTGACCGGCTGGAGAATCAGGATGTCTCAGTCGCCGGCCGTATCATGAGCAAGCGCGAAATGGGGAAGGCCAGTTTTGTGCATATCCAGGATCAGCAGGGACGCCTCCAGGTCTATGTCCGCATCGACGATGTGGGTGAAGAGGAATATGAGCGGTTTAAGAAGCTGGACATCGGCGATATCATCGGCGTACGAGGCTTCGTTTTCCGCACACGGCGGGGCGAAATTTCCGTCCATGCAAGGGAGATCGTGCTGCTGAGCAAGTCGCTGCTGCCTCTGCCGGAAAAGTTCCACGGCCTTAAGGATGTGGATACGCGATACCGTCAGCGGTATGTGGATCTGATTGTCAACCCGGAGGTGCGGGAGACTTTCATCAAGCGTACCCGCGCCATCAAGGAGATTCGTGCTTATTTGGACGAGCTGGGCTATCTGGAAGTGGAAACCCCGGTGCTTCAGACGGTGCAGGGCGGCGCGACCGCGCGCCCCTTTGTGACACATCACAACGCCCTGAATCTCGATATGTACCTGCGTATTGCCACCGAGCTTTATCTCAAGCGGCTGATCGTCGGCGGATTCGACCGGGTTTACGAGATCGGACGGCTGTTCCGCAACGAGGGAATGGATACCCGTCACAACCCTGAATTTACGACCATTGAGTTTTACGAAGCCTATACCGATATCAACGGTATGATGGAACGGACCGAGGGGCTGATGCGCCGGGTGGCACAGGCCGTCACCGGCGGCACGACGCTGCCTTTCGGCGACATGGTCATCGACATGGGAAAGCCGTTTGAAAAACTGACGATGACCGAAGCTGTCCGGCGGTTTGCCGATGTGGATTTTGACAAAATCCAAACGCTGGAAGAGGCCCGCACCGTCGCCAAGGAGCGGCATGTTGACTTTGAAAAGCGTCACGGGATCGGTGATATTCTTTCCTTGTTTTTCGAGGAATTCTGTGAGAAGCAGATTATCCAGCCCACCTTTATCTGCGGTCACCCGGTGGAGATTTCCCCGCTGGCCAAGCGGGATCCCGAAAATCCCCGTCTGACGCAGCGCTTTGAGCTATTCATCAATGGCAGCGAATATGCGAATGCGTTTTCTGAACTCAACGATCCTATCGACCAGCGGCAGCGGTTTGAAGCCCAGATGGCGCTTCGCGCCCAGGGCGACGCCGAGGCCAGCGAGATGGATGAGGATTTTGTCACCGCATTGGAATACGGCATGCCGCCCACCGGCGGCTGCGGCATAGGCATTGACCGGTTTATCATGCTGTTGACCGGCAACACCTCCATCCGAGACGTGCTGTTGTTCCCCACGATGAAGCCTCTGGACTGATTTTTGCCATCAAGACCTATCGCGCACGTGCGCATAGGTCTTTTTGCGTCAAACTGGCGTGCTCCATCCGCCTGTGTACCCGAATCGGCCGCGCTGGCTGCTATCACATGAAAGGAATCAGGGAATGACGGTACAGACTATCACAAGCCGTGACAATCCGCTGGTAAAGCAGGTTTGCGCGCTGGCCGACAGCCGCCGCGCAAGGGAGGAGGCCGGCGCTTTCGTCTGCGAGGGACCGGTCATGCTCGCCGAGGCGCTGCGCAGCGGAGCGCACATTCTCCGGGTCTTCTGTCTGCCGGAATTACTGCCTGACTTGCCTTCGCTGACGTGTCCCGTGCATCCGGTTTCCGTGCCGGTGCTGAAAAAAATATCCGATGTGCCGTCACCCCAGGGAATTGTATTTCTTTGTGCGCTGCCGCCACCGCCGCCCCTTTCAGGCACCCGGCTTCTGGCGCTGGACGAACTGCGGGACCCGGGGAATTTGGGCACAATCCTTCGCACCGCCGACGCCTTCGGCGCGGATGGCGTCGCGCTTCTGGGCGACTGTGCGGATCCGTTTTCGCCGAAAGTCGTCCGCGCCACGATGGGTTCTCTGTTCCGCATACCTTTGTGGCACTGCGATATGGAGACACTGAAAAGAGCGATCCATGTGCCGCTATACGCTGCTGTACTGGACAGCGATAGCCAACCGGTAGCCGAGCTTTCCCTTTCCCGTGCCTGCATTGTGGTCGGCAACGAGGCGCACGGAATTTCACCCGCTGTTCGCGCGCTTTGCGACGGGACAGTCAATATTCCCATTCGCGGGGCAGAGTCGCTCAACGCGGCGGTGGCCGCAGCAATTTTCCTTTATGAGATGTCGCGGGGACGTACGGCAATGTCTGTAGGAACAAATGAGGCTTAGTCATGACGGCGAGCCGCCCGTGAAAGGCGGCTGACGGATTCCTTCCATTTATTCAGGAGGTGGCCGTTTTTGCAGTATCTGATCTGGCTGACCACGACGGCTGCATTGCCGCCGGAAAAGGCATGGGCCCTGCTGGCCCGATTTGGCAGCGGAAAAGCGGTTTTTGAGGCCGAAACGGATGAACTGTCCCGTGTGCTTCTGCTGACGCCAGCGGAAAAGCAGCGCCTGAAAAAACGGGATCTGGCGCCGGCACAGCGGATTCTCGCGGACTGCCGGCGGCAGGGAATCCATATTCTATCTATTGTGGATGAGCACTATCCCCAGCGGCTCAAAGCGATCTATGACCCGCCGCTGATCCTTTATGTCCGCGGCGAGCTGCCCGAGCTTAACGACCTGCCGGCCATTGCCGTCGTGGGAACGCGCCGGTGTACGCCCTATGGCGCGGTGACGGCAGAAAAATTGGCCTTTGGCCTGAGTCAGAACGGAGTCGTTGTGATTTCCGGCATGGCGGAGGGCGTGGACAGTGCCGCCCATCGGGGCGCACTCAAAGGCGGAACGCCTACCATCGCCGTTTTTGGCACGGCGATCGACGGCTGCTATCCCGCGATCAACGGTGGCCTGCTGCGGGATATCCTGCGGCATGGCGCGGCCGTTTCGGAATATCCCCCCGGCGCAAAGACGGGGCGCGGTGGATTTCCCCGCCGCAACCGGATTATGTCCGGCCTGTCTTTAGGGGTAGCTGTGGCGGAAGCACCGGATAAAAGCGGTGCGCTGATCACCGCCGGACTTGCCTTGGATCAGGGACGGGATGTGTTCGCTGTCCCCGGTGGTGTGGATGCGCCGGGCAGCGCGGGCGCCAACGAGCTGATCCAACGCGGCGCAAAGCTTATTCGCAACGCAGAGGACATCCTTTGCGAATATCGGGGTGTCTATCGCCTTTCTCCGCCGGCGCAGGCCGCGCCGGTAATCCGGGAACCGGTGGCCTCTGTTTATGCTGCGGCGTCGAAATCTGGGGCAATATCCACGCCGGCCCCGGCATCCACAGATGATCCGCTCCTTGCCGCGCTGTGCGGCGGCCCGCTGCCTCTGGAAGAGCTGACGGTTCGTACGGGACTCTCCTCCAGTGATCTGCTGGCAAAGCTGACCGTGCTGGAACTGAAAGGCCGTGTGCGCCAGCTTCCAGGCAAGTTGTTTGAGCGCTTATAGCATAGAATACGATATCCTCTGCCGTTGCGGAGAGGGCGCCAGTCACCTTCTTTTGCAGCGAAGCTACTGATAATTGACCCTTTCTGGAGGTTTACATGTCAAAACTATTGATTGTGGAGTCCCCGGCGAAAGCCAAAACGATTACAAAATATCTGGGCGGCGACTTTGAGGTCAAGGCCTCCATGGGTCATCTGCGTGACCTGCCCAAAAAGACGTTGGGCGTGGATGTGGAGCATGGCTTTGAACCCGACTATCGCCCCATTGAGGGCAAGGACAAGGTGATCCGGGAGCTGAAAACCGCGGCACAGGCCGCCGATGAAGTCTATCTGGCAACCGACCCGGACCGGGAAGGAGAGGCGATTTCCTGGCATCTGCGGGAGCTTTTGGATCTGCCGGATGGCAAAAGCCAACGCGTCACGTTTAACGAAATTACGCAGCGTGCGGTGACGGATGCGGTGAAAAAACCTCGGGACATCGACATGGATTTGGTGGATGCTCAGCAGGCACGTCGTATCCTCGACCGTATCGTGGGCTATAAGCTGTCCCCCTTCCTGTGGAGGAAGGTACGGTCCGGCCTGTCTGCAGGCCGGGTCCAGAGCGTTGTCACCCGCATGGTCGTGGATAGAGAGCGGGAGATTCAGGCTTTTGTCCCACAGGAATACTGGACGATTGACGTAACCCTGCGTCAGGATGGCCGCAATTTTTCCGCCCATTTCTTCGGCGACGAAAACGGGAAGCGGGAACTGCCCGATAAGGCTGCCGCAGATAAAGTGCTTCAGAAGATTGACGCAATGCCCTATACCGTTTCCGATGTGAGAAAGGCGCAAAAAAAGCGCCAGCCGGCCCCGCCGTTTATCACCTCCACGCTGCAGCAGGAGGCCAGCCGCAAGCTTGGCATGACCTCTAAGCGTACGATGGCTGTGGCGCAGGAACTGTATGAAGGCGTGGAGCTGCAGGGCCAGGGACTGACCGGCCTGATTACCTACATGCGTACCGACTCCCTCCGCATAGCGGATGAGGCATTGGCTACCGCTCGGCTGTTCATCGGGGGACGGTTTGGGGACAGCTTTATACCGAACAAAGCCCGTGTTTTTCGTACAAAGAAAGGGGCACAGGACGCGCATGAGGCGATCCGCCCCGCCAATCCGGCATTGGATCCCGAAAGCATAAAGCGCAGCCTGACACCCGACCAGTATAAGCTGTATCGGCTGATCTGGTCCCGATTCCTTGCCAGTCAAATGAGCGACGCGGTACTGGATACTGCGGCTGCCATGATCCTGTGCGGCGGATACCAGTTCCGCGCTACGGGGCAGAGCGTCTCTTTCCCGGGGTTTCTGGCCCTGTATGAGGAAAGTTTTGATGAGGCAAAAGATGAGGAAGGCCCTCTGCCTGAGCTGAAAGCGGGCGATACGCCCGAATATGTGGCCGTCGACCCGAGGCAGCATTTCACTCAGCCGCCGGCGCGCTATACCGAAGCGTCTCTCATCCGTGCGATGGAGGAAAAAGGCGTCGGCCGCCCCAGCACCTATGCTCCTACCATTTCGGTGATTCTCGACCGTGAATATGTGGTCAAGGATGGGCGAAGCCTGAAGCCTACCGGGTTGGGCGAAGCTGTCACCGATCTGATGATCGATAAATTTACCGATATCATTAATGTCCAATTTACCGCTTCCATGGAGGACGGCTTGGATGAGGTCGAACACGGGAAAGAAGATTACCGCGCGCTTCTGCAGCGTTTTTATGATGGATTCTCCGCCGAACTTCAGAAGGCAGAACAGGATCTTGATAAAAAGCGGATCAAAGTGCCGGATGAAGAAAGCGATGTGGTCTGCGAGCTGTGCGGCCGAAAGATGGTAATCAAGAGCGGCCGGTTCGGTAAGTTCTTGGCCTGTCCCGGGTATCCGGAATGTAAAAACACCAAGCCGATTTCTCAGGATGCCGGCGTTCCCTGCCCCATCTGCGGCGCACGGCTGCTCAAAAAAAAGGCGAAGAGCGGCTACAGCTATTATGGATGCGAAAAGAATCCCACCTGTGCCTTCATGACCTGGGACAGTCCCACCAAGCGAACCTGCCCCAAATGCGGCGGGGTGATCTATCGTCATTATACCCGCGAAGACAAGCGGTACCTCTGTCATGTGCCTGGCTGCGGCTATGAGGAGCCAATCCCCACCCGCGGAAAGAAGGTTGAGGCTGAAGAGGGCGCCGTGGGAGAACCGAAGGCAAAAAAAACGACGGCGAAAAAGACTGCGGGAGAAGCCAAAACAAAGAGGAGCACCGGGTCGGCGAAGACATTGGCAAAGAAATCCCCTGACAAGGAAACTGCCGCCAAGCCGACCGGAAAAACCAAGGCCAAGGAAACCGGTGCCAAGAAGGCCGGAAAGTCCGCCGGTAAAAAAACAGCGGCCGCCGCGGAGAAAAAGCCAGCCGCGAAATCCCGTAAAAAGGCGGATAAGGCCGATGCGTGATCCCGTCGCCGTTGTCGGCGCGGGACTCGCCGGCAGTGAAGCTGCCTGGCAGCTGGCTACCCGCGGGATCCCCGTACAGCTTTTTGAAATGAAGCCGTTGTTCCGCACGCCGGCTCACCGCACGGACGGATTTGCAGAGCTGGTATGTTCCAACTCCCTGCGCGGCGCGGGGCTGGCCACCGCCCCCGGATTGCTGAAAGAAGAATTGCGCCGCTGCAGCAGCCTGATCATGGCGGCGGCGGACGAATGCGCGGTTCCCGCAGGCGGCGCATTGGCGGTGGACAGGCGGCGGTTTTCCGACCTGATCACGGCACGGCTGCATGCCCACCCGCTGATCGAGATATGCCCGGTACGGGTCGATATGCTGCCGGAGGGCGATGCGGTGATCGCCACCGGGCCGCTGACCGAAGGGCCGCTGGCAGAAGCCATTGCGGATCTTTTGGGTGCACCGCTGCATTTTTATGACGCCGCGGCGCCCATTGTCGCGGCCGACAGTGTGGATAGGGAGCAGGCATACTTTTGCTCCCGTTATGATAAGGGTGGGGCGGATTATCTTAACTGTCCCCTGACAAAAGAGGAGTATACGGCGTTCGTTGCCGCCCTGCGGGAGGCGAGGGAAGCTCCAGTTCACGGCTTTGAAGACAAGGCGGTATTCGAGGGCTGTATGCCGGCTGAGGTGATGGCCCGGCGGGGTGAGGACACCCTGCGCTTCGGGCCGATGAAGCCCGTGGGGCTTCGGGATCCCCGCACGGGTGCGCGGCCATATGCCGTCCTGCAGCTTCGGGCGGAGGATGAAAAGCGGACGATGTATAATCTGGTGGGGTTCCAGACGCATCTGCTCCATTCGGAGCAAAAGCGGGTATTCGGCCTGGTGCCGGCGCTGCGAAATGCGGATTTTCTGCGGTATGGCATCATGCACCGAAACAGCTTTATCGATGCGCCGGGGCGGCTGGATGCTTTTTACCGCGTGATCGGACGGGAGAATCTCTATTTTGCCGGTCAAATCACCGGAGTAGAGGGATACATCGAATCGGCGGCTTCCGGCCTTTGCTGTGGCCTGGATCTGGCCCGACGGCGGCTTAAGAAAGCACCGGCGGAGTTCCCGAGGGAAACGGCGGTCGGCGCGCTGCGGTTTCATGTGGCTGAGGGTGAACTGGGAAGCTATCAGCCCATGAATATCAATTTTGGCATTGTTGCACCCCTGCCGGAACGCGTCCGCGGCAAGCGCGAGCGGTATCTGGCGGTTTCAGAGCGGGCGCTTTCCATTATCGACGGGCTGCTGCCCATTCTTCGGGAGGATATAAAATGAAAATCATTCTGGATGCCATGGGCGGGGATAACGCGCCGAATGCCGCAGTGGAGGGCGCGGTTGCTGCCGCGTCCGACAGCTGTCGTGTGCTGCTGGTCGGCGACGAAAATCGTATTAATCAGATCCTGGCAGGGAGGAAGACCGAATATATCGAGGTGATTCATGCCAGTCAGGTCATCGATATGCACGACAAGCCTTCCACCGCTGTTCGGGTAAAAAAAGATTCCAGTATGGCAGTGGCGTTGCGCCTTTTAAATGAGGGGACAGGCGACGCGCTGGTTTCTGCCGGCAGTACAGGTGCACTGCTCACAGGAGCTACATTGGTCACCGGCCGGATCAAGGGTATCCGTCGTCCGGCACTGGCTCCGCTGCTGCCCCAGAAGACCGGCGGCTACACCCTTTTGATCGACAGCGGGGCCAACGCCGTCTGTACGCCGGAAAATCTGCTTCAGTTCGCCTACATGGGTTATTTCTTCATGAAAACCCAGCAGGATATCTCCGCGCCCCGCATCGGTTTGCTCAATAACGGCACCGAGGAGGGCAAGGGGGATGAGCTGCGGCAGGAGGCATATGCTCTGCTGAAGACGGCAGGAGACAGCGGCCGCATCCGGTTTGTCGGGAATGTGGAAGCCCGGGACGCTTTGATGGGTGTCTGCGATGTGTTGGTATGCGACGGCTTTTCCGGCAATGTGCTGCTGAAGAGCATCGAGGGAGCGGCCGCTTTTATCATGGATGAGCTCAGGCAAACGCTGATGGCGGGGACGGTATCCAAACTGGCTGCCGCAGCACTCCGTCCCGGACTGCGGGAGATGAAGCACAAGCTTGATTATAAAGAGGTAGGCGGGGCACCGTTCCTTGGCGTTTCCCGGCCGGTAATCAAAGCACATGGTTCGTCCGATGCGCGTGCGTTTGAGCGTGCGATCGGGCAGGCCTTTGTCTTTTCCGGCTGCGATTTTATCCAGCAGGTGTCGGAGAATGTCGAATATATGACGGAGCAAAAGGCAAACGAAGAATAATGATTAATAATCTATAAAAACGCTTTACAACCGCCATCACCTTTGCTATGATACTCAAAGATAAAACCGTATTCGGAGGGATACCATGATATTTGATAAAATGAAAGACCTGGTGGCGGAACAGTTCGGAGTTGATCCGGACGAGATCACCATGGAAACCAGTTTTGTAGAGGACCTGGACGCTGACTCTATCGATATTGTCGAGCTGATGATGGCCGCGGAAGAAGCATTCGGCATCGGAGAGGTTGAAGAAAACGCACTGGAAAATGTTAAAACCGTTGGGGACATCGTCAATTATATCAAAGACCGCATCTGAGTTTGCCTTTGTGTCCCGCCTCTTGGCTGCTGCCAAGAGGCTTTATTCTCTGAAAGGGAGGCTGTCGCTGTGTCTGATTTTCCCATTTACGAATATACATTCCGTGACCGTACGCTGCTGACGGCCGCTCTGACCCACAGCTCCTATGCCAACGAAAATCGTGACAAGGGCTGCCATAGTAATGAACGGCTGGAGTTTCTGGGGGACAGCATTCTTGGTTTTATCTGCGCAAAATACATTTTTGAGACCTATCGTCAGCTGCCGGAAGGGGAACTGACCAAGCTGCGAGCGGCAATTGTCTGCGAACGCTCGCTTTATGAACTGGCGGGGCGGCTGGAGCTGGGGCCGCGCCTGCTTTTGGGCCATGGTGAAAAGCAGGGAGGCGGCAGTAAGCGTCCGTCGGTTTTGGCCGATGCGGCGGAGGCGGCGCTGGCTGCCGTATTCCTCGATGGCGGGATGGAGGCGGCTGAGGGCTTTTTGCTTCCATATATCCGTGAAAAGGCGGAGGAAGTTGTCCGCGGCCATCACTCGGTAGATTATAAGACCGCGCTGCAGGAAATTGTGCAGAAGAATCATCAGGAGACGCTGTCTTATCGGCTGAAAGAAGAAAGCGGACCGGATCATGACAAGCGGTTTGTCATTGAGGTTTTAATTAACAGCAACGTGCTGGCTACCGGTGAGGGGAAAAGCAAAAAATTGGCAGAACAGGCTGCCGCCCGCGCTGCGCTGGAATGGATGGGAGAAATCTTGTAGCCGCTGGCCGTTGACATTCGGCGGGAAATAGGGTAAAGTAAAAAAGCCGTCCGGACGTTGTGCGGAAGGCCATACGGAAGCGCATCGAAGTGGTCATGGCCCTGATTCGAAATCATGTAAAAGTGAGTAGAGAGCCGCCATTTATGCAATAAACTGAATATGGAGAAGTATCGAAGTGGTTGTAACGGCCCGCACTCGAAATGCGGTTGTCACGAAAGTGGCACGTGGGTTCGAATCCCACCTTCTCCGCCAATCCCCTTGAAAACACTTAGTTTTCAAGGGGATTTTATCTCGCATTACCGGTTTCGACTTATACAAATTTCAGTCACAATTATAGCAGATTAAGCAACTGCTTAAATGCATAAATTGTATATAATGGAGCTAAAATGGTGCCCAAATATCATAAGAACGCATAAAGCAAAACGGGGCAAGTTGAGCTTTTATCGCTACACTTTGATGTATTTGATTGGTGTCTTTAATAAAGGTGAATTAAAATAACAAGTGCAACAGAGTAAAAACTCACAGGATACGGCCTCCTGTGGTACAGTGGAGTTGTCGAGACAACACTGTCAGGAGGGATACCCTGTGAGCTACCATCATCTTACGCTGGAAGAACGAAAAAAGCTATCTCAATTGTCGGAAAACTGTTATGGAATACGCGCCATCGCGCAGGAATTAGGCCGCAGCCCCAGCACGATCAGCCGGGAGTTGAAGCGCAATGCGTGTTTTCAGAAGGGACTGGGACGGGCTTATCGTTTTATACCAGCGGACGAGCTGTACCGCAGCAGAATTCACAGGAGGCGTGCCGGGAAGTATGCAAATGCCGAACTGTCCGACTACGTCAGGAGACATCTGCTGCAAACATGGTCGCCGGAGCAGGTAGCCGGCCGCATCCAACTGGACTATCCGAACGATAGCCAGATGCGCATCAGCCATTCCACAATCTATCGGTGGCTTCGCCTGGAACGTCTGGAACAGGCCGCTGCCGTTACGCTTCGGCACAAAGGACGGTCAAGAGGACGGCATCACAGCCATTTTCCGGGGATTAAGCTGTTGAAAAAACGCTGCATAGAGGCATAAAGGCGTCAGCGTATCGGTGACTGGGAACTGGATACGATCGTTTCGGCAAATTACAGCCATTCCGGCCTTCTTTCAATGTGCGACAGAAAAAGCCGATACTGCATGCTGTTCTTTCTGCGTAATGCAAAGAGTAACTGGGCTGTATACAAAATTTTGGCAGCGGTATCTGAAACGATGCCATGTCTGACCTTTACCGCCGACCAGGGCGTTGAATTCGATTGCTATAAACAGGTGGAAGATGAACTGAATATCCCGTTTTACTTCTGCTCCCCGCACAGCCCGTGGCAAAAAGGCTCCGTTGAGAATCTGAACAGTCTTGTGCGTGAATTCTTCCCCAGAGGAACGGACTTCAGGGACATCAGCAAGGAAGAAGTCGCCGAAGCCATGAGCATTCTGAATAACCGGCCAAGAAAATGCCTCGGCTGGGCAACGCCCGCCGAAGTATTTGAAAACTCTACTTTTTGACATTGTTGCGCTTCTATTGACAATTCACCCAATGTACTTTGCAGTTACAGAGTCCAAATTGGTGGATATATTTAGCTGAATACCTACACCTTTTAGACTGTGGCCGAGGCATTGACTGACAGTATAAAAGTCGCCTGTTAATTCATGAATATTAGTTGCGGCACTATGCCTCAGATCGTGAAAGCGGATATGCGGCATTTCGAGGTGCCGGATGAGCTGCCCGAAAGCCGTTGATAGCCTTATTGCCCTGATTAACCGCCCGCTTGGATGTTTGGCGGTCATGCGCCGTATCCACGCGCTCTAATATCCTCTCGGCGGTGCCGCCGCCCGATGGACGGGGCAACTCCGATGCAGAGGGCGGGGCTGTCCCGTCCGGCTGGATAAACTGACGCGTCGGTTGTTGAGGGGAAAGGTTTTGTTCCACGTCACGCTCCGAAACGCTCTCCGCATTGCCGGTAGTCTGATTTTCTTTAATCAGTCCGTCGCGGGTCATGCGCTGCGTGACTTTATCGCGGGGTTTTAACTGCTTTATGCTTGTCACCTCCTGTTTTTGGGCATAAGAAAACCCGCCACTGTGTGACGGGTTAAGCACTAGATGGGTTTACTTTTTACCGAAATTCTTAGCAAATTCAACAAATGCATTCAAAATCGCTGGGTCAATGTCTTTTGCATCTTGGCTGATGAAAATGTGATCAAGCTATGATAACACTCATAACCCGGAGGTCGTAGGTTCAAATCCTGCCCCCGCAACCATTAAAAACGCCGTTTTCAAATGAAAACGGCGTTTTTTTATAACTTTTTTTGGGCGTTTGGAGTATTGAAAATATAGCGTTTCCGTTATATTTCCGTTACGCCCGCTGGAATATAAGGCAACCTATGGGGAAATAGGACCAGCTATGGACTTTTATTGTTTATCGGATTGAGTTTCTCGGAGAGAATATTCGAAGCAATTTCATCTGCGGATTGAATTGCGTGAGAATAGATCCTTGCTGTAGTCGATACATTGGAATGCCCCAGACGTTTTGATACGGTTGGTATACTTACTCCGTTTGCAATTAGCAGAGAGGCATTTGTATGTCGGAGCGAGTGTGGACTAAATTTGGGCAGATGATTTCGCTCGACAAAATTGTGTAACCAATCGGTAAGGCTGTCCGGATTCATTGGCGTACTGTCGTCTTTGATAAACAACCTATCGTTATCAATGAATTCCTTTTTTCCGTTCGCATATACGACTTCAATTCGGAACAGCCATTTGTTTCCCATGGCGACTTGAAAATCGCTCCACCAGTTTTTATAATCGCGTAGGAGCTGGAAAGCCTCAAGGGGCAACTTGATTGTTCGGGCCGAAGAACAGTTTTTCGTATCTTTTGTAATTATGCCCATAGAGCTTATGTACTGACTGGTACGCGAAATATGTATGACACGATTTTCAAAATCAATATCTTTCCATTCCAGCCCCAGCAGTTCACCACGTCGCATACCGGAATAGAATAACAACATGACAGCGGTTTTCCACTTTACCGGCTCAGAATTTAACAGGGAAATAACCGCCTTCATTTCATAGTCCTCCAGAAAAACAGCTTCTTTGCGCGCTACATGTGGAGCTTTTGTATAGTTTTTATCAGCGATGTTATAAGGAATCAACCGATCTCTAGTTGCCTGAGTTAATATGGCGCTGATCAGTCGATGGTAATGAAGAATAGTTTTTTCTGACAAGCCATCGCTGCTATTAGTTATATGAAAAATTTTGTTTATTGGCAGATTAATTGAAAAGGAGATTTTTTCAGCGGATTTCAATGATATTCGGCCATTACATTTTGTGACTGCTGATATAGTAGACGGAGAGACCCTTGCCAATTTGGCAAGGGTCGCTTTACTCATTGAGCGCTGAATGAGGATGTCATTAAGAATGTGTGATGAGGCAAAGGATCCATTTTTTCTTATGCCCGCTTCACGCAAATTATTATAGAAGGCCAGTAAATGATTGGATTGAAGCTTGCTTAATTTTATATGGCCAATTGCTTCGTTAATGGTTGCCAAAAGAGCCTTATAACGTTCATAAGTTTTGGGAGCAAGTTGAGGAGGCCTATTATTGTCAAGCCACCGATTCGCATAAACTTCAAAACGTGTTGAAGAATCAAATACGAAGCCCTGCTTAGTCTGATCCTCAAACAACACGATTTGCCGCTGCAGCTCTTTTTCAGATGCCTTTTGGCTCATGCCAGATGACGGCCGCCAGGTCATAGACCGCTCAATCTGCCGGCCAGCAGTATCATATCCATCATAACAACGGATATAGTAGGTTATTACACCTGATGCGGAAACATGCTTTTTGACTGTTGCCATAAGCGACTCCTTTAAGCTGTATATTTTTCGGGGATTGGACGAATGGAACCACTAGGGGTTTGCTCTTCTTGCGGCGGGAAACTAAGGTATTGAAGTAACCCATCCCAGTTAAGAAGCAGCTTGGTCTTCTTTGCCCCAACTCGAAAGCAAGGAATTTTTCCCTCGCGGCATAACTCACGGATGTAATTTTTTGAAATACCAATTTCGAGGCTTTTGCTAAGCTGAGCGGCTTCGGCGATAGTCATCATTTTTGGAATGTTCATTTGTATTACCTCCCAATTAATTATATATTTACATATATTTGTAAATTACGTTACAAAATCAGTCATCAGCATTCGCGCGCAAGGCGATTCCTTGTACGCCGCGGCGTTCTTCTCCCTCAATACGTTTCAGCGATTTTAAGGAAGGATACAAAGAAAAGAGCCTTCGCGCAAAATCTATTTGATTGACAGGCTGCAAGTTTAGCTTGTCACAATAAGCGCAGTACGCTTGGTAAAGTGATGCAGTTGAAATTTTTGAGGCAGATTCCAAGCTGCATCGACTTTCAATAAAGCAAGCGATATTTTTTTCTGAATCAAAGGCCACAGATAAGTCTGGAAAATGAATCGCTTTTTGTACTGGTAAAGCGATCGTAAGGACATAATTTCGCCGTGCAAGATCACGAACCGCGTTAGCAGCTTGCCCAATGATATAAGGGGCTTCATCCAAAAGCTTCAAATAAAGATTCTGAATTTGTTGGCTTTCTGGTATTGGATTACAGAATGGCAAAACAGATAGCCGATTCAAAAACGCTTTTTCGGACGCGGCATTGGGGACTTTTAGGGGATGATTGCTGGCAAAAAGCAGTACGGTATCCGGATAAAAAGTAATTGGATTGTGATATTTTTGCTCCCCCCGAATGGCGTCGTCCCCAACGATCTGCTTTATGGTGCTCATTACACGGAGAGGAAGATATGTGTCAGGTAAGTCCAGACAAGTACACAGGCGCTTGCCGACAAGTGTGCTTGTGGTCCAGGTGCTGGCAAAATCGTCGATTGACGAAAGGGATACCATAGACTTGTCGCCAATCAACTTTTGTATAAAAATGCCAAATTGTGATTTTCCGGTATGGCTATCACCAAGGCATAGAAAAAACTTTTTTAAATTAAGATTGGAAATTATAATACCAATAATCTCCAGAGAGAGACGACGGCTATTTGGATCATCCGAGAAAGCAGTGTGAATAAACTCATCAAAATAGGAATGCATACCAATTCCAATTTTATATGCCGAGATGTCAATATAATTGAAAAAGCCGTAAGTTGGCGATGTAGGCATTACCTTGCCGGATACTATGTTATAAATACCGTCTGCACAATTTATCAGAAGTTTTCTAGACAGAAAATTATTAGAGTCCAGAAAGATACGGGGATCCGTTCGAAGCCCCTCAACTATTTCTTTGATATACCGCGGACGTAATGTAATTTCGGTAGCAAACTTTTCTGAAAGCCAACTTCTTACCTCAGCTTGAGCCATTTCCTTATCAGAAAGGCTTTTCCAACAAGGCGATTTGTAACGACAAAGAAGATTATCGATTACAGCGAACGAACCATCGGTGGCAATCTTATTTTCTATCTCTGCGATGGCTAAGCCAAGCGGCTCTTTTTCAAATTCAGATATTGCTTTTGCTGGCAGCTGACTTGGCTGCGGTTGATTAAAGAACGCCGCCATTTGGCTTTTGATATTGTTTACCTGTGGAAGTTTTTCTTCAGATACTAAACCTAAAAAACAGTCACCAATATTTTGGCGACCGAACTGGGCAAATGATACAGGATCTTCCACTGGGTCACAATGCACTGCGTTTATCGGAGCTGGCAAAATTTCTTGGGAAAACCATAAATCCAAAGCTTTTGGATCGGAGCTTGGTGCTGCGTTAATAGGGTTGACTTTTACGACCGCATCAAAGCGGCCGGTTGGGGTTTCGAAATTTTCGAAAGAAATATCTTTCGTCATAAGAGCGCCGTCCTTATAAAGCCGGAACAGCTGGCAGCAAAGGATACGAAATTATCATCCGAACCAGCCAATAAAAATGAATTGGATCCGTCATTAGAAGGCGCCCAGAATGCTATGATGGCAAAACATTTTTCGGAGTTTTGTTTTGCCACAACGGACAAACTACCGATGGTGATTGATTCTGAACTTAATGTCTCAATCCCATCTACAAGCAGAGAGTAAAGTGCCTGGTTGTTTTTCCGTCCGACAAAAATATATGTATTGTCTTTTCCGGGTTGAGTGGCTTCTGTTAAGACAGAATGAGAACCATTGGAAGCGGAGAGTGATACCGTAGCCATGACGATTTCACCCGCAATATTGCCACAACGGACCATTCCGGGGATACCCCGTTGCCAGCAGATAGCAAAATAGTTTTCTTTGCCACCCTGAATGCGATCAAAAAGATCAAGAGTCAGATTAGAATAGTTCATGTGTATTCCTCCTTTTCTTTGTGGAGGAATTATAGCATATGAAAGATATCCTTTTTGACACATAAAATTTTGCAGGCCAAAAAAGATAATATAATATTTGCAATTTTTATTGTTTGCAGATGGCTTTAATCATAAATTACTATAAAAGCTAACAAAAAAATTCATTTTGATATATAATTCTAAGTGAAAAAAACAAAATTGACGTTAAATACGCGTTAGCTATTAGCGCTGATTAGAAAAGAAGTGTCACGGCATGATTGCGCAAAAAACAGAAGAAATGGATAAGATGGAAATTGAGGCAATAGCTCAAATTAATAAACGGCTGTGGGGAAATTATTCTTATGCAGAAGTAACGCCTGATGAAATACTAAGGAAATGCGCAATAACTTTTGATAACAAAGTCCGAATGAATAGTAATCGGGAGAATGGTTTATTGATAAGGGCTCTTAGTAGGCATGATAAAATATATTGCCAATTTGCAGCTGGTAAGCCAAAACCTATCGGGCAGGACAGATTAGTTGAAGCGCTCAGCGAAATGGATGGAGTTTATTTAATGGTCTATCAATACAAAGTACCTTCGAAACCCAAGCGGTTATTTGTATTTTCAAATTACGAATGGGTAGAAGATTACTTTATTAACAGGAAGCTAGCTTTAACTGTTACATACAGCATTTTTGATGGAAAAAGAGATATGATTGTAAAAGCAGAAAAGCCTATGATAAAAGCAAATAGACAAGACCAAGAGAAAAATAAAGCAACATTGAGTAATATATTTAGTGGCTCTGCAAAAAAGCTTTTGGGTATAATGCATGATCTTCGGTTGCCTCATTTACCAAACACAAAAGATTCTGCATATATACTTGATACACAACAAGTAGAAATATGTAAAATACTTCCTTATTTGTTAACCGCTTAGTCAATTCAACAAATAAACTGTCCGCTATATAATCGATCTAATGCTAAGCGCTTTGCTCTTTTTGGAATGGGAAATGAAAAAGAGCGTAACATAACAAGGGACAAAAAGTATATTGCCCAAATTGCATCCTTATGTGCGTTTCCATCTGATCAGTGGAAATTAATGAGCGGTATAATTAGAAATGAAGTAGAGACAGAGCCAAGACCGCTCATAATAGATTTAAGCCGAGAGCAGGTAAATCAGCCAGAGGTAATATGTACCATTTTTCAGCTTTGGGTTTTCATACTTGCGAGCATTGAAGAATTATGTGACAAAATAGATTTGGAAGCTTCGATACAATTATTGCAGTATCGCACTCATTGTTTTGATATATATCCAGAGTATCTATCACTATTTAAAATTGAAGATCAGCAAGAGCAAATGGATCAGGCAAAACGTCAAAGGCTTGCAAAGCAGCAAATATATCGGTTTATATATAACTTGGTTGGACCTTATGAATGGAAAGCACTTTTGGCTTATTCTAATAATCCAGTAGTAATAGAAATGTTTACGCCAAGCAAAATAGACAAACATAAGAACTAGCAGGTGTTAAGCATTAAACCTAATACAGATTGAGTTTGCTATCAGTTTATAATTTTAGGCGGGGCAGATGGGCACATAATTTTGATTATCTTTTATTTCGGGTATACCTCTCTGTTATATTTTTTTAGTTCTTCATCTGCCCATCTGCCCGACAAGGAGTTAATGTAAAAGCTCAAATAAATCAGATTTTGCAAAGGTATAATGAAACACCGCTCAAATTGAGCAGGGTTTTATTATATTGATCATTGCCAAGCGATCGTTCGCATTCACTGTGTTTGGACAGCGGTAAACTATTCTACATGGAGCAGGCTATTGTGCGTTCAGGTATTCTATTAAATCCACTTTTTTGACTCTCCACATTTTTGGCCCGATACGGAATGCGGGTATAATCTTGCTATGAATCAGAGCATAAAGCGTGTTTTTTGAAAGGCCAAGCGCCTCCATTACCTCATGAACGGTCATAATATCTGGGTAATCTTCAAGCATAACCTATTCCTCTTTCTAGTGTATTAAGGCTTTTTGTGCACTTTATAGCACTGTTCAGCACCAAATTAGAACTTTATGGAATCATAAAGATATATTATTTATATGAAAAACGGGATATCTTTCACGGAACATGGCGCCGTGAAAGATATCCCGTCTTTTTGTTTTCTGGCGGAAAAAGTTTGCTGTAGGCTGAAAAACCAAATCGGGCTCTGCAAATTTTATAAAAGCGAGAGGAGAAATCGAAAATGTTAAAAATGTTACTGCGTGCCGTTCGCACTGTTCTGATGGAGTTTATCGGCCGGTTCATCAAACGGTACTTGGTTGCGCAGGCCTAAAAAGAACTGAATGGTTTTAGAAGGGAGCAAATGATCTATGGTACGTTTCTGACTGTAACGAAAGAAAAGCTTCTGGGAATCGCTGTAACGGCTGTTGCCGCCGTCATATGCGCTGTCATCGACAGCCTGCTTGGAAAGGAGGACAGCTGCTGATGTTTGAGAATGCCCGGTATATAACAAAAGGCGTGAATGCAGATATTCCGCTTTGGCTGCGGAATCTTATGTGGTATGCCATCGACATCATGAAGACGGAACGCAAGGATTATCTGCAGGTTTTTAAGTTGACGGCAGTGAACGGGAGCCAGAAAATCGTACATATCCAGGAGCAGCCACCGTATTCACATGAATACCTGTTGGCAGTGGATATCCCGATTACTAAAAAGGTCTTTGTCATAGATGATGGAGATCATTCGACCATGCTGCTGGCCGACGAATATTAAAAATAAGGAGAATTGCTTATGCCTGTAAGACTTAAGGAGACCGCCATAACAGAAACGGAAGAAGAGACCTGCGTCTGCTCTAATTGCGGACGGGAGTATCCGGAAGGAGAAGGCGCCTATTTTGATGATCAGGACCTGTGCCAGGACTGTCTGGAGGAGTTGACCAGCGTCTGCAGCCGATGCGGTGAGCGCATCTGGAACGACAGCAATGTAGGGAACAGCGAAATTGTGCTTTGCCAAAGCTGTTACGACAATTACTATACGACCTGCGAGGGCTGCGGCGAGATTATCTGCCTCGACGACACGTATCACATTGATGACGATGAAGAGGCCGACTACTGCTACAGCTGTTATAGCCAGCATCGGAACGAGCAGAAAACCATCCATAGCTATTCATACAAGCCGGAACCGCTGTTCTACCCCGAATACAATCCAGATTCATTGTTTCTCGGTGTGGAGCTTGAGATAGACGAAGGCGGAGAGGATCCCGGGAATGCAAAAGAGATATTGGGCGTTGCAAACCTGAGGGAAGAGTGCCTGTATATCAAGCATGACGGCAGCCTTCATGACGGGTTGGAACTGGTCAGTCACCCGTGCACGTTGGACTATCATATGAATCGTGTCCCATGGCGGGAAATATGCGATAAAGCCGTTTCTCTGGGTTATACCAGCCATATGGCCAATACGGCGGGGCTTCATGTACACATCAGCCGGTTGGCACTCGGAAATACCTATCAGAAACAGGAAGAGGTAATTGCGCGGATCCTGTATTTTGTTGAAGCGCACTTCAACGAAATGCTCCACTTCTCACGCCGTACGGAAGCACAGCTCAACCGATGGGCAGCGAGATACGGGTTTAAGGAACATCCAAAGGACATTCTGGATCACGCAAAAAACAGCAGTTTTGGTAGGTATACGGCAGTCAACCTCCTCAATAGCAACACCATCGAGTTTCGGATCTTCCGAGGCACTCTGAAATATACAAGCTTCATCGCCGCTCTGCAGATCGTCAGCGAAATCTGTGGGGCGGCTATTTCTATGTCTGACGAGGAGTTTCGCGGCATGACCTGGAATGAATTTGTTCTCCGGATCGATCGGGACAAATACCCGGAGCTCATTGGTTATCTGAAGTGCCGCCGCCTGTATGTCAATGAAGAAGTGGCGTCCGGGGAGGAAGTCTGATATGTGCGGGTTATTTGGGTTTTCGAATTATGGGAAAAACCTCAGCGCTTTACAAATCAATAGTTTGACGGAAGCACTGGCGACAGAATCCGCGGTGCGCGGAACCGATGCAACCGGGATTTCCTATAATGCCGGAGATAAGCTAAAGATTGAGAAGGCGGCCAAGAGCGCATACCTGATGGACTTCCGGCTTCCCAAAGATACAGCGGCGCTTATCGGGCATACCAGACACTCCACGCAGGGCTCTTGCAGAAAATGGTATAACAACCATCCCTTTCAGGGTAGCCTTCCGGGCGGCGGCGCCTTCGCCCTGGCACATAACGGGATCATTGGAAACGACAAGGCATTGCGGGAAAGCTGCCGGCTGCCGAAGACAAAGGTCGAGACGGATTCCTATGTCGCTGTTCAGTTGCTGGAACGGGAAAAGAGTCTGTCTTTTAGCTCGATGAAGGCGATGGCCGAAGCGCTCAGAGGAAGCTTTACGTTTTCCCTTTTGGATGATCGGAACAATATCTATTGGGTCAAGGGGGACAGCCCGCTTCATATTCTGCACCTAAAGCGACTGAAGCTATATGTATATGCCTCGACGGAACAGATCCTTTGGCGAGCCCTATCCACATCTATGCTGTCCGAACTCAAATCCGGCAGCTTTGAGGAAATTCCGGCCGATGAAGGGGAGATTCTCAGGCTTTCATCGGAAGGTGTTATCACCCGTGGAAGTTTTGCGTATCTCTCTAACTATTTCATGTCCGGAATATATCACTGGTGGGATGCCGGTGATTTGTGTGATGATACGGAAGATTATTATGTAGCGGAACTCAAATCCATGGCCGGTGGTTTCGGCTATACTTCGGAGGAAATTGATGGCATGCTACAGAGCGGCTATTCTCCGGAAGAGATCGAAGACCGGCTCTACTGCGACAGTTATCCGCTGCGATAGAAAAGTCTCCCCCACATTTGCTACGTGGTCTCAAGGAAGCCAAAGGTCATCAAGGAGAAAAGCCCAAGAAATAAGCCTTATTGCTTATTTCTTGGGCTACTCAATCTTGGGCTACTCAATTTTTATAATCAGTTAAATACCTTTTATATCTTTCTGACGACGTTGTCGGCAATCAGCAACGATTCGTCATCAGTAAGTGAATATACCTTATATTTGCCGTCACGCTGAATCTTAAGCAGATCTTTTTTCTTCTCATCTATATAATGACAAATTAAAACTCCCTCAAACAATTTCAAACCGTTGAAATCAGACATATTAGGGGGATTGCTATCGTATTTCAGAATATGTTTGATATTAGTGCAAGCAATATGAGCACCGGCACTTCCACCAATATATACCGCTCCGTTTTTCACATATTGAAATATGATATCGCAAAACCCAGCTTTCCGTATCCGGTCAAGTGTGGCAAAGGTGTTTCCGCCACTGATATAGAGTGCATCAATATCCAAATCATAAAAAGAACCAGGGCTATAATAATTAAATACATATATATTTTTGCGAGCAAATCCAAACTCAGCAAGCCGGTTATAAAATTTTTCGCTTTCAAGATCTTCTTTTGTCGCTTTTTCATTCGGGAAATACAACACCCTGCATTGCTGTATTGGCATTCCCAGATTGTCAGTAATGCATTTGTATGAATTCTTATTTCTGAAATCGCAGGATGATAATATCAGCTTCATTTACACAAGCTCCAACCTATATCTTACTTCGTTATAGCCTCTGATTACATCATATCCTACATGAAAAAATCTTCAAGACCGCCGGGCGTTTTGCAGGTTGTCTTTTTATGTTATAGATTTCAGAAAAGCTGCAAGCTTCTTGCGCTGTTCAGGGGTTAGCCGGAATATGGCCTCTTGCAGCCCGTCTTCCGACAGCGGAGACGGTGTGGCGTCGTCAAAGAACTCCTTAAGCGTGATTCCCAGCGCCCCGCACAGAGCTGACAGCGTTTCCACTGTTGGCTTTTTGTTTCCAAGCTCGATTTCGCGCAGAAAACTCTGAGATACCCCGGCTTCATTTGCCAACCGGTTAACCGTGACCCCTTTTTTCTCGCGGAAATATCGTATCCGTTCCTTGACTTCCATTGGAAACACCCCGCTTTCGCTATAGGGATAGCATAGCAAAATAGCGAAAAGAAGATTACATCTATAGTGTTTACAAAATAACATTATAGAGTTATTATTATATTGCTATAGCTTTATTGAAAAGGAGAAGACCCATGGAGAATCGAACCATTCGGTTATCATCCCCTGCACCGCTGGAAGATCGGCTAAAAAGATTCAACGTAATTTATCCTGTTTCATTTCTGATTGGAGTGATTATCGGACTGCTTTTCGACGCGACATGGTACATGATGGGCCTTACCTGTCTGATCCCGGCGTGGCTGATAAAAACCATGTTTGCCTCAAGGCAGATTCTCAAGCTGCAGGATATGCGATTTGAAATGTCGGGGCCGATATCAGTCCGTGATATGGCGGGCAAAATTACACTTCCGCTGACCCAGCTTGGCATGACGGTGACGGTAGATAATAATGCGGCCGTCGTTACCTATCGTTCAATGCAGTATCACATCATAACTGACGCAGAAGGCGGTTTTTGGTTTTTGCTTGGCCCGACGAGGAAATCCGCACTGTTAATCGGCGAC
The DNA here is from genome assembly GCA_034933145.1 of Clostridiaceae bacterium. GTDB lineage: Bacteria > Bacillota > Clostridia > Oscillospirales > Butyricicoccaceae > UBA4644. The sequence continues at coordinate 93,425 of JAYFOA010000025.1, forward strand.
CGGTATATTACGCAATACAATAAGGCAATCGTCGCCATAGGACTTATCGCCTATACCGTGCAAAAAGAAACGGCTGCAATATCGGCGGCAGAGGGGAGTGATATGAAATGATAGCAGTCATCATCTATTGCATTGTTGCCTACAACTGCCTGAATACGCTGCAAAGGAAAGCGGGGGTCTTTTACTTCGGTTCAATCGGGCAGTATTTTCTTATCAAAATCCTATTCTCGATGTTCTTTGGATGGGTAATTATCCCCGTTTGGCTCATTATGGCGTTATTTGGAAAGCTCAGATAAAAAACAAAATTGGAAAGAGGAAAAGAAGGATGAAAAAGCAAGTCATAGCGGCAGTATTGACACTGGCGATGATCATTACTCTTGGATCGATCCCTGCATATGCATCCTCTGCGAATTCGGATACGATAACCCGGCTGGAGAGCGAGATCGAGGATCTGGAAAAGAAGATGCAGGTCTATGGCAACTCGACTGCTGTGCTCGGAAGTGTATATGCGCAGACGCCATACTATATCGTATATGGCATGACGGTAGGCGAAACATTGCTGAGCGGCCGCTATTACAATGTCATTGACGAACCGGAGGACGGAAAGGTCGATATTCTGGGGGACTATGTCGGCAGCCATAAATACCTGGGAACAATCACCGTCGATATCAATGGAGTAAGCATGGTATGCAATCATTTCGGCAGTATGGGAGATGAGTGGTATACCCTTTCAGATGAAAAGGCGGAAAAGCAGAGGCAGCTGGATGCGCTTCTGGCCGGACCGGATTATTTATCTGAGTCGGGGCTCGCGGCGTATACATTCGGCGATATGAATACCATCGTGATGCAGATTGGGAATCCATATATCTATGCTTATGATGAATACCTTCCCATTGACGACAATAACACCGCGCCGGTTATTGTAAACGGCAGTACGCTGCTGCCGATCCGAATCATCGTTGAGCTTTCAGGCGGCGCAATTGAATGGGACGAGACCACCCGAACCGCGACGATCACGCTGGGCAGCGACGTCATCCAGCTGACAAGCGGCAGCACGGCTGCATCTGTCAACGGAAAGACTGTCGTCATGGCTACGCCGGCACAGATCATCAATTCCCGGCTGATGATCCCAGTCAGGTTTGTGGCGGAGAATCTCGGTATGGAGGTATCCTGGAAGAGCGATAAAAAAGTAGTTGTCATCAATAATGCATCATACAAATCGGATCTTCTGGTCTCGCGGCTTACGCTGTCCGACGGGTATTATACCTATACGGATGAATTCATTGGAATGGCTTACAGATACCCTGAGGAATGGGGTACCCCCGAAATTCTCAGATGCGGCAGCAGCAAAACGATATATGTTGACCAAGCGCAGTTTTCGGCAGGGTATGCAACCGTGTTGATCGATTATACGCTTTATCCATCCGATGAGGAATTGGAGATGGTAAACCATCCTAGCGGAAACTATGAATCGGTCGCTCCAACAGACAAGAATACCGGAATTATAGCAATCAGCAAGACAACAGACGCCTACAGCAAAAACAGCAGCTGCGGGTATGTCTATCTGTTGGGTGAAAGCGGATATTTGGTGTGCGTGTTTTATAGTCTGAATGTTATGGATAGCGGATTAAGCGAAACACAGCAAACGGTAATGGATGTAGTCCATTCGCTGTCGCTTCAGGAGCCGATGGGCTAAATCGTATATATCCCGATAGGGTATAGCCTATTGGGATAATGAAAATGTGTGTCAATAGAGTCGATTCCGGTATTTTGGGATGTCCCAAAACGGTCGGCAGCTCTATTGACACACTTCTTATTTTTTATGGAGGGATCACAAATGAAGATAGGGTATATCCGGGTGAGTACTGAGGAGCAGAACACGATCCGGCAGGAGGTGATGATGCGGGAGCTAGGCGTAGACGAATTGTACATCGACAAAGCCAGCGGCAAGAACACCGAGAGGACGGAGCTCAGAAGGATGCTCACTTATGTCCGGCGAGGCGATACGGTGATCGTTGAGAGCATCAGCCGGTTTGCCAGAAACACGAAGGACCTCCTTGAGCTGATAGAGACTCTGTCAGCCAAGGAGGTCATCTTTATATCGAGGAAAGAGGTGATTGACACCAATACCTCAACCGGCAAGTTCATGCTGACAGTATTCGGGGCAGTGGCCGAGCTTGAACGGGAGTACATCTTGCAACGCCAGCGCGAGGGAATTGCCATTGCAAAGCAGCAAGGGAAATACAAAGGTCGCAAACGTATTGAGGCCCGGGACTTTGATAAGGTGGTATCCAGATGGCGGAGTGGGGAAATCACAGCTACAAAGGCGATGGAGCTGCTGAAAATGTCACGGAATACGTTTTATCGGAGGGTGAAAAAAGAGTAGTGAGGGCGGGCCATCAACAGGCCAAAGGGATAGAAAATTACAGGGCAAGTAAATAAATTAAACGATCAATTTATGAAAAAAGATATAGAAATGTTAAACAAAATATCAATGAATAATTCATATAACATATCAATGTAAATTAGGATAGTTTAGTGTTAATATTTGACTAAACGTTTCGAATTATAAGATATTTTGGGGGATTGCAGAATGAAAAAGGCTGTTTGTCTTATCTGCGTAATTGCAATGTTATTTTCCATGATACCAGCGAACACACTTGCCGCAACAGTACTCAATGAAGACGTTTCGATAGAAACGCCAGTCAACGGGAGTATGGAAACGTCCGTGGAGGCGTCGGCGGTTAGTTCACAGCTTTTGGGTGCAGAGAGTAAAGCGGAACTATCAGAAGACTGCAAAGAAGGCGAATTTGCGCTTAAAGTTACGACCAAAGACGAGCCTGGGAACGCTTATGCAGCATATACACTTGTAAACTCGGATACTTTTTTTATTTCGAGCTTCAGCAGCATTGATCTGTGGGTCAAACCGGGAATAGGAGCAAACTGGGTTGAGTTTTACACAAATGAAGCGTTAATCCTTGGCGACGAAAACGGCGATGGCCGGTATGAAGTGGGTACCGATCTTACAATCGGGATCTGGAACAAGATTACACTTAATCTGCTGAACACACAGACGACGGTAACGGAGGGCAAGGACCTAGCAATACACACTGATGAAAATTCTGTCTGGCTGTATGACGGGGTTACATCAAAGGGTACGGAGGCAAGTTCCATTGATTTATCTGCCATGGTGAACCATGATACGCAGATGAACAACAATTGTCTGGAATATCCAAAGACAGCTGATGGTACAGCTTATGTCACCGCACCGACCGTGCTGGTGTCGGGAGACAGAGTCGCATATGAAAAAACCTTTACCACGCAGGCAGACTTCAGCGGCGGAACACCGGGGGCAGGGGTAACGGTTGATGCGGACGGCAAAATAACTTTTTCTTACGTTGATGCCTGTTCCGGCGGTACGGCTATCAGCGACAGCGGTACTGCATCATATCTATTTGATAATAATACTAATAGCAACTGGATATCATCAGCCGGCATCTATACCAGCGGTAATGCGTATGTTGGATATGATTTTGGAAAGGACATGACTGTATCCGGTTTTAGCATCAGTCAATGCACAAACTGTGGTCCGACTGTGACGAGCATAAAGATGCAATATTATGATGGAAATACATGGAAGACTGTGGGGACATATTCATTGCCTGCATCTTCCGCAAAGCAAATAGTTTTTACCGACCTAAGCGCTACCGGACAAAAGTGGCGACTTTTAGCAAACGCTAATTTGTTAACATCGTCCGGCAGTTGGTCCGTATACGAGGTTGAGTTTTTCGGTTCTGTACGGGAGTACACGTCTTCCGTAATCGATATCTCCACGGCGACAAAAGTAGATTATGGTGAAATTTTCTGGAACGGTTCAGATGATGCAAAATTCTCGGTTGAGACATCCTTGTCACTAAATGGAGGAACAACATGGGGAAATTGGCAGCCGTTAAACGCGAATGGTACAATCTCGGGGATAGACGGGATGACAAACCTTCAATCTGCAAGGCTGAAATTCAAAGTCAGCGTTAAAGAGGCGAAGGTTGGCGCAGTCCCGGTGCTAAATGACCTGACCATTCGCCTTGTAAGGAAATCCTCCGGAATATCCGAATTGCCGGGCAAATTGAGCGCTATATCAATTTCTTCTCAGAACAAAAGCATAGCAGGAACTAAGCTCACTGCATATGACAAAGTTAACTATACTTTTCTTAATGACATGGCATCGTATGCTTTATCCGGAGATGGTAAAACATTATATTATATCCAGTCTTCAAGGTATACTGACACAAATAAAAAGGTATATAAATTGGACTTGCGTTCTGGAAATAATACGCTAATATACACTTCAACACATGCGGGTACATTTAGTGAACTTAATGTTCAGACGAATTATGATGGAACCAAAGCCGTAATACATATGCGTTGTGATAGTGACCGTTCTTATGCCGAATCAATTAAATATGATGTAAATTTGACCAATAGCGTTACTACATCAGGAAGTTGCTCTAATTATAAAATGCTTAATGATGGATCTATTGCGTATCATTATAGTAGCAACCAATTATATTATGAAGATAATTATGGGAAAACTTTATCTTGTTACTATGGCGGTTCTAGCTACAATTTTGCGCCTTACATAAAAAATAATCAATTTTATTTTTATGGATATGATTCAGATAACCATATATACGGAATAAATTGTGCCAGCATTGGGACTTCGGCGCTAAGCTATGTCACTATATTAAGCAAATCAACCGAAATCTCCGGGCTACAGGTCAGTCAAGACGGCAATACTCTGTACTATTATTTCAACTCAAATGTATATGCCTATAATCTTACCACAAAAACGGAACGCAAACTGAATGTTACCGCCTCGTCGATATATTCGATTATTGAAGGCGACCGTCTGATTCTCCGCGATTCATCAAATGACTATTTCATATACGATCCCGAAATGGATACGCGGATCAGTATACGCCCATCGGATTTTTCTGGAATGCTTGCCATTGATTACAGCGGAAATGAGCTGTTTTATATTCCTTCGGATCAAACAGTCCCGCGTATGTGGTATAGGGACGGCGCTACGGATCTAAACAGATATCTATTATCATTTGACGGCAAGAATAAATGGTACAGTTATAAAAGCGGAAGTTGGGTTATGGTTCAGGCCGACGTAAAGCCGTCGGAGGCAACCCTTACCCAATACGGTATGACTGCGGAAGAAGTTAACGCCCTGACTGCTGCGGACTTTGCGCCGCTTTATGAAGGCGGGAAAGAGATATATACCGTTGATGTTGCCGCTTATTATGCATCAATCAGTCCTTATATTACACCGAGCGTCAGTTCAATAAATGTGATTACCGATCGGCAAGAGTACGGATCGGCGGGGACGAGTACCGCAAATCCGATTTATGCCGCAAAGAGTGTAGCATTTGCAGGCTCCGGCTGGGACAAGGTCAACAGGCTTTATCCCATTGAAATCACATCCAGGGAAGCCTCGTTTACATATTTTATTTATTCCAATGGGAAATACCAGTATTATTCCGGCTCCCAGTGGGTGGTTGAGAATGGAACAGAAATTGCCGATCTGATTGCAGACACAGAAACAAACTGGATCAAGCTTAAGCAGTTGGGAATGACGGCGGCGGAAGTCAGGGCCATCCCCGCTTCTGCGCTGACTTCACAGTTGGCCGGTTCAGACTTTTCGGTTGTTTATTGTATGCAGGTTTCTGACACCTCTACTGCCGGCTATTACAGCAAGATTTCAGCCGACTATTCAAAAAACCTAATCGCAAGCACAAATTTGCTTACGATTCACATTGTGTTTATTGATGGGACAGACCGGGCGTTTTCCGGATTTACAGACAGTCAGGCAGAAGACTTTATGGACTGGCTTGATAGTTGTAAAAACGGCCGTGGCGCATCGTTTTACCGCCTTACGAATGACAGCGGAACAACACAATACGTAAGTTATTCAAACGTTGAATATATTTACTGGTCTGAGAGTTAACCGACTGACAATTAATAACTGAAACTTCTGTGAGTGGATTTACCAAACGGCATATGTCCTCTCACAAAAGATCTTTTGGAGTTTAAAAGTAGATTTTTCATTTTGGAGGATTACAGGGATGAAAAAGTTTATTTGCATTTTTTGCGCGCTCACAATGTTATTCTCGTTGATGCCGTTTGATGCGATAGCTGCAACGGTTCTCAATGAAGACGTTTCGATAGAAACGCCGATTAACGGAAATATGGAAACGCAGGCAGAGATAACCGCAGTCGATGGGCAATTGGTTGGTCCCAATAGCGTCGCGGCGCTGTCTGATGATAAAGTTGATGGGAAACATTCGTTAAGGGTAACGTCGGTAGGTCAGTCGGAGACTTATACGATGGTAAATTCGGATACATTTGATATCAATCGCTTCAGCACAGTTGAATTGTGGGTCAAGCCGGGTGTCGGCGCCTCCTGGGTCAAGTTTTACACAAACAGCACGCTGATCACCTGCGACAAAAATGGCGACGGGAGCTTTGAAGTAGGCACAGATCTTGTTGGTGGAAAGTGGAACAAAGTTACTTTGAACCTTTTAAGTACAGCGTCGGCGATTACAACCGGAGACGATCTGGCTGCTGAAAGCAATGCCAATTCTGTTTGGCTTTTTGACCAGGTGAAATCCCAGAATACGGCCGTGACTAATCTGGATTTGTCCGGCATGGTCAACGGCAATACCCGGATCAACAACGGCAGTCTGGAGTTCGCGCTGAACACCGATGGAACGACTTTTACCGCCGCGTCGTGTGTGCTAACGTCTGCGAATAATACTGCTTACTCAAGTCCCCTGCGTGGAATGCTGGCCGGCATCAGCATCGATTCCGGGTTTTCCGACGTAAGTGGTGCTTCGGCAACGCCGACCTACACAGTCCCTGCCTCGGTGGGCAGTATCTATGATATTACAAATGATGGGAAATATATCTATTATTCAAATGCTAACGCTGCGAAAAAAATATACAGATTTGACGTAGAGACCGGAGTAAACTCTTTTGTCGCGGATTATGTCCCTGAATATATGGCTGTAAGTCCAAATGGAAATTATTTAGCCTTTGCCACATCTTCAAATATTTATAGAATAGATTTGATTACATCTACAACGACGAATGTAGCATCAGGTAGTTTGATATATTCTGTTTGTATTAATAACGCGGGCAATATACTGTGGGGCAAATATGGTTACGATTATTATCTCAACGGGACTTATGTTTGTAGTATATCAGCCTCCGGTGGGCGTGTTGGCGACATTATAGATGATATTGGCAATAGCATATATGTCTGTGCGCATAAGCGAAGCGCATCTTTTGTATATATAACTACCCCAAAAACCACCGTTGCAGCTAATTCAGAAATTACATCTACTGGTATTAATCGCATGGAATCAGGTGTATTTTATACAACCAGTAGCGGGATTTACTTATATACTATATCTACTGCAGCAACTAGAAAATTGAACTCGTCCACCTATACCATTCTCAAAGTGTTGGACAACGATAAGCTGTTACTGTCCGGGGGTCATATTTACGATCCGGCTACGGATACGATGACCACGCTGTCTGTCACGCCGGTGGATTCGGACTCGACCGGAAATATACTGCAGACAAGCTCCAGCATCGTATATCTGGATCAGGAATCGCGCAGCAATAAATACCTTCTGTCCTTTGACGGCAAAAACACCTGGTACAGCTATCAGGGCGGCGTATGGACAAAGGTCTGCACAGGCAATACGCCCACAAAGGCGGATATGCTCAGTTACGGCATGACGGCGGCGGAAGTCAATGCTCTGACGAAAGCCGACTTTGCACCGCTGTATGAAAACGGAAATGAAATCTATTCTGTGGATGTGGCCACACTGATGATCTCCGGCAGCCTTACCGAAACCCCAAGCATTAAATCCATCAAGGTAATCACCGACCGGGAGGATTGCGTATCAGCTTCCGGCGATACAGCCTATCCGATCTATGCGGCAAAGAGCACTGCTTTTTTGGGTTCCCGGTGGTATCAGGTAAACCGGATTTATCCGGTCGAGATCTGCCCGAAAGAGGCGTCGTATCTTTATTTCATCTATGCAAACGGCAAATATCAGTATTATAACGGGTCGCAATGGGTGACGGAAACCGGGACAGAAATTGCGGATCTGATAGCGGATACGGAAAGCAACTGGACAGCACTGAACGCCATCGGAATGAGTGCGGCAGAACTAAGGCAAATCCCACAGGCAGCGCTCACCGCACAGCTTGCCGGCAAGGACTTTTCCGTGGTCTACTGCATGAAAGTGGCGGATCGTTCCACTGTCAGTTATAACAGCAAAATCACTGTGGACTATACAGAAGACCTGTTTACCGGCACGACCTATAAGCTGACAATCACGCTGGACAATGGTACGGTCAAGACCTTTACAGATCTTACGGATGCACAGGCAGAGAACTTCATGGTGTGGCTTAACGGTAAGCATACCGGCACGGGACAGGCGTTTTACCGGCTTGCAGACGGTGCGGGGTCCTACTTTGTAAATTACTACATGATTGAATCGGTATCTGTTGAAGCAATTTAAGAAAACATTTTCACAGTCCTCCCCGTCCCGAAAGCACATTATAAAGCTATGGGGCGGGGAGCAGTAAAATAAAAGAAAATTGGAGTGGCTGATATGGCACTGCCTGAAAAGGTTCTAAAGCGCAGATGGCCTGTTTATATAATCCCAATCATAATCCTCCCCTTGTTTATCATTGCAGTTGCTGGTGTGGCTTCGACGAGTCAGGATTCTGAATCAAAGGCAAATATTGCAGTGACGCTGGCCACAGAGGAACAGGAACGTGCGAAAGACCTGGCGAAGATGACCGGATTATCCTATGATGAAGTGACCAGTCTCTATGGTGCGAAAGGCGACTGGGATCAGGTGACGACTCATATTTTTTTATATAAACAAATTCTGAATACATACAAGGCGTTGGGCATTGACAACGACACGATTTTCACGCTGATTGCAGATTATTCTCCGGATGTCATTTTAACCGTGTTTGAGTATGCCAGCGAAAACAAGATATCCGCCGGTACGGTTAGCACCATATTTTCAGAATATGGAAAAGGGGCGGATCTGGGCACGCTCCTAAGCAGCATAGAAGCGGAGGAAAAAACGTATACCGTATACCGTCCGGCCCTAGAAGAAGAAATTCGTCAGTGGCTGCAGGAGGGGTATCTTCCGGAGGAAATTCTGTCTGCGGATGCCACGGCGCGGGAAAAGGATATAACGCTGGCACAGGCATTGACATCGAAGGCGAAAAGCCATGTTTTAGCGGCGAAGTCCACTGTTGCCGCCGAAACTGCAGAAGATACGTCGTCCACAATTAAAATTAACAAGAACGGAAAGACGGAGACCTTCAGCGGAGATACGCTGGAGGCAGCCGTCGACTCTGCGAACCTGCAGGCTGAGAAAAAAGAAACACAGCAGGAAGAAAAAAAGGTTGAAGCGCTGGGTACCGACGGCATTAACGCGGACAAATACCTTGTCCAGGGCTTCAACATCCATGAGATTGAGAATGCACAGCGCCTTGCGGAAGCATCCGGCGTGAGTATGGACCAGATCCTTTCGGAGAAAAAAAGCGGGAAAGACTGGGAAGACATTATTCATGAGTATTCACAGGCAGGGGAGGCGCAGCAGCCGTGAAAAACAAATGGATCATAATGGCTGTTCTGGTGCTGCTCCTCGCCTGCACCTGCGGCATTCCTGCCTATGCAAGTTCTGCGACCACAGTGTCTTCTTTGATGAAGGTACTTACTGAGGAGAAAAAGGACTCCATCTATAACGTTGATCTCAACGCGCCGTTTTCCAAAGAGACCAGCGGAATCAGGGAAAATGTCAGCACTGAAACCGGTGCGCTTATCGTAAGCAACAACATTTTGTCCATTCCCGGACGTAACGGAATGGACCTGAATCTGAACCTTGTTTACAGCAGCCAGAACGCAAAAGTTTATGATGAAGGATACGCAAGTGCCTCCATTAGCAATAGCTATGGGAAGACGGTCGTTGCTTATTACGATGTATATGACAGCAACGGGTACTGGCTTCGTACCGGCGCGCTTTCTTATTCTTCGACAGAAACTATCCTTGGGAGCACCACCATCAGCGGGGAAACTTGGACGTTCACGGGATACCTTGAGTATTCTGGAGGGACAAGCCTTGTAACCAGCAGTAGTATCGCGAATGCGGTTAAGGCGAAAAACGGCACTTATGCAGCCAGAGATGTTTTCGGAATCGGGTGGAGCCTTGACCTGCCCGCTCTTGATATTGACGGCGATGTGGTTTATGTAGCGCTTCCCGACGGGCAGACGTATCAAATGGATACTACCGCATCAAGCGGACTGAAGGACTACAAACTGAACGATGTGCACTTTGGGGCGGACACAACCCAAAGCAACGGCACCGATACCTCGGCATATAAACTGTACCTTGCCGACGGTTCTTCCAGTTACTTCACAGCCAAGGGAGAAATCCTGCTTCAGACCGACCGGTTTGGCAACACCATAACCTATTACTGGACGCTGACAAACGGCCTGCGCCTGCTGACCAAAATTGTCGATACGGCGGGCAGAGCTGTCAATATTTCCTATGACAGCGCGGGCGCGATGTTCAGCTATGGCAATAAAACCGTCAGTCTACAAAAAACGCAGATTACGGGGATAACGGGAAAATACTATTTATCCGCCGCGATCAATGCAGGCGGAAAAGTGACTACCTACGGTTACTCGATCCAAAGCGCAAGCTTTGATCTGCTGGGGAAGACAGCCGTTGGAAATACTTACGTGAACCTGCAGTGCATTGCATATGATACGGGGCTGTCCACCAACTATACCTACGGGACCTATACCAAAAACCTCGGGGTCAGCGGGTATATGCAATACTATAAAGTGGAAAGCCGCAGGGATATCGTTGGTTTAGACGAATCGAACCTTCAGCAATATACATATCAAAAGGAACCAGATGGTTATCCGACCTATAAGGCCGCTACAATTCCCATGGATTATACCTATTCCATGACGGTTCTGACCAAAGACGGGACAGAAGATCAATATTTCTACAACTATAAACACCTTTTGTACCAGAAGAATTCTGCGTACAAGGGGATCACACAGACAGAGAAGCGGTCTTATGACAGCTATAAAAACGTACCGACTGAGGTAGTAACCAGCGTCAGCGGCAGCAACGGCAGCTACATAAAGAGCAGGGACTATTATACCTATGACAGCCGGGGCAACCTGACCGCCGAAAATCATCCGGTCAACCCGGAAGATCAGGGCAGCGAGTATCGGACAACCTATTCTTATGACCCGGTGTATAACCTGCTAACCTCCAAAACTTACCGTCAGGACGCGGATACAACCGTAAAGGTTCAGTATACGCTTAGCGGCGACGGAAAGAATGTCCAGATCGCAAACACTTATAGCAATGGTGCTTTAGTGGGCTCCCAGAAGTATGAATATGACTGCTGGGGAAATGTGACTCAAAGCGCAGCACTCATGGGCCATGATAAATGGGCTGTGACAAAGTATACCTATGCGCCGGAATACGGCGGTGCATTTCTGACGAACGTTACTTATGTCGGCATAACGGATGCCAACGGAAAAACACAGGACCTTTCACAGAAGTATACCTACGATTTCTTTTCCGGTAAGGTGCTGACTCAGACCGACGGCAACGGAAATACAACTTCCTATGCATATGACGCACTGAACCGGCAGATCAAAGAGACGCTTCCCGATGGAAACTGCCGGACCAGTGTCTATGATGACGACAAGAACATCCTGACTACTACAGATGCGGAAGGCTTCAGCCTGGTCTATCGGTATGATCCGTTTGGCTATCTGTCCTCCATATCGGAAAAGTCCGCCGGGGCGGTGCTGACGACGCGGATCTATGACCTCCGGGACAATCTGAGCAGCAGTACCGACGCAAACGGGAACAAGACGGCATATACCTATGACGCGCTGAACCGCGTAATATCGAAGGTCACAACGGACAAAAAAGGCGCCGTTACCTCTGCAACGACGCTTGCCTATGAAGATGATTATAAAGACGCTTACGGGAACGGTTATCTGCGGGTTACGGAAACCCAGAAAGGCGACAGCAAAGACCGGGTCATACGTTATTATTACAACGGCCGGGAAAAGCTGGTTAAACAGGGGCGTGTCTGGCCGTACGGCGAACAGTTCAGCACCTTTGCCTATGATTACCTCTGGAACCAGACTGCCCAGACAAGCTATGACGGAGCCAAAACAGTCTGGCGTTATGACGCGCTGGGACAGGTACTCAGTACCACCGATCCCAACGGGAATACGACGACCTATGCCTATGACGGGCTTGGAAACCAGATCTCATCGACCAATGCGCTGGGCGCTACCACGTATTCCGCCTATGACGCATTGAACCGCAAAATAAGCACCAGTGTGCCCCAGACAGACGGCACTTTCGCGGTGACGAAGTATGATTACGACGGCAGCGGGAATCTTGTCAAGACTGTAGACCCCGAAGGGTATATCACCCGCAATTATTACAGCAGCCGCGGCTTCCTTATCGCGACTGAGCAGGTGATTTCCTCCCGGAAGTCCAACATTGTCAAAATGGAATATGACGCGGAAGGACGGTTGGTCAAGCAGTACACCGGACTTTCTGACTGGGACGACGAAAATTATGCCGTCAATTCCTACTCCTATGACCGATACGGGAATCAGATTTCGGAGACTGATCCTGCCGGTCTGAAGACAACCTATGCCTACGATCTCTGCGGGAACCTGCTTCAAACCACGGATCGGAACGGCGTCACGACCTATGCTGCTTACGACGGCCTCAACCGGAAGGTGTCGGAATACAACACCAAAGACGGCATGGCGAAGAAGATCACCTATGCCTACGACTTAAGCGGCAATTTGACCGGGAGTAAAGACGCCTCCGGTACGGTTGGCTATACCTATGACTGGTTTGGCCGCGTTGCCACCGTCGCCTATCCCGATGGTATGCGGAAGACATATGCCTATGACAGCGGGGACCGGATCACCCGTTTGCAAGTCGCCTGCGGGGATACCACGGAATACAGCACCGGGTACGAATATGGCAAGGCGGGGCAGCTCACCGCAGTGGTAAGCGGCGGCGTCCGGTTTACCTATGCCTATGACGCAGTGGGGCGTGTCTCGGAAGAAATTAGCGGCTTGACCGGTGCACAGACGCAGTATACCTATACCCCCTCCGGTGCGGTGGCAAGTCTGCGGACTTGGGAAAATGGGGAGATCGCCAGTAATCTGGAATATGAATACGATCTGCGTGGCAACCAGACGAAAAAGATCGAGGACGGGCGTACCACGGAGTATTATTATGACGCCCTGTCCCGGCTGAAGACAGCCCTCTTGCCTAGCGGCATGACGCAGGACTATGAGTTCGATGACTACGGGAACATTATCCGTATGGCGCAGGTCAACGGGTTTTCTGTGGAGGAATCGAACTATTCTTATGATAAAAACAACCGACTGCTGCTGAAAGAGACCGTGTCCGCCGAGAAGACAGTCCGGAACTGCTACGAGTACGACGCAGTTGGCAACACAGTCCGGAAAGAGACTTTCACGGGAGAAAACGGGACAAGCACCAATGACAGCACGGAGTATTCCTACAATGGCAGGAACCAGCTCTGCGGCGTTGCTTTAAGCGGCGGTGGAAATTTTGCATACACCTACAACGCCGAGGGACTGCGGTCGAGCAAAGTGTCTGAGGACGGCACAGTCAACTATGTCTATCAGAACGGGATCATTCTGTTGGAGATGGACGGCGACGGCGCCGTGACTGCGAAAAACGTCTGGGGCATACGCCTGCTGGAACGGAAGACGGCGGATGCGGATTACGGCTACCGCTTTGACGGGCACGGTGATATAATAGCCCTGACGGATGAGCACGGTACCATGCTGGAGGATTATTCCTACGACCCATACGGTGTGGACCTGCGGGAGGAAACGACCGACATTCGGAACTGGGAGAGAGACAGCCTTACGCTGGATAACCCTTTCCGCTACTGCGGGGAGTATCTGGACGAAGAGACGGGACTGTATTATCTCCGGGCACGATATTATGACCCGGGAACGGGAAGGTTTATCAGTGAAGATACATTTAGGGGGAATGCGATAAACCCCTCGAGCTTAAATTTATATGTATATTGCCAAAACAATCCGATTTATTACACAGATCCAAATGGGCATATGGCGTTAGTTGACGATGCTGTATACATAATCTTCGGTAGTGAGATTATAGCTGTTACAGCTGAGTATCTTGAGACGCCAGCAGGGCAAAAACTCCTTCACGATTGTGCAGCTGCCATCTACAAGGGAAAAGTAATTGCTGGAGGACCCAGTGAAGAAACACTAAGGTTGGCGGTTGGACAAATTAAGGCTGGTGTAGAATGGGTCGGGGAAAAGGTTGGGGAAGCTTGGGATTGGCTTACTGGCCTGTATAAGAGTGAAGACAAGGCTGACGAAACCTCAGAAGGAAAGACAACGCGCAAAAGCGGAAAAGGGAAGGCTCCAAAACAAGATGATTCGTTCCCATCTTATCCTGGTGATGATCCTACAAAAGCCCCAGGAGAAGGCTGGGAATGGAGAGGAAAAGGAGAGCCTGGCTTAAGTGAAGGAAGTTGGTATAATCCAGATACAGGTGAATCATTGCACCCAGATTTAGATCATCCAGAGGGAATAGACCCCCACTGGGACTATAATTATAAGGGATCAGGGACACGCGGTTGGAGACTTTTTCCAGATGGGACTATAGGACCTAAATAAGGAGAAAAAATGATGGAAAATAATGATTGGAGAATTCGTTGGCAAGAAGATTATTTAAAGAATAGGACTTTCTATCTACATCCATATATTGCGTGGTCAAAACGCTGGGATCATGAGCATTGCGAATTTTGCTGGAAGAAAATAGAAGCGAATAGTGATCGCGAAGAATGGTATTCTACAATAGACGATTATTATTGGGTATGTAAAGAGTGCTTTAACGATTATAAAGAAAGGCTATCATTTAGAAAATGGAACGAAAATGATTTTATTAACGAGAAGTTGTTGGATATTTTAAAACATGAAATAGGATTTTTCCAAGGAAAATACGATTTTTTTGAATTAAGAAGAGTTATTAATATATTATATAAGTTGATTGATATAAAAAAAGTGAGTTCGTTACTTGTTAAGCCATTAATAGTACGAATATCCTCAAATCGGAAATTAGAACCATCAGTAAAGTCTCTTGAAGATGAAAAACGTACTTTGTTAAATGTAAGTAACGAAGAATTGCTAATAGAGTTAAATAAAATTAATAAAGAATTACAAGTCAACAATGAACCTTCAACAATATTTGTAAATATCAAAGAAATACTTAACAAAGATGTTATCAAATGTGATTAAAAAATCACAACCCAGAGCTCTAAATTTGCTTACCTTCAGAGACATAGGGACGGTTCATCTGTCTTGACAAGGAAGCACCCCCGATGCTATGATGGGAGCGTCGGGGGTGTACTTATGCCAAGAACTGCAAGGGAAAAAAGCGGGAGCGGGATTTATCATGTGATGCTGCGCGGAATCA
>JAYFOA010000026.1:0-56670 GCA_034933145.1 Clostridiaceae bacterium
CACTGTGAATCCCACAACTTACGCCCGGGGCGGTTAAAAGTCCACGGGTAGATTACAGCATCCCCCCCCCCCCCCGCACGGCGCAACGGCACCGGTCTCAGGCGAGCTGCCATTATCAATCTATGCTTCCCTTTTCCCCTATCTCGGCAGCGTTACGATAAATGTACTGCCCTCACCTTCGACCGATTCCACCGCTACACTGCCGCCGCAAAGGTCCATCACCCGTCGGACGATGGCCAATCCCACGCCGCTGCCTTCGGTAGCCCGTGACCGATCCGCCTGCCAGAACCGGTCGAATACATGTGACAGTCCTTCCGCCGGAATGCCGCAGCCCTCATCCGCAATCGCTATCTGGACAAACGCCTTGCCTTGCCGCAGCGTAACACGAATATGCCCACCCTCCCGGGAAAACTTGACGGCATTATCCAACAAGTTGACCCACACTTGGTAGAGTAATTCGGCATTTCCGCGCAGCATGCATTCCTGAAGGTCGGTCTCGATCTCCAGGTGCCGCCGTGCCAGCTTCGACTCCAGCAAAAGTATACACCGTCGGATCTGCTCCGTTACGTCGTATTCCTCCGGCGGCGGCACGATGGTACGGTGCTCCAGCCGGGAAAGCGCCAGTACATTGTCTGCCATATCGGCCAGCCGGCTGCTTTCACGAATGATGATATCCAAATATTCCTGCCGCTCCGTTTCAGGAAGCGCAGGGTCTCGCAGAAGCTTTGCAAAGCCGCGCAGGGAGACGATCGGCGTCTTAAACTCATGGGAAAGATTATTGACGAAATCGGCACGCAGCGTTTCTATACTGCCCAACTCCCGCGACATCTTGTTAAAGCTTTCGGAAATGCGCCGGGCCTCTTCAAACCCGCCCAGCTCCAGACGCGTTTCAAACCGTCCCTTTGCCAGATCATCCATGGCATCGGTAACCTTTCGCACCGGCCGCATCGTCAGATAGGAGGACACAAGCGCGATGATAACGCCCATCAAAAGGCTGACGACAGCTGCGAGAACAAAGGCCGTCCCCACCCACGGCTGTCCCGCCTGAAAAATGACGTCCGCGCCCTTGACCAACGCCACGATCAGTACTGCCAACCCTACGGCACAGATCAGAATTAAAAAGACGATGACGGCGTAAAATAACGCCGTTCGGCCGGAAACCCGCTTGCGCTTTTTTTCACTCATCCGTTCCGCACCGCCTTATAACCCAAACCCCGGACTGAAACCAGCTCAAAATCCGGCCAGTCCCGAAACCGATTGCGCAGCCGGTTGATATGGACCGTGACCGTATTCTCCCCCGCCTCGCTGTCCATACCCCAAATCTCATCCATAAGCTGCAGCCGGGTGAACACCCGGTTGGGGTAGGCCAACAACTTATAGAGCAGATAAAACTCTTTTTGGGGCAGTGTCTGCTTTTCTCCGTCACGTTCAACGGTCAGGGCATCATAATCCAGCATCACATCCCCGACGACCATCCGGTGCTCGCTGACGATCTGCGCCCGCCGGAGCAGCGCTCGGATACGCAGAAGCAGCTCCTGCTCATCGGCGGGCTTGGTCATATAATCATCGGTACCGACAAGAAAGCCTGCACGCTTATCCTCCGGAAGCTGGCGCGCCGTCAGCATCAGGATCGGCAGCATGCTGCCGTTTTCCCGCAGTTGACGAGTCAGCTCCAGCCCGTCAAGCTCCGGCATCAGCACGTCCAGCAACAGCAGATCGATATGATGCTCATCCAGGATGCGCAGTGCTTCAACGCCGTCTGCAGCAAAGCAGACGGCGTATCCGGCATTTTTTAGGATTGCCTCCATCAACCGGCGCTGATTCCGGTCATCCTCCGCAACAAGAATCTGGAACATGGCTTTCTCCCTGTTCTGTCAATGACTGTAAGCGTGATGCTGAGCGGACAATTATGCCTTTTTCAGTACCCCGATGCCCAGCGGGTGCGGGCCGGTATGCACGGCGATGGTTGCCCCGATCTGGCAGAGGGGAGCCTCAATCTTTTCTTTCACCCAGCCGAGCCGCTTCAGCAGTTCGTCCCGAAACGCAATTGCTTCCTCCCGGTTATAACCGTAGCCCACGACCAATCGTACCTCCGCCGGTCGCCAGCCCATCTCTTCGACATACCGGCGGGCGAGCTCCAAAACCTTTTCACGGGACTGGCTGCGGCCGCGCGCCGCACCGGAAGAATGAATTTCTCCCTCCCGCAGCGTAATGAGAGGCCGAAGGTCAAGCACTGAACCCAAAAATCCGGCCAGCTTTCCGATTCGGCCACCATGGCGAAGATAGTCGAGACTACCGACCGTAAAGAAAATACGGCCCGTTCCCTTAAGCTCCTCCAGTCTCCGTACAGCCTCTTTAAACTCCACCCCGGCATCCCGCAGCGCAGCGGCCTCAAGCGTAAGCAATCCCTGCAATACGGTGTTCACTGTGCTGTCCAGCACAGCAATCCTCGCCTTCGGATATTTGTCCAATGTCATATCTCGGGCAATACGTGCCGACTGCACCGAGCAGCTGAACTTTTCCGTAATGCATATGCATACGACCGCTTCGTTTTCCCGAGCCGCCTGTTCAAACAGAACGGCATAATCCTCCGGCGACGGCGCAGCGCTGTAAGGAAAATCTCCGGGGTGCTGCACCAGGCGGGCATAGAAATCCCGCACATTCAGCTCGACGATCTCTTTTTTGTGCTCTTCCCCGTCAAAGCAGACGTAAAAAGGCACGACCTCGATCTCTTTTTCTGCCGCCAGCTCGGGCCCCAGATCGCAGGACCCGTCGGAAATGATGCGGAATTGTCTTTCCATAATGGATTTCCTTTCAAAACGAATCTAAAAAATATTATATCCTGCACAGCTGTTATCGTACAGTTAATTTTTTGTTACGGGGTGCTGTTGCCTCACGCTTACGTGTTTTTCTGCCGGGAAAGCCCGGCGATGTGGGCCGTCAGAGCGGTTTGACAAAGCAGATCAGCCGATTTGCCTCCCGGTATCCGACCCCCAGATGGAATCGGAGACTGTCTGTATTGCTCAGCTCACAATCACTGGCCATCTCAATGCAGCCCTGCGACCGTGCCCATGCCTCACAGGCTGCAGTCAGGGAGCCGGCAACACCTGTCCGACGGTGCTCCGGCAGAATGTAAATCCCCTCGAGATAGCCTGTCGGACTGCTCGTTGTCCCCTCCACGTAATCGTGCCGGAGGGAACATTCAGCAAACCCGACAGCCGCCCCGCCGCCATCTTCCGCCAGAAACACCGCGCCGGCCCCGGAATAAAGTGTTTCTGTCATTTCTGTTTCCAGTTCCTCCGCCGTGTGTGCCGGCCATAGGCGCAGCGCCAGTGCCGCAGCGGTTTTTGCGTCGGCGATATCCGCCCGTCGGACAAAATATACCATATCAGCCCTTTTGTTTTTCATAAGCTATCAGCAGGTCAACCATCAAGCCGTAGCTTCGAATTCCTTCCGGCTGTCCGGTGGCCTTGATATAGTGGTCATTGACTGACTCACCAAGATCTTTCACCGGGCCGTCGTATTTATGCACATGCGCGTTCAGCACCCGGATATCCTGTTTTGACTCGTCACAAAGCAGGGCATATTCTGTCTCCCATCGGTCGGGTGCATCGGCATAAAGGGCGTTGGCAGCATAGACATAAGCGTTAAAGGACGCCGAGTAAAGAAGACGGGGATCGCTGCTTTCCATACAGACGAGATAAGCAGAAAAATTGCATTCCGCCTCCGGCCCGATGCCGCGGGAATGACTGCTTTCATGGGCGATATTAAACGGGATTTGGCTTTCGACATTGTCATAATTGACGACGGCCTCCCCCGTCCATGGGAAGAAATATCCCGCGTTGCCCACATAGGACATAGCAAGGCTGAGCAGACGCGATCGTTTGGGTACAGCCACCCCCGCGTCGTAAACGGGATATTTTTCTACCAGCGACTGGTAAGCGTCCATCACCAGCGCCGACTGCTCAGAAAAGCTGCCGAAATCGCAGATGCCGTCATTATCCCGCGGAACCTCAGGGGCATAGGTGTTCATCTGATCCACCAGTTGATGCACAAGAGACTGCAGCTGATCCGCTGTGGCCCCCTCTGCCCTCAGGCCGAGCTGCTCCGCCAGCGGCGGCGCTGTATACTGCACCCCATACCAGCAGACAAAGCAAAACACAAGGGCGCAGATGGCACACAGCAGGCGGCATAACGCGATGCCCAGCCGCCGGCGCCCACCGTGAACAGCGGAAATAATCGGGAGTACGATGCCCAACAGAGGCAGAAGAATCAGTAAAAGCTCAGACGCCGGCGTCGGCAAAATTCCCCAGACCTTGCCCAGAAACGCAGTAACCGCCCGTCCGTGTGCCCGCAGTACGGCAGAGGCCGACGGCCAATTTTTGGCGCAGACCCAGACCGTCGCCGCCAATAAAAGCAAGGCAAATGCCGTGATCAATGGCCCCCAAACGGCACGCTGCCGGCGCCGGCGGCTTCTCAAGACCGCTCCTCCGGCGGCGTTGCACAGCTCTTTCCAAAATCCACCCCGAACCGCGACGGCAGAACGGATGCACCCAGCGCTGTCAGCCCGTAATGAATCTGCTTTTCCTCATCAATCCAAAATTGGACATAGCCGGAACGAATGCAGTAATTCAGCAGCTCGGACGCGGCGAAAAACGGGCTGATCTCCCGCACCGGCGGCTCGGCAAGCGCCATAGCGCGACGATGCTTGCTCTCTCCGCATACGGGCA
This sequence comes from Clostridiaceae bacterium, assembly GCA_034933145.1. Taxonomy (GTDB): domain Bacteria; phylum Bacillota; class Clostridia; order Oscillospirales; family Butyricicoccaceae; genus UBA4644. The sequence goes on from JAYFOA010000026.1 coordinate 4,731, forward strand.
GAAAATGCTTTGCCGCCACATGTTCGCCAAAAACGCGCAGGCGCGCTGCTTCACCGGACAGCAGCTCCAGCTCCAGCTCACAGAGCGGTGCGCGCAGAGCACCGTTTTGCAGTTCGCCTTGGTCAAAGCTCAGACAGAGGCGAAGCCCCTCGCCGTCATCATATTCCGTCTCCGTCCGTACAAACCGCGCAGAACAAGTCGGCAGCAGCGGCTGCGCCATAGCGGCACGAGCCGTCTCCGGCAGCGCGGCATCCTTTAGAAGCAGTGCTGCGCCCTCGCCAACGCTCTCGGCTGTAACGGCAAATTCAGGCCGGGAAAGCTCTTCCGTCGGGCCTTTGAGCGTGCAGACACATGCCGTACCTTCCCGGCGCAGGCGCAGACTCCATCCGATTTTCCGCAGCGCGCCATCTTCCGTGTCATAATAGGTCGTCTCCATATTTGTCTGCTTCCGATTGCCCAGGCAGGATGCAATCTCCGGATCGGAAAAGACCCGTTCCGCCTGTTCCCGAGTCACCGGCGCCAGTTTCAACTCGATCTCCATAAGCACTCCTCCTTCGCCTGTTTACAAAGCTGCAAAGCCCGGCAGATCTGCCCGTCCAGATGTAAATATCCGCCTTCATTGACTTTTACGGCTTGTCCTATCAACTTGCTTTATTTTACCATGCGGGACAGCGTTTTTCAACGGCAGCCAGGGACGTCACAAAAGATTCATAGATGACGCTTTTTTTCGGAAATAAACTATGGTATACTATATTTTATAGATATACTTACAAATTTTGGGCGGGGGTTTTGCTATGCTCAATCGAGTAATCGTCAAAATTGACGGTCTGGAATATACCGTGGTATCAGAAGACACGGAGGATTACATCCGGAAAAGCGCCGCGCTGGTTGATCAGGCACTCCGCGACATCAAGGCCTCCACATCTTTGTCTTCCCTCAATTCCGCAGTACTGGCCGGCATGAATATTGCCGACCGATATTTCAAGGCGCAGACCGCCGCCGACGGACTGCGTATCCAGGTTAAAGATTATGCGGAAGAATGTGCCCGGCTGCGCACGGAAATCGCGCGGCTGAAAAAAAGCTGAGGTGAGCGCGCCGTGAGGACATCCTCACTCGGTGCAAGCATCGCCGCCCCGGCGGCTCTGCTCTTCTTCTGCGGCAGAAGAGCGTGCCGGCATATTTTTCGCCGACGCGCCCCGGGCCCTATGTCCTGGGCGGTTCGATTTCCAATCTGCGAGGTGTGATTATTTGGAACTGATGAGTCCAGCAGGATCCTTTGAGGCGGTACGTGCCGCCGTCCGAGGCGGCGCCGACGCGGTATATTTCGGCGCATCTGATTTTAACGCGCGGCGCAACGCCCGTAACCTTTCTGACGAAGAGTTGATCGAAGCCCTCAAATACTGCCGTCTGCGCGGCGTCAAGACCTATCTGACCGTCAACACGCTGGTTACCGACCGGGAGCTGCTCTCGGCCCGTGAGCTGATCCTTCGGCTCAACACGCTGGGGGCGGACGCTCTGATTGTACAGGATCTGGGCATGGCGCGAATGATCCGCAGCCTTGCCCCGGAGCTGCCGATCCATGCCAGCACCCAGCTTTCCGTCCATAATCTGGGCGGTGTATTGGCGGCGCAGAAGCTCGGCTTTTCCCGCGTCGTTCTGGCGCGGGAGCTGCCCCGGGAAGAAATTGCATTTCTCTGTAAAAAAAGCCCAATCGAGCTGGAAGTCTTTGTCCACGGCGCACTGTGCATGTGTCATTCGGGCCAGTGCTATCTCTCCGCCGCCATCGGCGGTCGGAGCGGCAATCGCGGCCTCTGCGCCCAGCCCTGCCGGATGCTTTACAGTTTTTTCGGCGACAGCCCCTCCTATCCGCTGAGCCTGAAAGATCTCTGCCTGACAGGCTATCTGACGGAGCTTGAGGAAATGGGCGTTTCTGCCGTCAAAATTGAAGGCCGTATGAAACGGCCGGAATATACCGCGCTGGTCACCAGCATCTATCAGCGTGCACTTCATGAAAAGCGGCCGCCCACACGAGATGAGCTGTACCAACTGGAAACCGCCTTTTCCCGCGGCGGCTTTACCGATGGTTATTATCTCGGTCAGAAGCTCGAAAGCAAGGGCGACGGGATGTTCGGTATCCGTGAAGAAGGTGACGGGCGTGAGGTCCGCGACCTTTATCGGGACGCACAGAAAATTTACCTGAGCGAACCGGAACCACCCACCATTCCGGTGGATATGACATTCACTGCCCGGGCCGGACAGGAATTGCACCTGGCCTGTATAGACGGTGACGGGAACGAATACGAAAGCGCCGCTGCACCACCCGAGCGAGCGACTACCCGTCCCACCACACGGGACGAAGTGCGGGCATATCTCTGCAAAACCGGCGGGACGGTCTTTGCCCCCCGGGACATCCGGATACTGCTGGACGACGGTCTTCGGCTGCCGGCTTCGGCGGTCAATGCCATGCGGCGCCAGTGTTTAGATAGTCTGACCGCTATCCGGCGTATGCCGCCCAAACGAACGGAGGGGGTCTGGCAGCCGGGCGTCAAACGGCTGAATTACGTGGACACGCCCGGTTTTATCTACTCTTTCCTGCGATTTGAGCAACTGACGCCGGAGATTTTGGATCACCGGCCTGAATATATTTACATGCCCCTCTCCGAAACGGCAAAACATATCGAGCTTGCCCGGGCAATTCATGCCAAGGGTGTTCGGGTGGCCGCCGTTCTTGACCGGGTGATTTTGGATGGCGAATGGCCGGAAACGCTCCGCCAGCTTCGCGTCCTTCGGGATGCGGATCTGTCCGATCTGGTCTGTACCAATTTAGGACAGATTGCGCTGCTTGAAAAGCTCGGGTTTTCCCTCCACGGCGGCTTCGGACTCAATGTGATGAACTCCCAATCCGTCAAGGAATTACGGCAGATGGGCCTTTCCTCCTGCACGCTGTCGTTCGAGATGAATTTCAGCCAGATCCGCGACTTGAGCATGGGGATGGACTGTCAAATCCTTGCCTACGGAAGGCTGCCGCTGATGGTCACCGAAAATTGCGTCTTCCGCCGGAAAAGCGGCACCTGTACCTGCGGCGGCAAAGGTGCCGCCATCATCGATAAAACCGGGCGCAGCTTTCCCCTTTATCGGGAAAACAACTGCCGTACCACCATCTACAACGCGGAGAAACTCTATCTGGCGGACAAGCTGCCGGAACTGGCCGCGCTGGGCGTCCGGTGGCTGCGTCTGTGCTTTACTACCGAAAATGCAAAAGAATGCGAGGCTATTATCCGTGCATATGAGGGCGGTCCCTCCGCCGTGCCGGAGCGTATGACCCGCGGTCTGTATTACAGGGGCGTGCAATGATGCAAATGTATGTGGAACTGATCGAACGCGGCGGGCGAAAGCCTATATTGCCGCAATACCAGACCGCCGGCGCGGCGGCTTTTGACTTGGCGGCCTTTCTGGATGCGGCGGTGACCCTCCCCGCCGGTGGCCGGGCTTTGATTCCCACCGGTCTACGGATCGCTGTTCCGGCAGGGTATGCCGGCCTGGTCCTGGCCCGCAGCGGGCTGGCATCCCGTCATGGCGTGGCGATGAGCAACGGCGTGGGACTGATCGACTCCGACTACCGGGGTGAGCTCTGTGTCGCCCTCCAGAACAGTGGGGACATGCCCTTTACCGTCCGGGACGGCGACCGGATCGCCCAGTTTCTGCTGGCGGAAACGCCAAGCATTGAGCTGTGCGTCGTGAGCGGGCTGGACGATACCACCCGCGGATGCCGCGGCTTTGGAAGTACGGGAACGGGGGCAAAGGAATGCTGATCCTGGCCTCCGGGTCTCCCCGGCGAAAGCAGCTTCTGGGGCTGATCACCGATAAATTTGATGTTCGTCCCACCGGCTGTGACGAAACGCTGCTCTGTGCCGACCCGGATAAGCGGGTGCTGGAGCTGGCACTGCGGAAAGCGCATGCCGCCGCTCTCCTGCCGGGGGACGCGATTCTCGCCGCCGACACCATCGTGGCGCTGGATGGCGAAATTCTGGAAAAGCCGTCGGATGAGGCCGATGCGTACCGAATGCTGCGGCTGCTTTCCGGCCGAACACATACGGTCTATACCGGCGTCGCTGTCCGTACCGAGGAGACGGTCAAAAGTTTTTGCCAGAAGACCGATGTCACCTTCTGGGAACTGGATGATGCCTTTATTGACGCATATATCCGCTCCGGCGAGCCCATGGACAAGGCCGGGGCTTACGGAATCCAAGGCCGCGGCGCGCTGTTGGTACAGAACATCGAGGGAGACTTCTTTAATGTCATGGGTCTGCCTGTGGCGGCGGTCTACCGTCTGCTGCGGGAACTGGGACTGGCGACCTAACCCGGAACATGAAACTGCCGGTATAAGTCCGTCCGTACTTCCCCTAAATTTTACTCCATCATGAACGGCCGCAGCCCCAGATGCGCTGCGACCCGTATACGCAAAAGCTGAAAGGCAGATTGCATGAAGCTGTTTCGGAACAAACTGTTTATCTTTGCGCTCACCCTGGTGCTGGTGTGTGGGAGCATCATGCTCTATGCCGCCGCGCACAAGGGCTCTCCTACGCCGCTGACCAATCTGCTCGGCGCGGTGGTGACGCCCATTGAAAAAGGATTTTCCAAAGTGGTAGATGGCGTTACCGGCGTGTTCCGCTATTTTTATGACTATGACCGGCTGAAAGCTGAAAATGAAGAACTTCGTGCCCGTATCGCAAAATACGAAGAGTTGGAGACTCAGTTTTATGCCGCTGTCAATGAAAATGCCGATCTACGTGCAGCAGCCAATATCCGGGCCAAGCACAAGGATTTCGAGATGGAGCTGTGCAACGTGGTTTCGGCCGTAGGCTCCGGATTTCAAAGCAGTTTTACCATTGATAAGGGCACTCTGTCCGGCATTGAATCCGGCGACTGCGTCATTACAGAGCAGGGCCTCGTGGGATATATTTCCGAAACCGGGCTCAATTATGCCCAGGTGGTAACCGTCCTCAACATGGATTTTACCGTATCCGCCACCAATCGCCGTACGCGGGAAGTAATGGTAGCCGGCGGCGATTTCGCGCTGGCCGGCGACGGTCTGCTGAAGGCTTCTTATCTGAAAAATGATGATGATATACAGGCGGGCGACGTTATCCTCACCAACGGCGCCGGCGGTAATTATCCGAAAGACCTGATCATTGGTACGGTGGAGACCTTTGCCGTGGAACCGCATGGCATCTCCAGCTATGCTACCATCAAACCGGCGGTGGATTTCGACTCCTTAAGCGCCGTTCTGGTGATCAAGGACTTTACGATTGTGGAGTGATGGCCATGCGGGGAAACAGAAATCGAGCCCTCCGCCTATGCGCCTATGCGTTGATGATGCTGCTGATCTTCCTGCTTCAGCATAGTCGGGGAACCGCCGTTCAGCTCTGGCGCGCTACGGCGGACGCAATCCCATACTTTCTCGCAACGCTGGCGCTGCTGGAAGGGCCGTATACGGCAGGAATCTTCGGTTTTTTTGCAGGAATGCTGCTGAGCCTGCATGCCGTTACCGTTGAAGGGTTATCCGCTCTTTATCTGGGGCTGTTCGGCATCGTTTTCGGCCTGTTGGGCTCCCATTACATGCGGCCCGTCCTCCCCTCCGCCCTGCTGGGCGGAACGGTGTGTATCCTTCTTCAGGGTGTACTCCGCTATCTTTTTTATTACGCGCTGGTTTATCAAATGAGCATGACCGCCGCGCTGGCGGAACTGGGGGCGGAGCTTCTGCTCTCCCTGCTGACAGGTATACCTGTATACTTTCTTGTTCGTGCGGTCTATCGGCGATTCCAGGAGAATGAAGAATGAAACAAGGCGGAAAATGGGCACGGTCGCTGATCCTTTGCGGGGTCATGCTGCTGATTCTCTGCGGTCTGGTGACCCGGCTGGTACAGCTTCAGATCCTTCAGGGGCCGACGCTGGCACAAGAGGCGGCCAAAAGCAACACCAGGGTATATACGGAGCTGGCTTCCCGCGGGGAAATTTTTGACCGCAACGGCCTGCCGCTGGTAACCAATGCTCTGGGATATTCCATCCAGCTGGACTATTACCAGTGGAATAAGTCCAAACAAAATGACGTCATTCTGTCGGTCTGTGCATCGCTGAGCGAGGCCGGCATTACCTACAGCGACAATTTGCCGCTGAGCGAAAAGCCTCCTTTTTCCTACACTTACGAATCCGCCGACAGCGGCAACGGGAAGAAGCTAATGAAATTTATCGCCGCGCAGGAAGATTGGGATCCGAACATGTCCGCCGTGGACCTGTTCCGAAATCTATGCACCCTGTACGGTGTGGACGACAGCCTGACCGTGGCGCAGCGCCGGATTATCATCGGCGTCCGGTACTATCTGGACAGCTGCCAGTTTTCCGCCTATAACTCACCTGTTACCCTCGCCGAAAATGTGGACATCGACACCGTGGCCCGCATCGCCGAACAGGAGCTCGACCTTCCCGGCGTAACAATTCAGGTCTCCGGCACACGGGAATACAAGACCACCTACGCCTCTCACATCCTGGGCCGTGTGGCGGCAATCTCAGCCGACGAGTATGCAGAAAAAAAGGCTGCCGGCTACAGTCTGACGGACACGATCGGAAAAGACGGTATGGAACAGGCGCTGGAAGACTATCTCCGCGGCATCAACGGCACCACCGCCGTCGAAGTCTCTGCGGAGACCGGAAAGGTCATGGATGAGTATACCATTGACCCGGCTAGTCCGGGCGATAACTGCCGCCTGACCATCGATTTTAACCTCCAGAAAGTGGCCGAAGACTCTCTGGCCCGTACGCTTCAAAGCATCCGGGAGTCCGGCGCCAAAAGCTCGGACGGCTCCGGTGCAGACGCGGAGGGCGGCGCTGCGATCGTCATTGACGTCAAAACCGGCGAGATACTGGCCATGGCGAATTACCCCACCTATAACCTCGCTACCTACAGCGCCGACTTTCAGGCCAATCTGCAGGATCCAATGTCGCCGCTGTTCAATCGCTGCATTTCAGCCGCTTATTCGCCCGGCTCTACTTTCAAGCTTTGCTCAGCCATGGCTGCGCTGGAAGAGGGGGTCATTACACCGACTACCAAGATCACCGATAAAGGCATTTTTACCTTATACGATGATTACCAGCCGCGCTGCTGGCTCTACCGGCAGTACGGGCGAACCCACGGAACGATCAATGTCAGCGACGCCATCAAATATTCCTGCAACTACTTTTTCTATCAGGTTGGAAGCGAGCTCGGCATCGGGCCGCTGACCAAATATGCCACGGCCCTGGGTCTCGGGCAGAAGACCGGTATCGAACTGAGCGGTGAAAAACCAGGCTTGCTCAGTTGTCCGGAAAACCGCGCTGCCGCCGGCGGCACTTGGTTTGCAGCCGACACCCTCATGGCCTATATCGGACAGGGTGACCACCAGTTCACCCCCATCCAACTGGTCAATTACGTCGCCACAGTCGTTAACGGCGGCACCCGCTATCAGCCCCACCTGCTCAAATCGGTCTGGGATTATACAAACAGCGAGATGCTGACGGAAAAAGAGCCCGTGGTTTTGGAAAATGTCGTCTTCTCCGAATCGACGCTGAATGCCATTAAAAAGGGCATGAAAGGCGTTGTTACCGAGGATGGCACGGCCTCCAGCTATTTTCGCAGCTTCCCCATTTCTGTCGGCGGCAAGACCGGATCTGCCCAGAATATCAACCACAGCGCCACAGGTATTTTTGCTTCTTTCGCTCCCTATGATGATCCGCAGATCGCCGTTGTTGTTGTCGGTGAATATGTCGGCAGCGGCGGCTCCATGGCGCCGGTTTGCATTGACATCTACAACCAGTATTTCGGCCTGAATACCTAACCGGACGGACACGACAGCACCCCGGCACAGGGAGCGCCCACAACTCCCGCGACCAATTCCCCCGATTCAACGGCGGGGTAATTGGTCCGGATTTTCTCCGAGTCTGCGCAAATTTCAAGCCCGTCAATATGTAATATTTTCTTTATATCGTGTGTTTTCCCCTTGTTAATTCTGACGGCCTTTGTTATAATATCTCATCAGGGGTATAGAAAGGAGCGGCGTTATGGGTACCGTGATTACCGTGGCTTCCGGCAAAGGCGGCACGGGAAAGACGTCGTTCTGTGCCAATGTGGCAGTTTCCCTTTGCGCATTGGGCGAAAAAGTATTGCTGATCGACGCTGATGCCGGTCTGCGCAGTCTGGATATCGTACTGGGCATGACCGATAGCTTACTTTTTACCTATGGCGATGTGATTGAAGGCAAGGCTTTGCTAAAGGAGGCGGCAGTGCCGCATTCAGTCGTTCGCAATTTACGGGTCTTGACCGCTCCTGGCCTGCGAAAGACGTACAGCCGCGCACAAATTGCGGGGCTGGTTGCCCGGGCGCGCGGGCATTTTACCTTTACATTGGTGGATTGCGCCGCCGGGCTGGGAGAGGATCTGCTGAGTTTTGCGGCCGCTTCCGACCGGGCGGTTATCGTTTCCACTCCTGATCAAACGGCATTGCGCTCAGCGCAGGCCACTGCTGCGGCGCTAAATGCCGTCGGGCAGCACGACTGCTGCATTGCGGTCAACCGTGTACGGGCCGGCATGATCCGAAAAGGTGATGCCGCCACCATTGACAAAGCGATGGATGCATCCGGCCTGTCGCTGCTGGGTGCAGTCCCGGAGGATACAGCCGTTATTGCCTGCGGCAATCGGGGCGAGGTCCTGACTCTTTCCCAGTTTGGGCCCGCGGCACAGGCTTATTTCAATATTGCCCGCCGCCTGCAGGGTCGGCGTGTACGGCTTTTAAAGGACGTGCCGGGACGGTATTAATCAAACGAGCACACACAATCCCGCAGTTTTTTATTTTGTATCAAGGTCAAAGTGCTTATAAAATATCTTTTCTCTTTTCGGAGAACCATAAGGAGGTCAAGATTCCATGAACATTGCCATCATCGCCCAGAATCGCAAAAAAGAATTGATGGTTCAATTCTGTATTGCCTATTGCGGCGTTCTTGCCAAGCATAATTTGTGCGCCACCGCCACCACCGGGAATATGATCATGGATGCGACCGGCCTGAATATCAACCGTCTGCTGCCCGGTTCGACCGGCGGTGAACAGCAGATTGCGGCACGGGTGTCGTACAATGAAATCGATCTGGTGCTGATGTTCCGCGACCCGATGGAAAAATACAGTGAAGATGAACAGATTAACGATCTGCTTCGCAGCTGTGACCTGAACAGCATTCCGGTCGCAACCAACGTTGCCACTGCGGAAGTGCTCATCCAGGGTCTGTCCCGCGGCGACCTGGCCTGGCGTGAGATCGTCAACCCCCATCGGGAATAAGACGGCTTGACAAACAGCGCCACATGCGGTTATAATTGAATATCCGCTATGAAAAAGCAGGAGTATCCGGCACCCCGCGGCTCCAGGGAAGAGCGCCATTTTGACTGAAAGCGTTCCGTCGCGGCCCGGTGAAGACAGCTTTGGAGCGGGCGTATAAGGCAGATGCCGAAGTCGCGGCCCCGCCCGGCCGGAATCGGGCAAACCGGAGGATGCATTTTGCATCGAACCTCGGGTGGCACCACGAACGCATACGCGCTCGTCCCAGGGATGGGACGAGCGCGTTTTTAGTTTTACCTCGTATCCGTGCACAAGCTTGCTGATAGGGCGGCTTGCCCCACGACACATGACCCACGGCTTTTCAGCGATCGCTTTGGCCGACAGGGTTCTTTAAGTTTAAAGTATAAGGAAGGGATTGAACGATATGGAAAAGATCACACCACGTACGCTGTCCGGCTTCATGGAACTGTTGCCGGCGCGCCAGCTTCAAATGGAGCGGTTCATGGCGGCGCTGCGCGAGACTTATTCTCTCTACGGCTTTACACCGCTGGATACCCCCATTATCGAGTCCGCCGAGGTGCTGCTGGCTAAAGGCGGCGGAGAGACCGAAAAGCAGATCTACCGGTTTCAGAAAGGTGATACCGACCTGGCCCTGCGCTTTGATCTGACCGTTCCGCTGGCTAAATATGTGGCCATGAACTATGGCCAGCTCAGCTTTCCTTTCCGACGGTATCAAATTGGCAAGGTTTATCGCGGCGAGCGCGCCCAGCGCGGACGCTTCCGCGAATTCTATCAGGCGGACATTGACGTCATCGGCGACGGCGAGTTGGATATACTGAATGAAGCGGAAATCCCCGCCATCATCTATCGCACCTTCCGTACACTGGGTCTCACACGTTTCTGCATCCGAGTCAACAATCGAAAGGTCCTAAACGGCTTCTTCTCCATGCTGGGTCTGTCGGCACAGAGCGGCGACATCATGCGCACAATCGACAAGCTGGACAAAATCGGACCCGACGCCGTCCGAGACCTGCTGGCAGAGCTGGGTGTTGCACCCGGGCATATCGGAGAGATCATGGACTTCATCAGGCAGACGGGAGACAGCGGGGAAAAGCTCACGTTCCTTGAGCAGAAGCGTGGCCGGGATCCGGTCTTCGACCAGGGGCTCGACGAACTGCGTGCTGTTGCGGGATATCTTCCGGAATTTGGCGTGCCGGCGGAGAATTTCTCCATCGATCTGACCATCGCCCGCGGCCTTGACTATTATACCGGCACGGTATATGAGACCGTGATGCTCGACTATCCGGAGATCGGCTCTATCTGCTCAGGCGGTCGGTATGATAACCTTGCGGAATATTATACGAATAAAAAACTTCCGGGAGTCGGCATTTCCATTGGTCTGACCCGCCTGTTTTATGTGTTGGAAGAGCAGGGCCTGCTGTCCGACGACTCTCCCGCCGCCCCGGCCGATGTGCTGGTGCTGCCGATGACCGAAGACCTCGGCCCCGCCATCGCAGCAGCCACCGCCCTTCGCGACGCGGGTATTCGGACACAGCTCCACTTTGAAAAAAAGAAATTCAAAGCCAAAGTGGGCTATGCCGACAAGCTCGGCATTCCCTTTGTTCTGTTCCTTGGCGAGGATGAGATTCGGGCGGAGATGGTCACCCTCAAAAACTTGCGTACCGGACAGCAGGAGCTGCTGCCCCTTTCCGATGCCGCCGCGGTTGTGCTGCGCGAGCAGAGCTGCCGTGCTGCGGGCGCCGTTATCAAAGAGTGATCCGATTTTAAATATAAAGGAAGATGGATATGATTCAATCCCGTACCCATAACTGCGGCGAGCTGCGCCTTGCGCATCTGGGACAACCGGTCACACTGGTCGGTTGGCTTGAAAATGTTCGCGTGGTCAGCGCCGCGCTGGCCTTTGCCGTCGTTCGAGATTTTTATGGCACGACACAGATCGTCGCCGACACTGAAGAGATGGTAGCCACTTTCAAGGACATCAACAAAGAATCGACCATCCGCGTTTCCGGCGTCGTCCGTGAACGCAGCAGCAAAAACCCAAAACAGGATACCGGTGACATCGAAGTCGTGCCCTCCGGTGTGGAGGTGCTGGGCCGCTGTCGGTATTCCGAGCTTCCCTTCCAGATCAATCACAGCCGCGAGGCCGACGAGCTGACGCGTCTGAAATATCGCTATCTCGACCTACGCAATCCGGAGGTCAAGCGCAATATCATCCTCCGCTGCAATGTGGTGGCCGCTATCCGACAGAGTATGATCGAGCACGGTTTTCTGGAAATCACGACGCCCATCCTGACCGCCTCCTCGCCGGAGGGTGCCCGGGACTATCTGGTGCCGGCCCGCAACCATCCGGGTAAATTCTATGCGCTGCCTCAGGCGCCCCAGCAGTTTAAGCAGCTGCTGATGGCCTCCGGCTTTGACCGGTATTTCCAGATCGCACCCTGCTTCCGCGATGAGGATGCCCGTGCCGACCGCAGCCCCGGTGAGTTTTATCAGCTGGATATGGAGATGGCCTTTGCCACCCAGGATGACGTATTCGGCGTGCTGGAAGATGTTCTTCCCCCCATTTTTTCCAAATACGGTGCCTACAGCATCGCCTCCCAAGCACCCTTCCAGCGTATCCCTTATGCGGAAGCTATGGAAAAATACGGTTCGGACAAGCCCGATCTGCGTATCGACCTGACCGTACAGGATGTTACCGAAATTGTCGCCGGCTGCGGGTTCGATTCCTTTGCCTCCGGCAATGTGATCAAGGCGGTTGTTGTATCCGATTTTGACCAGCCGCGCAAATGGATCGACCGGCTCTGCGCCGATGTAGAGACTGTGGCCGGCAACAAACTCTACTGGTTCCGCACAGACGAGCAAGGTGAGCTGACCGGCGGCGTATCCAAATTTCTTGCGGACAAAAAAGATTTCCTGACCGCCGCGCTGCACCTGACCCCCGGCTGCTTTATCGGCCTGACCGCCGGAAAAAAAGAAGCTGCGCAGAAGACCGCCGGCGTATTGATCAAGACTGCAGGCGCCGCTCTTCCGGCCCATATGGACAAAGAACGGTATGAGTTCTGCTGGATCGTCGACTTCCCCATGTATGAGATTGGAGAAGAGTCCGGCGATCTGGAGTTCTGCCATAATCCCTTCTCCATGCCTAAAGGCGGGCTCAATACCCTCCTCGGTGTTGAGCGTGGTGAACTTGATCCCCTGTCTGTCACCGCCAACCAGTATGACCTGGTCGTCAATGGCGTAGAATTGTCCTCCGGTGCGGAACGGAACCATGACCCGGAGATCATGATCAAGGCCTTCGAGCTGGTACGTCTGGGCGAAGAGGACGTTAAAGCTAAATTCCCTGCTATGTATAACGCTTTTTGTTACGGTGCGCCCCCGCACGCCGGTATCGCGCCCGGTATCGACCGGATGGTCATGCTGCTGGCAGGTGAAAGCTCCATCCGCGAAATCATCCCCTTCCCAATGAACAAGAATGCGCAGGATGTAATGATGGGGGCTCCCTCGGAGGTACTGCAGAAGCAGCTGGACGAGCTTCATCTGCAGCTCCTCGTAAAGGAATAATCCCCACGATCATACGCCAAAACGGACGCGGCAGCGAGAGCTGCCGCGTCCGTTTTTTATTGATATACTTTATAACTGCCGAACTGGGAAAAACATATCGTGTTTTCCCGTCTCTGGGCATGTATAATCATGCACTGCTCCGGCAAGCAGCAGACCCTCATTCTGCAGGTATCCAAGGGTTGTGCGGAAAGTATCCGGTCCTTCATCCTCCATATAGACATATTCCTGTGCGGGAATCGTCCACTTTACCCAGCCCTCCGGCGCAGGCAGCCCATCTGCGACTTCCACGCCGGCCAGATACAGGCCACGAGAAAAATCGTCTTCCCACGGTAAAAAAGAACGGGAAAAATCCGACATGGCACCCCAAACCCCTGCGAGGCGTCCGTCCTCATCCTTTTTGGCCAACGCTTTCACTTCGTTAAAATAGGCGTCGGCCTCTTTCCACAGGCGCGCGATAAAGCCATCGCCGTCTTCGGCAGAACCTTCCCTGCCAATGACAGAAAATGAAGCCTTCACACACCGCGCGGGCTGCTTCTTTCAGCTTTCCTTCGGTTCAAAGCGCTCCAGTGCCTTGCAAAGCAGCGGCACCAGCAGGATTGCAGCTCCCAGCTCAATCAGTCCGTTAAGCGTGATGATGGTGACAAAAATCGTCTTGAACATGGCGAAAAAGTCGGCATAGCTCTGGATCATGTCCCCAAAAATATAGATGGCTGTCAAAACCAGAATTGTATTGGTTATCGTAGCTCCTGCGGCGGCAATGCCGCTGGAAACCCGAATATTCATCTTTGTCTTTTTGAGCACCGCAAAAAGCAGACCGGCAACAATACCTACCAGAATGCGCGGCAGTACGGAGATCAACGGATTGGTAAACATGATCCACAGCGGGTTGGTAAATGCCCGCAGCATACAGGTAATCCCCCAGACGCCGCCCAACATGGCGCCGTATTTCCATCCAAGAAAGACTGCGCCTAAAATCACCGGGATATGCAGTGTCGTGATCTCCACCGGACCGGAGCTGATATATCCGGTATTGGGAATCAAGGTAAAGACGACAATGATTGCGCTGAAAATGGCTGCCAGAACGAACCGGCGGGTATCTTTATGAGCAGACATAGGCGGCACCTCCTTGTACTCTGTATATTATCCGACATTGTCAAAAAAAAGTCAAGCCGCTCCGCATGGACGAATTACCCAAAAAGATGTATAATGAACATACTTTATTTGGAGGTGGCACATTTGAATGACCGCTTGTCTGTGGCTGTCACGCCGGAAGAAGACGGGGCAGAGGTGCTTACCCTCCTCAGGAAAAACCTGCGGCTTTCTACCGCCCTCCTGCGCAGACTCAAGCGCGTACCGGACGGCATTCTTCTCGACGGCATGCATGTTACTGTCCGTGCCCGCGTCCGATGTGGACAAACTCTATCCATCCTTCGTGAACCCGCAGGCGGTGAACGACGTGTTGTGCCGCAGCAGGGTCCGCTGAATATCGTCTATGAAGATGACGACCTGTTGATTCTCAACAAGCCGAACGGTATCGCCGTCCATCCCTCCCCTGGACATGCCGAAGATACGCTGGCTAATTATGTGGCCGCCTATCTGGGCGAAGGCGCCGCCTTTCATGCCGTTAACCGCCTCGACCGCGGAACCGGCGGCCTGATGTGTGTCGCGAAGCACAAGCTCTCTGCCCAGCGGCTTGCTTTGCAGATCCAGCGTGGCGGCCTGTCTCGTGCGTATCATGCTGTGGTCGACGGCGTCGGCCTGCCGGAATCCGGCACGATTGATTTTCCCATCGGGCGCGTCACCGGTAACGGTATCCGCCGACAGGTACTGGAAGGTGGGCAGGCAGCCATTACCCGCTATACACGCTTGGCCGAGGGGCCATCCCGTACGCTGCTTCAGCTGGAGCTGGAAACAGGGCGCACCCACCAGATCCGGGTTCACATGTCCCACCTGGGCTTCCCCATCACCGGGGATTTCCTTTATGGCAAGGAACTGCCGCGGCTGGATGGCTTTGCACTCTGCTCTGTCAAACTCCTGCTCTCCCAGCCCACCACTGGGGCACCGCTTTCCTTTGCCATTCCGGATCCCGGCTGGTTTGAGCAGTTGCTGACGGAGCCTGGGGACTGCGGCATATAAATCGGCGTTCCTTTTGCTCATCCTCCCCAGCGTGGCCGCTTGATTCTTAGATGCAAATTGATGGAGTGATTCTATGTGGATTTTATGGGTGATCTGCGCACTGCTTGCTGCGGTAGGTTTCACCGCTGCCGGTATCATGCGGAACTATCTTAAAGCATTTCGTCGGTACGACGAACAGGCCTTTGTCAACAGTCTACACGGCGATATGGCCCAGTATACGCCGGTGATCTGCCGTATGATCGAGGATAATAAACAGATTTCTACCGAGCCCCTGGTCCTGCATACGGAGGACGGAGAGACATTGTCCGCCGATCTGTACCGCGCGGAAGGCACGCCAAAGGGGACTATTCTGCTGGTTCACGGCTTTCGAGGAAGTGCACGGGGAGATTTTTCCTGTGCTATCCCTTTATATCACGGACTGGGTTGGAATCTGGTATTGGCGGATCAGCGGGCACAGGGACGGAGTAGCGGACGTCGTATGGGTCTCGGGGTTCTGGAACGGTATGACGTGGCGGCCTGGGCATGGCAAATCGCCGGACAGATGCCTGAACAGCCCATCTTTTTGGGAGGTATTTCCATGGGCGCCACTTCGGTCATGATGGCCTGCGGCCTTCCCTTGCCGGAAGAAGTCCGCGGTGTAATTGCAGACTGCGGCTTCACCACCCCGTACGATATTTTTCGATGGTTGCTGCGTCGTGAGGGTATGCCGTCATTTTTGCTGCCGCTCTTTCAATTGCTGGCACGGCCGGTGCTGGGTTATGGACTTCGCGATTGCTCCACACTGGATACATTGGCTCACAGCGGGCTGCCGCTTTTGTTGTTCCACGGCGAGGCCGACCGGTTTGTGCCCTGTGATATGAGTCGGCAAAATTATGCTGCGGCTGCGGCAGAAGACAAAACTCTGATTACTGTTCCCAGTGCCACCCATGGCATGAGTTATCTGGTGCAGCCGGAGCGCTGCCACACTGCCCTGACTTCTTTTTTGGAACGAAACGGCGGCCCGGCCTGATTCCTTTTAGCTGAAGATCCGGCGGAACCGTTCTCTTCAGCAAAAAAGGCAAAATCGGTAATGTCCAACTTCTTGATGCACCCGCTGGGACGATGATAGTTGGTGATCGTCCTGTCAGAATCCTATCAATTGCGGGAGGGCAAAAGAAATCGGTAGTGGAATGGAAGCATCAAACACATGAATTTTGAAAAAGTCTGGAACAACTGGAACCGTGCCGGATCGTTCTCCGGTGTGTTTTCTGTAAGCGACAAGCAAGGTGTTATCTTCGAAAGGCTCTGTGGCTTTCGCAACAGAAGCGAAGAGCTTCTGAACAATCGGGATACTGCCTTTGGAATCGCGTCCGGTACAAAGCTTTTTACAGGCCTGGCTGTCTGCAAATTGATTGATGCAGGAAAACTTTCACTTTACGATAAGCTGTGGGACTTACTGCCATATGATTTGGGACAAGTGAACCGAAAGGTTACGGTATACCATCTTCTAACTCATACATCCGGCATTGGGGATTACATCGATGAAGAAGCTCCGGATTCTACCCAGCAGATGCAGGCGCTCTACGTGCAATATCCTGTTTACTTATGGAAGCAGCTTGAATACTACCTGCCGATGATTACGCCGCTGCCGCAAAAGTTTGAGCCTGGTGCACGCTTTGGCTATTCAAACGCAGGCTATGTATTGCTGGGTTTGGTCATTGAATCCGTCAGTGGAAAGCCATATCAGCAATATGTAACAGACGAAATTATTGGTCCTCTTAGCCTTCAGCACACAGGCTTTTATCGTACGGATACCCTTCCTGCCAATACAGCTTATGGATATATGAGGGATGAAGCGGATCACTGGCGAACAAATATATTCAATATACCAATCTGGGGTGGTTCCGATGGAGGCCTTTACACCTGCGCGAAGGATTTGGATAAACTCTGGCGGGCAATATTTAAAGGCCGCATATTATCCGAGCGCACGCTGCAGGACTTTCTAAAACCGCAAGTTGAAAAAAATAACGGCGGAGGCTATGGCTTAGGTGTGTATCGTTATAATAAGGGTGAAAATGTAGCCTACTATGCTGTTGGCGGTGATTTCGGCATAGATTTTTTTACTGCATATTTCCCTCGGCACAAAATCACAGCTTCCGCATTGGGCAATACGGAGGTCAATACGTATCCCTTGCTTAATGCCTTATTTTCTGAGACTTCAATGTAGTGGTCTGCCTTTTTATTTTGTTTTCTTACCTCTTTCCCGCTAGTCCTTCAGTAAATAAAACGCCGACCGAACCGGGCATGATATGCTCTCGGTTCGGCCGGTATTTTCATCCGGTTTACTCTTTCTTTGATTCTTCCTTTGATTCTTCCGGAAACAAAGCGGCAACGTCAGCCGAGGTGATTTTCATCTCCCCCTGAAAGACCGCCCCTTCCTGGATGGAAATGGTAGCTGCGCCGGCGTTTCCAAACAATGCGGCACATGGCTCCAGCATCAGTGTATGCCGGACATTGAGATCACCCTTAAGCTTTGCGTTCAGGGATAGATTTTCTGCGCTGACATTCCCGATTACAATGCTGTCCCCCTCAATACGGACATCCTTTTGCGCGGTTATATTTCCCCGCATCCGGCCATGATCCACCAGGATGCTGGGTGCGGAGGCATCGCCGTTCAGGCATCCGAACAATCGCAGCTCCCCGCCGCAGGTAATGTTGCCATTGACAGTCCCTTGCAGTTCAACTGGGTCACTGCTCTCCACATTTCCGTGGATGATGGCTCCCTCGCCGATCAGGGTAACCGAAGACGTGGCCGCTTCCTTTCCGCCCAATAGGGATTGGAGTGCGGCGACACGATCATCTAATCGGTCCCGACGCTTTGGTTCTGAAAACGAGCTCTGTGGTCCGCTCCTGGCGCCCTCTGGAGCCCCGTCCGCGGCAATCAGTTCTTTTGCCGCCTGAACAAAGTTTTCCTTCAGTTTCATATCAATCCTTCCATTCTTCCGCCATTTGCGACTGCATGGATAGCCGAGCCTATGGCATCTCCCCGCATCGGTTCCAGGGAAAAGAAATCATCAGCTGTCTGCCGTCGGAACACCGGAACTCTATGTCCCCACAGGCATCCTCCTGCGCCTGCGTACCCTAAAGAGAGCTTTCGACTCCCCCATCATTTCCTTTGTCTTCCATTTTATGGAACGATCATATCATGTTTTTCTTGAATTCGCAATTCTTTTTTCCGTCGTTTTATAAAAAGAGATTGTTGCGGATCGTCTCTCATGCGCACCAATCTCTTAGCAACAAATATAAATCAGACCAGTTCGATAACCGCCATCTCGGCGCCATCGCCCCGACGGGGGCCGGTGCGAACAATACGGACATAACCGCCGTTACGGCTCTGATATTTGGGGGCCAGCTCGTCAAAGGTCTTTTTAACGACGGCTTCCTTCGTGATAAACGCCATAGCCTGCCGCTTGGCAGCAAGATCGCCCTTTTTGCCGAGGGTAATCATCTTCTCGGCCAACGGACGCACTTCCTTGGCGCGGGTGACAGTGGTCTCAATCTTACCGTTCTCCAGCAGATAGGTGACCATCGCGCGCAACATAGCGCGGCGGTGATCGGTCGTTCTGCCGAGCTTCCGGGTTCCGGGCATATTACATACCTCCTAAGCTATTTTGGGGTGGGCGTTTTCCGGCGTGCTTCCCGCCGTAAAACGATCCCTTTCCGGCCGCGAGCGGCCGGTGGCTGCTTTCGCGCCGTCAGTTATTGTTGTCCTCTTTCGCCAGTTTGAGACCCAGCTCCTCCATCTTCTTGACGACCTCTTCAAAGGATTTGCGGCCCAGATTACGGACCTTCATCATATCCTCTTCCGTGATATTGAGCAGATCGGCAACCGTATTGATGCCGGCTCGCTTTAAGCAGTTAAAGGAGCGGACGGACAAATCCAACTCTTCAATTGTAATATCCCCCAGCGGCGGCTTCGAGTTATCGTTCTTTTCGACGACGGTGGACTTTGCGCTGATCTCATCGGAAAGATCGACAAACAGGGTGAGATGGTCGGTGAGGATTTTTGCGGAAAGGCTGATCGCGTCCCTGGCGGTAATGGTTTTGTCGGTATAGACCTCCAGCGTCAGCTTATCAAAATCGGTCATGTTCCCGACGCGGGTATTCTCCACAGTATAGTTCACCTTATAGACAGGTGTATAAATGGAGTCCACGGGGATCAATCCAATAATGGGCTGCGCCGGTTTGTTGCGCTCGCTGGGCACATAGCCACGGCCGTGATTAAACACCAGCTCCATATTGAAGTGGGCGTCCTCCATCAGCGTGACCAAATGCAGCTCCGGATTCAGAATCTCAATGTCGCTGTCGCAGCGAATATCACCGGCGGTGACTTCACCCGCGCCGGAGGCCTCGATAGTGACGATTTTTTCGCCCTGGCTGTGCAGCTTCGCAACGATGGCCTTGACATTGAGGACAATCTCGGTCACATCCTCCTTGACGCCGGAAATCGTGGAAAACTCATGCTGTACGCCGTCGATCTTGATCGCGGTGACAGCCGTTCCGGGCAGGGAAGAAAGAAGAATGCGGCGCAGAGAGTTACCGAGGGTAGTTCCATATCCGCGCTCTAAAGGCTTAACGACAAATTTGCCGTAAGATCCGTTTTCAAGAGCTTCGACACATTCAATACGCGGCTTCTCAATTTCGATCATTCGTTACCCTCCTATGTGTTGTTCACTGTCGGGGCAGGGCACGACCGAGGATTACTTGGAGTACAGCTCGACGATGAGGTGCTCCTCGACCTGCAGGTCGACCTCGTTGCGCTCCGGCAGATTTACGATCGTGGCCTGGCCTTTGTTCTTGTCGACGCTGAGCCAGTTGAGGGCGGGGCGGGAAGCGTTGGCTTCCAGCACGGTCTTCAGTTTGTCAGAGCCCATGCTCTTCTCGCGAACCGCGATCACATCGCCCGGCTTGCACAGATAAGAGGGGATGTTGACCTTTTTCCCATTGACGGTAAAGTGAGCGTGGGACACCAGCTGGCGGGCCTCCGGACGGCTCATAGCGAAGCCGGCGCGATAGACCACATTGTCCAGGCGGCTTTCCAGCACCTTCAACAGGTTGTCGCCGGTGACGCCGGGCATTTTGGTGGCCAGCTCAAAATAATGATAGAATTGCTTTTCCAGCAAGCCGTAATAACGTTTTGCCTTCTGCTTTTCACGCAGCTGCGTGCCGTACTCGGACAGTTTCCGGCGGCCCTGACCATGCTGGCCAGGAGCATAGCTGCGGCGCGCAATAGCGCATTTGTCGGTATAGCAACGGTCGCCCTTGAGGAACAGCTTGTCGCCCTCGCGGCGGCAGATGCGGCAGACCGCTTCCGTATATCTTGCCATATTCCCTTATCCTCCTGTCAGACTCTTCTTCTTTTGGGCGGACGGCAGCCATTATGCGGAATGGGGGTGACGTCCTTGATCATGACGACCTCCAGCCCGGCAGCCTGCAGCGCACGGATCGCCGCCTCGCGTCCCGATCCGGGGCCGCGAACATAGACCTCAACGGTCTTGAGTCCATGCTCCATCGCAGCCTTCGCCGCGGTCTCTGCCGCGGTCTGCGCCGCAAAGGGCGTGGACTTTTTGCTGCCTCTGAATCCCAGCCCGCCGGAAGACGCCCAGGAGATGGCGTTGCCCTTCAGGTCGGTGATGGTCACCATGGTGTTGTTAAAGGACGAACGGATATGCACCTGGCCCTTTTCGATGTTCTTGCGCTCGCGGCGCTTGGTGCGTACGGCGGCCTTTTTCGGTTGCGTTTTACCAGCCATAGTCTTCGTCCCTCCTTACTTCTTCTTATTAGCAATGGTCTTTTTCGGACCTTTGCGGGTGCGGGCATTGGTCTTCGAGCGCTGACCACGCACGGGCAGGCCCTTGCGGTGACGGGTGCCGCGATAAGAACCGATTTCCACCAGACGCTTGATGTTGAGTGCCACATCGCGGCGCAAATCACCCTCGACCACATATTCGTGCTCGATCGCTTCGCGCAGGCGGGCGGCTTCGTCTTCGGTCAGATCCTTGACGCGGGTATCCGGATTAATTCCGGTTTTTTTGAGAATGTCATTGCTGAGCTTGCGGCCGATCCCGAAAATGTAGGTCAGGCCAATCTCCACGCGCTTCTCGCGGGGCAGGTCAACACCGGCAATACGTGCCATTTACACTACCTCCTGTTTCTTTAGCCCTGTCTCTGCTTGTGCTTGGGGTTCTCGCAGATGACCATGACGCGGCCCTTTCTGCGGATGATCTTGCACTTTTCGCAGATGGGCTTCACGGACGGTTTGACTTTCATGTTCGTTCCTCCTTGCTTTCTGCGTCGGCGCTTATTTAGAGCGCCAAGTAATCCTGCCTCGGGTGAGGTCATAAGGTGACATCTGGAGCGTCACCCGGTCGCCGGGCAGGACCTTAATGAAATTCATGCGCAGCTTTCCGGAAATGTGTGCCAGGACCTTATGCCCTCCGGCAATCTCGACCTGGAACATTGCATTGGGCAGCGCCTCTATAACGGTACCTTCGACCTCGATCATGTCTTCTTTTGGCAAACGAATACCTCCCCGTTTACGCGTGTCTGCCGTCTTTATCGGCTGTCAGGATGATTGGTTCGCCCTGGGTAATAAGAACGGTGTTTTCGTAGTGAGCCGAAAGGCTCCCGTCCACGGTCAGCACCGTCCAGCCATCCGGAAGGCGCTTGATTCCAAAGGCGCCCGCGTTTACCATCGGTTCGATGGCAAGGGTCATACCGGCGACCAGTCGCGGCCCGCGGCCGGGAGCACCGTAGTTCGGTACCTCCGGCGCTTCATGCAGCTCGCTGCCAACGCCGTGTCCTACATAATCGCGCACCACCGAAAAGCCATACTTTTCATTATACTGCTGAATGGCGTGCGAAATATCGGAAATTCTGTAGCCCTCGCGGGCAAATTTGATACCCTCATAGAAGCTCTGCCGGGTCACCTCAATGAGCTTTGCCGTACTTTCCGGAATAGCGCCTGCAGCATAGGTAGCCGCGCAGTCGCCATGGTAGCCTCGGTAAAGCGCACCCACGTCAATCTTGACGATGTCCCCTTCCTTGATCTTCCTGCTGCCTGGAATGCCGTGAATAACTTGATCGTTCACGGAACAGCAGAGGGAAGCGGGAAACCCGGAATAGCCCAGGAAGGACGGTTTTGCGCCGTAGCCTTCAATGACCTTTCGGGCCGCCTCGTCCAGCTCGCGTGTGGTGATCCCCGGCGCGACCAGTTCACCGCAGGCCCTCCGGGCCAATTCGGCGATCTGCCCCGCCTCTGCCATGAGTTTAATCTCATGTGCTGATTTGATTTTGATCATATCCAACCCTCCAATGCCCGCAGGGCCCGTTGCCGGGTCTCCGGGACGCTCCCGACCCCGTCCATGCAAATCAGATTTCCCTGTGCCGCATAATAATGCTTGACAGGCTCGGTCTGGTTATGATAGGTGACAAGGCGCTGCCGGACAATATCAGGCGCGTCATCCTTCCGGATCTCCAGACGCGTTCCGCATTTATCACAGATTCCTTCCACCCTGGGCGGATGATTGATAATATGATATGTGCTTTGACATTTCGGGCAGGTACGACGCCCTGCCATGCGGGAAACAATGTGCTCGTCCGGCACTTCGATGGAAAGCGCAACATCCACATGCATGTGGCTGTCCAGCGCCTCTGCCTGAGCTACCGTCCTGGGGAATCCGTCCAGGATCGCACCTTTTTCGCATTCATCGGACCGAAGCTCCTGCAGAACCAGGTCGACGATGATGTCGTCTGGTACCAGCTGCCCCTTATCCATATAATGCTTCGCCGCGTCTCCCAGTTCGTTTCCTTGGGCGATGGCGCCGCGCAGAAGGTTCCCCGTGGAGATCACGGGGACCTTCAGCACGTCTTTCAGGTAATCCGCCTGTGTGCCTTTGCCCGCTCCGGGCGCACCCAGTAAGATCAATATCATGGAATGCCTTCTTATTCGAGGAACCCTTTGTAATGGCGCATCAGCATCTGTGCCTCAATGGCACGGACGGTCTCCAACGCGACGCCGACGATGATCAGCACAGAGGTGCCGCCGATGGCGAGGCCGCCAAGGCCCTTGATGTTGCTCATTACCAGCGGCAGGCCGGCGATGATCGCCAGGAAAATCGCACCCATCATCGTGATTTTGCTAAGCACCTTCGCGATGAAATCAGAGGTGGGTTTGCCGGGACGGAAGCCGGGGATGAACCCGCCGTTCTTACGCATATTGTTGGCCACCTCGATGGGGTTGAACTGAATGGCCGCGTAGAAATAGGCAAATCCAAAAATCAACAGGACATAGATGAGAATATAGGCCGGCGAATGCTGGGCAAACCAATTGTTGGTAAACTTATACCAGAAGGTTCCCTCCGCCGGGCTGGTAAATCCGACGATCGTCGCCGGAACAGTGCAGATGGTCGAAGCGAAGATGATCGGCATAACGCCGGACATGTTGACCTTCATCGGCAAATTGCTGCTCTGACCGCCATACTGCTTGCGGCCCACGACGCGCTTGGCGTACTGAACCGGGATACGGCGTTCCGCTTCGGTGATATAGACGATAAAACCGATAATACCGATGCACAGCACCAGAATAATCAGAACCCCCCACCAGGTCATCGTGGGCGGAACCGTGTTCCCCTCGGTGTCAACCGTGGTTTTGAAGCCGTTGACGATGGAAGAGACTGCGCGATAGCCGCGGCTGACGATACTTACGAACAGGATAATTGAAATACCGTTGCCGATGCCCTTATCGGTGATCTGGTCGCCAAGCCACATGACAAACATACCGCCCGCGACAAAAGTGAGAACAATGACGACCGCGCTCCACCAGTCGGTCTGCGTCAGGATGCCGCTATTGCTCTTCAGCATCATGTAATAGGCAGCGCCCATGATGATGGCCAGCGCCAGTGTCAGATAACGGGTGTAGTGCGCCAGCTTTTTCTTGCCGGCCTCACCGCCATCCTTTGCCAACCGCTCAAGGGAGGGAATGGCTACCTGCAGCAGCTGCATGATGATGGAGCTGTTGATATACGGATAGATGCTCAGCGCCAGAATCGACGCGGTCTGAATACCGCCGCCGGACAGCGTGTTGAAATAGCCGAGCAAGTTTCCGCTGTACTGCGCCTGGAACAGTGCAGCCCAGGTAGCGGTATCCACATAGGGAACATAAATTGCGTAGGCAAAGCGATAGACGACGATCGCGAACAACACAAAGGTAAGCTTTTTGCGTAAATCCGGTATCTTCCATGCGTTGCGGATTGTCTCAATCATATCAGAGCACCTCCGCCTTTCCTCCCGCGGCTTCGATCTTTTCCTTTGCGGAGGCAGTAATGCCCGCCGCCTTAACGCTCAATTTCTTTGTAAGCTCTCCACGGCCGAGGATCCGGACGCCGTCCAGCTTTCCATTTACCAGGCCCTTTTCGGCCAGAGTCTCCAACGTGACCTCGGCGCCATCTTCGAAAGCATTGAGGGCGGAGACATTCAGCGCATCATAGCTCTTGGCAAAAATGTTGTGGAAGCCGCGCTTGGGCAAACGACGCACCATCGGCATCTGGCCGCCTTCAAAGCCGGGACGGACGCCGCCGCCGGAACGGGCCCACTGGCCCTTATGGCCGCGGCCGCCGGTCTTGCCGTTGCCGGATCCGAGTCCACGGCCCTTGCGCTTTCCGACCGTCGTGCTTCCGGGGGCCGGCTGTAATTCATGCAATTTCATATCCGGTGCCCTCCTTACTTGGTTTCTTCGGCACAGATCAAGTACGCAATCTGGCTGATCTTGCCGCGGGTCTGCTCGTTGTCGGGCTGGACGGTCATGTCGCCGACCTTCTTGAGGCCCAGGGAATGCGCGGTGGCGATATGCTTTTTAAAGCGGCCGTTCAGGCTCTTCTTTAATGTGATCTTATAACTTTTCATGACGGCCCCTCCTTACAGCTCTTCCACGGACTTGCCGCGGACAAGCGCAACCTGGTGCACGTCGCGGAGGGATTTGAGGCCCTCCATGGTAGCAGTGACCACATTCTGGGGGTTATTGGAACGCAGGCACTTGGTACGGATGTCATGGATGCCCGCGGCTTCCACCACGGCACGAACCGCGCCGCCAGCGATCACGCCGGTACCGGGGGCTGCCGGTTTCAGCAGCACGAGGCCGGCGCCAAACTTACCAAGCACTTCATGGGGAATCGTGGTGCCCTTCAGAGAAATATGCACCAGATTCTTCTTGGCATCTTCAATCCCCTTACGGATCGCGTCCGGGACTTCGGAGGATTTGCCGAGACCGAACCCAACGGTCCCGTTTCCGTCGCCGACGACCACCAGAGCAGAGAACTTGAAGATGCGTCCGCCTTTTACCGTCTTACTGACGCGGTTGAGGGCAACGACCTTCTCCTTCAGCTCAAGGGCGCTGGCGTCAATCAATTTAGCCATATCCTTCGTCCTCCCTTAAAACTTCAGTCCGCCTTCGCGGGCGGCGTCTGCCAAAGCCTTCACGCGGCCATGGTAGAGATAGCCGCCGCGGTCAAAGACCACTTCTTCGATGCCCTTCGCCTTGGCGCGCTCGGCGATGAGCGTTCCGACCTTCTTGGCAGCATCACAGTTGCCGCCGTAAACACCGAAATCTTTCTCATTGCTGCCGGCGGCACAAAGTGTCGTGCCGGAAACGTCGTCAATAACCTGGGCATAAATGTTCTGTGCGCTGCGGAACACGTCAAGCCGCGGCCGCTGGGCCGTGCCGGACAGGTGGGCGCGCACTCTTTTGTGTCTCTTGAGACGCTGAGCGTTGGTATTAAACTTCTTAACCATAAATGCGCACCTCCCTTATTTCTTCTTACCGCCGGTCTTGCCCTCTTTGCGACGGACCTGCTCACCGGCATAGCGGACGCCTTTGCCCTTATACGGCTCAGGCGGTCTCTTTTCGCGAACCTCCGCGGCAAACTGACCGACGGCCTGTTTGTCGATACCGGAGATGACGATCTTGTTCGGAGCCGGGCAATCAATCGTGATGCCGGGAACCTCCGAAACTAGGACGGGATGAGAATACCCAAGCAGCATGGTGAGGGTTTTCCCATCCTTGGAGCAGCGGTAACCGACGCCCTGGATCTCCAGCTCCTTCTTATAGCCCTCTGTCACGCCGACCACCATATTGTGGATCAGACTGCGAGTCAGGCCATGAAGAGAGCGGTGCAGTTTATCTTCGCTGCTGCGCTTAACCAGAACTTCTGCGCCTTCAATCTCAATCTTCATATCAGGGTGCATGGGCTGGGTCAACTCACCCTTGGGTCCCTTGACGGTTACGACATTGCCGCCGCCGACCGTCACTGTTACGCCGGCAGGAATCACGACCGGCATTCTTCCAATTCTGGACATACCTGTCTACCTCCCTTACCAGACGAACGCAAGGACCTCGCCGCCCACATGGAGCTCGCGAGCCTTCTTGTCGGTCATAATACCCCGAGACGTGGAGATAATAGCCACGCCCAGACCCTTCAATACGCGGGGCAGTTCGTCGGCGCCAGCGTAAACACGCAGGCCGGGCTTACTGACGCGGCGAAGGCCGGTGATGGCTTTCTCTTTGTTCGCGGTGTACTTAAGCGTAATCTTAATGGTACCCTGGGCGCCTTCGCCATTGACGTCAAAAGCCTTGATATAGCCCTCATCCACCAGGATCTGGGCAATGGCCTTCTTGACGTTGGAGGCGGGAACGTCCACGGTGACGTGCCGGGCGGAGCCGGCGTTGCGGATACGAGTCAGCATATCCGCGATAGGATCGGTGATCTGCATCGTGTGTTTCCTCCTTACAGAAGTTAGAGAGCGGCATATATTGCAGCGCTGTTCCCTCGGGATACCGCCCGTCGGAAGCTTCCGATTTGGCGGGATGCCGGCGGACAGGAAGGCCGCGGCCCTCTCCACTATTCTTGCGGCATATGCCGCGGGGGTACGTTACGCAGGGCGAAGGCTGAGCCGGCGCCCTCTTCCCGCACGCCGCTACATGCACGGCGGTTGGGAACGCGTAAATGTGTGAAGTGCTTTACCAGCTGGCTTTGCGCACGCCCGGGATCTGGCCCTTATAGGCCAACTCGCGGAAGCAGATACGGCAAACGCCGAAATCACGCAGATACGCGTGCGGCCGGCCGCAGATCTTGCAACGGTTGTAGTTGCGGGTGGAGAACTTGCCGCCGCGCTGCTGCTTCAGAACCATCGATGTTTTAGCCATTTTTCATTCTCCCCCTTATCTCGCAAACGGCGCGCCCAGCAGGGTCAGCAGTTCGCGGCCTTCTTCATCGGTCTGGGCTGTGGTAGTGAAGACCACATCCATACCGCGGATCGTGTCGATCTTGTCATAGTCAATCTCGGGGAAGATCAGCTGCTCCTTCAGGCCCAAAGCATAGTTGCCGCGGCCATCAAAGGCGTTAGGCTTAATGCCACGGAAATCGCGCACACGGGGCAGCGCGATGTTGAACAGCCGGTCCAAAAACTCCCACATCCGGTCTCCGCGCAGGGTGACCTTCGCGCCGATATTCATGCCTTCGCGGAGCTTAAAGTTCGCGACGCTCTTCCGGGCCTTGGTAACCACGGGTTTCTGGCCCGTGATCTTGGTAAGGTCGGAGACAACGGCATCCAACACCTTTGCGTTATCGCGGGCTTCGCCGCAGCCGACGTTGACGACGATCTTTTCCAACTTCGGGATCTGCATGACGCTCTTGTATTCGAACTTCTTCATCAGCGCCGGCGCAATCTCGTCCTTGTAGCGGGTCTTCAGGCGGGGAGTATAGGTCTTGTCGGCCTCCGGGGCGGTATTCTCTGCCTTCGCGGCCTTCTTTTCAGTTGCCATTTCCTGTTCCTCCTCCCGTCTCACAGCGTCGCGCCGCATTTTTTGCATACGGCGATCTTCTTGCCATCTGCGCCGATTTTGTGGGCAACCCGGGTGGGCTGGCCGCATTTCAGGCAGACGCGCATGACCTTGCTGGCGCGGATCGGGGTCTCCTTATTGACGATGCCGCCGCTATCGCCCTGCTTGCGGGGCTTCGTATGATGGGCCAGAACGGCGATCCCCTCAACAATAACGGTGCCCTTCTTGGGCGAAGCGGACAAAACCTTGCCCCGCTTTCCCTTGTCCTTGCCGGACAGAACCACGACGGTATCGCCGCGTTTGACATGCAAAGTATTCATCAGCAGCGTCCCTCCTTACAGCACTTCGGGAGCCAGGGAGAGGATTTTCATGTAATCCTTCTCACGCAGCTCGCGGGCCACCGGTCCAAAGATGCGGGTGCCCTTCGGGGTCTTGTCTTCCTTAATGATAACAGCCGCATTTTCGTCAAACCGAACATAGCTGCCATCGCCGCGGCGCAGACCCTTGCGGGTGCGCACGATCACGGCCTTGACAACGTCGCCCTTCTTGACCTGGCCGCCAGGTGCGGCCTTGCGGACGGAGGCGACGATCACGTCGCCGATGTTTCCGTATCTGCGGGTCGAGCCGCCGAGAACACGGATGCACTTCAGCTCTTTCGCGCCGGTGTTATCGGCGACGCGAAGGAATGTTTCCTGTTGTACCACGGCAAACCCTCCTTATTTGGCCTTTTCGATGATCTCGACCAGACGCCATCTCTTATCGCGGGAAAGCGGACGCGTTTCCATCACGCGGACGCGGTCGCCGATATGGCACTCGTTGTTCTCATCGTGGGCTTTCAGTTTATAGGTGTTTTTCACGATCTTCTTATACAGGGGATGCTGGACGCGCTTCTCGATGGCAATCACAATGGTCTTGTCCATCTTGTCAGAGACGACCATGCCAATCCTCGTCTTGCGGAAAGCTCTCTCACTCATATTGTGTTTCCTCCTTCACGCTCAAGACTTGGCCGCGGGCTGGCGCTCGCGGAGCACGGTTTTGACTCTGGCAATGTCGCGCTTGACTTCGCCGATCTTCATCGGGTTTTCCAGCTGGTTGGTGGCGTGCTGAAGGCGCAGATTAAACAGGTCCTTTTTCAGCTCGCCGAGCTTCGCGGTAAGCTGTTCGCTGGAAAGGTCACGGACTTCCTTGCTCTTCATCATGCCTCACCGCCTTCCACGGGTACTTCGCGTTTGACAAATTTTGACTTGCAGGGCAGCTTATAGCTGGCCAGACGCATAGCCTCGCGGGCAGCATCTTCCGGCACACCGGCGATCTCAAAGAGAACGCGGCCGGGTTTGACGACCGCCACCCAATACTCGGGGGAACCTTTACCGGAACCCATGCGGGTTTCGGCCGGCTTTTCAGTCACGGGCTTGTCGGGGAAAATCTTGATCCAGACCTGGCCGCCACGCTTGGTATAACGGGTCATGGCGACACGGGCTGCTTCGATCTGCTGGCTGGTGATCCAGGAGGGCTCAGTGGCCATCAGGCCATACTCGCCGTTGGAAACCACATTGCCGCGGGTTGCCTTACCCTTCATGCGGCCGCGCTGGACACGGCGGTATTTGACTCTTTTGGGCATTAACATGGTTACTCAGCTCCTCCTTCCTTCTTGGGAGCCTCCGCGGCTGCGGGCTGCGGATGCTGATAGGGGCGCCCCTGCGGGCCACGCGGACCGGCAGAGAACTGCGGCTTGCGGTCACCCGGACGTCCGCCGCGGCGGAAACCACCGCGATCGCCGCCACGATCGTTACCGCGATCGCCACTACGCTCGTTGCCACGATCGCCGTCACGGCGGTCACGGCGGTCACGGCGGTCACGGCGCGGAGCCTCGACTTCAGTGGTACGCGGGCCGCCGGTCAGAACTTCGCCCTTGTACAGCCAGACCTTGACGCCGATGCGTCCATAAGTGGTCTTGGCCTCGGCAAAGCCATAGTCGATGTCGGCACGCAGGGTCTGCAGCGGGATCGTTCCCTCGTGATAATGATCCGTACGGGCGATCTCCGCGCCGCCCAGACGGCCGGAAACGTTGGTTTTGATGCCTTTGGCACCCAGCTTCATGGCACGCTGCATCGCCTGCTTCATCGCGCGGCGGTAGCTGATACGCTTTTCCAGCTGGGCTGCGATGTTCTCAGCCACCAGCTGAGCATTCAGATCGGGGCTGCGCACTTCAACGATGGAGATGGCGACCGGCTTGCCAATCATCTTGGAGACGGTCTCCTGCAGCTTCTCGATCTCGGTGCCGCCCTTGCCGACAATCATGCCGGGGCGGGCGCAATGGATAAAGATCCGGACCTTGGCGCTATCCCGCTCAATTTCAATCTTCGGGATACCCGCCTGATACAGCGACTCTTTCAGATATTCGCGGATCTTATGGTCTTCAACGAGCAGGTCTCCGACCTTCTCGTCGCGGGCGAACCAGCGGGAGTCCCAGCCGTTGATGACGCCCACGCGCAGACCGTGGGGATTCACTTTCTGACCCATAGTTCTCCTCCTGCCTTATTCTTTCTCGGCGAGAACCAGGCTGATATGGCAGGTTCTCTTATTGATACGGGCCGCTCCGCCGCGGGCACGCGGCATCATCCGCTTCAGGATGGGGCCGGGGCTGACAAACACTTTGGAGACGTACAGCTTTTCAGGGTTCATCTCAAAATTGTTTTCCGCGTTGGCGATGCAGCTCTTAAGCAGCTTGAGCAGCGGCTCAGAGGAGGATTTACGGGTGTTGACCAAAATGGCAACCGCCTGTGCGGCATTTTTCCCTCGGATCAGGTCGCAGACGATCTGCGCCTTACGGGGAGAAATGCGGATATATTTGACCGACGCTTTCGCTTCCATATCCATGCCCCCTTACTTCGCCACCGCGGCTTTATTTCCGGAATGGCCGCGGAACGTACGGGTCGGCGCGAATTCGCCGAGTTTATGCCCTACCATGTCCTCCGTGATATAGACCGGGACGTGCTTACGCCCGTCATGGACGGCGATGGTATGGCCCACGAACTCCGGGAAGATCGTGGAGGCTCTCGACCAGGTCTTGAGCACTTTCTTTTCACCAGACTCGTTGAGCTGGTTGACCCTCTTCAGCAGCTCGGGAGCCACAAAGGGGCCCTTCTTAACGCTTCTGCCCATTTATTTGTGTCTCCTTTCTTTATTTGCCGTTGCGGCGTTTCACGATTTGCTTGTCGGTACGGTGATTCTTCTTGCGGGTCTTGTAACCCAGTGTGGGCTTGCCCCACGGAGTCACAGGGCCGGGACGGCCGACAGGCGATTTTCCCTCGCCGCCGCCGTGCGGGTGGTCCACCGGGTTCATGACCGAGCCGCGGACCGTCGGGCGGATGCCCAGATGACGGGTCTTGCCGGCCTTGCCGCGGTTCTGATTCTCACAGTCAATGTTGCCGACCTGTCCGATTGTGGCGCGGCAGTTCATCTTGATATACCGCACTTCGCCGGAGGGCATGCGCACCTGCGCGGCCTCGCCTTCCTTGGCCATCAGCTGAGCGGCAACCCCTGCGGAACGGACCAGCTGGCCGCCGCGGCCCGGATACAGCTCGATATTATGGATCGTGGTGCCCAGGGGAATGTTCTTGATCGGCAGGCAGTTGCCCGGCTTAATATCTGCGCCCTCACCGGAGACGACTTTGTCGCCCACGCTGAGGCCGTAGGGGGCCAGAATATACCGCTTTTCGCCGTCTTCATAGCGCAGAAGAGCAATATGCGCGGTACGGTTCGGATCGTATTCCAGCGTTACCACGGTGGCCGGCATGTCGATCTTCTCGCGCTTGAAATCAATGACACGGTATTTCTGCTTGTTCCCGCCGCCCTGATGGCGAACGGTGATACGGCCGTAACTGTTGCGGCCGGAAGTCTTTTTCAGCTTTTCCAGCAGGCTTTTCTCGGGCTTTACCTTGCTCAGTTCCCGGTAATCGGTCACAGTCATGTGCCGGCGGGAAGGAGTCGTAGGCTGGAAGCTCTTAATGGCCATACGAGTTCACTCCTAAATCTGTAATTTCGTTTTGCGCCCTGAAAAACAGGGCATACCTTCGGCGGCTTTGCGCCGCGCGGTCCGAAAGGCGGGATATCCGCCTCTCGTCCGATCCGGGGTCAGGCCTCTTTTATCAGACCATACCCTCGAAGACTTCGATGGTCTTCGATTCCGGGGTCAGACGGATGACCGCCTTTTTCCGGGCCGCGGTCTTGCCGACGGCGCCGGTACGTCCACGCTTGGTCTTGCCGGGGACGTTCAGGGTATTGACGCTCATGACCTTGACGCCAAAAATCTGCTCGACGGCGCGACGGATTTCTACCTTATTGGCATCCCGCGCGACTTCGAAAACATACTTTTTGTCGGCGATGGCTTCCATGGACTGCTCGGTGATAACCGGACGCAGCACGATGTCATAGGGACTTTTCATTTTGCGTACACCTCCTGGATCTTCAGCGCCGCTTCCTTGTCCACGATGAACTTGTCGGCGTGCAGGATGTCGTAAACGCAGAGGATCGAAGAGATGGTGGTCTTGACGCCCTGAATATTGCGGGCGGACAGCACCACGTTTTTCCGGACTTCGGGCGTGACGACCAGAGCCTTCTCCCCCTCGGCGCCGACGGCGGAAAGGAAGGAGCACATGGCCTTGGTCTTGATCTCGTCCATCTTCAGGTTTTCAACAATGATCAGTTCACCGGCGCGGGCCTTGGTGCTCAGTGCGCTGATGAGGGCCAGCTTCTTGACCTTGCGGTTGATGCTGTAGCCGAAATCACGCGGCTTGGGGCCAAAGGCGATACCGCCGTGGGTCCAGTGGGGCGCGCGGGTACTGCCCTGACGGGCGCGGCCGGAGCCTTTCTGGCGCCACGGCTTTTTGCCGCCGCCGGAGACTTCCGCACGGGTCAGCGTGCTCTGGGTGCCCTGACGCTGACGCGCCAGGTAGGACTTAACGTCCGCGTGCATGACCTTCTCGTTGGGCTCGATACCGAATACGCTGTCGCTGAGTTCGACCTCGCCCACGACCTTACCGGTCATATCGTAAACATTCAGTTTAGCCATTGTTTCGTCTCCTCCTCTCAGGCGTTCTTGACCGTGTTCTTGATGAACACGATGCCGCCCTTGGGGCCGGGGACGGCGCCGCGGATGGCGATCATATTGGCATCGGCATCCACCTTGACGACCTCAAGGTTCTGGATGGTGACCTGCTCGCAGCCCAGATGTCCGGCCATCTTGAGGCCCGGCATCACGCGGGACGGGTCAGTGTTGGCGCCCGTGGAGCCCACGCTGCGGTGCACAGGGCCGACGCCGTGGCTGTGCTGCTGGGAATGGTGGTTCCAGCGCTTGACAACGCCGGCATACCCCTTGCCTTTGGTGATGCCCACAACATCGATCTTGTCACCAGCGGCAAATACGTCCGCCAGCACCACGTCGCCCACGTTCATGTCGGCGGCGCCCTCGAGCCGGAACTCCTTAAGGTATTTCTTCGCGGTCATGCCCGCCTTGGCAAAATGGCCCTTTGTGGGCTTGTTCTGCTGCTTCTCGGCAAGCTCCTGATAGCCGAGCTGGACGGAACAGTAACCGTCTTTTTCCGCAGTTTTCTTCTGCACGACGGTGCAGGGGCCGGCCTCAATGACTGTGACCGGGATGACTTTCCCGTTTTCATCAAAGATCTGCGTCATGCCGACTTTTTTCCCGATGATTGCTTTCTGCACGTTTTTTCCTCCTTGCAGTTAGTGGTTGGTCAGCAGTACGAAGCGGTAACGGCGCTTCGCCTTCACTTCTCAACATAACCTGCCCATGCCCCTTCGGACCGGGCCGGACGTTGATAAATGTTAACCGGAGAGCATGCCCTCCGTGCGGGGTTACAGGTTTTACAGCTTGATCTCAATCTCGACGCCGGCCGGCAGGTCCAGGTTCATCAGGGCCTCAACGGTCTTCTGCGACGGATTCTTGATGTCGATCAGGCGCTTGTGCGTACGGCGCTCAAACTGCTCACGGCTGTCCTTATATTTATGGACAGCGCGCAGGATCGTCACAATCTTCTTGTCGGTGGGCAGCGGAATCGGGCCGGAAACTTCGGCGCCCGTACGCTTGGCGGTCTCAACGATCTTCTCGGCGCTCTGGTCGATCAGCTGATGATCGTAGGCCTTGAGACGGATACGCATTGTCTGCATGTCTGCCATGGTGGTTCCTCCTGTTTTCATACAATGTTATCGCGCAATGGACATTGTACGGCGGAAATCTTGCCACGCCTCCGTGTGTATCTCAGTTTGGGCATAAATGAAACCGGCGATACAAACATCAGTCCGGCACCAATGACACTTTGTTGGTTCCCACCGGGCTTTCCGGCATATGCCGGCAGTTCCGCAGTATTCCAGGGACGCAAAGCGTTATTAAATTCTGCCGCCCGATTGTCGGACTTACTCCGCCGAAGTTCCCCGCATTTGCGGCAATCTTCAGCTTCATCGCCGCCTGTCTTGCGCAAACAGGCATATTACGCCCTTTCAGGCGCTTTTATAGAATATCATCGGGCTGACGGTTTGTCAACCTGTTTTTCGGAATTATGCCCAGAAAATTTTAACAAAAATCAGGAGACGGCAAGCATCCGTCTCCTGATGCAAAAAATCGAAGAGAGAAATTCATGCAGCGGATGATCTATAGCACTCGCCATACCTATTTCCAGATCAGCGTATACGCCGGCGTGCGGTTATCGCATTCACGGGCGATCACCGCCACATCGGTAAAAAAGGTCGTGCCTTCCACGCGCACCTTGTCCCGGCGGCCGGGCCGGTCAAACCGTCCCTCCTCACGCCATGGGTCGAGCACAGTGATCTCCCGTCCCCGGGCGGCGGCCAGCACGATGAAATGCCCGTCTTCCGAAAAAACGCCGGCATAACCCTCGCGATCGCCGCCCACGTTGGCGACGGCCATTCCGCGTCCCTCCTGCAGAAATTGCAGAACCCGGCCGCAGTCATTGGTCAGAGCGTAAAAGAGGTCAAATTTCTTGCAGACGGCCGGTGCAAGCACGCTGATCTCCGTGCCGGTCTCATCACGGGCGCCGCAGGCAAATGCCAGCGCCGCCGTTTCCGTCGGCGGGAACGACTCGCCCGTCAGCATCTCCACTACTATGCTGCAGCAGCAGAGGCCGCAGCCGCTGGAGGCTATGGTACCCGCCGGATCGCCGGGGCCGGGGTAAGCGGCGCCGGGGTAGTCATTCTGTATATAGTGCATAGGTGCCATCCTTATTTATGAAAGGTCAGCGAGATGTGCACAGCCAGACTGAGCAGCGCGCCAATCATGGCAAGGACGGAAACGGGCAGCTTTTTCTTTTCATCAAACAGCTTATAGCGAAGCATGCTTTCCACCGCCACATACCCGAGTCCAACCGCATACAGATCGTACTGCGTCTGCTTGGCAAAAAGATTATAGATCAGCACCACAATAAAGAATGCCGTAACGCCCAGCATGGTGAGCTTCTGATATGCCTCCTGTGAACGGAGCGTAGGATCCTCCGGCGGCATGGGTGGTTGGGGCTTCTGCGGCGCTTGCTGCTCCTGTTCGGGCTCGGCGGATACATTTTCCGGCGCTTCGGGCGCGCCGACATCCTTGTTTTCCATTTGGGTGCCTCCTTACAAATGATACAGCTCTGTGAATTTCCGGGTCAGGTATTCCGTATAAAATTTTGGATCAAAGGCCGCGCTGCAGCAATTCTGCAGCACTTCCGGCGGGGTGATGAGCGATCCGTACCGGTAAATACGCTCCGTCAGCCATAGGACGATCGGCCTGAATTCGCCCTTTCCAACCAGATTATAAACCGGCAGGTCGCGCTCCATAGATTTGAGGATTTGGCAGGCATAGGCGCTGCCGATGCTATAGCTTGGGAAATAACCGAAGCTGCCGGCGCTCCAGTGGGAATCTTGCAGAATCCCCTCCCGGGCACAGGGTACATCGACACCCAGGTACTGCTTATACAACCCATTCCAGGCCTCCGGCAGATTATCCGCCGTCAGTTCCCGGGCAAAGATCCGCTTTTCCAGTTCATAGCGTATGAGAATATGCAGGGAATAGGTCAGCTCGTCAGCCTCTGTACGGATAAGCGACGGCTGTGCCATATTGACCGCCTCAAAAAACTCTTCGTCGGAAACATCAGCCATCTGCTGCGGGAAGAGTTTCTGCACCTTCGGAAAGATCAGCCGACAAAACGGAAGACTGCGGCCGATGATATTTTCCCAGAACCGGGATTGGCTTTCGTGCACGCCCATGCTGGTTCCGTGTGCCAGCGAAGAATGGAGCAGTTCGTCACCGATATTCAGCTCATATAAGGCGTGGCCGCCCTCATGAACGACGCTGAACAGGTTGCTGGCCATCATGTCTTCATGATAATGGGTGGTAATCCGCACATCATTTTTGGAAAATTCGGTAGTAAACGGATGCTCTGTCTCCCCAATGGTGCAGTGGGCAGGGTCGATAGTCATCAGTCCCATGATAAACTTGGACAGCTCGCGCTGCTGCGGGATCGGGCAGGGCCGGGCAAGGAAATCATGCCGGGGCTGCCATCCTTTTGCCCGGATTTTTTCTACCAGCGGCACAATAGCCGCTTTGACGGTATCGAAATACCGATCCGCGGCGGCGGTGGTCAGCCCCCGCTCATACTCGTTAAGCAGCGTATCATATACCGGCTGACCGGGTTTAATATACTCCGCATACTTAAACATAAAATCGATCATCTTCTGCAGATACGGCTTGAAGACGGCATAGTCGCTCTTTTCCTTGGCTTCGTGCCAGGCGTGCTGCGACGCATTCTGATCAACCTGGAAGGCAACATATTCCGCCATCGGTATCTTCTCAATTTTCTGTTGGCTTTCGTAAAGCTCCTCTGCCTCCCGCCGGGTCTGATAGTCCAGCTCCTCCCGCCGTTCATACAGCGTCTGGAGCAGGACCTTATAGTCTTCGTCAACTTCCAGCTTATAGGTCTCTTCGCTGAGGACACCCAAGGTGTCGCCCAATGTTTCCGATGCGCCGGAGGGCATAGAGGTAACGGAATCGTAATACAGGAGACCCATGGCGTGGGAATAGGCGTGCATCTTCTTCTGATGGGCCTTAAACTGTTCCACCATCTGCGTAAGTTCCATACGATCGCTCCTTATATTTTTAATAGTGTCTTTGCCCTGGCATAGTCCTTCCGCCGGACATAGAGAAAATAGGAAAATCCAACGTCCACAGACGCCATACCCGCCGGCAGATTATAACGGGCATGTGCGGCGGCATCGCCGGCCCTTTCGAGCCGCCCGTGATTGCGGACGCTCCTCATTTCGCTCGAAATACCCGCCGCCCGCAGAATATCGCCGGCGGTCACCAACGGTCCGGATTTGGTATCAGTCATAAGGGTGCATCGATTAAATACTGTTATCATAAACGCCTCCACTTTCGCTCCATGCGGAAAAATCGACGTGTGAACACTTTAAAACCGAGGGGCAGGCTAATTTATCATATCGTATTGCACTCAGTTTAATGCATTTTCCAGTGTTTTGTCAATCACCTCGTCTACCCGCTTCCGCAGCAGCGGGCAGGCGGCAAGCCGTGGATCGCGGGTCAGCAGGTCTTTCGCCTCGTCCTGAGCCGCCTGCAGCACACGCATATCCCCTGCCAAATCTGCGATATGGAATGCCGGCAGGCCATGTTGGCGGTCTCCGAAAAAATCGCCCGGCCCGCGAAGCTGAAGATCTGCCCGTGCGATCTCAAACCCATCGGAGGTACGTGCCAGCGTCGAAAGCCGCTGCTTCGCCGCCTCGGACGGATCTTCGCTCATCAGGATGCAATAGCTTTGACGGCTGCCGCGGCCCACCCGTCCCCGAAGCTGGTGAAGCTGGCTCAGGCCGAACAGGTCGGCGTCCTCCACCACCATTAGTGTGGCGTTGGGTACGTCCACTCCCACCTCGATCACCGTGGTGGAGACCAGCACATCCAGTATCCCCTCCGAAAAGGCGGCCATGACCCTCTCTTTTTCCGTGCCCTTCATCCGGCCGTGAAGTAATCCGATGCGCAGCGCCGGCAGTTTTCTCTGCAGCTCCGCCGCATAGTCCAGCGCCGCCTTTTTCCCGCTCTCCGCTCCGTCGTCGCCAATCCGGGGACAGACGATATACGCCTGGCCGCCCTCGCGCGCCTGCTTTTCAAGGAAGGAATACATCCGGGCGCGTTTCTCCTCGCCAATCACATAGGTCAGAATCTGCTGACGGCCGGGCGGCAGTTCGTCCAGTACGGAGATGTCGAGATCACCGTACAGGATCAGCGTCAGTGTCCGGGGAATCGGCGTGGCCGACATAACCAGCAGGTGTGCATCCGCGGTTTTTTGTCCCAGCGCCGCCCGCTGGCGTACGCCGAACCGGTGCTGCTCATCCACGACGAACAGCGCCGCCGTAGGCAGGGAGACGTCCTCCTGCAAAAGAGCGTGTGTGCCGCAGAGCACCTGAAGTTCCCCCGCAGCGGCCCCAGCCTTGATCTTCCGTTTTTCCGCGGCAGTCATTCCGCCGGTCAGCAGCCCGACAGAGATGCCATGCGGGGAAAGGAGTTCGCATACCGTCCGTGCATGCTGGTTTGCCAGCAATTCGGTCGGTGCCATGATGACCGTCTGCTTTCCATTTTGGGCTGCCAAAAAAGCGCAGGCGGCGGCTACCAGCGTTTTGCCGCTGCCCACGTCGCCCTGCAGCAGCCGGTTCATCCGCCGACCGGAACACATATCGGCCCATGCCTCTGCCACCGCACGTTTCTGCGCGGCAGTGGGCGAAAAAGGCAGCACGGCAAAAAATTCCTCCGGGTCGTGAATCGACAGTCTCTGCCCCGTCTCCCCCGCTTCTCCGGCACGTAAAAACTGCAGCGCGCAGCAAAAACTCAGCAGCTCTTCAAAAATCAACCGGCGGCGGGCCTGATGTATGTCCTCCGGCGTTTCGGGATAATGAACGTGCTCATAGGCCCATTCCGGCGGCGGGAGCCGGTATTTTTCCACCAGCGCAGGCGGCAGCGGCTCGAGATAATGCCCACGTGCAGCGTCAAGAGCCTGACGTGTAAGCTGCATCAGCAGATTGCGGGATACGCCCTCCGTCCGGCGATAGACCGGCAGGATGCGACCGGAAATTTTATTGCCCCCCGCAGGCTCAAATTCCGGATTTACCATGGATTTATAGCCGCCGCGTGCCTCTACCCGGCCGCAGAAATCGTATTCTTTTCCGGGGATCAGCTTGTTTTTTACATAGGGGTTGTTGAAAAAAGTAATGTTCAGCATTCCCGTCGTGTCGAACACCCGGGTACGCACCATCGGACGCCCCCCAGGCAGCCGTCCGCCCGAGGAGGCGACTGCCACCGTGGCACGGATGCAGGTAGTTTCGCCATCGATCAGCTGAAAGATCGGCTTTGCCTCCCGGCGGTCTTCATAGTCCCGGGGAAAGAAGCCGATCAGATCTTCCAATGTGACAAGGCCCAGCTTTGCAAGCTGGGCCTGATGTATTTTCCCGACGCCGCGCAACGAAGCAAGGCCGCCGGACAATCCGCCGGCGGTCACAGCTCCCGGCACAGGCCCACCACGACACCGAGGATAACGCATTCCCGGCCGTCGATGGGCACATAGGCGGGGTTTTCCGGCATGAGCCATATTTCTCCGTTTTCGCGGTGCAGGCGCTTGACGGTTGCCTCTTCGCCTAAAAGGGCGACAACGATCTGCCCACTGTCGGCCGTACTCTGCTGCCGGACAATCACAGTGTCGCCGTCCAGGATGGCCGCGCCCACCATACTGTCGCCCCGTACGTGCAGGCCGAACAGCGTACCGGAGGCCGCGCCGTCATAGGCTACATACCCCATTGTGTCCTCCTGCGCAAGAATCGGCACGCCGGCTGTGACCGTGCCCAATACCGGCACATTCTGCCAGGAAGGTGTTCCGGGAACACTGAGAGCGCGGGTCTTGCGCCCGTCTTTATCCAAATACCCGTTCTCCTGCAGGATCTTCAGATGGGAATGGACGGTGGAGGGGGAACGCAGTTTCACCGCCTCGCAGATCTCACGGACGGTGGGCGGATATCCGTTCTCCCGAGTGGAGCAGGTGACGAATTCCAGGATGCGCTGCCGCATCGGACTGAGCGGTTTCATAAAAAGCCCTCCCCTTCCCCTTCTTTTCGATTTTTTCATACACAAGGATCGATTATTTTTTATTTTAATATATCACAGCTTCACCGCAAAAGCAAACAAATGTTTGAGCTATGCCCGATCCGCCCAATCAGACTCCTTTGCGCAGACGAATGGAAATCTCCCCGCTGAACAGATTGACAAGCTCGATCAAAACGCAAGCGTTTCCATTAAATGAAAAATGGGTGATGAACGGCATCAGGCCAGCGATCTTCTGAAAATCTGCATAGGAAAACGTGCGGTCATAATAATTGATGATCGCGGACAGCGCCGTCCCATGCGTGCCGATTACGATCGTCCGGTCAGGCTGCGCGGTCAGCAGCGTATTGAGCGCCGCGACGCTCCTTTCTTGCACTTCGGCAAGGCATTCACCATTTTCCAGCTTGTAGTCAAAGTCCATCCACTGTCTTTCAGAATACGAGCGAAAGTCATCAAGCCAGCCATCGGTGATTTTCCGCTCGCGGAAGGCGTCCATGCAAATGACCTCAAGCCCCATGCTTTCCGCCAGCCCGCAAACCGTATCATACGCACGGCGAAAAGGGCTAGAAACCACAAGCTCGACGGTTTTGTCTTTCATATAATCCGTAACCAGCCTGCAATCGCGGCGTCCCTTTTCGGTCAGCGGCCTGCTCATATCGTCATGGATCCTGTAGTCCGGCTCCGCGTGGCGTACAAAATAGATTTCGGTCATCAGAATATCCCCCCATAAAAGAAAATATCGACGGTGCCGTCGATATTTTCCTGTCATTCAGTTAGGCCGCCCCGCCGAAGTTTATTTTTTCAGCAGTGCCAGCAAAAACTCGGTCTGCAGGCGCATGCCGACGGCAATGCATCCCTCGTCCACGTCAAATTCGCGGTTATGCAGTCCCGCTGTGATCCCCTTTGCCGCGTTGCCGCAGCCCAGATGATACATAGCGCCGCCTTTTTTTGACCCGTCGATAAAATAGGAAAAGTCCTCGCCGCCCATGCTGGGCTGCTTTTTCAAAAAGACATGCTCTTCCCCAAGGATCTCAGAGGCCTTACCCCGCATCAAATCCACCACTTCGTCAGTATTGATGAGGGATGCATAGCCCCACTCAATCTCTACTTCCGCAGTGCAGCCATAGCCTTGGGCAATGCTTCCCGCCAGCTCGCGGATACGCTTTGCAGCAAAGGCGCGGGTCTCCGGATCCAGCGTACGCAGCGTACCGGTCATCTTCACCTCATCGGCGACGATGTTGCTCTTGGTACCGCCGTTGATCGTGCCGATCGTAAGCACCGCACTGTTGAGGGGGGAAATATTGCGGCTGACCATCGTCTGCAAACCGGAAACCACACCCGCGGCTGCAACGATGGCGTCGATGCCACGTTCCGGATAAGCGCCGTGGCCCGATTTTCCGTGAACCGTGATATGCACCGTATCGCAAGCGGCATTGAGCTTGCCATAGGCCAACTCAACGGTTCCCGCATCGATATAGGGCTGGACGTGCAGGCCGATAGAATATTCCACATCCGGATTTTTGCAGCATCCAGCCTTCACCATCCGATCGCCGCCGCCAACCGTCTCCTCCGCCGGCTGAAAAAAGAACTTGACGTTGCCGGCCAGCTCGTTTTCCATCTCTTTGATCAACCGCGCCACACCCAGCTGGACCGTGGTGTGCACGTCATGGCCACAGGCGTGCATGACGCCTGGGTTCTGTGAGCAGTAGGAGCGGTTTTTATCCTCTTCTAGCGGCAAAGCATCCATATCCGCACGGGCGGCCACCGTCGGCCCTGGGCGCTTGCCGCGGACAATGGCGACGATTCCGGTATCGGCTATGCCGGCATGCTCAATGCCCCAGGCAGTCAGCCACTTTGAGACACGCGCAGCGGTCTCATGCTCATGCTCGCTCAGTTCCGGGTGTTTGTGCAGCTCGCGCCGGATCCCAATCATCTCCGGCTGCAGCTCGTCAATGCGTTTTTCCAGGTCCATATCTGTTTCCTCCTATTTATAAGAAGCAATGATCACATCTCTGGTGATTGCCTGATCGACCCGATGACACAGCGCGCCGCCGGACAGGGTCGTATCCACAGAAAACCCCGCCTCCGTCAACAGGGTGCACAAAACGTCGCGTCGGGCAGTCAGGGTATTGTAGGCCAGCGCGACGCCCGCGCCGGGACGCAGCGCCGGTACCCAATGGGGCAGGCAGGCGCGCAGCAACCCGGCGACACCGGTATATGCGCCGCCTTCCCGTCCGCCGTGCTGTACGCCATAGGGCAAGTCGCAGACCAAAAGGTCGGCGCTCTTTTTCGACAGCAATCGATCGGCATTCTGTGCTTCCGCACAGAAGATGCGGAGAGTGCGCGTGTTCTCGGTCTCCCAATCCCCCCGGTTTGCCGCCCAGCGTACCTCGGTCAGCGTTCCGATGCGCTTTCCGCCCTCGCTGCGGCGCTCGGCGGTTTTCTTATGTTTATATCGTCCGTTCTCCAGAAATTTCACAAAGTACTCCGCGCCTTTTCGGGCTGGCGGTTCCAGTGCCTCCAGGCCAATGGCATCCCAGCCGCGGACTGCTGCTTCAAAAAGTGTTGTCCCTTGCCCACACATGGGGTCAAGGACGGTCAGCCGTGCCTTTTCTCCGCCTCGTCGCGCACCTTGTGCCAGGTTCACTAAAAAGCGGGTAAACCGCTCGTTAGTCTTCCCCTGATATTTCAGCAGAGCGGGCAGCATATCCGGCAAAACGTGCCATTCCGACACATCCTCCGGCCGTAAAAGATCCCCAACCCGGGAATAGAGTGCCAAAAACGCAGCAGAACGAGCCAATGCTGCATGCTGCGCTGGTGTCATCTCTGGGCGGCTCAAAACGTAATAGGAAACACCGGCCAGCGTCTCCCCGCGGGGAACGGTATCTCTAAGCCCCAAAAGCGCGGCGGTCTCGGCCGCCAGCGCCGCCTCGGCGCTGCCCGAAAACAGACGGGCAAAGGCTGGGTGCGGCAGCAGCAGATACTCCATTTTAATACGGACGGCGGACGCAGGGAACCTTCGTCTTTTCCGTCAAAAAGGTAGGGAAAGCCGCGGGGTCACCGCTGATAAAGTCAGCCCTGGGCAGGATGTGAGCCATCCTCACACCGGTATAGACGAAAAAATATTTGTTTGTTTCAAAAAACTTACATACCTCGTCATAGCCTGCCTGAATCACGCCGCCAGGACTTTCTGCGGTAAAGCCGTCCGGCCGGAAGACGTAATCAATGGTCATGCCCATATCGGAAGAGTTGTTGACCAGCTGGTGTGTCATGCGAAAAATACCCAGCGGCCGGGCAAAGATTGCAAGAAGGCCCACCAGTACCGAAAGAATATACAGCAGGCGAAAACCCGCCTGCCAAATGGCGATAACGCCTCCCGTCAGGATAAACAAGCCCAGCAGGATGGCAACTGCCCGTGCCAGCGGGCCGCCGATCCTGGCATCCATGTGTACCTTTGCGTAGATATGGTAAGCTTCGCGGGTATGCCTGGTTCTTACCTGATATTGCTTCATCAAATGCCCCCTTGTCGCACACCGTTCCATCGGTACGCCGGTATGACCGTATTATATCACGCTCCCCTGCACGCTACAAGGCAAAAAACACCGCGGGCAGCATGAATGACATATTTCCATATATCCGCGTACTGCGAACTTTGGGACGGAATTTCCCTTTATCTATGTACCGGCTGTCGCTTTCTTTTCCGCCTTGGCATATCGTTTACAAAAATGTCCTTTTTTTTACCGTTAAATTATGTTATAGTGTCAAGGATAAGGACGATTCTGAGATGCGAAGGA
The DNA here is from genome assembly GCA_034933145.1 of Clostridiaceae bacterium. Lineage (GTDB taxonomy): Bacteria > Bacillota > Clostridia > Oscillospirales > Butyricicoccaceae > UBA4644. The sequence goes on from JAYFOA010000026.1 coordinate 48,641, forward strand.
AGTTTACGAATGGCAAATATGTTCTTAAAGCGCCTGTTTGGCGACACCTCGGAGCGAGAGCTCAAGAAAATTGAACCGATTATCAAAAAAATTGAAGCATTAGCTCCGGAATATAAAACATTATCTGACGAGCAGCTTCAGGCCAAAACCCCGGAATTCAAGCAGCGCCTTCAGAACGGCGAGACGCTGGACGACCTTCTGCCGGAGGCGTTTGCTGCCATCCGTGAAGCAAACACCCGCGTGCTGGGTCAAACGCCTTTCCGCGTCCAGCTCGTCGGCGGCGTCGTGCTTCATCAGGGCCGTATTGCGGAGATGAAAACCGGCGAGGGCAAAACGATCACTTCTACCCTCCCGGCCTATTTGAACGCTCTTACCGGGCGCGGCGTGCATATCGTCACGGTCAACGATTATCTGGCCAAATACCAGGGCGAGATGATGGGGAATGTCTACCGTTTTATGGGCATGTCCTGCGGCATCATCGTCCACGACCTGGACAATCGGCAGCGGCGTGAGGCCTATAACTGCGATATTACCTACGGCACCAACAATGAGATGGGCTTTGACTACCTCCGCGACAACATGGCGATTTATAAAGAGGAAATGGTCCAGCGGGGCCATGTCTTCGGCATCGTGGATGAGGTCGACTCCATTTTGATCGATGAGGCGCGGACGCCGCTGATCATCTCCGGTCAGGGTGAAAAGTCCACGGAAATGTATCAGATGGCCGACCGGTTCGCCCGGACCCTAACTCCTCTCAAAATGGTCGAGGTAGATGAGAAAGAAAGCCAGGACGATATCGAGGCCGACTATCTGGTGGATGAAAAGGCGCACACCGCCACGATTACTCCCCGCGGCGCGGAAAAGGCAGAAAAATATTTTAACTGCGGGACAATCACCGATCCGGAAAATTCCACCCTGCTGCATCATATTAATCAGGCGATCAAGGCTCACGGCTGCATGAAGCTAGACGTGGACTATGTAATCCGCGAAGGCGAAATCGTCATTGTCGACGAGTTTACCGGCCGCCTGATGTTCGGCCGCCGCTATTCCGAGGGTTTGCACCAGGCTATCGAGGCCAAAGAGGGCGTCACCGTCATGCGCGAGAGCAAGACGTTGGCGACCATCACCTTCCAGAACTATTTCCGTCTCTATGAAAAGCTGTCCGGTATGACCGGCACTGCCATGACCGAAGAGGACGAATTCCGGCACATTTACAGTCTGGACGTCATCGAAATTCCGACCAATATGCCGATGATCCGTATCGATCATCAGGATCAGATCTTCCGGACGGAAAAAGGCAAGTTTACCGCCGTCATCCGTAAGATCAAGGAATGCTACGAAAAGCAACAGCCGGTACTGGTCGGTACCATCTCCATCGAAAAAAGTGAGCTACTGTCCTCTATGCTTAAAAAAGAGGGCATCCGCCACAATGTACTGAACGCCAAGTTCCATGAAAAAGAGGCCATGATCATTGCCCAGGCCGGCCGGCCTGGCACCGTGACCATCGCCACCAATATGGCCGGGCGCGGTACAGATATCATGCTGGGCGGCAATGCCGAGTACCTGGCTAAGGCCGACCTGCAGAAGGCGGGCTATTCCGACGAAGTGGTAGCCGAAGCTTCCGGCTATGCACAGACCGAAGATGAAGAAATTCTCAAGGCGCGCGAGCTCTTCCAGCAAAAGTTTGCACAATATAAGGAGCAGATCAAGGAAGCCAGGGAGGTCGTACTCCAGGCCGGCGGCCTTTGCATCCTCGGTACCGAACGGCATGAGAGCCGCCGCATCGACAACCAGCTGCGCGGCCGTTCCGGCCGCCAGGGCGACCCGGGTGAAAGCACCTTTTTCCTGTCGATGGAAGATGATCTGATGCGCCTGTTCGGCAGTGAACGCGTCATCAATATGATGGCTGCCCTCAATGTGCCGGAGGATGAGCCGCTGGATCACAAGCTACTGTCCGGCGCCATCGCCACCGCCCAGGAAAAGGTGGAGGGCCGCAACTTCCAGTCCCGTAAAAACGTCCTTGAATACGACGACGTGATGAACCGCCAGCGCGAGATTATCTACGGCCAGCGTATGGAGGTCCTAAACGGCATTGACCTGCGCGAGCAGACCGTATCCATGATCGATACCTATGTTACTCAGGCCTTACTGGAGGCCACCGCCGGGCACAGCACCCTTGAAAAGCTGCAGGCATCTCAGCTGGCCGGAAAGTTTACCCGTGTCTTCATCCCGCCGGAGGAGACGACGAGTCTTGCCGTCCGGTTGGAAGGCATGAAGCAGGAGGATGCGACCGCCTATCTGAAGGATCGTGCCATGAAGTTCTACGAGGCGAAGGAAAAGGCGCTGACTCCGCCGATCATGCGAGAGCTGGAGCGCGTCGTACTGCTGCGTACCGTGGACCAAAAGTGGATGGATCACATTGATGCCATGCACGAGCTGCGCCGTTGGATTGGCCTGAACGCCTATGCACAGGTAGACCCGGTCATTGAATACAAGAAGCAGGGCTTCGAGATGTTCGATGCCATGATTGAAGAGGTTAAGTGCGATACCGCGCGGCTGGTGTTCATCGCAGGCGTCAACCTGCGCCGCGAAAAGGTGGCAAAGGAGACCGGTACCGGCGGGGACGGCACCATCGAGCGCCGCCCCGTTCGCAAGGGGAAAAAGGTTGGTCCCAACGACCCCTGCCCCTGCGGCAGCGGCAAAAAGTACAAAAAATGCTGTATGGATAAGGACCGGGCACAGACCGGCTCGTAATGCAGAAAGAGGCAGCGTCTAAACGGACGCTGCCTCTTTCTTACACCGACCTTTTGGCAATCGCCGACGCGGCAGCAATCTTGCTGCCGCGCCTGTTTTATCTGCAAGAACCAATGCTCCTGGAGCTCTTTATGAGAAGTTTTGCTAAAAATTACACAAATCAACTGTTCATAATAAACATTTCGTTTCGTTTCTTCTTTACAACCTAGCGCAATATGCCATACTTAAGACTGTATAAGAGATGGCGGTTTCCATAGACTCTGTCCATCACCCTGACGAATCAAATCTGTTGGGAGGGGCGCTTTCATGAAACGGTTCTCTGAGATGTTGCAGGAGCTTGCCGCAGAAATCAGCACGCTGCTGAATCCCTGGGTACTTCCCACCCGGAAGGATATACCCCCGAAAGCCATTGTCCGGGATGTGGATGATGATTTGAAAGAAGCCAAATAGTGCCGACGTCCTGCCCGGACCGATTCGCGCGGCATTCAGCTACTATGGAAAATAAAAATTTGTTGGATTCCCTAAAGCGCAGTTGAACGGCTCTTGACCCCAACCATGGTGCAGAAATGTACAAGGAGCGGCGGCATACATATTGCCGCCGCTCCTTTTTATATTTCCAAAGAAATGACTTTATGCTTCCGTGAACTGCGTCCCATGCCTCTTCCAGCAAAGGAACATCAGTACCGCACCGCAAAGACATAGGCCGCTGCTGACCGCCAAAAGGAAAGAAACCCCTCTTGCCTGAAGCAGCCAGCCGGATAGCAGATTCCCCAATATACCGCCAATGCCGCTGGTATAGCACAGCGACAGCAGGCTCTGCCCCCGTACCTTCTCGTCTGCACGAACGATGGCATTGACAAAAATGACCGCGGAAAAACCGTACAGGCCAAAGCAGAAAATGGAAAACGCCATCGTCAGGTACAGGAAACCGAGACTCGGTGCGATCCATAACAGCACCAGCTTGATAAAATTGCAGATAAAGGACGTGAGCAGAATCGATTTGGCCGAAAACCGCCGCAACAGCCGGGCCGATAGGAACATCACCGGCAGCTCTACACCAGCCGAGATGAAGGTGGCAATACCAAACTCCGTTGTACCGCCGCCCAAATTCTCGACGATGCGGATCAAAAACGTTCCCACTGAGCTTTGCCCTGCACCGGCCAGGATGCAGGCGGCCAGCAGCAGCAACAAGGTCGGGTTACCCCGGAGCATCTGATGATAAGAAGCGACCTGTCCCGACGCCGGTTTCACCGGCGGCAACGCGCCTACCGATTCCGGTGCGGGCATCAGCAGCACGCACAGAAGTGCCACCACCGCAAGGCCCAAAAAAGCAGGCAGCAGAACATCGGGTGTATACCGTTCCACCAGCCTGCCCAGCAGATAAGCCACCACGGCATAGCTAATGGAGCCGATACCCCGCGGCCAGCCGTAGCGTACCGGCAGACCGCCGTTGACATATTGCATCATCAGCGCATTGTTAAGCCCGTCCACACTGCTGTCACAGGCGGTAGTAATTACATAGACGATCATCATCATCAACACGGGCAGCGGCAGCAGCCAGAGCACCGCCCCGCCGGCAAGAGCCGCCACGGTCAATACGCCGATCGTTTTTTTCAGCGCCGTTTTCCCATGATGGTCCGACCAGCTGGAGATCAGCAGCTGCAGTGTGATCGACGTGATGTACAAAAGGGATGTGGTGCCGCCGATCTGTGCATCCGACAGACCGCGATAGGCAAGAAAGATTGCCAGAAATGTGCGGATCGCACAGTTACTGGCCCAAAAGGAGCCCTGCACCGCAGCATAGTTGCATTCGATACGGCGCAGGGCCTTCTTCTCTTCAATCATACAATCAATCCTTTATCAGGAACAGAATTCGCGCAGCCGGCTTCCACAGCCGGACAAGCACCGCGAGGATCAGGCTCAGGACCTGTCCCGTGCCCCTGAGGATAAGGAGGTTCAGGATCGGCTGCCCAGGCGGCAGCCGATCGAGGATCAAAAGCTGGATTGGCCGGTGCAGAAAAAATACGGCCAGGCTGAGTCTAGAGACCGCTTCGGCTCCGGGGATGCGCCGCGGCAGCCGCCGCAGCAGCTCGAACAGAAATATGGAGCAAAGGAGCAGTCCCGGGAAATTGTACCAGACATTATAGGCATACCCCTTCTTCCAGGACCAAAGCTGAAACCAGACGGTCAAACCGAAGAACAATACGCACAACAGCACTGTCACCGCTGTGCGGAGACGGCGCAGCAGCTTTTTTCGAACCAGAAAGAATCCGCACAAAAGATAAAAGCCATAATGTGCCCCGAGAAAATTGAGGTCAAGGATCGTGGAAACGCCGGCCTTTCCATCGGCAGCACGAAGAAGATTCCAAAGGGCCATCAGAAATGACACACAGAAAACTACGCCCATCGGCACTGTCAGCGAGTACAGAGAAAATCGCTTGACCAGCTGCGTCAGAAACGGCACGGCCAGATATATTCCCAGCATCATCGCCATATACCACATGTGCTGGAGATCGCTCTGCTCCAAAAAGAGCATTTTGCGCAGCAGGGATGAAAGGCTGAACGGCGTGCCGGCACGGAAAATCATAAACAGGTTATAAGCGACGATCCAAATTTCGCAGGCCAACAGCAGGGGCAGCAGCTTTTGCCGGTAAAATCGAAGTACGCCGCCGTCATCGTCAATCTGTTTACTCAGCTGCAATGCCCCGGAGAGAAAAAGAAACAGGGGTACGCCCAGTCGTCCCAAGGTAAACAGCCCTATCCGCAAGGCAGCTGCCATGCCGGTCATCTGGGAAAAAACCGGTACGTTCAGAGGCCAGGCGTATTCCACCGCGTGGTTGAACACCACCAGCGTAATGGCCAGTACCCGTGCAAAATCCATCCATTCGATGCGTACATTCCGCCGCTCGCCCATAGGGTTCCTCCTTTCCGTCCGGCGGCGCGGCAGCCGAAGCTACGGCCGCCGCGCAAAGAGCGTAAGGTCTCTTTTTCCCGAGGGTATGGTCATGGAAATTATACCGCTTATTTATTCCTTCTTTTTGGCCAGCTCCTGAATATCGGCGTACCGACCGACGATTAAACCGTAATTTTCAGGCCGGTGGGGCAGCAGGCATCCGCTGCAGTCTTTGGCCCCGTTTTCCAGATACTTATAATTTCCGCCGCAGCGTTCACCCAAAGCATACAGCGGGCAGTAACAGAACAGGCAGTTAAACTTCTCCGGGTCCGCCCCTTTATGACAGGGAAAGAACTCACATTCCCGGTTCTGAAAGCAGGCATAATGCTTGCCTTCCCAATATGGTTTCTCGCTCATGCTATTTCACCAGATCCTTGACTTCCTGCCGAACCTTTTCGAGAAATGCCTCCGGGCTCATATTTTCGGTCTCGCCGGTGCTGCGGGAACGGACGGCCACCATGTTTTCCTCTTGTTCCTTATCGCCCAGCACCAGCATATAGGGTACCTTCTCCATCTGGGCCTCCCGGATCTTATAGCCGATTTTTTCGTTCCGATCGTCCAGCTCACAGCGGATATCGGCATTCTCCAGCAGTTTCATGACCTTCCGTGCATAATCGTGCACGCGCTCCGTGATCGGCAGCAGCTTGACCTGCGTCGGCGCCATCCAGAGCGGCAGCGCCCCGGCATATTTTTCAAGTACCAGCGCCAGTGTGCGCTCATAGCAGCCAAGGCTGGTACGATGAATGATATAGGGCCGGCGCTTCTGTCCATCCACATCCACATATTCCATGCCGAATTTCTCGGCCAGCATCTGATCTATCTGGATGGTAACCAGCGTATCCTCCTTACCGAAGACGTTTCGAATCTGGATATCCAGTTTCGGTCCGTAGAAAGCAGCTTCGTCAATACCGACGGTGTATTCGACACCGAGGTCGTCCAGGATCTTCTTCATCGCGCCCTGTGCCTCGTCCCACTGCTCCGGCGTGCCGATATACTTCTCCTTATTGTTGGGGTCCCATTGAGAGAACCTGTAGGAGCAGTCCTCTTCAAGCCCGACGGCCTCCAGCATAAACTTTGCCAGCTCCAGGCAGCCGCGGAACTCGTCTTCCAGCTGCTCCGGTCGAATGATCAGATGCCCCTCGGAGATCGTGAACTGACGTACGCGGATCAGGCCGTGCATCTCACCGCTGTCCTCGTTGCGGAACAGGGTGGACGTCTCCCCCAGGCGCATAGGCAAATCGCGGTAGGAACGCATCCGGTTGAGAAATACCTGATACTGGAACGGGCAGGTCATGGGCCGCAGGGCAAAACATTCCTTGGTCTCGTCGTGTGGATCGCCAAGGATGAACATGCCGTCCAGATAATGGTCCCAGTGGCCGGAGATCTTATACAGCTCGCGCTTAGCCATCAGCGGCGTCTTGGTCAGTTGATAGCCGCGGCGCCGCTCTTCGTCTTCAACAAAGCGCTGGAGGATCTGGATAACCCGTGCGCCTTTGGGCAGCAGGATAGGCAAGCCCTGTCCGATGACATCCACGGTGGTAAAATATTCCAACTCCCGGCCGATCTTGTTATGGTCGCGCCTTTTGGCCTCTTCCACTGCGGCAAGGTAGGCTTCCATATCCTCTTTTTTCGTGAATGCCGTGCCGTAAATGCGCTGCAGCATCTTGCGCTTGCTGTCTCCGCGCCAATACGCGCCGGTGCAGCTCGTCAGCTTAAATGCTTTGACGCCGCCGGTTCCCGGCAGATGAGGTCCGGCGCACAAATCGGTGAAATCTCCCTGCTTGTAAAAGCTGATGACTGCATCCGCCGGCAGGTCGCGGATCAGTTCGACTTTATAGGGCTCGTCATTCATGAGCTCCAACGCTTGTTCCCGGGGCAGCTCAAAGCGCTCCAGCCGGATGTTCTGTTTGACGATTTTTTTCATCTCGGCCTCAATGGCGGCAAGATCTTCCTGCAAAAACGGCTTATCACGGTCAAAATCGTAATAGAACCCGTTCTCGATCGCAGGGCCGATGGCAAACTTCGTCTCCGGGTACAGGTGCTTGACTGCCTGCGCCAGCACATGAGAGGCGGTGTGCCGCAGCGTCCAGCGTCCGTCCGGGTCGTCCCAGGTCAGGAGCTCCAGTGTATCACCGTCATGCAGCGGCGTAGGCAGGCCCTTCAGTTCTCCGTTGATCCGGCAGGCCAGCGCCCCGCGATAGAGGTCGCCGGACAACTGCTTTGCAGCATCCAGCGCGTTACGGCCATCCTCCAGTTCCAGAACACTGCCGTCTTTCAGTTTAATGTTCATATGCAGTACCATCCTTTATTCAAATGTTTGATC
>JAYFOA010000027.1:0-26534 GCA_034933145.1 Clostridiaceae bacterium
GTTCCTGGACGCGGGAGGGGTTGCGGGCTTAATGTTAGGCGGGTCGATCTCGAACTGCACCGTTTCGGGAGCGATCAGCGGAAACTGTACGCTGACCGTAAGCTCTAGCCGCGGAGTGGGGGGCATTGTCGGGTTATGCGATTCCATCACGATAGCCAACTGCACGTCCTCCGTCAATATCGCGGCGGGGGGCAGCGGCCTGCCTGTCGGGGGCCTGGCGGGAGGCGTCGGCAGCGCCGATATCGCAAACTGCTCTGCCTCGGGGAGCATATCCGGTGCAGGCGTATGGTATGGGGGCGGCCTGTGCGGAAACTCGAATGGAGGTACAATCTCCAACTGTTATGCCACCGGCGATGTCACCGGCAGTACCTATTCGGACGTGGGCGGCCTGATCGGAGTCAGCTATGCCAATGTGACAAACTGCTTTTCTACGGGAAATGTGTCGGGCGAAGATAGTGTGGGCGGCTTTATCGGCGTCGGCAGAGGCGGCAATATCAGCAACTGCTTTTCTACGGGAAACGCGACGTCGGCAGGAGTCGTCGGCGGATTTGTCGGAGAGAGTGCCTATGACGGCTTAAACAGCGTCACCAACTGCTATGCCGCGGGTGACATCACGACGACTCAAACCAACGTCATCAACCAAGCTGCCGGCGGTCTGATAGGTTATATGGACACAGGCAAGTGCACGGTCATCACGAACGCCTATTGGAACAGGGACGCATTGCAGACCGTAGGCGGCACGGCGCGCGCCTCGGACGCCAGGGTCGGCATAGACTGTACGACGGACGTTTCGACGGCAAAATCCTGGGACGAGATGACCGATACGGCGTTTGTCGCCCTGCTGAACGTGAACAAGGGGGACGCGGGGAGCTGGACGTCGGTTTGCGGACTGAACGGTGGGTATCCCTATCTTGAGGGACAGTGTTTTCCGATGCCTCCCGTCACCTATACCGTCACTTTTTACAGTGACGACGGCGTCGTCTATAAAGTGATCGACGTGGCCGCGGACGGCACGGCTGCAGCGCCCGGAACAACGCCTACAAAAGCCCTCGATAATTTTGCGGGCTGGTATACCGCCGGCGATGGTTCCGGCACGGTGTTTGACTTTGGCACGGCCATCACGGAAAATACCCAGATCTATGCCACCTGGACACCGAAGCCGACCTATTCGGTCACCTATGACCTGAACGGCGGCACCGGGACGGTGCCGGAGGATAAAAATACTTATGTGGAAGGCAACCCGGTCATTTTGGCCTCCGGCAGCGGCCTTACCGGAGATGCCTCCATTTTCGCGGGTTGGACGCTGTCCGCGGACGGGAGCGGGACGCTTTATGCAGCCGGCGCGACTTATACCATGGGCAGCTCCGCGGTTGTATTCCATGCGAAATGGACACCTGCCTATACGGTGACCTATGATCCGAATGGCGGTACCGGCACCGCGCCGGTTGACAATCAGCTGTATACGCACTATCAGCACGTTATCCTCGCCTCCGGCAGCGGCTTGAGCAAAGCCGCGTCCAGATTTATGGGATGGACGGAGAACGGCAGCGTTAACGTCCTTGCGCCCGGCATTATGTATTCAATGGGCGCGGCCAATGTGACATTCCATGCAAAATGGCAGACGACGTATACGGTGACCTATGACCTAAACGGTGGCACCGGGACGTTACCGGTGGACAGCTACACCTATATAACGGGCGAAAAAGTCACGCTGGCCTCCGGTGACACGCTGACAAACGGGAGCTTTCATTTCGGAGGCTGGATCGATCAAAGCGGCGATCTCTATGACCCGGAGAATGACTCCTACTGGATGTACAGCGAGAATGTTACCTTCCGCGCAAGGTGGACTGATTATTGGACGGATGAGGGGAATGTGGCGGCCGCCGCCCCCAGCCTGGATGCGGACACAAACACCTATACCATTGAAAATGCCGCGCAGTTGGCCTGGGTGGCGGTGCAGGTCGAACAGGGCTTTGACTTCGCGGGCTATACGATTAAAATTGCAGAAGACGTCTCCGCTATAGACCTATCAGCGCATAATTGGGAGCCGATCGGAAATAATATGTGTTTTTGCGGCAATTTCGACGGCAATAACAAGAAGATCGTAAACCTGAGAATCGGAACCGCTGAGACGCCTGATACGGAGCTTGAGGAATTAGGTCTTTTCGGCTGGACACAGGGTTCGTCTATCAGAAACGTATGCCTCGAGAGCGTGGCAATCTATTCATCGGCTGACTACTCGGATATCGGCGGCCTCGCCGGTTATGCTGAGTCCAGCGCTTTCTCAAACTGCTCTGTTTCGGGCGTTGTATCGGGCGGATACGGAACCTGGGCAGGCGGCCTCTTGGGGGACGGTTATCATTGTTCCATCTCAGGCTGCCGCGCCGCGGTGGACGTTACAGGCGGCCCTGAATCCTGTGTCGGTGGTTTAGGGAACGGCGACGGGGATATCACGGTTCTGGACTCCTGCGCCACGGGCAGCGTTTCGGGCGGCGACATGTCCGACGTGGGCGGTTTGCTTGGATATATATATAGCGGCGTTGTGACAAACAGCTATGCCACGGGGGATACGGCAGGCGGAGCGGAGGCTTCCTATGTCGGCGGCTTTATCGGATATAACGACGGCACGGACTGCCAAATTTCGTACGGATACTGGAATTCGGATGCGCGCCAGACCATAGGCGGGACGGCGGCTGTTTACAAAGTGGGTATCGGATACGGACCGGGTAAGGAATCCCTCTCGCCCAAAACCTCCGAAGACGTGAAAACAAGCGATTTTGCGGCCCTCCTCGAGGCAAATAAGAATGAGGGCACGGCTGGTGCGTGGTCTGTTATATCCGGGGTGAACAGCGGGTGCCCCGTTCTGGCCAACACAGTGACCTTCGATAAAAACGGCGGAGATACGGACGCGGCCCCTGCGACACTGGCCGTGGCCTTCGGCTCAAATGTGGGTACCTTACCCGATGCTCCCGCGAGGAGCGGCTATACGTTCAGCGGCTGGAATTCAGCGGCGGACGGCAGCGGCACCGCCTTTACTGCCGATACTGCGGTGACAGCTGATGTGACCGTGTTCGCACATTGGACGGTGATTACAGGTGGCAATACAACATCAACAGGTTCGGAAAGTACGGTCACGACCCGGCACGATGGTCGAGTCAGCACCAGCTCAACACAGGTGACTGCAGGTACCGGCACGTCGTCAGGCACGGCCTCAGCTTCGGTGGACACCGACACCATGGCAGCATTGACCGAACAGGTGGAATTGAGTGAGACCGCCGGACAGAGAGCTGTCGCGGAGATCAATGTGTCCTCTGCTTCGGGTTCTCGGGCGGTTGACCTGCATATTCCCAAAACCGCGTTTGATAATCTGACGGACAAGACTGATGCCGATATCAGAGTTGGCACCGGGCTTGGAACCATAACCTTCAGCGCCAGGGCGGCCGATGCTATAAGCGGATCGGCTGCGGCAGGAGATATTACCGTCAGCATCACGCGGGTGGATTCAAGTGCGCTGTCTGATGAACTTCAGAACAAAGTAGGGGACCGGCCGGTCTATGATTTCTCCGTAAGCGCAGGAAACACCAGAATATCCGGTTTTAACGACGGCAGCGTGCAGGTGAGCATTCCATATACCCTCAGACCGGGAGAAAACAGAAATGCCATTATCGTGTATTATATCGACGGTAACGGCGACCTCCAAACGGTCAGAGGCCGGTATGACGCCACCAGCGGGACGGTCGTCTTTACCACTACCCATTTTTCGCAGTACATGATCGGCTATCATGAAGTCGTTTTCAGTGATGTGGAGGACGACGCATGGTACGCCGAGGCGGTCGGGTTTATTTCGGCAAGAGGCATAACCACAGGGACGGATGAGAGCCACTACACGCCTCAGGGCCTGTTGACACGGGGACAGTTCATGACAATGGTGATGCGAGCTTGTGGCATAGAGCCTGACGCAAACGGAACGGACAATTTTGCTGATGCCGGAAACACCTACTATACCGGTTATCTTGCGGCAGCAAAGCATCTGGGCATTTCCGCCGGCGTGGGAGACAACAGATTTGCCCCGGATGAGGTCATTTCCCGTCAGCAGATGTTCACGCTGCTCTATAACACGCTCAAAGTGACGAACCAGCTGCCCGAGGAAGATAACGATATTACGATTTCCGCCTTCGCGGACAGCGACTGTGTTGCTTCCTACGCGCAGGAAGCCATGGCTTATCTGGTGAAGACGGGCATGGTCAGCGGCAGCAACGGGCTTTTGCTCCCGTCTGAAACCACCACAAGGGCACAGATGGCTCAGGTGTTGTACAATCTGCTGACAAAGTAACCGCAATATTTAATACATTGACTTTCTGCCGCATCCCAGGGTTTCCTGTGAGGTGCGGCAGAAACTTTTATAATCAGACAAGCAATGGCAGCAGCATGGATGACATTCAGAATCTGTTTAGGGAAACGATTGCCAAGCTTATGGAGAATGGCCTTGACGCAGGCATGGGTGAGGAACTCGGCTACAGAAAATACGGCTACAAGAATAAAGATACAGGCAACAGCCGGAACGGGCATAGCACCAAGACCCTGCGCACCAGTTTTGGTAACGTGGACATAGCCGTGCCCCGGGACGGGAATGGACAGTTTGAACCGCAGCTTCTGAGTGATCCTTATAACCGGCGGGCGTAAAGAACAGAGTATTTAAAAGTCCGCAAACCATTGGGCTTTTGGCGATAAGAATGTAACTCCGCTAAACAACTATACGGCTGGCAAGTATGGAGTCCATCCTGTGCGCCAGGGCCATTGAAAACAGCTGCTATGTGATCGCCTCCGACCAGGTCGGAAAAAAGTGAGACGACCCTACCTATGGCCGTTCCCTGATTATTGATCCGTGGGGCAATATTATTGCGAAAGCGCCGGATAGCCCCTGCGTCCCATTACCGCCGAGGTTGATTTAGACTATCGGATGAGGATGAAACGGCAGGTTATCACGTGATGGCTGTTAGCAAGAAATAGTCTGTAATAGACAATGAAAGCCCTTAACTGTGGATTCTCACGGTTAAGGGCTTTTGGTCGTCTTTTTGTATTTTGCGTTCTGTCTTCATCAAAGCTGACACAAAGAATACATCTTTGCCTTTGTTGCTTTCATAGATGAAATCTCATAATGGCTTATTTATGTAATGCGAATGCTATGCGCGCTCGGCCATGCGGTAGCCAACGCCGATCTCCGTTAAAATATACTGCGGTGACATGTTATCGCGCTCGATCTTGCGTCGGATATTCGACATGTTGACGCGCAGGATGCAATTGTCGTCGCTGCCAGCATACGGCCCCCAAATTCGCTCAAGGAGGTATCCATAAGTCAGAACTCGGCCCGGCTGGCGTGCGAGCGCCTCTACAATGCGGTATTCCACCTGCGTCAGCCGCACAGTGTCGCCTCCAACGGTGACGGTGCGGCGCGAAAAATCGATACAGAACTCGCCGACGGAATAGCTGTCGTCCGGCGGCAAGTCGGTCGCGCTGTTGCGCCGCACGACGGCGCGCATCCGCGCCAGCAGTTCAGGTGCGGAAAATGGTTTCATGATATAATCATCCGCACCGTTGTCGAGTGCATCAACCTTATCGCGCTCCGTGATACGAGCCGAGACGACGATGATTGGGGTCTTCGTCCATTTACGCAACTCGCGGATCAGCTCCGCGCCGTTCATATCAGGTAGGCCGAGATCAAGCAGGATTAGGTCGGGCATCTGCGAGGCGATGATGGTGCGTGCCGCCGCGCCGGTCTGCGCGGCGAGGACGCGATAGCCGTTGGCAGAGAGTACCTTTTCCAGTACGCGCAGGATGTATCCCTCATCCTCGACGATCAGCACGGCATCTTTGATGTCATTGATGTTACTCATGTTCTTCTTCCTTTGGTAGTGTAAATGTAAAGACCGCACCGCCAGAGGGGTCGTTTCCGGCCTCAATCGTCCCGCCGTGCGCCGCGACGACACTGTGGCAGATCGAGAGGCCAAGGCCCATCCCGTGATGCGAATCACCCGCGCGTAATGTGGCAGGGGAGAAGGGGTCGCCGAGCCGTTCCTCCGAAAGTCCGTGCCCGTAATCGCGTACGGTGAAAGCCACCGCATGCGGACGGTCCTCCGCTATCACGTCAATCACGCGCTCCGGGCCGGAATATTTGGCTGCATTCTCAATGAGGTTCATCAGCACCTGCATGATGAGCGTCGCGTCCATCGGAACCATCAGAAACTTGCCCGGCTCACGGATGTGCACCTGAAGCATCGGGAAGCGCTTGTGTGTGCGCTCGAGCACGGCAGAGAGCACCTCCTCGATGGGTTCGGGCTTTTTGTGGAGCTTGGGCCCGCTCGAACCGACGCGCGTGACCGAGAGTAGATTTTCAACCATCCGCAACAGCCATGCCGCTTCTTCACCGATACTGTCGACAAGCGTGCGGCGGTCCGCCGCGTCGAGCGTCACGTCATCGTCGCTTAACGCTGTACAGGCACCAATGATCCCAGTTAACGGTGTGCGGAAGTCATGCGAGATGGCACGTAGAAAGTCAGTGCGGATGTGCTCGAGCTCCTTCTCCATCAGAATGCTCTGCTGCTGGCGGAACAGCCGCTGATTGTCGAGTGCAACGCCAACGCGGACAAGGATCATTTCAACAGTCTCGATCAGATATCCGTCAGGCGGAGCGGTCCAATCACAGAGCAAGCCGACGACGGCCAGCGTCGCACTGCCAGAGTGCACCGGCAGATAGAGAAATGCGCTCTCGCGGCACTGCCCTGTGCCAAAGCCCGCCTGTTTACCCGAGGAAAACGCAGCATACGCCGCCCTGTCCTCTGTCGGGTAGCAAATCAGGCCGTCGGGATAGCGCTGTACGCACTGCGGTACTCCACCCGGAAAAACGTAGAAGATCGAGGGACGCCTCGTGACATCGTAGAGATGGCGCAGCGTCAGTCGACAGAGCAGTACCTCGCTGCTCGCGGTCAGCAGATGGGTGCTGATGTCAGATAGCTGTTTTTCGCGCGTGGCCTGCTCCGCGTGGGTAAGCTGCTGCTCGCGCATGCGGCTGGAAAGCCGCCCGGCCGCATAGGCCGCGAATAAGACGCAGCCGCTGCCGAGCGCCAGGGCCGCTGGATCGCTGCCGCGCAGTACGTGCGCGAACAGGCACAGAAAATCATACAGCATCACCGAGCTCAGCGCGATACCCAGGCTCCAGCGTACGCCGCTTCCGCGTGCGACTATTAGGATAAGTGCGGGTGCGAGGAGCGTAAGGCCGAGCAGTATATTCTCCAGCAGTATCTGCGCAGTCAGAAAAGCCAGCACTGTGGCAATTGCCGCAAGTACCAGCAGCCGTAGATTTTGATCAAAGCTCCTAGAGACGCCGCGTGTCATTCGGGTGATTGTCACATGTCTTTTCATACAGAAAATTATACATCTTCCGCACCAAAAAGCAACTTGTCGCCCATCGTATTCTGGACAGAATACCTAGTTTGACACGAATTTGCCGTTAAAGAAATGTTAAGGATGACGGAAAAGCCTTGCTTGCCATAATGCCCAAAGATAGAATGAATATAACATAACACGACGTAACGTACCAGTCCACATGAAAAAAATGAAGAGGAGGAAACAAAATGAAACGCGTACTGGCCATGCTGCTGGCATCAGTGATGATGCTTTCTTTGGCAGCCTGTAATAAGACTGCAACAGGTGGCTCCGGCGATACCGAGAAGACCGCTACCGCAGAAGAGATCAAATCAAGTAAGGAATACTCACGGGTTTATAAGACCTACTTCAGTTCTTCTTATGCGTCCTTTAACTATTTTTCCACCGCATATGCCACCGTTCGTGAGATCGTCGCCAACTGCATCGACGGTCTTGTCGAGCCGAACACCTACGGCGTCTACGTCCCCTCGCTGGCCGAGAGCTGGGAGACTAACGATGACCAGACGGTCTGGACCTTCAAGATCCGTCAGGGACTCAAGTGGGTCGATTCGACCGGTGCAGAGACAAGTTATGACCTCACCGCGCAGGATTTCGTCGATGGCATCCGTTATATCGGCGATCCCCAAAACGGAGCTTATTCTCTGCGTGTCGTGCGCAATCTGATCGCGGGCCTGTACGACTATTACTGGGCGCTGGACGACATCGACAGCGGCACCACGACCGACAAGACCCGCGACGAGGTGCTGGCGACGTTTGACAATTCCGTCGGCGTCAAGGCGCTCGATGAATATACCGTCCAGTATACGCTGACGGCGAGCGCGCCTTACTTTCTCTCCCTGATCGAAAGCAGTATGCTGCTGCTGCCGGTCGAATACGACTACGCGATGGAGCAGGGCGAGAACTTTGGTATAGACAACGAGCACATGCTCTATTGCGGCGCATATTACATCTCCCACTTTGAGCGCGACAAGGCCATCACCCTGACGGCCAACACGCACTACTGGGATCCGAACAGCATCACCATCGATACCGTAGAATATCAGATGATCCCGGATGGTACCACCTCTCTCGAGATGTTCAAGCGCGGCGAGATCGACTACACCAGCGTCGCCGCGGAAGAATACCTCTCCCTTAAGGATACCGAGTGGGAGGACGACATGCTCCCGACCGACCACAGCTTTTCCACAAACTATCTGTGGCTCGACTTCCAGGGCAAGAACCCCGAGTTCAATATCTTCATCAACAATGAAAACTTCCGCAAGGCACTTCAGTATTCGCTCAACCGCGAGTCGATTGCATCGCTGCGCGAGCCGGTCGATCCCAAACGCATCCTGCGCAACACCATCAACGCAGAGGGCGCCATCCTTGATTCGTCCGGCAAGGATTACACCGATTACAGTCCGCTCAAGGAGGTCAAAGAGACCGACTACAACAATCCCGAGCTCGCCAAGGAATACATGAAGAAGGCAGTCGAGGAGCTCTGTGAGGCTGACGGCACCATTAAGGGCTGTACGCCTGGTACGGTCGATTATCTGCCGGTCTGCTCCTTCGATGTGGATGGCAAGCTGCCGGTCACCATCTGCTATGTCGGCACGGACGACGAAAGTGAGATCGTCATGGCGCAGCTCCTTAAGACCATGATCGAAGATTCCATCGGTTCCGAATATATTGATTTTGAGATTCAGGCCTACTCCGGCTGGACCTATAGCACGGTTGCTGATCCGCTCAACTATGATATTTATTTTGATTCGCTGTCCACGAACTACGCTGATCCGTCCGGCATTTTGACCCGCCTGACGACCGACGGCGCGGAAAACGTTGGTAAGTACAAAGTCCCCGAATATGATGACCTGATAGAAAAAGCCCTGGCCGCGACCACTTTTGAGGAACGGCTGCAGTATTTTGCGCAAGCGGAAGCGTATCTCTGCAACGGCGCGTATCTGATCCCGTTTATCTCCTCTCTGCGCGGTTATTACATGAGTTACTCCGTCCCGTACACCAGCCCGCTGACCCTGTATGGGAACGAGAAGTATAAAGGTACAATGGTGGCAACAGAGCCGCTGACGATCGATGAGTTCAACACGCTCACTGAGGCTTATCAGAAGGAACGCGCCGCTGCGCTTGCCGGCAACTAAACACGCTCGAGAGCTGCGCCGCCGGCCGGACAGAGCCGGCGGCGCGGCTGTCAGGATGGAGGAACGATCTTGGCAAAGTATATCCTTTCGCGAGCCGTTCGCTCGCTTTTCACTGTCGTCATCGTGTTTGTGACGGTGTTCATGCTGCTTCGGCTCATGCCGCTGAGCGGTTATTTTCCACAGGAGATGCTCAAAGAGACCGACGAGGCCACGCGGATGTCCTATCTGCGCAATCAGGGGCTTCTCGATCATCCACTGGTGCAACTCTGGCGTTTTGTCCGCAATCTGTTTCATGGCGATCTCGGCCGAAGCCTAACAGTCTATCCGAAGGTGCCGGTAGTAACGCTGTTGGGCGAAAAGATTCCGGTTACCGCGGTCTTCGGCTTTACAAGCATGATCCTCGGCATTGTGTTTGGCATCTCGCTCGGGCTGCTGATGGTGCGCTATAAGAATCGATGGGGCGACCGCCTCGGTACCGCATATATTCTGATTGTCCGCGCCGTGCCGTCGCTGATCTACCTCTTTTTTATTCAGGTTTGGATCTCCAAGTGGTTCAACCTGCCGCTGGTCTTTTATAAGGACCGTCCAAGCTCGTGGATTCTCCCGGTCGTCTGCCTATCGCTCGGCAGCATCGCTTGGTACGCGCTGTGGCTGCGGCGTTTCATGGTCGATGAGGAAAACCGGGATTATGTAAAGTTTGCGCTGATCAAGGGCCTTCCGAAGAAAGTCGTCTGGAAGCGACACGTTTTCAAGAACGCGATGATCCCGCTGGTGATCTACCTGCCGAGCGACCTGCTATTCATCATCTCAGGCTCGCTTGTCATAGAAAGTTTGTACGCCATTCCTGGTACGGGTGGCCTGCTCACGACGGCGATTAAGAGTCAGGATAACAATTTGGTGCAGGTGCTGGTGCTGATGTACGCGGTACTGTCGGTCATCGGCGTGTTTCTGGGCGATCTGCTGGTCGCGTTTGTCGATCCGCGCATCAAGCTGACGGAGGAGGAATAAGCGCATGGAAAGCAGCACAAGACCCTCGGCGGCGCTCAATGCGCTTAAGTTCCGCGCTGCGGTATTCGACAATCTTCAGAGTGAGGATACCGGCTATTCCAATTATTCCTATTGGCGCAGCACGATCCGTACATTCTTCCGGAACAAGGCGGTCTTGGCGCTTGTGGTGCTCATCGCCGGTATGATCCTTATGAGTTTTTTCTATCCAGTGTTTTCGAGGGTCGATCCTAAAAAGGTGTCGATGCTTCCGCTTGAGTGGAACCGCAGCCCATCCACCGCACACTGGTTCGGGACTGACGCGCTCGGCCGCGATATTTGGGCACGCGCGTGGTACGGAGCGCGCAATTCTTTCCTGCTGGCGTTTTGTATCGCGTGCTCCGACGTTGGCATCGGCACGATCGTCGGTGCGCTGTGGGGCTATAATAAAAAACTTGACCCCGTTATGATCGAGATCTACAATATCATCACGAATGTTCCTTCAACGGTCTATCTCGTGCTGCTCGCATATATAATGAACACCAGCTATCTGACGCTGTTCGTCTCGATGGCATCGCGCGGATGGATCGTAGAGGCACGCTTTTTCCGTAACCGTATTCTATCGATCCGCGACAGCGAATACAATGTCGCTTCGCGCTGCCTCGGTACTCCGATGCGCCGCATAGCCACAAAGAACATCATACCGCATATCATCAGCCTCATTATCATGGAGGCCGCGCTGTGCATCCCGTATTCCATTGGCTCAGAGGTTTTTCTCGGCTTCGTCGGTGTCGGCCTGCCGGTGAACGCCATCACCCTCGGAAATATTGTCAATCAGGGCCGTGCCTCTTTTACGCTGCACCCCTATCAGATGCTGCTGCCGACCATCATCCTGTGCATTATAACCGTGGCGTTTTACGTCATCGGCAACAAGTTTGCCGATGCATCTGACCCGCGGAACCATGTTTAAGGAGGGTGCGGAAGCATGCAGATACATCAAAATCCGCTGATCCTATCCGCGAAGGACGTGGAGATCAAGTTTAATCTTCGCGGTCGGACGCTGACCGCCATTCGCGGCGCGTCGCTCGACCTATATGAGGGAGAGACACTCGCGCTTGTCGGTGAAAGCGGCTCCGGCAAGAGCGTATTCACCAAGTCCTTCATAGGAATGCTGGACAAGAACGGCTATATCAGTGGCGGTGAGATTCTCTACCAAGGTCAGGACGTCACCAAGTTCAAGACCGAGGACGAATGGCTCCGCATCCGAGGTAAAAAAATCGCCATGGTATTTCAGGACCCGATGACCTCACTCAACCCGGTGCGCACCATCGGCGAGCAAATCACCGAAGTCATCACATGGCACTTCGGCACCGAGCACGAGCAGGCCAAGAAGGAGGCCATTGAGATTCTCAAACGCGTCGGCATCTCCGACGCGGAATTCCGTTACAAGCAATATCCGCACGAGTTTTCTGGAGGTATGCGGCAACGCGTCGTCATCGCAACGGCCATCGCTTGCCGTCCGGAAATTCTCATCTGCGACGAGCCGACTACGGCGCTCGACGTCACCGTGCAGGCGCAGATTCTCAAGCTAATCCGCGAGCTCCAGCAGGAGCTGAAGATGACAGTCGTCTATATAACCCATGACCTCGGCGTCGTTGCCAATGTCGCCGACTGGGTCGCCGTCATGTATGCGGGCCAGATCGTCGAATACGGCACGGTGCATGAAATATTTAAGGAGGCGGCGCATCCCTACACACGTGCGCTGTTGCAATCGCTGCCGCAGCTCGGTGTCAAGGGACACAACCTCTATTCGATCAAAGGCACGCCGCCTAACCTCTTCAAGGAGATTCACGGCGACGCCTTCGCGCCCCGCAACCCGGAGGCAATGGAGATTGATTTTGAAGAGGAGCCGCCGGTATTCCAGATTAGCGACACCCATTACGCAAAGACGTGGATGCTTCATCCGCTAGCAGCAGACTACCGCGCAGATCTGGAGCGAAAGCACCACGAGCACCGGGAGAAGACCGCAGCAGGTGAGCCGCCCTTCTGCTACGATAGTGCGGAAAAGCTATTGCAGGTCAAGGATCTGACGGTTCGGTTCAAGCTTGGCGGGAAGGAATTCCGCGCGGTGGATAACGTTAGTTTCGATATCTACAAGGGGGAAACGCTGTCGCTTGTCGGCGAGAGCGGTTCCGGAAAGACCACGATTGGCCGCGCAATCATGCATATCTACAATAAGGTAGACGGGCAGATCGTTTTTAAGGGTGAGCCGATCACCGGCCGGCTGCCGCGTGGTAAGGCCAAGGAACTCCACATGGAGATGCAGATGATCTTTCAGGACCCAATGGCGTCGCTCAACGAGCGTGCAAAGGTCGATTACATCATCTCCGAGGGCCTTTATAACTACCATTTGTACGACAGCGAAGAGGACCGCGTTCGCAAGGTCGAAGAGATCATGTCCGAAGTCGGTCTCTCAAATGACTTCGCCTCGCGTTTTCCGCACGAGTTTTCCGGCGGTCAGCGCCAGCGGATCGGCATTGCGCGCTCGCTCGTGATGAACCCGAATTTTATCGTGGCTGACGAACCGATCTCCGCGCTCGACGTCTCGATCCGCGCACAGGTCATCAATTTGCTCAACAAGCTCAAGCGCGAACGCGGCCTGACCTATCTGTTCATCGCGCATGATCTTTCGGTCGTCCGCTATATCTCCGACCGCATCGCGGTCATCAACAAAGGCCGGATCGTCGAGCTTGCTCCGTGTGCGGAGCTGTTCACCCATCCACTGCATCCCTATACCAAAGCGCTGCTCTCCGCCGTTCCATACCCGGATCCCGATGTCGAGCGGAACAAGCAGCTGCTGGTCTACGACCGCTCGATGCACAATTATACCGAGGATAAGCCTTTATGGGTCGAAATTGTCCCAGGTCACTTTATCTTCGGCAACCGCTACGAGCTGGATATTTATCGGAAGGAGCTGGGCATCTGAGCATGGACGCAGAGACAAAGCGCCGTTATCTCCGGCTGATCTACGCCCGCGCGTTGCATTATCTCGGCGGCGCGCTGGTTTTGGCCGCCATTGTCGCCGGTCTGTATCATAGCCGAGTCTACTTCGTCTTTGCCTGCTGCGCGTTCGGCTTCGCGTTTTTCTGCTGGGCTTGGTTCTCCTATATGCGGCTGACCGGGCTGAGGATGTTCGGATTTCACCCAGACCGGGATACAAAGCGTGTGCCCTATGTACATCGCAGGTTCAAGGAGCGTCGCCCCCATCGTCCCTCCTTTGCCATGGGAAACGCTGAATTTGACGACGATCTGGTGCGTGCGACCTCCGCTGACGAGGAGCTTTTTTCCGAACGGCAGAGTGTGCTTGCACGCGTTTGGGCCCGTGTTGTCTGCGGTGCGCTGCTCGTGTTCGTCTCTCTCGCGGTCTACTTTTTCTGAACCGGTACCGCATCCTGCCGAGATGCACCTGCCGTGACGACCAATATCAACACGGAAAATAACGAAACAGCGATTTGACACTTCGTATCAATTCGCGGTTTCTGGTTTGGCAAACCTGATGCTACTCGATAAAATGCACCACGCTCCACGGAGCGTGGTGCATTTTTCCAATATAATCTGACGACTGCCAGATTACTCACCGCATACACTGGGCACTTGCCCCAGTCCTGAAGCTGAAAAGTCATAATATCAGATTTGAACATCCAATTTTTTTAGATATAAGCGCAAGGAAGCTATTGCGGCTTCGTTGCCGGGATCTTCATACTTCTTTTCTTTAGCCATGCTTTTTAGAAAATCCCAGAAGGCTGCGGTCATGTTACCCTCGTTCATGGCCAGGACAATCGGCGGTTGGGAGGTCTTTGCCACGATGACACCCAACTCCTCGCGTGCATAGACCATATAACGGTCATCCCCTGGTCTGTCTATCAAACGGACGTGATAGTTTTCGCAAGAACATAAAAGGTCGACAATGTTCTTTAGATGGGCAACGAATTCTTTCGGTGTATAATGTACGGCTCCGCCGCCCAGCATGTCCGACATGGACACTTTGACGCCTCCTTTTTTTACCATATCTATGTCGGGCAGATGGATGAGCTCAGTAAAATGATTGGTCTTCAGGTTTTCCCTAAAGCGTCCATATCGCTCCGCATGGATGGAAGGGTTATTGGATGAGCCGCTGCCAGAGCGTCCGGCAATTGACGCCAGCAGTGTCTCGGGCATGGTCAGTACAGAGAGCGATTCCGTCTTTAGCAGTGTGTCAGCCCGCTCTCGCTCAAATTCCGCCAGAGTGCTGAAGTAGGCATCGCGGTCCCTTGCGGTAAAAATCCTCATCAAAGGACGGCACAGGCGCAGATACTGCAGAAATTCCTCTGCGAATGACGTCACGGCTTCATGGTCGCGGTATAAGACGTTGGCGGCAATAGAAATCTGGTCGCCGATGGAATTTGAAACGACCGCTGCCGTCTCTGGTGCGATGAACAGCGTCCGCTTAAAAACGCCGTCCCGTTTCTTGGGATAAAAGTACGGCTCGATGTTTCCACTCATATACAGTGGCATCCACTGGCCGATGGCGCTTAACATCTCGTCAAGATCCCGGCTGATGGTGTGGATAATCTTAATTTTATTTCCCTTGGAGAGTATGCGAATCATAAGCTCTGCCCATTTATGAGAAAATTCCGGGTCGGCCGTCATCCAGGAAGTCTCCTCTCCGCTAAACAGCAGGAGCGTCTGGGGTTTTTCGCACGCGGCAACCTCGGAAAGAAAATATTCGGCTGCCTGACGCTTACCTTCAATGCCATAGAAGATAGACACAGCTTCGTGCAGGGAAGGAGGCTGGTATTTCATTTGTGGCCGTGCCGATACGGGATGGCTGCCCAGATTTGAAAAGCAGCTTAAAAACTGCTCCACAGGCTCCACGCCGCCTGGGTTGCCGTGAAGCAGCCAATCCGCAATTCTGCCAGCAAATGCAGCACTGTCATCCGGCAGACTTGCCAGGCCCAGCACATCGGACAGCACCTTTTTCTGATAGTCCCCGGAACAACGTCGTGCAAGGCTGGCCGCCATACTTTGTATGATACCCGCGTCCCTCGGCATAAGCCGCTTTCCGCGCCGCAGGCGGCTGATATAAGACGCATCCAGTGATACGCGCCCGGCAAGTACGCTGTTGGAGGTTTCGGTGATTGTCATAAGAAAATTCAGTTTGTCGGCAAAAGTCATGGTAACTCCTCCTCTCGTTTTAGAGTAGCAAAGTTTCCAAATTATTGCAAGCAAAAGTGGCATAGTTTATGCCACCTTTGTCATTGCCAGGTTGGGCCGATCCGTTGTCCGATCACCTTCTTTTCGATATGCTTAAAATAAGCTGAAAATGGGGTGATATATATGGATGTAATCGTCCGGCTGAAGACCGGCTTTTTTGAAAAGACGGCATATCGACTGGAGATGAGGGCGAGCAGACTGATCTTGATCCCCAATAAAGAGGAATTCGCGGAGCGCATCGTCATCGACCAGAGAGATATCCGCTCCGTCACGCTGACCGAGCTGAAGCATCCGGAGCTTGAAATTCAGACATATGACGCGGTATATGTCGGCATTATTGAGGGCGAATGCTCCTTTGGAGAGGTGGTGAGCTTTTTTAATGAGAATTTAGACGCGAAAATCACCTGTGAATATAAAGGAGGAGAGTAAAAGCTTTCTTCATTCAGTCGGTTTAGGTTTTCATTTGGGAGGAACTTCGAACCCGACAAAGCAGAGGAAAGACCCAGAATACATTAAGGAGGTATGGTATGAGAAAAATTGTTTCGTGGTTTTTAACCGCAGCAATGTTTTTGTCGTTGGCTGTCACAACAGCGCCCATAGCGCAAGCGGTGGAGGTAACCCAGCGTTATATCTATGATGCAGAGACCCTGTCTGATGGAACCATCGGCGTATTGTTTATTTACGGAGGGACCAGCAGTTCCGGCATCGTAACTGGCGGTACGCTGTATTACGGCATATACGACCCGGATACACAGAGCTGGAGTCAGCAGCCAGTCACGCCAGGCGGCAGCTCCACCGTCGCCGCCAAGGATGCGGCGATGGCATTGGACTGCAGCGGAAACCCCCATGTTGCGTATGTGTTTACTGGCGGCGATTTATATGACGATATCGGTTATGCCTACCTGTCTGAGGGTTCTTGGACGGAAGCTTTGAGTTTCAGTTCAAACAATGACGGAGACCGTACAGACGGGACCCTGTCTTCTCCCCGAATTGCAGTTGATTTCTCCGGAACAGCGCATATCGCATACATAGACAGCCAAGGAAACAATGACCTCAGCTCTTATAGCCGTTCTCCTGACCTGATGTACCGAACAATCGACGGTGGATCGATCGGCGCGACTGAAACTATTGTGCACGGCTTCTGCGAAAATGCCGGAGGCTCAACCTATTATCAAAACAGTATTGTATCTGTTCCCGCCATAACCAGTATCGGAAATACCGTATACATTGGCTGCGCAAGCAAAGGTCGATACGGTGGAGCATATGACTGGAGTGCCGCTTATACGATTTTCCCAAGGCCATCCGGTTCAAACGCGTCATTCGATCTCTATTACGGCTCCTCATCCGCATGCGAACGTGGCTTTAAGCAGTTTGCAATGGCCGCTGACGGAGCGGGTACGTATACCCTCTACTACGTCAGCGGTACCACAACGGGCGGTATTCCGGCGGGACTTCATATTGCAAACGGTACCTCAGTGCCTATGTCTTTTTCAAGCCCGGGTACGAGTATAACAACCGGTGATATAACAACCTCAGGAGAAAAAGTCTATGCAGCAGGCATCAACACGTCGACGCTTGTTCTGTTTCAGAACGCAGCCCTCACAACTAAAACCCTATCAACCGCCCTTTCTTCTACCCATACCAGAATGGCGACGGTGGTTGCTGGTAGCAATCAGTACATCTTCTACACCGGAAACGATACCGCTAAATCCCTTTTCATCGTCAGAGTCCCCACAGAGGGCGGTGATCTGGATGAATATCAAGTGCCCAATAAAACGCCGGTTACCATCACGGGCGTGACCGTGGCCGAAAAAGTATACGACGGCGAGCCTGCCGCGCCCGGTGGAACGCTCATAGTAACAGGGGCCGATTTAACTGAGGCGGACCTCGATTACACCTATACCAGCACCGATGGGGGCGGCTACAGCAGCACCAGCCCGCCGACGCAAGCTGGAGCATATAAGCTTGTCATCTCGGTGCCGGAGAGTAATGCAAATTACAGCGGCGCAAGCAGTGACATCCTCTTCGACATTACGAAAAAACCCATAGTCGTGACTGGTACCGCAGCGATCGACAGAGCCTACGCGCCCGGAGATCTTGCCATAATCCTGAATACTGACAACAGCACACTTTCCGGCGTGATTTTGGCTGACGATTCTCTTGTGACGCTGGATAAGAGCGGGGCTATAGGTACGGTTGCCACGGCCGCCGCCGGTGAGGGGAAGACGGTGACCGTAACCGGCTTTATCCTTTTGGGTAGCAAGGCTGACAACTATGCCTTGAGTCAGCCGACCGGGGTCACGGTTGACATCACACCTGCGGAGCTTGCCGCGCCGACAGTCAGTCTCATAGCCGACAGCGGAAACGGTGGGCTCTCTGCCACCGTTTCCGATACCGCAAACACCCTCGGCGTCGCCTCCTACACCCTAGAGGTCTACCGGGAGGGTGCGCTTGTCAAGACCCTGACTGGACTGAGCAAAAACACGGCTTTAAACATCCCCCTTGAAACCGGCGTGATTGAACCAGAAACATCCTACACCACCAAGGCCAAAACGGTTGCTGACACAAGTGGCAACTATACCGATTCAGCTTTGGGCACCCAGTCAGCGGCCGCCGTTGCCCAGTACGCACCCCTCGGCTTTGCCGACAGCGCAGCATACGACATCCCGGAATCCCAGGTTGACAAACCTATCATGGTAATCGATGTCTCGGGCGGCGTTACGGGTGGTAAAGCGCCCTACTCCTTTACAGCCGATGGACTGCCCGCCTGGGTACAGATCAATTCTTTTGGTATTATCAGCGGCACGCCCGCTTCCGTAGCTGCGGCCGGCGGCACCGCGACCGTCACGGTCACGGATGCCCAATCGAACCAGCAAAGCATCACGATCGCCTATGGTACCGTGGGCAAGGGTGACGCGCTAGCATTTAGCGGCGTGGTACCTCCAACCGAAAAGACATACGGCAACGCTCCCTTTGCCCTTGAACTGACCTATGACGGTCAGGGGGCGAATGTAAGTTACTCCATCATCTCCGGCCCCGGCACCATGGAGGGCAGCACACTCACCATCACGGGTGCGGGCAGCATTGTGGTGCGCGCGACCGGCACTTCGGACAACTACCTGACAAAGACGGCAGATTATGTCGTTGCCGTAAATAAAAAGGCCGTCATCATTACCCCGACGGCCTCAAGCAACAAGAAGGTTTATGGAAGCGCCGATCCCATGCTTACCTACACGCATACCGAACTTGTGGGGGGAGACAGTCTGTCAGACCCTATTCTCACCCGGGCGGCGGGAGAAAACGCCGGCGACTATGCCATTTCGGTTGCGACGAGTGCATCGGCGAACAACCCGAACTATGACTTAACACTCGCCTCCGGCAGTTATAACTTTACCATCACCCCAAAGAGCCTCACCGTCGGCGGCGCCGCGATCAACTCGAAAGAGTATGATGGGACCACTGCCATAGAACTCTCTGACGTGACCTCTGTAACGCTAAACGGAGACCTTGACAGCCTGGTGCTGGGCACCGACTTTGAGGTGACGGCTGCCGCCTATACCAGTGATGCTTTTTCCGGGACCAACAAGGCGACGTCCATTACCGTTGCCCTGAAAGGTGCCATCAAAGCGAACAATTACGAGTTTACGGACGGTGCGGGCACCTACACGGGTGCCGCGACGGACATAACCTCGGCCGTCCAGACCCTTACAGCTGCGGCGCAGACGCTGACGGTCACGCATACGCTGGATCTCTCCTCCGTCGCCTCGAGCAATGCTCCCGGGGCCGTGCTTGTCTATACGATCGAGGGTGGAACCTCCGAATATGCCACCCTGTCCGGATCCATTTTGACAGGAACGGCGCCTGGCACCCTGACTGTCAACATTAATTCTGCCGCTGTGGATGTGGGTGGAAGTGTCGATTTTGAATACATGGCCGCGTTACAAAAACAGATCATCGTAACCGTCTCAGCAAAGACAAATGCCGACAATACCATTACATTTGAGGACGACGGCATCACCTATGGCGAGACATATTCCCCGAATGCCACGACCACCCTAACAGGTGGAACATGGAGCTACCAGTATACCGGTACGGCAACCAGCGGCGCATCCTATTCCGGCATTACACCGCCCACGCTTGCCGGCAGCTACACCGTCACGGCCACTTACGAAAACGATACGCACATTGGAACAAAGGCCGCGGGCATGACCATTGCACGCAAAGCCCTTACGATCACCGACATAGCGGCCGTCGATAAAACATATGACGGAACAAACGTTGTGTCAATCTTAGGCGGTACCCTTTCGGGCATTATAACTGGTGACGCGGTAACCCCCATCGTCCCGGCCACTGGCACCACCGCCGACGCAAACGCCGGAGACAATAAGGCAGTCACACTCGGCCCCATCACCCTTGATGGCGCCGACAAGGACAATTATACACTGACCCAGCCTGCGGGCATCACGGTTGATATTTTGCCGAAAGCGATCACCTTTATGGTCGAAACCGTCACGGGGCAGGAATATACCGGAGCCCAGATTACGCCTGCTCCCACGGTCAAGGATGTCACAACGACATTGGCCGAGGGCATTGACTATACGCTGGGCTACGGTGCTAACCTCAACGCCGGGACGGGAGAGGGCAGCATCACGGTCACCGGCATCAGAAATTATCTCGGAAGTAGCGCTGATGTGACATTCGATATAACAAAGTCAACCTATGGCGGCGCGGCCGTTTTGGGGACAAAACAGGTGATTTCGAACACCGCGGTTGAGGATGTCATATATGATTTATCCGCCATCGCCTTCCCGGCGGGTTTCCTCAATAAGAGCTTTTTCTCGGCTACCATCGAAAATGATCCGCAAGGTCTGCTTTCCGGGGCGTCGGTATCCGGCAGTATACTGACTTTCAACGTCGCAGCCAAAGCCGCCGGCACATCGGGAGAGCTTCATGTTGTCGTTTGCAGCGACAATTATAACAGCTATACAGTAGTCATAACAATTACAACAGTTGACAAGGCGCCGGTCATCGTCACTGGGGTTACCGTCATGAGCAAAATTTACAACGGCATCCCTGCCGTGGCAGATGGGATACCGACGAACGGCGACGGCTACAGTGGATTTTATGAATACTGGTATGAAGGCACCGGAGCGACTGCCTATGGCAGCGCTACCGCACCCAAAAACGCCGGCACCTACCGACTGATTGTGCGAATCCCCGCCGATGACCCAACCTATACCGGTGCACAAATGGTGGATTTCACGATTTCTAAAGCAGTACTCATAGTGAAACCTCATAATGTGACTATTTATATAGGGGATTCCCTTCCCACCCCCACTGTTTCTTATGAAGGGCTGCAGGGAAGTGACGAAGGTGCGGCTATCGCTCAGCTCTCCAGCGGGAATCTGGACATGGAAATCAAGGATGCCGACGGGGTCACAGCACTGGCGAGCAGTGCGGCACGCGGAAGCTATACCATCGTATTTATAGGCTCGCCTGTCTTTTCAGAAGCGGACAATTATACAATAACTACCGTAAATGGGATTCTGACTATCAACAATCGGCCCTCGGGCGGCGACGGGAGCTCTGACTCGCCTTCATATAACGCGGATGTTTCCAACGGCGGGAGACTACCTGTAAACGTAAATTCTGAAGTCAACAGCGCATCAGTCAATCTTGAGACAATAACCAGCAACCTTGCCAATGGTGACAATCTTTTTGTGACATTACCCTCCATACCGGGTGTAACCACATATACCGCAATTTTTCCCGTTTCTTCTCTGTCAGGCTCAAAAGCAGGTTCGATGACAATCAATACCGAAAAAGGAAGTATTACAGTACCGGGAAATATGCTTTTCGGGATGGGATTAACGGGAAACGCTGAAATCAACCTTGGAGTGGGAGACAGACTGGATCTCCCGGATGATGTAAAAAACGTAATTGGTGACCATCCGATAATAAGTCTCACGCTGACTATTGGCGGACATCCGGCTGCGTGGAGCAAACCGGATGTACCTGTTGCCGTGAGCATACCCTATGCGCCGACTGCGGAAGAACTGGAAGACCCTGAAAGCATTGTCGTCTGGTACATCGACGACAGTGGAAACATCATTAACATTCCTAACGGACACTATGATGCAGCAGCAGGCACAGTTGCATTCACCATTACCCACTTTAGTAACTATGCGGTAGCGTATAACAAGGTGAGCTTTAATGATGTTTCCTCGACTGCATGGTATCACGATGCGGTGAGTTTCATCGCAGCAAGGGGAATTACGACCGGCACGTGCAGTGGCATTTACAGCCCTGATGCAAAACTGACACGCGGAGAATTCATTGTTCTACTGATGAGAGCTTACGGAATATCTCCGGATACAAGCTTCACGGATAACTTTACCGACGCTGGTAACACCTATTACACAGGCTATCTCGCGGCGGCAAAACGGCTGGGGATAACATTGGGCGTAGGGAACAATATGTACGCGCCGGGTAGAGAAATCACACGTCAGGAGATGTTCACACTGTTGTATAATGCCCTCAAAATTATAGGTCAGCTCCCACAGGGAAACTCCGGGAAAACGGTTCTCGACTTCTCCGACGCTTCGCAAATAAGTGATTGGGCAAGAGAGGCAATGGCAACCTTTGTCGTGACGGGCACCGTCGTTGGCTCAAATGGTAAGCTCACTCCGACAGGCACGGCAACCAGGGCAGAAATAGCGCAAGTACTGCTTAACTTGTTGGAGAGATAATCTAAACAATTCTAACTATTCAGGCCGAAAGCCAGTCACAAATTGTGACTGGCTTTCGATTTACCGTGACGTTGTTCATCGGCATTTATTATCTGGAGGGAAAAAATACTACTTTGTCGCATTGCTAATCCTGCTGGAAACAATGCTGCCATTCTTTCTGATTTTTGAAGGACGCAATCCCCAGGCACGAGAACTCACGATCATTGCCGTAATCTGCGCCATCGGCGTCGCGGGCCGCGCGGCCTTCTTTATGTTGCCGCAGTTTAAGCCTGTCATGGCGCTGTCAATCATTGCGGGTGTTGCGTTCGGCGGTGAAACCGGTTTTCTCGTGGGTGCTATGACCATGCTTACTTCCAATATTTTGTTCGGTCAGGGACCGTGGACGCCGTGGCAGATGTTCGCAATGGGCGTTATCGGCTTTTTAGCGGGTGTTCTGTTCCGCAAAGGCTGGCTTCGCCGAAGCCGTGTTTCACTGTGTGTGTTCGGCGGGCTGAGCGCTGTTATCATCTACGGCGGCATAGTGAACCCCGCCTCCGCACTTATGTGGGCCGGCACGCTCAACCCAAAAATACTGCTGACTTATTATCTTGCGGGCTTTCCAATGGA
Organism: Clostridiaceae bacterium; assembly: GCA_034933145.1. Classification (GTDB taxonomy): domain Bacteria; phylum Bacillota; class Clostridia; order Oscillospirales; family Butyricicoccaceae; genus UBA4644. The sequence continues at coordinate 23,171 of JAYFOA010000027.1, forward strand.
CTGCATCCAGGCAGCCGCCACATGGCTGTTTCTCTGGTTCGCCGCCGAGCCTATGCTTGAAAGACTCGAGCGCATCAAGGTAAAGTACGGACTTGTGGAATAGGTGGAGTATAGTTTCATATACGCAGTAAACCCGATCATTCTAAAAAGCAGTATAACGATTATAATTGTGGAGACTATTTTTTTACAAAGATAGTATTGCCGGTGTACCGTTCAAATGCTACATAAAGGTACGGATTTATGTATCCTGAAAAAAGTTCTGTCTAAAAAAGTGAGGCTATGAAGTAATTCATTTCCTCACTTTTATATAAATAATGTATAAATTCTGGAGCATATTGCATATTTGTCACTGCAAGCTAAGACAATCCTCCGTCATTTATCAACACTTTTCGTAGTACGTATTGCATCGGTCTCTGCATGCTTCTTTTTTGGTTTCGCCGGTGCCTTCGCAGCAGAGGATCGCTTTTTTGTAATTTTGCGTTTTTGCTCAAGTAGGGCACACTGCTCCTCCTCACGCCGCTTTTCATCTTCCTCCGCACGTTTTCGTTGTTCTTCTTCCGCGCGCTCCCGAACCTGCCGCAATTCGTTTTCCATTTCCGCTTTGGCGGACGGATCACACAATTCCAAGAACGATTCAAACGCGGAGGGGAAAAGGAATTTCTTGGTTCCGTATTCTTCACAAAATTGCACCGTTACAATTGCTGAGGCTTGACTTATCACCGTTCCCATCCCAAATTGATGGTGGTGGACTTGTCTATTCATTATATTCACTGTCAGTATCCCTCCGCTTTTCGCTTACTCTCTTCGAGATATATTTAGGAACTTTATCTTTTGGAATATCAAGCGCAGCGGCTAATTCGCCGAAAAGTAGTTCCTCCGCGCGCTTCATAAACTGTTCGTCCACAGTCCCAAATCTACGTTTTTGTTGCTCTGCAAATTGCTTTTTTGCGTAGATAGACATGGTAAGTTCGATTAAGTCCGAGCATTCGTGTGTGTTTAGCGATGTCTTATAGTGTTCCGCCAGCTGATTTAAAGCGCGGTTATGATAGGCCTCCGCTTGCATAGCAGGGATCATATCTATAATTCTCTCCGCCTCTTCTTTCGAGATAATTGGCCGCATAAATACTTTTGTTGAATTTACAGGTGCAAAAATCGTGCAATTCTGATAAAGGAGATCCAGAACATAGAAGAGCTGTTCTTTGTCCTTCCCATCCAGCTCCCGTGTTGTAATATCCGCAACTTTGCACACGCCTGTGCTTCCGTAAATAATTAAGTCTCCAACTTGATACATTTTTTCCTTACCTCCGGGTTTTTGCTCCGATATCCGTCCAAGGACGGGAGCCTCCATAATACTTTCTGGCGATATGCGCCTGCATTGCTTCATCTAATGAGCACAGCCTTTCCTGCGCTTTTTCCCGACTGCAAGTGTTCCGATAGTAAGAACATTTGATTCCGCTGCATTTTGGGATATCAAGCCATCGGCATTTTCCATTTTCAAGCAGTCCTTCACAGTCGGGAAGTTTCAATAATTCAGGATTTGAGTACCGGGTAAGCGCGGCCATTCAGTTCACCTTATTTCGCCAAAGCCAGTTTAAGGAATTGTTCGATACAAGCGCCTCGTTCGCCGTCACATCCAGCATTTCAGCAATATTTTTCCCTTTAAACCGGACTTCCAATGTTTCTCGGTAATATTTTTTGTCTTTGCGGATATCGCAAGGGACATATAGAGCGGGAAGATAATGCATACGTTTTGCGGTTATTTCAAGCAGTTTTTGGTGTGCCCCTTTTTTCTCATGAACTACAGGAGCCGGTACCTGAAAACGGGTTCCTTTCACCAACTGCATAATTTGGTCTGCAATCTGGTCGACCGTTTAGTGGTTGTTCTCCCTTGCTGCGGAAATAATAATGGAACTAAGTTTTTCTAATTCCACAGAATATCCCATTTTCTGTTTTGCTTAAAATGAAGAAACATATAGTTCTGACAACAGGACTTACGTTCGTCAGAACTACATGTTGCAATAATATTTTAGCATAATTTTCTGATCAAGTGTAAGAGAAATTTCATAAAAGATCTGCCGATATGGCTTGCACAGGTAAATTTCTTTGAAAAAGACCTATTTGCAGGCAAAAAAATCGACAGATTTCCCTTTGAAAATAAAAATGAGAATAAAACACCTGGCAAAATTGGAGGGCAGATATAAAATCTGGCTGTATTGCATATCAAACGGAGAAATCAAAACAGTATGCCGCTTAATTTGTTCCTATAGGAATATAGCACCCTCTTACACAATATTGTAAGAGGGTGTTTTTTTCTTTGCCATACCGGCACCGCCGCCGCGTTTCATTACTACCATTAGGTATAACTCCTTGATTCTGCGGGCTTTCGGGGATGGTTTTGCCTTCGGATCACGTTCCATGCCGGAAAGAACATCGTTCAGCGTTTCCTTACAACTGCAATACTGGTTGATGAAGACGAACGTAAATATATATTATCGGATATTCCACGAAACGCATAGCTTTTTGTAACTGAATATGCGATAATAAACAAAACATAAGAATACATATTATTGACTTTATGTCCAGAAGAAAAATGGGGTTAACTAATATGCTGGAAACGAAACTCAAAGATATATTGTATCCGGACAATGTTGTCCATCCAAATGGACTTCGTCGTAAAAATGCGTCGTATCTTGTCCTATGGATTCTCTACTATGCATGGGTGGTCGCGTTCGCAACCTGGTGGACATCTTCGCCGGGTTTAGACTCTGTTTTCGATACACATATCCGGAGTATCATGCATGCGGTAAACCTTCTTTCATCCGCTGCATTTGTTTTTGTTATACGGAAGGAATGGTTTTTGAAAGCCGCTCGAATAGGTGCGGTGCTGATAATCTTTAGTATGATATTGTTTTACGGATTCGAGCCCGCTGAACTTAGGCTATTTGCTGCCATATCCGGTTCTGTTGCCATTGGCTGCGTGAATATCTGTATACTGATTCCCTTTGTATTTATGCTGAACAATACTGAAAAGCTCTACGCGGTTGTGTCCAGCAACGTGCTGATTCAGCTTATCTCCTTGATCAATGAGCATGTTGTGTACGGCACTGCGAAACAAATCATGTCCCTTGCGCTTCTTCTGTGCGCATTGGGTGCGGTTTTATTTCTCAAAAAGGAAGCACCGGAAAATCAAAATATGACAGAGAAACCTGTCATGCACCGGCGCATATACCTTTCGCTTCTCTTTAACTGTGCTATCGCGATTTTATGCAAGGGAGCGGGCAGAGGGATTCTCAATATCGCAGAGACCGTTTCAGGACCATCCGTTCTCACCGGGTATTATATCGGCGGCCTTGCCGGATGCTTG
>JAYFOA010000028.1:0-4039 GCA_034933145.1 Clostridiaceae bacterium
CCAGCAGGTTCTTTAAAAATGAAATGCGATGAATTCCACAAGGGCCATATTGAAGAATACGTTCCCGGTGAAGCTTTGTTGCATATCCTTTGTGGATCTCAAAGCCGTACTCGGGGTATTGCTTAGCCATCTCACACATAAGGTGATCACGACTTACTTTCGCCAAAATCGATGCTGCCGCTATGCTTGGGCACAGGGCGTCGCCATGCGTGATCAACCGCGTTTCAAAACCAAGTTCAGGGTCCCGGTTCCCATCCACCAGTGCGCAGTTAGGAACGGTCTGCAGAAGGGACACCGCACGGCGCATAGCCAACAGTCGTGCCTGCAGAATATTGAGAGCTTCGATCTCTTCTACAGAGGCAAAGGCGATACCATAAGCCCGGACACGGGTGGTAATTTCGGGGAAAAGAGCTTCCCGTTTCTTTTCCGTCAGCTTTTTGGAATCGTCCAGCCCTGCGATAGGATCGTCCGGATCCAGAATTACCGCGGCGGCACATACCGGGCCGGCCAGTGGTCCGCAGCCCGCCTCATCAATGCCGCAGACCGCCGTATATCCGCACCGCGCAAAGTCAGTCTCATACGCGTAATTCATAATTCCAGCGGTGTTTCCAGCGAAATGCGTCCCAGCTTGCCGGAGCGGAACTCATCCAGCAGCACCCGGGCCATCCGCTCGGTATCATATTCTCCGCGGCCCAACAAGAATCCGCGCTTCTGTGCCAGCTCAATAAGGGTATCATAAGGCTGCTCCGCGCTGATCTCTCCAACGCCGTACCGGGCCGTTACCGAATTCGGCGCCACATGCCGAAGAATCTCCAGCAGACGGCAGGCTAAATCTTCAATATCGAGAATCTCATCCCGGATCGTTCCGGTAATGGCCAGTTTATATCCCTGTTCATCATCTTCAATTTTGGGCCAGAGCAGACCGGGCGTATCCATCAGTGCGATGTTTCCAGGCAGCGAATACCACTGCTTTCCACGAGTGACACCCGGACGATCTTCCGCCACGGCGCTTTTCCGCCCCATCAGCCGATTGATGAACGAACTCTTCCCTACATTGGGAATACCGGCCACCATCACGCGGATATTACGCCGCTGGCCTCGCTCCGCCGCACGGCTGAGCAGATCACTGCAGCAGTCACGTGCTGCCGCGGTAAAGGCTGGCAGAAACCCACCTTTTTTACTATCAGTTGACAGAACCGCATACTCAAGGCTCCGATAATAGGCCGCCCAGCGGGCAGTTATTTCTGGATCCGCCTGATCAGCACGATTGAGTATGAGCAATACACGCTTATGCGCACACATCCGCTCCAGCTCCGGATTCCGTGAGCTGTGCGGAATGCGGGCATCCAGCAACTCGCAGACTAAATCCACATTTCGAAGGTCCTCCGCCATCAGCCGGCGGGTACGTGCCATATGGCCCGGATACCAATTGATACTCATGAAAATGTCCGAAAACTGGTAATTGGCCAGATACGCAGCAACACCTTGCCGATGATATGGCTGGTCGGCAGCTCTCCTACCTCAGTCCAACGACTGTCGATACTCCCGTTGCGATTGTCGCCCATGACGAATACACAGCCATCACTTACGGTAAACGGAAACTGCTGATTTCCAAATCGAGTGATTGGCTCTTTGATATAAGGCTCATACTGCGTCACACCGTTGATCTTCAGCATCCCGGCATCATAGTCGAAATCAACTACGTCACCGGATACGGCGACGATTCGCTTGACCAGCGGCTCGTCCTCAAATGCATCCGACATGACGACCACCAAGTCGCCGCGTTGCGGCTGGTCATAATCGATGACACGCATAATAATTTGATCGTTATTGTTGAGTGTCGGCACCATTGAGGTTCCCCGTACGCCGGACAACCTGAAAAAGAAGGTGTTGACAAGCACAAGCGCCACCAGCGCAAACGTCAGCGCCTGCGCCCAAAAATAAAGCTCTGTACCTGCATCCGATGGTTCCGGCTTCTTCTTTTTCGCATCATTTCCCTGCCGTTCCGTCGCGGAGACCGGGGCGGCGTCTTTTCTGTTTTCGCTATCTTCCATATAAAGCAGCCATCCCAGTAACAAAAAAACAGGGACGGTTGCCGTCCCTCTGTTTTAAGATCAGATGTCTTCCTTGACCTTGGCGGCCTTACCGACTCTGTCGCGCAGATAGTACAGTTTCGCGCGGCGGACTTTACCCTTCCGCACCACCTCAAATTTTTCAATGTTGGGAGAATGGATGGGGAATGTCTTTTCCACGCCGACTCCGTAGGACATCCGGCGAATGGTGACGGTTTCCTGAATGCCACCGTGTTTGCGCGCGATGACGGTGCCCTCGAAGACCTGAATGCGCTCACGGGCGCCTTCCTTAATTTTTGCGTACACCTTAACCGTGTCGCCGATGCCAAAGGTCGCGGGGTTATCCTTCAGCTGCCCCTCTGTCAGATGTTTAATGAGATCCATGGTGTGATCTTCCTTTCAGTCATAGGTGTTCATGCCCTGACATGGCAGAGGACCACCCGTATTACGTGCTTTGATATAATATCATAATCATGTCAAAAAAGCAAGCCGGAGAGCAGAAAATATTCAAAAGGTTAATTTACAATTACTTTTGAACAGAGGACAACCTCTGAAAGAAAGTAAAGGAAGTGCAGAAAATGACTATCACAGTGATCGGAAAAGCCCATCTCGAGGGGACAAGCCGTAAAAGCGGCAAACCGTACAATCTCAATCAAGTACATTTCAACAACAAGCAGCGCGGCGTTGAAGGTTTGGCTGCACAGGCCATTATGATCGACCCGTCCATTGCGCCTTTTGACGGCATCGCCGTGGGTGCAAAGTATGTCGTGGACTTCGATCAGCACGGCTATGTTACAGCTTTCGAACCCGCGAAATAAGGATAAGGAACCCGCATATGACAGTCCCGCATTGTGCCGAGCATACGGTAAACGCTGTAAAAAATGTCATATGCGGGCTTACTGCATCCTTTTTCGTAAACGTCCACCTTCCCCAGACTGTACGCATTAAAGCGGGAAGGGCAGTATTACCCTTCCCGCTTTTGTAGAATTGTAGAATGTAGAAACGGAGTTGTTCATCATGCCGCAAGCGCGCAAATGGCAATTGACTGTTAATAACCCCGCTGAAAAGGGTATCACTCATGAAGTGCTGAAAGAATCGCTTGAAAAGTTTACCGGCATGGTTTACTGGTGCATGGCAGATGAAATCGGCACAGAGGGTACATATCACACTCACATATATTTTGTTCTTCGCACACCAACGCTTCATACGGTCATTGAAAATCGTTTTCCCGATATTCACCGCGAAATTGTTCGTGGTACGTCACAGCAAAATCGTGATTATGTTGCAAAAGAGGGTAGTAAGTACAACAAGCAGCAAGACGGTAGTTATGAATATACAGACACATCTGGCAAGCTGCACAAGGGTATCAATTACGCTAATACCTTTGAGGAATGGGGCGATATGCCCCATGAAACACAGGGTAAGTCAAAAGACGTTGAGCGCATATACAACCTCTTAAAAGACGGTGCATCTAATCTAGAAATCATAGAAAATGTGCCGTCCGGTATGCTTCAAATTGATAAGATAGACCGTACACGGTCATTGATGCGCGATCAGCAATTCGTGGATTCATTTCGGGATTTAAAAGTAACGTACATATATGGCACGACTGGTTCCGGGAAAACGCGATCTGTTATGGATAAGTACGGATATGCAAATTGTTATCGCGTGACGGACTATAGGCATCCGTTCGATACATATGACGGGCAGGATGTATTAATCTTTGATGAATACCGTTCCCAATTCAAGATTAGTGATATTCTGAATTATCTCGACGGTTACCCGCTTCTTCTTCCTTGTAGGTATTTTAATCGACAAGCTTGTTATACAAAGGTATTTCTCATTAGCAATATACCGCCGCAAAATCAATACAGAAACGAATATCCCGAAAGTAAGGCGGCGTTTTACCGGCGCATACAATATATAATTCAATTTAAGGATGATAATCAAAAACAAGAATATAGACG
>JAYFOA010000029.1:0-78190 GCA_034933145.1 Clostridiaceae bacterium
GCATATCGAGCGCTTGGCATATCAGAAGCAGGGAGAGATCTATAAGCGGCAGGAAGATATTCCTTTCTATAAAAAACAGACCCGCCGTGTGCTGGAACATTGCGGACATATCGACGCCACATCCGTTAAGGAGTATCTCGCCATGGGCGGCTACTCCGCGCTGGAAAAGGCGCTGTTTGAGCTGACGCCCGATGAGATCATTCAGCAGGTCTCCGATGCCGGCCTGCGCGGGCGCGGCGGCGGCGGGTTCCCGGCCGGCCGCAAGTGGTCTCAGGTCCAGCGGCAGAAAGCCGAACCCAAATATATTGTGTGCAACGGCGATGAAGGAGACCCGGGTGCGTTTATGGACCGCAGCATCATGGAAGGCGACCCGCACCGGATGCTGGAGGGCATGATGATCGCAGGCATCGCCTGCGGCGCCAGCGAAGGATATATCTATGTCCGTGCCGAGTACCCGCTGGCGGTCAGTCGTCTGAAAACGGCCATTGCACAGGCCAATGAATGCGGCCTGCTGGGCGACCATATTTTGGGCACGGACTTCAGCTTCCATTTGCATATCAACCGCGGCGCGGGCGCGTTCGTCTGCGGCGAGGGAAGCGCGCTGACCGCCTCGATCGAGGGCAAGCGCGGCATGCCGCGGGTCAAGCCGCCCCGAACGGTCGAACAGGGGCTGTTCGGAAAGCCCACCGTGCTGAATAACGTAGAAACTTTTGCCAATGTACCGCTTATCATCAATAAGGGCGTGGAGTGGTTCCGCGGGGTCGGAACGGAGACAAGCCCCGGAACCAAAGCCTTTGCCCTGACCGGAAACATTGAAAACACAGGCCTGATTGAAGTGCCCATGGGCACAACCCTGCGCGAAGTCATCTTCGACGTGGGCGGCGGTATGCGCGGCGACGGCGAGTTCAAGGCCGTCCAGATCGGCGGGCCGTCCGGCGGCTGCCTGACCACGAATGACCTCGACCTCCCGATGGACTTCGACTCCTTAAAGAAGGCGGGCGCCATGGTGGGTTCCGGTGGACTGGTGGTCATGGACAGTCATACCTGTATGGTGGAGGTCGCCCGGTTCTTCATGAACTTTACGCAGAATGAATCCTGCGGCAAGTGCGTGCCCTGCCGGGAGGGAACCAAGCGGATGCTGGAGATCCTCGAGCGCATCGTCGCCGGCAATGGCGAAGATGGGGACATCGATCTGCTGCTGGAGCTGGCAGACACCATTTCCAACACCGCGCTGTGCGGCCTCGGCAAATCCGCCGCCTTCCCCGTAGTAAGCACGATCAAGAACTTCCGTGACGAATACGAAGCGCACATTTATAAAAAGCGCTGCCCGGCCGGCACCTGTAGTAAGCTCCGTAAAATCGAGATTGACCCGGCGCTGTGCAAGGGCTGCTCTCGTTGCGCGCAGAAATGCCCGGTGGGCGCGATCTCCGGAACGCTGAAGCATCCGTATGTCATTGACCAGAGCAAGTGCATCAAATGCGGCGCCTGTGTTGCCAGCTGCGCGTTTCACGCGATCAAGGAGGGTTAATCATGGACAAGAAAGCGTTTATGACCATCGACGGTATCCCGGTGGAGATCAACGGAGAGAAGAACCTTCTCGAGCTGATCCGCAAAGTGGGAATCAAGCTGCCGACCTTCTGCTATCACTCCGAACTTTCTATTTACGGCGCCTGCCGCATGTGCATGGTGGAGAGCGAAGGGGGCGGCCTGGAGGCAGCCTGCTCGACGCCGCCCAAAGAGGGCATGGTTATCCGCACCAATACCGAGCGGCTGCGCAAATACCGCAAGAATATTCTTGAACTGCTGCTGGCCAACCACTGCCGCGACTGCACGACCTGCAGCAATAACGGCAAATGCAAGCTGCAGGATCTGGCCATGCGGTTCAATATCACCGGCGTGCGGTTCCCCAATACGGCCACCGAGCCCAAATTGGACGAATCCTCGCTCTGCATCACGCGCGACGCGCACAAGTGCATTCTCTGCGGCGACTGCGTGCGGATGTGCAATGAGATTCAGAATGTCGGCGCCATCGATTTTGCCAACCGCGGATCCAAAATGATCATCAGTACGGTCTTCAATCGGCCGATCGCCGAATCCCCCTGTGTCGGCTGCGGCCAGTGCGCCGCCGTCTGCCCCACCGGAGCCATCATTGTTAAAAATAATGTACGGCAGGTGTGGGACGCGCTGGACGACAGGGACACCAAAGTCAGCGTTCAGATCGCCCCCGCCGTCCGGGTCGCCATCGGCCGGGAACTGGGGATGGAGAACGGGGAAAATGCGATGGGACAGATCGTCGCCGCGCTGCGCCGTATGGGCTTTGACGAGATTTTCGATACCTCCACCGGCGCGGACCTCACCGTTCTGGAAGAATCCAACGAGCTGCTCAAGCGCCTGGAAAACGGAACGTCCGATATGCCGCTGTTCACCTCCTGCTGCCCGGCGTGGGTCAGCTATTGCGAGAAAAACTATCCGGAGCTGCTGCCTCATGTTTCCACCTGCCGCAGCCCGATGGAGATGTTTGCCGGGGTCATCAAGGAGCAGGCACGCCACGCTTCCAGCCGGCGCTGTGTCCACGTGGCCGTCATGCCCTGCACCGCCAAAAAGTTCGAAGCTGCCCGCGATGAGTTCAAGGTGGACGGAGTTCCCAGCGTGGACTATGTCCTGAGCACGCAGGAGCTGATCCAGATGATCAAGGAATCCGGCCTGATCTTTTCGGATCTGGAGCCGGAGGCGGTCGATATGCCCTTCGGTACAATGACAGGCGCGGGCGTGATCTTCGGCGTCACCGGCGGCGTCACCGAGGCGGTGCTGCGCCGCATCAGCTCCGATAAATCCAATACGGCACTGATGACGATCGCCTATCAGGGCGTCCGGGGCATGAAGGGCGTCAAGGAAGCGGTCGTTCCGTTCGGAGACAGGCAGCTGCGCGTCGCCGTTGTCAGCGGGCTGAAGAACGCCTCCGATCTGATCGAGCGCATCAAGGCCGGCGAGCATTATGATTTCGTTGAAGTGATGGCCTGCCCGGGCGGCTGCATTTCCGGCGGCGGCCAGCCGTTTGCCCCCAGCGCCGAACGGGAGATGCGCGGAAAAGGCCTGTATTCTGCGGACCGGCTCTGCGGCATCAAGCGGTCGGAGGAAAACCCCCTGATGCTGTCGCTGTATAACGGATTGCTGAAAGGCCGTGTGCACGAATTGCTGCATGTGGATTACGCGGCGGCCGGAAAGGGAAAAGCGCATGATTGAGGTGACCATCTGTATCGGGAGCGCCTGCCATCTGAAAGGCGCCTATAACGTAATGCAGACGTTCCAGCAGCTTATCGAGGAATACGCGCTGCATGACACGGTGGAGCTCAAAGCGGCGTTCTGCATGAAATGCTGTCATAATCAGGGCGCGTCGGTTTCGGTTAACGGAAAGTCCTACGGCGTGCGCCCCGAGGACGCGCGAAGCTTTTTCCGGACCACCGTCATGGGCGCAAGCGGCGTAGCCGCCCGGTAGAAGGTTTGGAAACAACAGGCGCCGCGGGCATATTCTGCGCGCGGCGCCTGTCGCGGCACAGCTTTTTTCTGTGGATTTTTCCATGAAAAAGTCCTTGACAAACGTCGAAAGCCGGCATATGATAGGACACAACAATTTGATATCTGAAACCATTGAGGAAGAAGAGTATCCCTGACCGGACGTTTTCAGAGAACTGCGGAGGGTGGAATCGCAGCAGACGTGGACAGGGTGAATGGACTTCTGAGGGCGGTCTAACGTTCGTCGGCATGGCCGGCGGGCCGATCACCGACGGGAACCGCACCCGTTATCAAGGCGGCCTGCATGTTGGTGCGGGGAGAAAGCGGGTAATCGGAGCGATTATCAATTTGGGTGGTACCGCAGGATGTCAGTCTTGTCCCATGTAGGGGACAGGGCTGTTTTTTTATGCTCCAGAAAAGGAAAGGAGGCGTGGTGATGCCGATTTTGACCAAACGATGGCGAAGCGGTGGTATGAAATCTAATTTTAGCCGCAAAGTAAATTTAATTCAAAATCAGAATCAAGGGAGAAATATTTCTATGAAAAAGATCCTTGCCGCGCTGGCCTGCCTGGCTCTTGTGCTTACTATGTTTTCCGGCTGTTCGCAGACGAAAAAAGCCCCGGTGATCGGAATTGCCCAGTACGGGCAGCACCCTTCCCTGGATAACTGCCGCGAGGGCTTTCTGCAGGGGCTGACCGATGCCGGACTGAAAGAGGGTACCGACTTTACCGTCGACTATCAGAACGCCGGGTTTGACGACACTGTCGATACGCAGATCGCCCAGACCTTTGCCGCCAACAAGGTGGACCTGATGTGCGCCATCGCCACGCCGTCTGCCGCCGCCTGCTTCGCCGCAGCCGAAGGCACCGATATCCCCGTGGTGTTCGTTGCCGTCACCGACCCGGTCAAGGCCAACCTGGACAGCGGAAACGTTACGGGCACCAGCGACAATCTGCCCGTCGACGCCCAGCTGGACATGATCCGTCAGATACAGCCGGACGCAACGACCATCGGGATCATCTATACAACCAGCGAACCCAACTCGGTCTCCTCCATCGCCGAATATATGGAAAAGGCGCCTGAATACGGCTTTACCATCGAAGCGATCGGCGTGACGGCCCAGGCAGAAGTCACGCAGGCGGCCGACACGCTGATTGCTAAAAAGGTCGACTGCCTCTCCAACCTGACCGACAACAACGTCGTCGGCGTTCTTGCCTCCATTCTTGAAAAAACCAACGACGCGGGCATCCCGGTCTATGGCAGCGAAGTGACGCAGGTCGAAAAAGGATGCGTCGCAGCGGCGGGTATCGATTATGTGGAGCTGGGCAAACAGACCGGCGCCATCGCCGCGAAGATCCTCAAAGGCGAGGCAACGGCCGAAGAGATCCCCTATGAGACCATCAGTGATTTCAGCTATTATTACAACACCTCCGCGCTGGCCGGAATGAGCCTTACACTGCCGGCCGCGCTGGCCGATAATGCGATTGAGGTCACACCGGCGGATTAAGCGGAAGGAAAGCGGGTTTTCACATGATATTTCTTGATCTGGCAGTCAATACGGTGACGCAGGGGCTGATCTATTCGCTGCTGTCTTACGGCGTGTATATCACCTACAAAATTCTCGATTTTCCCGACCTGACGGTAGACGGCTGCTTCCCTCTGGGGGCGGCCGTCACCGCCATCCTGCTGACAAACGGGACGAACCCCTGGCTGACCCTGCCCGTGGCGCTGGCTGTCGGAGCGCTGGCCGGGCTGGCCACCGGCCTGATCCATATCAAGCTGCAGGTGCGGGATCTGCTGGCGGGGATCATCACCATGACCGCGCTCTTTTCCATCAATCTTCAGATTGCCGGATCCAACCTGTTTATTCCGCAGTCGGCCGGCACCATTTTTACCTCCGGCCCGGCGGTGCAGCTGCTGGGGACCCTGCCGCTCAATTACCGAAAGCTGATCGTCGCGCTGATGCTGACAGTAGTTTTAAAGCTGGTGCTGGATTGGTATTTCCGGACGAAGAGCGGCCTGCTGCTTCGCGCGGTGGGAGACAACAGCACGCTGGTCACTTCTCTGGCCCGGGACAAGGGCAGGGTGAAGATCATGGGACTGGTACTCTCCAACGCTCTGGTGGCGCTTTGCGGCTGCATCGTCTGCCAGGAGGGACGCTCCTTTTCCAGCACCATGGGAACCGGACAGGTGGTCTTCGGCCTAGCGACTGTCATCATCGGAACCACGCTGTTTAAAAGGATCGGATTCGTCCGTGGTACAACGGCGGTGCTGGCCGGCAGCGTCCTGTATAAGGTCTGTATCCAGATAGCCATCAGTCTGGGCCTGCCCGCCAATCTGCTGAAGCTGATCATGGCAGTGCTGTTCCTTGTGATTCTGGTCTTCGGAAATGTCAAAAAGGGCGGTGTAAAAACAAATGCTTGAGCTGCGGGACATCACAAAAATTTACAACCCGGGCACGATCACCGAGACCTGTCTGTTTTTCGGGTTCGACCTGGCGGTGGCGGACGGCGAATTTCTTTCGATCGTCGGAAGCAACGGCAGCGGAAAGACCAGCCTGCTCAACATCATCTGCGGCAGCATCCCGATTGAAAAGGGGGAGGTGCGGGTCGGCGGCGAGGACATTACCCGGCAAAAGGATTATGTGCGATGCCGCCGTATCGGGCGCGTCTATCAAAACCCGGCGATGGGCACCTGCCCCAGCCTGACGCTTCTGGAGAATATGTCGCTGGCGGACAATAAGGGAAAACGCTTTGGCTTGAGCCGGGGCGTCAACGAAAAACGGAGGGCGTATTACCGCGAACAGCTGGCCGTGCTGGGCCTGGGGCTGGAAAGCCGGATGGATGCCCTCCTGGGCTCGTTTTCCGGCGGACAGCGGCAGGCGGCGGCGCTGGTGATGGCCACACTGACGCCGGTGGATTTTCTGATCCTGGATGAGCATACCGCTGCCCTGGACCCCAAAACGGCGGAGACCATCATGATCCTGACCGATCGGATCGTCCGGGAGAAAAAAATAACGACCATGATGGTGACCCACAATCTCCGGTACGCAGCCGCTTACGGCAGCCGTCTGATCATGCTGAACGCGGGAAAGATCGTCCTGGACCAACGGGGGCCGGAAAAACGGGCGCTGAAAACCGAGGATCTTCTGCATATTTTCAATCAGATCAGCATTGAATGCGGTAACTGATGCCCCTCTCCCGGCAGCTTCGGATTCGGGATCAAGAGGGCATCGCAGCATGCCGGTACGAACGCCGGAACTGAAAATGCGAAAACGGGAGGGAGCAGATCAATGGCTGCAATCTATACATCCATGGAACAGCTGATCGGGAAAACGCCGCTGCTGGAACTGGTACGGATGGAAAAGGCGTACGGGCTGAAGGCGAGGCTTCTTGCAAAGCTCGAGGGCCAGAATCCGGGCGGGTCGGTCAAGGACCGGACCGCCCAGGCGATGGTTGACGCAGCGGAGGAATCCGGCTGTCTCCGGCCGGGGTCCGTGATCATCGAGCCCACATCGGGCAATACCGGAATCGGGCTGGCCGCCGTGGCCGCCGTTCGGGGCTATCGGACTATCATCGTGATGCCGGAGAACATGTCGGAAGAACGGAAACGAATGATGACGGCCTACGGGGCCGAGCTGGTCCTCACCGATGCTGCGGGGGGAATGGCCGGCGCCATCGCGGCGGCGGAAAAGCTTGCGGCGGAAACCCCCGGCGGCTTTATCCCCGGGCAGTTCACAAATCCGGCGAATCCCGGGGTTCACTGGCGGACGACCGGACCGGAAATCTTTGAGGATACCGACGGAGAGGTCGACTGGTTCATTGCCGGCGTGGGAACAGGCGGCACGCTGTCGGGTGTGGGGGAATTTTTAAAGTCCCGAAAGCCGGACATCCGGGTGGCGGCCGTGGAACCTGCTTCGTCACCTGTCCTTTCGGGCGGAAGCGCCGGCCCCCACAGGATCCAGGGAATCGGCGCGGGGTTTGTGCCCGGAATTCTCAATACGGAGATCTATGACGAAGTGATCCGGGTGGCGGATGAAGACGCTTTTACGGTCGGCCGGGAGATCGCCCGGCGTGAAGGGATCCTGACCGGCATCAGTGCCGGTGCGGCCGTATGGGCGGCAATCGGGATTGCGCGGCGGCCTGAGAGCACGGGCAAGACCCTGGTCGTATTGCTTCCCGACACCGGCAGCAGGTATTTGTCCACGCCGCTGTTTGCGGGAACAACCTGAAAACATATTGAATGAATAGGAAATTGGTGCTATAATAAAGTCTGCGCCGGTTTTGGCCGGAGAGACGGAAAGAAATTGGGGAGCGAGCCAATATGATGATTTCCACCAAGGGAAGATACGCGCTGCGCGTGATGATAGATCTGGCCCAGCACGGCGAGGACGGGTATGTTTCGCTCAAGACCATTTCCGAGCGGCAGGGCGTGTCCCTGAAATATCTGGAGGCCATTGTCTCCATGCTGAACAAGGCAGGGATGGTTGAGAGCCTGCGCGGAAAAGACGGCGGGTATCAGCTGGCGCGAAAGCCGGAGGAGTATTCCATCGGCGACATTCTGCGTCTGGTGGAGGGGTCGATTGCCCCGGTGGCCTGCGTGGATCATCCGGAAGGGGGCTGTACCCAGACGGATCACTGCCTTACATTCCCGCTTTGGCAAAAGCTTGACCGGCTGATCGACGACTATCTGGGGAGCGTCACACTCCGCGACCTGATCGAACGGACGGTCTGACGGCCCGAAAGGCGAAAAGAGATGTTAAATATTTTTAAATCCTATTGACTTGGTGGAGTTTTGGCACTATAATTCATATAGATTTAATAGGAAATAGGAGACAGACAGGGGATAGCGCACGTGAACGACCGTTGGGAAGACTTGAGAGGCTGCATTCTGCATACGGCGGATGCACTGACCGCCGTGCATGCAGAGCAGGCCCGACGGCTGACCGGCCTCCGGGGACTCAGACGGATGACTCTGCGGCTGCTTGCCCTGCTTCGAAGCGCCATGTACCCGCAGATATTCGGCGCCGACTCCGATGGGCCCGTGCAGGCGAGGATCGGCGGTGATCTGCGGCAGGCGGCCATTCTTCTGCGCAGTATGCTTCGCATCGTGCAGTTGGAAGATGCCGGTGCCGACGGCATCGTATGCCGGTTTCTGCAAAGCCTGCCGGGAGTTGCCCGGGCGCTTTCATCCGACGTGCGTGCGGCATATGAGGGAGACCCGGCAGCCGAGTCGGAGGAAGAGGTCATGCTGGCCTATCCCGCCTTTGAGGCGATCAGTATTTACCGTTTGGCGCACCAGCTATATGAGCTGGACGTCCCGCTGATCCCACGCATGATGACCGAGCAGGCACACCGGACCACCGGGATCGACATCCACCCGGGCGCGGAAATCGGATCATCCTTCTTCATTGACCACGGGACAGGCGTCGTGATCGGAGAGACCTGCACCATCGGCGAGCATGTGAAGTTATATCAGGGCGTGACCCTGGGCGCCAAAAGCTTTGAAACAGACGAACACGGAAACCCGGTAAAGGGAATCAAACGGCATCCGGATATCGGGGATCATGTGGTGATCTATGCGGGCGCCACCATTCTCGGCGGCGGCACCGTGATCGGCGATCACTGCATCATCGGAGGCAATGTATGGCTCACCCGTTCGGTCGGGCCTGGAAATACGATATATAACAGTCAGGGGGAATCATGATATGAAAGTCTATGCGGATAACGCGGCAACCACGCAGATGAGCCGTACCGCCATTGAAGCGATGCTGCCTTACATGGAGACAATGTATGGGAATCCGTCCAGCCTCCATTCGATCGGACAGGAGGCGGCGGAGGCGCTGGCAAAGGCCCGGGAAACCGTGGCGGAGTGCCTCGGCTGCGAGGCCCGGGAGATCGTCTTTACCTCCGGCGGCAGCGAGGCGGATAATCAGGCGATCCTTTCCGCCGCGGCGTTCGGAGAAAAGCGGGGGAAACGCCACATCGTTTCCACTGCGTTTGAGCATCATGCCGTGCTTCATACACTGGACAAGCTGGAGCGGCAGGGCTTCCGGATCACCTTGCTGGACGTGCACGAAAACGGGATCGTCACACCGGAGCAGGTGGCGGAGGCGATCGGGGACGATACCTGCCTGGTGACCGTGATGTACGCGAACAACGAGATCGGGACGGTCCAGCCGATTTCCGAGATCGGCAGGGTCTGCCGGGAGAAGGGCGTACTGTTCCACACAGACGCCGTGCAGGCGGCGGGACATCTGGCCATCGACGTCAAAGCGCAGAATATCGACATGCTGTCCCTGTCGGCACATAAGTTTCATGGGCCGAAAGGTGTCGGCGCTCTGTATGCACGGAAGGGCATCGCCCTGACGAACCTGATCGAGGGCGGCGCCCAGGAGCGCGGCAAGCGGGCAGGGACGGAAAACATCCCCGGGATCGTCGGCATGGCGGCTGCGCTGAAGGAGGCGTGTCTCCGTCAGGCGGAAACCGCGGCAAAGGTCTCCGCTCTGCGGGACAAGCTGATCGACGGGCTGTTGACCATCCCTCATTCGATACTCAACGGCGCACGGTCGCCCCGGCTTCCCGGCAACGTGAATCTATGCTTTGAAGGGATCGAGGGTGAATCGCTGCTTTTGCTGCTGGACGCAAAGGGCGTATGCGCCTCCTCCGGTTCCGCATGTACCTCCGGCTCTCTCGACCCGAGCCATGTGCTTCTGGCGATCGGGCGGCCGCACGAGATCGCCCATGGGTCGCTCCGCCTGACCCTCAGCGAATGGACTACCGAGGCGGAAATCGAACATATTCTCAAAGTCGTTCCGGAGGTCGTCGCGTATCTGCGCGGGATGTCTCCGGTCTGGAAAGATTTGCAGGAGGGGAAGAGAAACCATGTTATATAGTGAAAAGGTAATGGATCATTTCATGAATCCGCGCAATGTCGGCGTCATCGAGGATGCGGACGGCGTCGGCGAGGTCGGCAACGCAAAGTGCGGTGACATCATGCGCATTTACCTCAAGATCAAGGACGACAAAATCGAGGACGTGAAGTTCTCTACCTTCGGCTGCGGCTCGGCCATCGCGTCCAGCTCCATGGCGACCGAGCTGATCAAGGGAAAGCCGCTGAGCGATGCGCTGACTTTAACCAACAAGGCGGTTGCGGAGGCGCTGGACGGTCTGCCCGCGCACAAAATGCACTGCTCCGTGCTGGCGGAAGAGGCGATCCGGGCTGCGGTCAAGAATTATTATGACCGGAACGGGATCTCTTACAATTCTAAGGAGTTCCCGGATTGTGACTCCTGCGAAGGCTGCCATGTGGGATAAGCACAGAACATAAAAGAGCGTGCCGCGCGGCGTCTCAAAACGCTGCGCGGCACGCTTTTATTCAATTTGGATGCTGCGTTCCCGGCACCGGATGGCCTGCACCTATGCGGGTTCCGTGATGACAACGGCCATGCCCCGCACGGTGACGGAGGCCGGCTGTCTGGTAAAGGCATTGCTGACGCCCAGGGGGAAGGTGTTTTTCACCACCGCTTCATTCAGAGGATAGTGAAGTCCTTTCAGCGTGACGATCACGGCGTCGCCGAGGGCAAAGAGGGACAGGAGACCCTGCGTGCCCGCGGGATACGACAGCGTTTCGTCCGCGATGACGGTAATCGTGCACCCGGCGTCCAGAATCTCGCCGCGCGCGCCGTTTTCCGCCAGCCAGCCCAGCATCTGCACGGCGGCCAGTGAGTGGGAAAATCGCTTTCCGCCCAGCGCGCCGTAGAAGCAAAAACGGGTATAGCCGCGTGAAAGTCCCAGCCGGGCGGCGGCCAGCAGATCGGTGTCGTCCTTTTCTGCCGGCAAAACAATGACCTCGCACCCGGAGGGTACGGTGCCGAGAGAGTCAAAATCACCGACGCACAGGTCCGGTGAAAGTCCGGCGCCTGCCAGGCTTTGATATCCGGCATCGGCCGCGATCAGAAGATCTCCGCGCACTATCTCGGGGACGGCGGAAAAATCCCCCGCGCCGACGATATGGCAGGTTTTCATCGCTGCAAATCCTGGCCGGTCATGTATTTGCCCAGCGGCTTCTGCAGAAGTGCGCCAAGAATCAGCGCCAGCATCAGGTCCGCAAGCATATAGCTTCCGTTGTACAGAGCGGAATAAAACCAGGGGGAGGTCATCGTCATCCCAAAGAAGTTGTCCGGCATATAAGATGCCCAGACGGTGGCCCCGGTGATCCAGTGGGCCGCAAAGCAGGCGGTGGAGCCCACGACCGCACCGATGTAAAAGCCGCCCTTCCGGCGATGGAAAGCCCCCGCCAGCCCCAGCAGGGTAAAGGCGAGCAGATAGTCGCCGAGCATGGATTGCCAGCTCCAGGCATAGGCGCCGTCGAAGATCAGCTGCATCACGCTGAAAGAGAAGCTGGCCAGCATTCCCGGGCCGAAGCCCCAGCGAACGCAGAACAGGAAGATGGGAAGAAGGCTCAGCGTGATTGACCCGCCCTGCGGGAATTCGTACAGCTTGAGGTACCCGATTACCTGTGCCAGAGCGATAAAGATCGCGCCCTCGCACAGCGCCCTGAGTTTGATGCGTTTCATAAAAAGCTCCTTTCTGTTAAGAAAACAGAAAAACCGCCGACCTTCCGGTCGGCGGCGTAAAAAGATACGGATTTTCCGTTTTCCTACGCCGGCATTACCCGGATCAGGTTCCGCCGCCTGTCAGACGGCAAGGGTGCTGAAGCTTCGATTCGCTTCATCTCAGCCGGGAAGAACCCAGCGCCCCTTTTGTTTACTTGCGAAGGCATTATATCCTGTTTGCGAAAAGCTGTCAACCCCTTTTTCGTCCGGCGATGCCGTTTGCGCCGGGATTCGTCCCTGTACAGCGTCTGTGCCGGACGATATGCGAATGTGGAAAAATATACCGCCGGTCTGTTGACAAATGCCCGGCAGCGGCATAAGATCATATATGCAAATGATTTGCATTTGCATATACTGAGCAAAGGTGGAAAAACATGAATAGGAAACCCATAATATGCGGTGCGCTGGGACTGGCCCTTGCGCTTTGCATTACCGTGTTTGCGGGCTGCACCCGCGAGCCGGGGACCGGTGATGCGCAGGAGACGGGAAAACCAATCGTCGCCGTTACGATCGTTCCGGAGCAGACGTTTGTGGAGGCGGTCTGCGGCGATAAAGCCGAGGTCATTACGCTGGTCCCGCCGGGAAACAGCCCGGAAAATTACGAGCCCACACCCGAGCAGATGGAAAAATTCAGCGATGCGTCCCTTTATTTCACCATCGGCGTGCCGACGGAGGAAGCAAACATCCTGCCGAGTGCGGGAGACGTGAAGGTGGTCGCGCTCCAGGATGAGGCAGCTGCGGTATATCCCGCCCGGACGTTTGAGTCCGGAGAGACGGATCCCCATAGCTGGCTGTCCCCCAAACGGGTAAAGACGATGGTTGAGGCGATCGCGCGGGAACTGCGCGCAATTGATCCGGACAACGGAGACGTTTATGATCAGAATGCGAAGGCATATATGGATCAGCTGGATGATCTGGATGAATACATCCGGACCGCGCTTTCCGGTGTACAGAACCGGAAAATCATCGTGTACCATCCGGCCTTCGGCTATTTTGCCGACGACTATGATCTGACGATGTATGCGCTGGAGGAAGAGGGAAAGGAAGCCACGCCGCAGCATCTGCAGGACATGATCGACCTGGCCAAGGCGGAAAACATCAAAGTCATCTTCTATCAGGAGGAGATCGACAGCAGCCAGTCGGCGGCGTTTGCCGAGGAGCTCGGCGGAAAGACCATGCAGCTTTCGCCTCTGGCGGCAAACTATATTGACAACCTGAAATCTATGGCCGATCTGATGGCGGAGGTCATGCAGTGAGCATTGCGGCAGTTCATGTGGAAAATCTTTCGGTGACCTATGGGCAGACACAGGCGCTGGAAAACATAAGCCTTGACGTCGCCGATGGGGAATATCTCGGGATTTTGGGACCGAACGGCGGCGGAAAATCGACGCTGCTCAAGGCTATTCTCGGCCTTGTGCCGCCCACTGCGGGCACTGTCCGCATTTATGGGGAAACCCCGGGGCGCGGCGGCACGGCGATCGGCTATGTGCCTCAGTTTGCCGCACTGGACAAGCGTTTCCCCATTACGCTGATGGAGGTCGTGCTGACCGGACGGCTGAAACGGGGGCTGTCCCCCTTCTTCCGGTACACGGAGGAGGACAGAAAGGCAGCCCGTGCCCTGCTGGAGCGGGTAGGAATTGCGGAGCTTGCGGATCGCCGAATCTCCGGACTTTCCGGCGGTGAGTTTCAAAAGATGCTGATCGCGCGGGCACTGGCCGTCAATCCCCGGCTGCTGCTGCTGGACGAGCCGACAGCCAGCGTGGACGCCGTCTCCCGGGATCAGATCTTTACCCTGCTGGCAGAGCTCAACCGGCACATGACGGTTATTCTCGTCACGCATGACCTGCTGGCCGTTTCTTCGCAGGTAAAGCGGTTGGCGTGTCTCAACGGCCGCCTGGTCTATCACGGCGAGCCGGAGCTGACCGAGCCGATCATCAACAGCCTTTACGGCTGTCCGGTCGATCTGATCGCCCACGGCGTACCCCATCGGGTACTGAAAGAACACGGGGAGGGAGACCATTGCTAAACGCGCTTTTGGAATATCGTTTTCTGCAGAACGCCCTGCTCGCCGGCGTTCTCGCCAGCGTCGTCTGCGGGATGATCGGCGTGATCATCATTGAGAAAAAACTGGTGATGATGAGCGGCGGCATTGCCCATACGGCTTACGGCGGCGTAGGCCTTGGCTATTTGCTGGGGTTTGAGCCGATCATCGGTGCATTTCTGTTTTCCGTCTGCGCGGCGCTGGGGATCGGGTATGTGAAGCGGAAAGGCGGCGCGCGTTCGGACGTCGTCATCGGTCTGTTCTGGTCGCTGGGAATGGCGCTCGGCATTCTGTTTATCGCCCTGACGCCGGGATATCCCCCGGATCTGAGTTCTTATCTGTTCGGCAGCATTCTCTCAGTCACCCGCACGGACCTTTGGCTGATCGTCAGCCTGACGTGCCTTGTGGCGTTGGTGATTGTTGTGCTGTATAACGACTGGAAGGCTTATCTTTTCGATGAGGAATTTGCCTCGATCCTCGGGATCAAAACGGCGTTTCTGGAATATCTTCTGTTGGTGCTGGTCGCGATGACGGTGGTGGTGCTGATCCGTGTGGTAGGCATCATTCTGGTGCTTGCGCTGCTCACCGCGCCTGCTGCCGCGGCAGGCCTCCTGACCGCCGACCTGAAAAAGCGGATGCTTTATTCATCCCTTTTCGGCTGTGTTTTCTGCGTTGCGGGGCTGTGGGTCTCCTATGATCTGAATATTGCCTCCGGCGCGGCGATCGTCATTTTGTCGGTATTGTGCTATTTTATCATCTATGCAGTATATGCGCTCATCAAAAGGCGCGGGCAGAAGCGCCCCGCCGGAGAGGGCGGAAGGCTGCAGTAAACGGAGGTGGAGAGGACGAAAAGCAAGGGCTGTTGCGAAGATCTGAATCATAGCGGGCTGAGAAATACCCCGCACCGTACGGCGATTCTGGAAATTCTGAAACGGAGCGAGCAGCCGCTGGCGGCCGAGGATGTCTTTCTCGAGCTGAAAAACCGGGAGGTCCCGGCCAACCTTTCGACGGTATACCGGACCCTGGATGTCCTGTCCGCCAAAAAGCTTGTACTCAAGCTCAGCCTTCCCGGCGATACCCGGAGCCTATATGAGTATAATCGGATGGTGCACAGGCATTATTTGATCTGTCTCGGCTGCAAGAAGATTGTGGCGATTGAGAGCTGCCCACTGGGCGATTATGAAAAAACGCTCGCAAAACAGACCAATTATACAATTGCCGGGCATAAGCTGGACATTTACGGCTACTGCCCCGAATGCAGAAGCCAAAAGCGGCCGGAGGTCCGGATGGATGACGGAAAAAGAGACGGGCGATAAGACCTGCCCCGGGGCAGAACCGGCGCGGAAAGGGCCGGATGCTGCGACCCTTTTTGTTACCGCACTGGTGCTTTTCACCATGGGGTATCTGGCGATCAGCGTATTCCGGTCGGCGGGCCTGCCGGATCTGTCAGGCCTGCGGATCCTCAGCACCGTCTTCATCAGCATTCTGATGCAGGCATTCCCCTTTATGCTCATCGGCGTGCTCGTATCCTCCGCCATGCATGTGTTCGTCCCGGATGAGCTGATCGTGAAGATATTTCCCACCCGTCACGGGCTGGGATTTTTAACTGCCATGTTCGCTGGCCTGCTGTTTCCGGTCTGCGAATGCGCGATCGTCCCGGTGATGACCCGACTGATTAAAAAAGGGGTGGCCGCCCCCATCGCGGTCACCTTCATGCTCTCCGCGCCAATTATTAACCCGATTGTGATTTTATCTACCCTGTACGCCTTTTCCGGTCGGCCCGTGATCATGCTGATGCGGGTCGGGTTTGGCCTGCTCATCGCCCTGCTCGTCGGACTTTGCCTGCCGCTGGTGGCCGGAAAAGAACGCCCGCTACTGGATGAGCCGGACGGGCAGACCGGAGAGGCCTGCTGCTGCACGGAACATACCGGACATACCGAGCATGGCAGAGCGGAGGAAGCACCGGGACATATACATACCTGTGCCTGCTGCGGCGAAGAAGAATTCCCCCGCGGGTTGTTTCCCCGACTGGGCGCCATGTTTCTGCACGCAGGGGAAGAGTTCTTCTCCGTCGGGAAGTACCTGATCATCGGCGCGTTTGCCACCAGCCTGATCCAGACCCTCATTCCGCGGGAGGCGCTGGCGGGTTTGGGCGCGCATAGCGGACTTTCACTGTTTTTAATGATGGCTGCGGCGTTTTTATTTTCTGCCTGCTCCACATCGGACGCTTTTATCGCACGGAGTTTTTTAAACCGTTTTCCGCTGAGCGCGGTTATGGGCTTTTTGGTCTTCGGTCCCATGATGGATGTGAAAAACCTGCTGATGCTGTTTGCCGGATTCAAAAAAGGCTTCGTACTGAAGCTGGCCCTGTTGATCTTCCTCCTGAACTTTGCTGTTTTGTCCGCCTTTTCGTTTTTGCTGAAATAAGGGAGTCCCGGAAATGCATACGGAAAAACTACGCCGCTTTCGTTTTGCGGTAGTTTTAAAAATATTTTTGCTGCTGGGTTTTGCTTTCTTTTTTCTCCGGGCTATCGTCACCGGGGACGTGGATCTGTATGTGCACCCGCGGGTGATCCCATATTTGGTATTCGCGGCCGCCGCGATGACGGTCATCGCCGTTTTGCTCATTTTTTCCCTACGGAAAGCGGGGAGGACGGAGCGCGCCGGGCCGTTGATTTTCTTTGCCGTTCCTCTGATTCTGGCTTTGGCCCTGTCGCCCAGGCCGCTGGACGCGAGCACGGGCACCGCCGGGGATGTCCAGCTGACGGACGGGGCGGCTTTTTCCGATACGGCGGCATCGGTACCGACGGAGACCGGGACGGCACCGGACAGTGAGAGCATATCGCCCGCGGACGGGGCCGCGCAGGATACCGCGTCGCCCGAAACGGGCATTACCCTGCAGGATGGTGTGCTGGTGATCGACAGCGGCAATTTCTATCCGGCCATCTGTGCGCTCTATGCCGATCTGAAGCAGTATCAGGGTACGCCGGTGGAGACGGTAGGCTTTGTGTTCCGGGATGAAAGCTTTGCGGATAACGAATTCGTGCCTGCACGGCTGCTGATGGTCTGCTGTGCTGCGGATATGCAGACCGTCGGGCTGCTGTGTCGGTACGACGGCACCGCGCAGCTGGCAGCCGATTCTTGGGTCAAGGTCACCGGAACGCTGGAGGCGGTGGAATATAATGGGGAGACGATTCCCTGCATCGCGGCGCAGACGGTGGAGCTTGTCGACCAGCCGGCTGACGCCTACGTCTATCCTTATTGATGAAATAGTCCGTCGGGAGAAACCACTCACTTTGTACTGCGAATTTGATACCGGCTTGTGCCTTGGATGGTATAGGCCGGTATCTTTTTTTTTGCAAATTGTTATTGACATATGCCAATAACTGCAGTATGCTGATTATGGGCATAAGCCAATAACTCGGTATTGGCACCGACGATTATGCATCGGCATTTGCCCGTGAATCAACCGCTTTGGCTTTCGAGGAGGAATGAATATGCCAAATAGAGATGGAACAGGCCCCATGAGTATGGGCCCGCTGACCGGGCGCGGTGCAGGGTACTGCGCCGGCGGACGGAGGACGGCAGGGGCCGCCCGCGGTTTTGGCTGCGGCTTTGGCCGGGGACGCGGATATCGAAGGACAGGCTATATTGCGGCGTCGGCGGCCGGAAGAGGAAACGCCGGATTTGACGAAAGGGAGGCGCTGGCCGCCCGGGCGGAGTTTCTGGAGGACAGCCTCCGGCGGATACGGGAACGGATTTCCGCATGGGAGAATCCATCCGAATAAAGGAATGCACACCCACGGGCTGTATAAAAATTGACAGACGCCTGCCGAAACGGTAAACTGAATGACAGGGGACGGTGGTTTCCGGCTTCCGTACGGCAGTTTGCAATTCCGTGTTTTTGCAGGGAATCCCGTACAGGCGGAATGTCTGCGCCCCCAACCACCATGGAACGGGAGCTGAGTAAATGGCCCGACCTGTCAAATGGAGAAAAATCGAACATATTCCCGCCGTCGCCTATTTTGTGCCTTCGGACGGCGGGATCCCGGAGATCCCGGAAATCGTCCTGAAACTCGAGGAGCTGGAAGCTATCCGGCTGAAAGATCTGGAGGGATTGGAGCAGGGCGAGTGCGCGGAGCGCATGGAGGTCTCCCGCCCCACCTTTCAGCGCATTCTGCTGTCCGCGCGGGAAAAGATTGCCGACAGTCTTGTAAACGGAAAGACAGTCCATATTGAGGGCGGCAATTTTACGCGGAATATCTGCCCTGTCCGCTGCATGGATTGCGGACAGGAGTGGAAGGAAAGCTTTGAACGGCTGAATTCGGTGGCGGAGGGGAGCTGCGCCTGTCCGTCCTGCGGCTCGTATAATGTTTCCTGCAGCCATTCCTGCCGCGGCGGATCCGGCTGTAAAAACTGCTGCCGGCGCGGCCGCCGGGGAAGATAAAAGGACGCTGAACACCGGCTTCGGGATCTTTTCCCGGGGCCGGTTTTTCTGTATGCTGTTTGCGTTTTTAAATCCGCCGACGGATTTTGCGGTTATGATTGACATCTGCCGGCCATAAGATTACAATAAACGTTGTGGGCATAAGCTCATAAATTGCGGCCGTTTGAAAAGACTTGCTCCGAAGGGCCGCGGCCATGGGAGGTATGCAATGGAATCTGCATCGGAAAAAAGATCCGGCGGAGAGGAAAAGCGGCAGGCAAAGGCGAAAACCTGCCTTCAGCCCGCGCCAAAAGTCCTTGTCTCCTGCCGGGGAGCGGACGGAAAGAACAATGTGCTGGCGGTGGCGTACTGCGGCAACTGCAGCTACGATCCGCCGATGGTCATGGTGGGCATCGTTCCGTCCCGGTATTCGTATCACATGATCCGGGAATCCGGCTGCTTCGTGGTAAACCTTGTGGATGAAAGCTATCGGGAGACCTTTGACTATCTCGGGAGCCACAGCCTGCGTGACGGCGATAAGCTGGCGGCAGCAAACGTCCGGCTGGCGGAAGGAAAGCGGGTAAATGCCCCCATTCTTCCCGACTGCCCCGTAAACATCGAATGTACCGTCGTGGATTCCATTATGACCGGATCGCATGAGATGTTTATCGGCAGAATCGAATATGTCCACGCGGATGCGCGGATTACAGACAAAGAGGGAACAATTGATTTTTCACAGATCAATTTTTTGTGAAGGGAAAGAAAAGATATGAAAAAAATCGGTATCATCATTTGCGGACGCTATCAGACCTGCGGCGGCGGAAAGTGCCTTCGGGCGCTGAGAGAGCGGGAGGGCGGCTTTTCCGTGTATCCGCCGGAGGAAGAGATTGAGCTGGTAGGATACTCCACCTGCGGCGGCTGCCCGGGCGGCAATATTGAATACGTGCCGGAGGAGATGATCAAGAACGGCGCCGAGGTGATCCATCTGGCCACCGGGCTGGTCGTCGGCTATCCGCCATGTCCGTACATCCGGCAGTTCAAGGAATTCCTCGAGAGCCGGTATAAGGTCAAGGTCGTGATCGGTACTCATCCCATCCCGATGAAGTATTTTTCCGAGCATGAGAAGCTCTCTTATTGGAAGAATATGAACATGCCGGAGATCGCACCTGCTTTGTTCGGCGAAAACGAGCAGCTCATGAAGGATTATAACTGAGCGGGAGCCATCTTTATCGCAAATTACAGGAAACGGAGAAACAGCATGAAACTGATCCTACCGACAGAAAGCAGGTCGCTCGACGTGCCGGTCTGTCCATCATTCGGGCGTACCCCGCTGTATGCTTCCTTTGATACCGAAAGCGAAAGCTGCGCATATCTGGATAACTCCGCCATCGCGAGTGAAGGCGGCGCCGGAATCAAGGCGGCGCAGATGCTGGCGGATCATGGCGCGGGGGCGGTCATCACCTATCGCTGCGGCGAAAATGCGGCACAGGTCCTCCATGCGGCAAACATCGGAATTTACAGGGCGCAGGACGGTACGATTGCCGAGAACATCGAAAAATTCAGGCGGGGCGCGCTGCAGCCGCTTGCGGAGATCCATCCCGGATTTCACGGTCACGGGGGAAACCCGGGATGAAGATCGCCGTTCTCAGCGGCAAGGGCGGCACCGGCAAGACTTTTCTTTCTGTCAATCTGGCCTGCGCTGCGGAATCGGCTGTCTATGCGGACTTTGACGTGGAGGAACCAAACGGCCGCCTGTTTTTAAAGCCTGCCGGAACGACGGAAGAGCCAGTCACGGTGACAGTGCCGGAGGCGGACATGAGCCGCTGCACCGGCTGCCGCAAATGCATGGAGTTCTGCCGCTACAACGCGCTGGCGCTGCTGAGGGATCGGCTGATGGTATTTGCGGAAGTCTGCCACTCCTGCGGCGGATGCATGTTGTTCTGTCCGGAAAAGGCGCTTTCGGCAAAAAAACGGGAGATCGGTACGATCGAGAAGGGTATGTCGGAAAGCGTAAAGGTTCTTACAGGCTGCCTAAACCCCGGCGAGGTATCCGGAACGCCGGTCATCCGGCGCCTTAAAGAGCTGCTGCCGCCGGAAGGCTTTATCGTGATCGACTGCCCGCCCGGGAGCGCCTGCGCCGTGATGGAGAGCATTCAAGACGCCGATTTCTGCGTGCTGGCGGCCGAGCCGACCCGATTTGGGGCACATAACCTGGCCATGGTCTATGAGCTGGTCCGGCTGTTTCAAAAACCCTTCGGCGCGGTTCTCAACAAATGCCTGCCGGGGGAAAACCCCTCCCGGCAGTTTTGCGCAGAGCATGACATCCCCATTCTTGCAGAGTTCCCCTATGACGCAAAGCTGGCCCGCATGAATGCCGAGGGTGCCGTGGCCGTGCGGGAATCGGAGGAGTACCGCGCATGGTTCCGTACGCTTCTGGACAGACTGACAGAGGAGGCGGGACAATGAAGCAGCTGCTGATTCTCAGCGGAAAGGGCGGCACGGGGAAAACCACGGTGGCGGGCGCGCTGATCGCGATGAGCGGCGGACACGCTTTTGCCGACTGTGATGTGGACGCCCCCAATCTCCACCTGCTCATGCCCGGCCTGCCGGTGCCGGAAAAAAGCGATTATTACGGTCTGGAAAAGGCGTCGATCGATCCGGAAATCTGCACCCGCTGCGGTCTGTGCGGGCAGCACTGCGCCTTCGGGGCGATCCGAGATTTTACAGTCGGGGAATTCGAATGCGAGGGCTGCGGCGTATGCGCGGAAATATGCCCGGTGCAGGCAATTACCCTGCGGAAATATGCCTCGGGGAACCTGATGCTTTATCGGGACGGCGAGCGAATTTTTTCCACCGCACAGCTTCGGATGGGTGCCGGTGCGTCCGGCCGGCTGGTCACTGCGGTCAAGCAGCGTCTTGCGCAGGAAGCACCGGCGGCGGAGCTCGCCATCATTGACGGATCGCCCGGGATTGGGTGTCCGGTCATCGCATCGGTCAGCGGCGCCAATTTCGTACTGCTCGTCGCGGAGCCAACCGTCTCGGGTATCCATGACCTGCAGCGGATCGTGGAGACCGTCAAACGGTTCGGCGTGGCCTGCGCGGTATGCGTCAATAAATTTGACGTGGATATGCGTGCGACGGAAGAAATTGAGCGCCGCTGCGAAAGCTGGTCGGTGCCGGCCGTCGGCAGAATCCCATATGATCCTGCGGTGGTAGAGGCGGTCAACGCCTGCTGCAGCATCGCCGAATATCCGGACAGTCCGGCGGCAAAGGCTATTGCCGGCATCTGGGATACCATCCGTTGCTCCTTGACGGGAATCAATGGAACACAAAAAGCCTAAAATAAATCATATGTACAGAAGGAGCAGATTTTATGAAAATTGCGGTTGCCTGTGAAGGGAAAAACGTGACGGAGCATTTTGGACACTGTCAGCAGTTTACTGTTTTTGAAGCGCAGGACGGGAAAATTACGGGCCATCAGGTTTATCCAAACCCCGGCCATCGGCCCGGCTTTCTGCCCGTCTTTCTTTATGAAAAGGGTGCGAATGTCATTATCTCCGGCGGCATGGGCGGAGGCGCGGTCGACATTTTCAACGAGAAGGGAATCGAAGTGATCACCGGCGCGTCCGGCGACGCGGAAGCAGCCGTTGCCGCCTATCTGCAGGGACAGCTGAAATCTACCGGTTCCATCTGCCATGAGCATCAGCACGCCGACGAGTGCCACGACTGATTGAATCGGGTACACACAAGTCAAAAAAACGTCCTTCGGCATCCGCCAGAGGACGTTTTTTGGTTGTACATAGCAGAAACAACGAATTTTAGGATGCAAAATATGTAAAATTCTACTATAGGCCATTTGAAATTTTGTGAAATTTCTAATATGATAGATACATTGGCAGTTGCCTGCAACCTTTTGGCTTAAGTTGGACGGAGAACATCCGGGATGATTCCAAACGATCGGCACGCACCATTCCTTGTGAAACACATACCGCAATGCCGAAAATATATAGGAAAATTCCCGGCAGCACCGAAAATATCGGCGTCGCCGCATTGCACAAAAAAGAAGGGCATGCTATAATGTACCAAATTTACCGGACAAGGGGTTGATTCCCATGGCGAAAGAAAAAGAAGGAAATACACTCTCACGACTGCTCAGACGCTATTTTGTTGATGCGATGGGCGCGATGGCCTATGGCCTGTTTGCATCTTTGATCGTCGGTACGATCCTGGGCCAGCTGTCGGGGATTCCCGGGCTTGCCTTTTTGAGCGATATTGCCGCCACCCTGAAGAATGCGGCGGTCTACGGCGCGGCCATCGGCGTGGCCATTGCCTGGGGGCTTAAGGCCGACGCCATGGTCATCTTTTCCTGCGCCGGTGCGGGTGCGATCGGCGGTACCGCCGGCGGAGCCGTGGGCGCCATGCTGGCGGCCATCATCGGCGCAGAGCTCGGACAGCTGGTCAGCAAAAAGACGCCGGTCGATATCGTGGTAACCCCATTGGTTACGGTGGTCACCGGCGGCCTGGTCGGCGTTTGGGCGGGTCCGCATATCAACGCGGGGATGCTCTGGCTGGGGGATGTGATCAACAAAACGACACAGCTGGCGCCGCTGCCTATGGGCATGGCTGTCGGCGCAATCGTCGGGATGATCCTGACGCTGCCGATCTCCTCAGCGGCGCTGTGCGTCATGATGGGACTCAGCGGACTGGCGGGCGGTGCGGCCACGGCGGGCTGCTGTGCCCAGATGATCGGCTTTGCCGTCATCAGTTTTAAAGAAAACGGCGTGTCCGGCCTGGTTTCCCAGGGAATCGGCACCTCCATGCTGCAGGTGCCGAATATCATGAAGCGTCCGGCGATCTGGATTGCACCCACGGTGGCCTCGGCCGCCGTCGGCGCGCTATCGGCCACCGTGTTCCGGATGGTAAACGTTCCGGTAGGCGCAGGGATGGGTACCTCCGGTCTGGTGGGACAGATCACCACCTTCGGCACCATGGCGCCCGAATATGGGACGCTGCCCACGCTGACGGCGATCCTTCTGGTGCATTTCTTGATTCCGGCGCTGGTCGCCCTGGCGGTGGATCGGCTGATGCGGAAAATCGGCTGGGTCCGCGCGGGTGATATGAAGCTGCAGAAAATCTGACCGGTCAGGGCAGGGGACTCAAAATGGAAGAATGGTCTGAAGGAGGAAGACTCATGGGCATGAAGAAATTTGAAAATGATTATGCGGGCAATCCCATGCGGACTCACGTCTACAAGCAGATCGAGCAGGCCATTCTCGACGGGGATATCGCGCCCGGCACCGCCCTGGCGGAGGTCAAGCTGTCGCAGGAGCTGGGCGTTTCCCGTACGCCTGTGCGGGAAGCCCTGATGCATCTGGAGATGGAGGGGCTGGTCAAGACCGTACCCAATAAAGGCGCGGTGGTGGTAGGGGTTACTGCCGCCGACGTGGACGATATTTATACGATCCGCATGCGGATTGAAGGGCTGGCCGCCCGCCGTGCCGCGGAGAAAATCACCCAGACGCAGCTGGACGCGCTGCGGGAGATCGTGGAGCTGCAGGAGTTCTATGTCAGCAAGAAGGACTTTATGCAGGTATGGCATCTGGATAACCTGTTTCATGAAACGCTGTATGAGGGCTGCGGGAGCCGCCCGCTCAAGCAGATGCTTACGCTGTTCCACAACTATATCCAGAAGGCGCGCGAGGCCACGGTCCGCGCGGGACGGGCGGAAGCCTCCGCACAGGAGCACCGGGCCGTTTTGGACGCGATCGCCGCCCGCGACCCGGAAGAGGCGGAACAAAGAATGGTCGTCCATGTCACCAACGCGCGGAACAGCTTTTTTGAATTGATCTGAGGCAGGCATGGCCGGCGCATGTTTGCGTTTACAGCCGGTGAAAGCGCTGAGCTAAATGTTTTTATATTGCAGCCGCGGCGGGATCTGTCCCGCCGCGGTTTTTTCTAACCGGACAGCCGCAGCAGCGGCTGTTTTTTACGCCAGTTTTAAGGACACTTTGTCTGCCGTCCCGCCGCGGAAACCGGGAATGGCCGGGCAGATTTCCCGAACCGATATGCGACAGAATATTTGGACTTTTTGGGATAATGTTTTTTTAGAATATGGAACCGTGCGGGATCGTCCCGCCAGAGGTGTTTTGGACCGGATCGCGGGTGCGGTTCGGCAGCTGTTGAGCGGGACACCGTGGGACGCTTAAGCCCGGAAGGAGGGTGAAAGCCGGCAAGCGTCTTGGAATCCTGAGTCGGAAGCCCTGAATATGTAAAAGGAGTGAGTGGTTCATGCAAAAGAAAAGGCGGAAGTATCTGCGGCGGCTGTTGGCACAGACTCTTTCCATCGCAATGCTGCTTACATTTGTACATTTTCCGGTTTCTGCCCAAACAGAGACGGCGGAGGCAATGTCCCTTTCCCAGGTAGTCGATGCGCTGAGCGGCCTCATTGATAAGGAGAATGCTTTTGATTATCTGGGCGGCGTCTATCTGGGATGGCGCACTACCGGCGGCCCCTGGCAGAACTATGTGATCAACGATATGCTCGTCGGTGAGCTGGAACGTGCGGGCTATACCGATGCGGGCGCTTTTTATACGCCGGGGGACGGCGATGTAGAGGATAAGAGCAGCGACATCTCCGACGACTTTGTGTGGGTACAGCATGACGCCTCTTCCGGCAGCGTCTGGGCGCCGGTCTATGCACGAATGGAGATTACCGGCATAGAGAATGCGGCGCCCGAACAGCTGGATGAAATCAAATCGGTTGTGGATGTGGAATCTTACGGATATGATCCCACCTCCGCAATTTATCAGGAGCATTACAAGAGCCTGTATGAGCTGACGCCGGCGGATGACGGGACGGATGCCTTCGTTGCGGCGATGACAGGCTGGATCAATGAGACGAACACCGAAGGCGGCCGCGTCAATGTGGAAAACGGGCTGGAGGCAGAACTGAACCGGCGTGCCCATCTGGCCACCAACTCCTGCTTTACCACCGATACGGCGGATATTATCAACCCTGCCGATGCGGCGGATGAAGCCGTGGGAAAAACCGGGAAGCTGGTCTATGTAGGTACGGTTTCCGGCCGGTCGCCAGACTTTATCTGCTCGGCATATGCGGGCCCGCTGAGCGAGCTTTCGGGCTGCGTGCTGCTGAGCGATTCCAACAACCGCACGGCGTTTTCTCTGGCCCAGTCGGTCGGCGCCGTGGGTGTAATGAGCAAAGCGAGCCTGAGCAGCTACAATAATCCCGACGTTGTGGATGGGCTCGGAAATCCAACCGGTGAAAAAATGTATACCGACTCTGCCCGGTTTGCCGGAGGTGCCAGCCTCACGAGCACGATCGCCGCGACGGCGGCCGGCACGCCGGTGGTCGAGTTCAATATTTCCATCGATCAGTATCATGCGCTGCAGGAGGCGCTGGGCCTCGGAGAAGTCACAATAAATGTGGCCGCAGTAGGAACGACCTATCCGATGAGCAATACCGCTCCGACGAGCACTGCTGCGGAAGAGGGTCAGACGAGCCATGCAGCCGCCCAGGGGCAGCTGACCGCCATCGCCGAGATCAAAGGCGCAGTATACCCTGAGGAGCGGGTTTTGCTCATGGCGCATGTTCAGGAGCCGGGTTCCAATGATAATGCAACCGGCGTCGCCCTGAATCTGGAACTGGCCGTCGCGCTGAAAGAGGCGATTGAAGCGGGGACGCTTCCGCGGCCGGACCGTACGATCACCTTCCTCTGGGGAGATGAGATGAGCTTCTCCAGTCTGTACCTGGATGCGCACACTGCGCTGAAGGATGGGATCGTCTGCACCATCGATCTCGATATGGTGGGCGAAGATCCGGAGAAATGCGGCGGGCCGATGCGGATCGAAAAATGTCCCGACCCGTCGGCCTATTATAACTACACACTGGACACGCTGCCGGGTGAAGGGGAATACAGTGACCCGGATAATTTCGTCCGCCTGCCGGATTCGCATACGCTCTGGGGCGCGGGTGATCCGGAGAGCTGCGACATCGGCGGCAACTATCTCAACGACCTGTATATGGCTGCCGCAAATCTGGCTGCCGCCAAGGTCGCGGAGACCGACGGCTATGATTTCCAGGTGGATGTATGCCCCTATGAGGGCGGCAGCGATCATTCGGTTATGCTGGAGGCAGACGTACCCGCGGTGCTGACCTGGCATTTTACCGATTATACATACCACACGACCATCGATACGCTGGCCATGTCCAGCGCGGATGAGATGCGCTCCGTGGGCATCACCTCTTTGGCTGCCGCGTATTTTTCCGCCTGTGCCGGAGAGGAAGAGGTTCGCGAGATGATGGAGACCATGTATCAGGCCTCCTATCAGCGCCTGATGGTCACCGAGCGTGAGAATACCCGGAACCATTATCTCTGGACGCTGAAAAATCAAAAGGACACCGAAGCTGCGTATGAAAATGAGCAGGAAGTCCTGAACGCCTGGGCCGATTGGTACCGGGAGGCAGTCGCCTCCTGCGGCGGATATTTTGGCGGATTTGATGGCTATGACGGACTTTTGGCGGCCTATTACGGAAAGATTGAGGCCCTGCGCGCGGCGGCGCTGGAATATGCCGGAAACGTATTTATGGGGGCCTTTATCGCCGACGACGCCGCGATGATTGTCAATTCACCGGTCATCAGTCTGGCGGATCATCAATCCTTTACCGCGATGCTGAGCTTCCGTCCAACCGGCATCGCCGCCGAATGGGATGAAGAAGCCTGGGCCGTCTGGGCGCAAAGCATCGATTGGACGCTGACGCGCACGGATGAGGAATATCTCATGGACCGGGATCTTTACCCGTATTATTATCCCGGCGACGCGCTGGAAAACTGGAAATGCTGGAGCACCGGCGCCTCGGCCAAGGACTATTTCACGCTCGGCGAGGTTCGTACCGTGCTGGAAGACGGCCTGGTGACGGTAACGCTGCCGTTCAGCACGACCTATTTCTTCGGAAGCGCGAATACCAGCAGCGTAAACCGCAACATCCTTGGCGGCTTTATCGGCCCTTATACGCTGGCGGCCTGTGACGGAGACCGGCAGGTTGCCTCGGTGCCCATGTACGTCAATACCTATAAGGGCTACTGCCGCAACGACGATATATTCGCGACGCTGACGGACATCCAGGCGGCGGCTGCCGCCCAGGGCCGGTATATGCAGATCGTCGATTACGGCGACAGCGAAGGCGGACGTGATCAGTATTATGTTCTCTTTTCCGATGAAGAAGCGTCTGTTGACGCGTTCCGGGAGATGAACAGCCGGGCGGTCACCGATCCCGCGGCGCTGCAGGCGGAGATCCAGGCCGGAACGCTGACCGATTACCGCGTGCCTTTTATGCTCAATAATGTCCACTCGGACGAGAATCCGGGTGCTGACGCACAGCTGTGGCTGCTGCGGCAGCTGGCGACGGCGGATACGATCTCTTACAACACGCTGACCGGGTTTAAGGACACGTCCGTGGATGTGACCGGGCTGTTCGCACCGGCCATCACCGGGATCGAGGGCTTTACCGGCCTTGGCTCCCAGAAATTCACCGGGGAGAATGCCCGCGGCGGATGGAATAACAATACCGGCGTCAACGACGCCGCCGAGCTGTACGATATCAGCGGCGGCATCACTTATACGGTGGACGACCTGCTGGATAATCTGATTCTGATCTGCGCCGTCACGGAAAACCCGGATGGACGGGCGCAGAATACCCGCCGGAACGTCAACGGGTTTGACCTGAACCGTGACGCGGCCAATCAGACCCAGAGCGAGACGCAGAATATCAGCAAGGTCATCAACGAGTGGAATCCTGTCGTCTTTGCCGAGTTCCACGGCTATATGTCCGAGTTTTTGGTTGAGCCATGTACCCCGCCCCATGAGCCGAATCTGGAATATGATCTGTTGGTGGAAAACTTCCTGCTCGGCGCGGAGGCGTTCGGAAAAGCGGCGCTGGGCACCATGTCTGCCGCCCGTAACTATGAGACCAAGTTCTGGTCCTATTACACCCCGCTGCGTGACGACTATGACCCGGAAAGCATGGTTTGGAGCGCATGGGATGACCTCTGCACCAACTATACGCCCAGCTATGCGATGCTCAACTGCGGCGCGCTGGGGTATACCATCGAAACTCCATACTGCACGGAGGCCGCCGGAGATCTTCTGGTCTGCGGCACCTATGGCCTGCTGCAGTATGTGATGCAGAACAAGGAGGATATTTATCTTAATCAGCTGGAGTTCTTCCGCCGCGGGATCCAAAACATTGACGCCCAGACGGAGATGGACGAATGGTATGTGGACGTGCACAACAACGAGCTGGATGAGGGCACCTGGCGCGTCCGGTATGAGGAAAACGAAAACTACTTCCCCGAATACTATGTGATCCCGGTGGATGCGGGCAGCCAGAGAGACCCGGCGGACGCCTATACCATGGGACAGTACCTGATTGACAACGGCGTCCGGATCGCCCGGCTTACCGCCGATACAGAGGTCGGCGACACAGTATTCAAAGCCGGTTCACTGGTCGTCGATATGCATCAGGCAAAGCGCAACTACGCAAATGCGGTGCTGTGGCGCGGCGCCGATGCTTCCGCTTCCGGCTTCCCGGATTTGTACTCGGAATCCGTGTCCAACTTCCCGGAAATGCGCGGATTCACCTGTGTGCCGGTCGCCGCAGTGGGCGCGCTGGAAGGAAAGACGGCGGAACTGACGGAAATAGCGGGAAAAAGCCAGTTCAGCGGTACCTCCGGAAAGATCGTTATTGTGGAGAACAACGGGAATGAAGCGGTTCGTGCGGTCAATGCGTTGTTGGATGCCGGCCGCGCGGTCGGGCTGATCACCGCAGGGGAGCATACGGGTGACTTTGTCATGAGCTATTCGGTCTTCAGCGGCGTCCAGTCGAAGTACACGCTGGTGGCCACAGGGGTAGGGACGATGCCGGAGGCGTACCAGATCGTCCGCCCGAAGATTTATCTGACGGGGAGATACCCGCTGTTTGCAAACTACAAGGTGACGGAGGGCTATTACGCCGAGTGGTTCTCGGAAGGCTATGGCTTTACCGATTACTACAATGTGCAGAACAACGGCACATCCGCCTATGACAAGATGGCATTCGGCAGCCAGCTGGGCTTTACCATTGTGGATGATCCAGCTGAGGCCGACGTCATCCTCGGCTCTGTGGCGCTGACGAGCAGCCGGAATCCGGATCCGGCCGCGCTGGCGGCTGTCCAGGCGGGGACGCCGTATATCGCCATGGGCTCCAGCCCGCTGTCCTATATCAAGACTGCGCTGCTGGGCGGCGATTCGTTTAACTACAGCAGTCTGGGCATGGAGGCACTGCATTCCGTCGTATATCCGGATGAAAGCATCATTACCTCCACCTATGTATCCGATGAGGACTTTATCGCGTACTCCTATAACTGCACGGTGCTTACCGCATATCCGGAGGATGCGGTCGTTCTGATCCGCGCGGCGGAGGAAGACAGTCTGATTGCCGGCTGCTGTCTGAATGAGGATGGCGAAACGATGGACGGAAAGGTTGAGGCCATCGCCGTAACGCAGGACGGCATGGATCTGACGATCTTCGCCAACAGCATCGTCAACCGGGCACATCAGCAGGACGACTATCGGTATGTGACCAACACGATCTACAGCAAATGCCTCGCATCCACCCGGATGACGATCACGGTCAATACGGGCAGCTCCACCCCGTCCGTGCCGGCTGATCCGTTCATCGATATCGCGGGACACTGGGCCCATGACGATATCGTTGCGGCCACGGAAAAGGGTGTGTTCGTGGTTGGAGCAGATAAAAAATTCTATCCGGACGCCTCCGCAACTCGTGCGGAATTCGTGCTCGCCCTGTGGCGTATGAGCGGGAAACCGTCGGCGAAAAACACTTCTCCTTTTGCAGATATAGCTTCCAACGCAGAATACCGCGCGGCGGTCGACTGGGCATATGAAGCGGGAATCACCAAGGGGCGTACGGAGACCGCGTTTATACCGTCCACAACCATCCCGCGGGAGGAAATGGTGACGATGCTGTATCGATATGCCCTTTATATGCAGCGGGATATGGCACAGGCGGGCGACATCTCCGCGTTCCCGGACGGCGAAGCGGTTCGTCCATGGGCACGGGAAGCCATGGTCTGGGCCGTGGGTACCGGAATGATCCGGGGCCGTACCGACGGCCGGATTGATCCGCTTGGGCTGACGACACACGGGGAGCTGGCGGCCATGCTGGTTCGCTACGGGCTGTAGGTATATCCCGCAGGAAAAACCGATAGAAAAGAAATCCGGTCAGACCCATTTGGGTCTGACCGGATGCTTTTGAGGCAAGAGCCGTCTTTTTTCAAAGACAGTCCCCGCAGATGTGTACTGGATTTCAAGCCGGCCCTATCGGTTATTCAGGGCACCTGCAAACTGACAAGAGCGAGAGGCTTCTGGTGGAAACCGGGCCAACTCTCAGTTGCTTTTTAGCCTCAGCTTTACATAAAAACGTGAAAGGAGACCCTTTGGGTCTCCTTTCACGTTTTACTTTGCGCCTTTTGAGACAATCCATTTAAAAGGGACCGCTGATTCAGCTTACCACAATTATTACTGTACCGGTATAGGTGGTGGCGTTTGCCGTATAGCCGGTGTAGGAAATTTCGACCGTCCCGTCGTCCGCCGGTACGAAGGTGACCTTGGACAGAAGCGGATATGCGCTCACACAATAGGTCTTCGCGGTGGATACCTTGGTATTTATATCGTCATTTTTGTCGTAGTTATAATAGAGCACGCCCTCTGTGGAGTTCGGCAGCGTGAATTTGACACCGGAGAGCGATTTTCCCGTGACGCCCAAACAGACGGACTGGAAATCGGAGACGTCAAACGTCAGCGCCTCGTCCTCATCTGTGTAATAATGGATCGTCTCGGCGGCGTCCTCGATATCTTTTACCGTCATCTTGAA
The DNA here is from genome assembly GCA_034933145.1 of Clostridiaceae bacterium. GTDB lineage: Bacteria > Bacillota > Clostridia > Oscillospirales > Butyricicoccaceae > UBA4644. The sequence goes on from JAYFOA010000029.1 coordinate 31,550, forward strand.
ATATCCGGTGTAAACCGTATCGTTGTCAGTATAGCCCGTGTAAGAGAGGGTAACGGTCCCGCTGTAGCCGGAGGCCGGAACAAAGACGATGTCATCCAGGTCGCCGACGTCGTACAATGTGTTCTTATCGATTTTGGTATGGGAACTGTCGTCTTCATCGTAGTCGTAATAGAGAATGCCGGTTGAATCGGAAGGCAGGGAGGTGAATTTGACGTAGGAGAGATTTTCGCTCGTCGCGTCATCGCAGACGCTGATGAAAGCGGAGTCGCCGAGCGTTACCGCTTCGTCCTCGTCTGTTGTAATTGTAAAAAGATCGGCGGTTATATCTTCATCCGTATCGTCAACCGCAATTTTGACCGTTCCGCGGCAAGACACTTCATTTTCGCTGTAACCGATAAAGGAAATCGATATGAATCCGGAATAGTCATCTGCCGATACGAAGATGATGTCGTCCAGATCACCGATGTCATACGACGTGCTCTTATCAACTTTGGTGTGGGAACTGTCGTCCTTGTCATATTCGTAATAGAGGACGCCGGCTGAAGCGGAAGGCAGGGAAGTGAATTTGACATAGGAGAGGTCTTTGTTCGTCGCATCATTAAACGCGTCGCTGAAATCGTCTTTATCAAAGGTGACCGTTTCGTTCTTGTCTATCGAATAGGTCACAGATATATTGAATTTGCCGTCAAAGCCATCCATGTTCCCGGTAAGCGCGTAATAAAGCAGTTCAGATACGTCTTCTCTTGTCGCGTAATTCGAAAGTGCGCTTTCATCGTACAGCGACCGCAGATCGAAGTCCAGCTCAACGCCCGCTTTTTTCATGGCGCGCTCAATGAACAGAATTGCCTGTTCGATGGTCACATAGCGGTTCGGCATGAAGTTTTTCCCATCGCCCATAGCAATTCCGTTGTATCTCGCCGCGTCTATCGCATCATGATAATAGCTGTTTGAAGGGACGTCGTTAAAATTATTCCCGCCTGCATTTGAGTTGAGATTATAAGCTCTTACAAGCATTATCATAAAGTCCCCGCGTTTGATGTTTCCGGACAGATTGTAATTTCCGTTCCCGTCGCCCCGCAGGATGCCATGATTCAGCATGTATCGGGCGGCGTTTCCGTAAGCGTGGCCGTTTCCGTTGCTACTCTTCTGCTGACCGGGCACGGCAAAAGCAGTCAGGGAAAAGGCCAGACAAAGAGCCAGTAGTATGGTCGGCACCCTGATCAGATTTTTCTTAAGCATATCGTTTCCTCCTTCAAATTGTTTAGCTTTTTCATGACGACTGTTTCACGATGTCAGGTCTGAAATAGGCGCAGACTCCTGATTTGTTCTTTATCTATGTACTTTAGCACTTCATCCAATACCTCTTTACGGCATCTTACCATGCTACTACTTTTATTATTCAAGCGAATCTTGCGTATGTTGCATATTTGCGCTTGGAATAGTCCAAACCTGGAAAAATAGAGCCAAGGGACCCATATATGCTCCCCCCGAGTTCCCCTGTCGCCACGCGCGATCCCAACGTCAACACATTCGTCCCATAATATCAAATTATCATACCCAAACGTGGATTTTTGCCGAATACCGCGGCTGCCAATAGTGATCCAACCATGCGTTCCATACGTACCAAAAAATATCGTACCAATTCCCAAGCATCCAACGCCGGCTTAAAAGGCGCTCGGGTTTACTGGGCGCTGCCCGGACGGGCTGCTTTCCGCCTCTCCCTCCTCATTGCTCTTGCTGCGCTTGGTTTCGTACATGCGCTGGTCGGCCAGCGCCAGTATCTCCGCAGAACTTGCGCCTTCTGAACGCAGCGCGCAGCCAATGCTGATTGTCAGAGGGAAAGCATACCCCTGTATTTTGTCTAAATCTTCTTCGATGCGCGCGCATATCTGACGGGCTGTTTCAGCGTTTACATCGGGCAGAATCAGCAGAAATTCATCTCCGCCGAAGCGAAAAGCCTTATCTTCTGAACGAATGCTGCTCCGGATGGATGCCGCTATGCTTTTCAGCACCGAATCACCGAGATTGTGCCCAAAAAGATCGTTGATGCTTTTAAACTTATCAATATCGATCATAATGGCGGAATATTCAACTGCTGTCTGACTGTAAGCGTTTTCCAATTCAACAAAAATCTCACGAATTGCACGCCGGTTCAGCAGGCCTGTCAGGTCGTCGCGGAGGGAGAGGTCCGTCATATGCTTGTGCGTCGCCAGGTTCTTACGCTTGACGCCCTCGATGATAAAGACGGTCAGCGCGGCAGTGAGGATATATGCCGTCAGGATGCTGGCGGCCGTCTCGGCCCTGTCCGGCCATGCGGCCAGCCAGTGAACGGCAAGGCCGAGCAGCAGCGTGCCGTAAAGAGAAAGTATCAGGATCTGGATCCTGCCGTAATATGTCAGTGAGATCACCGTGATAAACAGGAGGGAAAGATAGGGTGTGCAGCCCAGCGGACCGTCAAAGGTAAACCAGCTGAGCGGGGTATATACAAAGCATAAAAGCAGCATGGGGGCAAGACACGCCGCAGCGATGCTGATTTTGCCGGCCCAGAACAGCGAAGCCGCAACACCGGTGCAGATCAGGACACAGATGAACGCTGCCAACAAAAGGTAGTGAGAGGTAACGGCCATCAGCACAATGCCCAAAATGCAGGAAAGGACGCAGGCAATAAACATTTTTTTGGGTATGCTATTCTGAAAAATCGGGCTGTCGCTTTGCCGGGACGGCATCGTGGTCTTTCGCGATTTCATAGAAATACATCCTTTTTATCGAATTGCCTTGTTGGGATTCCAGGGAAAGCCCGGCTGTCTTTTTGCCCATAAATTAAAGTATAACAGAATAAAAACCATAATACAAAAAAGACTGACATAGGCGTCAGTCAGTTTTTTGTACGGGGGTGTCCGGGCATGCCGAAAGCCTGACCGCAGGGGTGTAATTTTCAGATTTTCAGCTCACCCTGCAGATAGAGGGCCGCGCCGCCGGAGATTTTAACTCGTTCGCCCTCATCCCGGCAATAGAGGGTGCCGGTGCGTTCAGAGAGCTGACGCGCCACAAATTCGCTCTTATTGAGCCGCTTTTTCCAGAAAGGGATCAGTGTGCAGTGAGCCGAACCGGTGACCGGGTCCTCAATGATCGCGTCGTGGGGATCAAAATAGCGGCTGACAAAGTCGCAGTCGTCTCCGGGGGCAGTGGGCACCATGCCGAACTCCGGGATGATCTCCGCCATCAGATGGAAATCGGGCTTCATGTTTCGAACCTGCGCGGCGCTGTCTACCAAAACGATCAGGTCACGGGACTGGAAACAGCCGCGTACCGGGACGCCGAGACAGGTTTCGATGCGCGGATCAATGGAGACCTCCACCGGCGGGCGGGAGGGGAAATCCAGCGTATAGAGGTCTTTGTCGCGCAAAACGCGCAGCGGTCCGCTGCAGGAGGAGAGTTCCACCTGGTCGGCAGGCTCCAGAATATTTAAGATGACGAAGCCCGAAGCCAGCGTGGCATGGCCGCACAGATCCATTTCAAACGACGGCGTGAACCAGCGGATCTCCCACCCTTTTTTCCCTTTGCAGATAAAGGCTGTCTCCGGCAGACGGTTTTCACCGGCAATGCGCTGCATCAGCTCTTTTTCCGGCCAGCGGTCCACCAGGCAGACGCCGGCGGGATTACCGGTGAAGGGTGCGGAGGTAAAAGCATCCACCATAAAATACTTCATGTAGCAACACGCTCCTTTGCCGCCATTCTATCACGTTTTTTACGCGATGGCAACGTCAGCATTTTGCGCAGGATATCGGCCGGCAGGACGGAGGCGGCAAAGCACAGGATCCAGAAAAGCTCCCGCGTGCTCAGCCCCGCCGTCCGGAACAGCGCGCCGCCAAAGTAGATCAGCAGCAGCTGAACACCGCCTGCCAGTCCCATGACCGGAAGGAAGGAGGGGTTATGCCGCAGTCCGCGTACCGATACCTGCTCACTGCGGGCACAGAAGCTGCAGAATATGCCGGCAAAGACGAACAGGGCGAAAAAGGCGGTCATGTACCGCTCCCCGGCAAAAAGCTCCGCGAAGGCGGGCAGCTTGAGAAAGGCGACGCAGAGCGCCACGGAATAGACGGCCGTTGCGGCGATCTGCTGCACCATGGAACTGGTAAGTACCGGACAGTCCCGCGCCTTAGGCGGCTGCTCCATCAGCTCTTCGCGCGGCGGTTCGCCGGCAAAGGCAAGACCGGCCATCGTGTCCATGATGAGGTTGATCCACAGCATCTGGATCACGGTCACCGGCGTATCCACCCCAATGAAGGGACCGATGAGTGATACGCCCACCGCGCAGAAGTTCATTGTCAGCTGAAAGACAAGGAACCGCTGAATGCTGCAGAAGATTGTGCGGCCATATAAAATTGCCTTTCCGATGGAAGCCAGATCGTCATTTAAGATCACCACGTCGCCGGCGTCCTTTGCCACCTGGGTGCCGCTGCCCATGGCAAAACCCACGTCGGCCAGCTTGAGGGCCGGAGCGTCGTTGACGCCGTCGCCGGTCATGCCGACCACCAGGTTCATCTGCTGGGCCACGCGCACCAGCCGCTTTTTGTCGGTGGGCAGAGCCCGCGCTACCACTCGCAGCCGGGGCAGAGCCAGCTGCAGCTCCCGGTCGGTCATCTCGTTGAGCTCGGAGCTGGTCAGCATCAGGTCGCCCCGATGCAGGATGCCGGCATCCCGCCCGATGGCGGCGGCGGTCTCCGGGCTGTCGCCGGTTACCATCACCAGCTGGACGCCCGCGCCGGTGATGCGCCGGACGGCGGCACGGGTTTCAGGCCGCAGACTGTCCCGGATGACGGCCAGCGCCAGAAGAGTGAATCCGCCGTCTTCCGTGCCGGTGCAAAGGCATACCACCCGCCGGCCTTCACCGGCGGCCTGCCGCCACAGGCTGTCGATCAGACCCTGCCGAAGGGGAAAGGCCTGGGCCTCTCCGTCAAAAAAACTTTCACACTGCGGCAGCAGCAGGTCGGGTGAACCAATGGCAAAGCGCATGCCGTCAACCCGTGCCTCGGCATATTTGCGCGCACTGTCGAAAGGGAGATAACTTTCCCGCTCTGCGGAGCCGGAGAAAAAAGGCTGGCCAAAGCGCAGCAGGGCCCGGTCGGTGGCATTGCCGCCGATCGCCCGGTTTTCGCTCCAGGACGCGCCGTTGCAGCTGACGCTGCAGAGGCCCACCAGATGGGCCAGCGCCGGATTTTCGCGCAGGTCGGAGGCGGAAAGCAGGCTCCCATTGCCGCAAAGCAGATGTTCTACGGCCAGACGCCCTTCGGTCAGCGTGCCGGTCTTGTCGGTAAAGAGAATATTGAGGCTGCCTGCGGTCTCCACCCCGGTCAGACGGCGGACCATGACCCCGTCCTTCTGCATCCGCCCCATACAGCGGGACAGGACGACGGTGATCATCATGGGCAGCCCCTCCGGCACGGCGACGATGATGACGCCGATGGCCAGCATCGCCGCGTGGAGCAGCAGTTCCAACAGGGAGGACAGGTCGGTCAGCTCCGCCAGCATCAGCGATGGGACAAAGCCGTTGCTGGTGCCCAGCCGGTAGAAAAGATCGGCTGCCGCCACGGCTGCCGCCGCCAGGTATCCGAGACGTGAAATGGTCTTTGCCAGTGCCTCCAGCCGCTGCTTCAGCGGACTGGGGGGCGGTTCTTCCTGCAGGCTCTGGGCCATGCTGCCCAGCAGCGTGTCGTCGCCGATGCGAAGTACCTCCATCACTCCTTCGCCGGAGGTGACATTGCTGCCGCGAAACAGCAGATGCTGATTTTCCGGCGACCAGTGCTCCGGACCCGGACGGTCGGAGGGGTGCTTTTCCGCTTCTTCGCTTTCGCCGTTGAGGGCCGCCTGATCTGCCGTTACCGTGCCCATGCGCAGCATCCCGTCGGCGGGAACCGGTTCTCCGGAACCCAGCAGGACGATATCACCCCGCACCAGTCGGTCAACGGGCAGTTCGATCGTTTCCCCAGCCCGGCGTACGCGGCAGCAGATTCGGGAGGCTTCTTCCTGGAGACGCAGAAAGGCGCTCTCACTGCCGTACTCCGACAGCGTGGAGAGAAAGGACGCCAGAAATGCCGCCAGCGCGATGCCGGCGGTCTCAAACCACCCCTGGCCACGAAGCAGCAGCAGCATATTGACCGCCAATGCCACCAGCAGGATCTTGATGATCGGATCGCCCAGCTCCGCAAGGTATTTCCGTAAGAAGCCCGTCCGCTTTTTCCGGCTTAATATATTGCGGCCGCCCTCGCGGGCGGAAGTCTCTGCTTCGGCGTCCGTCAGGCCAAAGGGCAGCCCGAATGCGGCAGTCGTCATGTACGTCCCCTCCGTATGTTCGTTTCCGGCAGGCGCCCGCAGCGGGCGGGAGCAAAGCGCAGCCGGACGCAGAAAAGCCGGCGCGGCGCCTGAAAGTGCCCGCTGGATTTTGCGGGCTGCCGTAGTACAAGCTATTCGGGAAAGGGGCGGGATATGCGGACAAGATCGGAAGAGCGGTAAAAACCGGACACGCAAAAGGACCCGGCCGGGGCAGGGTCCTTTGCATACCAGGGAAAGAGTCCGGGGCGGGAGTTACCCCAGAATATCGCGTACGGTTTTGCCCGCCTTTTCACGGAGCATACGGCGCTCCCGTTCGGTGGTCAGACCGGCGGTGGCGAGACCGATCACTGTGCCGGCGACCACGCCCATCGCCATAGGGGTCCAAAAGCTTTTTGCCATTTTGCTGCACCTTCTTTCGCGGTTATTGTAAAATCCCAAGAGGGGTTTTATACATTTCCCCGCAGACTTATTGTAAAAAAAGCACTGCCGTGCTAAAATAATATATCTATTTTCAATGGAAAGCAGGGGTCGTCATGCCGCAGAAACGCAAAAGAATCGTTGTGAAGGTGGGTACCTCCACGCTGACCTACAAGACGGGGAAAACCAATCTCCGCCGGCTGGGTGAACTGGCTCGGGTGCTCTCCGATGTCATGAACGCCGGGAACGAGGTCGTGCTGGTCTCGTCAGGCGCTATCGGCGTCGGGACCGGAAAACTTGGATTGCAGCGGCGACCGCGGGATACGGTGGGACGGCAGGCGGCAGCCAGCGTGGGCCAGTGCGAGCTGATGTTCATATACGACAAGCTGTTTGGCGAATATAATCACACCGTGGCACAGCTGCTGATCACCAAAAGCGACGTGGATGACCGTGAACGCCGGCAGAACCTCGTCAACACGTTTGAAAAACTGTTTGAATACGGCGCGCTGCCCATCGTCAATGAAAACGACAGCGTCGCTGTCGAAGAGATTGTTTACGGAGATAACGATTGCCTTTCCGCCATCGTGGCAAAGCTGATCGGCGCCGATCTGTTGGTGATTCTGACCGACGCGGAGGGGCTGTTTGATAAGGACCCGGGCAAATGCCCCGACGCAAAGCTCATTCCGCTGGTGACGGAGATCACGCCGGAGATCGAGGCGCTGGCCGGCGGCGCCGGCAGCGAGCTGGGCACCGGCGGCATGGCCACAAAAATTCACGCCGCCCGCATCGCGCGGGAGGCGCACATTGATACCGTTGTGGCCAACGGAACACCTGCGGCGAATCTCTATGATATTTTGGATGGGAAGAGCGTCGGCACGCTGTTTTTGGGAGAGGAGAGGAATGGATGACTGTTCTTGAAATCGGGAAGCGGGCAAAAGAGGCCTCCCGCATTCTGGCCGTTGCACCGGAAGCGCTTCGGAATAACGCGCTGGGAAAAATCGCCGCGGCGCTGGAAGAAAACACGTCAGACATCCTTTCGGCCAACGCGCTGGACCTTCAGGCCGGGGCGGACAATGGCATGAGCGCCGCGCTACAGGATCGCCTCCGTCTTACCGAGGCGCGCATCCGGGATATCGCCGCCGCGGTGCGAAGCATCCGGGTTCTGCCCGATCCGCTGGGGCGGGTGACCATGGATACCGTGCGGCCAAACGGGCTGCACATCACCCGCGTCTCCGTTCCGATGGGTGTGCTGGCGGTGATTTTTGAGGCGCGGCCCAATGTGGCCGCCGATTCGGCGGCGCTGGCGCTGAAGAGCGGCAACGCCGTGATTCTCCGCGGCGGCAAGGAGGCGATCCGCTCCAATACCGCCGTGGTATCCGCCATGCGGCGCGCAGCGAAGGAAGCGGGCCTGCCGGAGGACTGCGTTCAGCTGATCGAAGACACCTCCCGCACCTCTGCCGAAGAGCTGATGGGCCTGCGGGGGTATGTGGATCTGCTGATCCCCCGCGGCGGCCAGGGGCTGATCCAGTCGGTGGTGCGCAACGCGAAGGTACCGGTGATCGAGACCGGCGCAGGCACCTGCCACACCTATGTGGACCGGGCGGCGGACATCGGGATGGCGGCGCGCATCGTCTATAACGCCAAGACCCAGCGCCCGTCGGTCTGCAATGCCTGTGAATGCATCCTCGTTCACCGGGATATCGCGAAACAGGCGCTGCCGGCCATTTATGATGAGCTGAAAGCGAAGCAGGTCGAGCTGCGCGGTGATCAAGAGGTCTGCGGCATTCTGCGGGAGGCACGGCCCGCCGCAGAAGAGGATTGGGGTCGGGAGTATGACGATCTGATCCTGGCGGCGAAGGTCGTCGGGAGCCTGGAGGAGGCGATCGACCATATCACCCGCTACGGCACGGCACACAGCGAGTGCATCGTTACGGAAGATGCGGCGGCCGCGGCGGAATTTCTCGCCCGAGTGGATGCGGCGGCAGTCTATGTCAATGCCTCCACACGCTTTACCGACGGCGGGGAGTTCGGCTTTGGCGCGGAGATCGGAATTTCCACCCAAAAGCTTCATGCCCGCGGCCCGCTGGGATTGCCCGAACTGACAAGCTATAAGTATCTGGTTCGTGGAACCGGACAGATCCGGGAATAAAAAATATCAAAAACCGCCGCAGACCGGCAGAATTGTCGGTTTGCGGCGGTTTGCATTTATAAGAATTTCTACTCCGGCAGGAACTGCCGAAGTCCGCCCAGCAGCAGTGCAAAAATGCTTTCCGCGGTGGCGGGCGTATCGGGCAGCACGCCCTCGATGATATATTTCGCATACATCAGGGTCGTGTTCAGAACATAAATCCACAATACGTCGGCATTGATCCGCCCAGAGACAAGGGAGCGCCGGCCCAGCTGTTCCGCCAGCCGGAGGAAGGGGACGAAATAGCTTTCGTCGCGCCGGCGCTGAAACTCCGGAAAAGATGCCGATGTTCGGAAACGGTAATAGAATATGGTCTTGTCCGGATTTTTCATCAGATAGTCAAAATAGATATACCAAAGCTTTCGCACCCCGCCGATTGGGTCGTTCCGAATCATATCGGACGGCAGCGCAACCCGCGTGAACAATGCGGCGATCTCCTTGTCAACCTTATAAAAGCACTGCTCCAAAAGCTCTTCCTTACCGGAAAAAAAGGTATACATATTGCCGGGCGAGGTTTCGGCAAGCTGTGCAATGCGGCGGGTGGTGAGGTTTTCCAGACCCATTTCCCTCACCGCGCGAATGGCGGCATCCATGATCCGTGCCGAAGAATTTTGTTCCCTGCCCATATCGGATAGCTCCTGTGCGTCTGTACGGCCGCATCGCGGACGGAGACTACATTTTAGCCTCTGGTAATAAATTATATATTAAAATCATACAAAAGTAAATAAATATTACCAATTCAATTTTTAAAAAACATTGAATTTTCTATGGACCGGACGTCGTGCCGCATAGATAGATTGCGGTACGACCATCTGGCTTAACCCCGCTGCTATCTCTGCGTTTGCGGCTTTCCAAGCAAAATTAACCGACCGGACGGAGGCGTCCCTGTGGAAAACCCGTATGGCCCCGAGGCTGTTTTTCCACGTTTAAACTGCAGTGCACAAAAGAAAAACGCAAGCTCACCGCAGAAGTGAGCTTGCGTTTTGAGTATCTGACGTTATTTAACGATTCCCGCCGGAAATGGCCAGCCCGGTAACTTTCAGGCGAAATATTACAGCAGGAAAATCTTATGCTCGCCGCAGGTCTGCCGCATCTCTTCCGGCCAGACGGAGGCCTGCACCTCTCCGATATGGGCCATCCGCAGCATCAGCATGCACAGGCGGGACTGGCCAATGCCGCCGCCGATGGTATAGGGCAGCTCGCCGCCCAGCAGCGCCTTATGGAAAGGCAGCTGCGCCCGCTCCGGGCAGCCGGCGATCTCCAGCTGACGCAGAAGGGCCTGCTCGTCTACGCGGATGCCCATGCTGGACAGCTCAAAGGCACAGCCAAGGACATTGTTCCAGACCAGGATATCTCCGTTAAGGGTCCAGTCGTCATAGTCGGGGGCGCGGCCGTCATGGGGCTTGCCGCCTTTGAGCTTTCCGCCGATGCCCATCAGGAAGACGGCCTTTTTCTCGCGGCAGATCTCATCCTCCCGCTGCTTGGGGGTAAGCTCGGGCCACCGTTCCTCAAGCTCCGCCGTGGTTACAAAGGTGATCTCCTCCGCCAGAGGGAAATCCACGGCGGGGAACTCATAGCAGGCGGTGCGGGCCGTCTGCTTCAGCGCGCCGTAAATGTCGCGGACGGTGCTGCGCAGGGTCTCTTCGGTGCGCTGCTCCTTGGTGATAACCTTTTCCCAGTCCCACTGATCCACATAGACCGAATGGAGGTTGTCCAGTTCTTCGTCCCGGCGGATGGCGTTCATATCCGTATAGAGGCCGCGGCCCGGCTCAAAGCCGTAATTGCCCAGAGCCCAGCGCTTCCATTTCGCGAGCGAATGGACGATCTCGACCTCTTCCCCTGCGTCGGGTACATCAAAGCGCACCGGACGCTCCACGCCATTAAGGTTATCGTTTAATCCGCTTTTTCCGGTGACGAACAGCGGAGCGGATACGCGCTCAAGATTGAGTGCCACCGCCAGGTACCGCTGGAAATTATCCTTGATAATTTTAATTCCCTTCTGCGTCTCGCGGAGAGTCAGCCGAGGAGCATAGTCTTTGGGCAGGATCAGTCTGCTCATGGAAACACCTCTTTTACATATTAGTATGATAAAAATATAGTGCTTATTGTATCAAACAAACCATATGTGCGCAAGCAAAATTTCGCTGAAAACATCTGGGAATTTCGCAATTTTTTTTGTGCAGGAGGTATTTTTTTGCACTGTTGCAAATTAATTATTTATTTGCATTTCCGCACTTGACATTTGAGTGCCCCGGTCATAATATAAAGACGGAAAAAAGGGTGTATTTCGGCATATGTCCGGATATGCCCCATTTTTTCGGAGCCTGCATTGGAAACTTCATTATTATTTTGGGAGGTACACACCAATGAATGCCTACATGCAAAGAGTCCTTGATGAAGTCAAGGCCCGCAACGTCGGCGAGAATCTGTTCCTGCAGACCGTAGAAGAGGTCTTTAAGAGCATCGAGCCTGTCGTGGCGCAGCATCCCGAGTATGAGAAGATGGGTCTGCTCGAGCGTATGTGCGAGCCCGACCGTCAGATCTCTTTCCGCGTGACCTGGGTCGACGACGCCGGCAAGGTGCACGTAAACCGTGGTTTCCGCGTTCAGTTCAACGGCGCCATTGGCCCCTATAAGGGCGGCCTGCGCTTTGCGTCCAACGTCACGTTGGACACCATGAAGTTCCTGGGCTTCGAGCAGACCTTCAAAAACAGCCTGACCAGCCTGCCCATCGGCGGCGGCAAGGGCGGTTCTGACTTTGACCCCCGCGGCAAGAGCGATATGGAGATCATGCGTTTCTGCCAGGCGTTCATGACCGAGCTGTACCGTCATATCGGCCCCGACGTGGACGTTCCGGCCGGTGACATCGGCGTGGGCGGCCGCGAGATCGGCTTCCTCTTTGGCCAGTATAAGCGCATTAAGGCCTGCTGGGAGAACGGCGTTCTGACCGGCAAGGGCATGAGCTTCGGCGGCAGCTATTTCCGTCCCGAAGCGACCGGCTACGGTGCCACCTATTATGTGGTGGAAGTCCTGAAGCATTTCGGCGAGACCATGAAGGGCAAGACCGTCGCCGTCTCCGGCTTCGGCAACGTGGCCTGGGGCATCTGCGGCAAGGTCGCCGAGCTCGGCGGCAAGGTCGTCACCATCTCCGGCCCGGACGGCTACTGCTACGATCCGGACGGCGTTTCCACCCAGGAGAAGCTCGACTATCTGCTCGAGATGCGTGCTTCCGGCCGTGACCGCGCTCAGGATTATGCGGATAAGTTCGGCGTCAAGTTCGTCCCGAAGGCAAAGGTCTGGAGCGAGAAGGTCGACATCGCGATGCCGGCCGCCTATCAGAACGAAATCGGCATGACCGAGGCCAAGCAGCTGGTTGCCAACGGCGTCCAGTATTACGTCGAAGTCGCCAATATGCCCACCACCAACGAAGCGCTGGAATACCTCCAGAAGAACGTCAAGGTCGTCGCTCCGTCCAAGGCTGTAAACGCCGGCGGCGTGGCCACCTCCGCTCTGGAGATGGCGCAGAACTCTCAGCGTCTGGTCTGGGCTCCCGAAGAGGTCGATCAGAAGCTGCACGGCATCATGAAGAACATCCACGACGAGTCCGCCAAGGCCGCCGCGGAGTACGGCATGGGCTATGATCTGGTCGCGGGCGCCAACATCGCCGGCTTCCGCAAAGTCGCCGACGCCATGATGGCCGAAGGTTTGATCTGATTTTATCTCCAGGTACCGCAACATACATGAAACGCTCCCGCCTTTTGGGCGGGAGCGTTTTTATTACGTTGCGGCAGCGAAGAAATGGAGTTTCCTAAAGCGATGCCTGCAAACTTATCGATATGCGAGGAATTTTTTGACAATTAAAATTATAAGAATTATAATAAAATTATATATTATATTATAAATCGGTTAAGAAGCAAATCCCGGTAATCAAATAGTACCGGTTTTTTCGGGCATAGCTTTGCGTATATACAAGCAAGGGTTGGTTCACGCAGCAGGATTTAAGACGTATAAGCAATGGAGATGAAAAATAAGGGGGACGTTATGAGGAAAGGCGCTGACAAAATTCTGATTTTCGGTCTGTGCTGTATATTCCTTGCCGGCTGTGCGGCAACGGTTCAGCCGGAGAGCAGCCAGCAGGACCCGGCCCCGCAGGAACAAAAAATGGAATCTTTGGCCAGCAATACATCAACGCTCGTTGATGGCTGCTATTACGGCGTGAAGGACTTTGAGGCGATGCTTGATTCCACCGATGCTGTTGTTCTCTGTACAGTAAAAGAAACCTGGCACATGAGCAAATTTTCAGAAACCGCACGTCTGACGGTAAGCAAGGTATATGCCGGCGAAGCGCCCGACGAGCTGATTCTTTACCAGTTGGATGACGAGTATAAACTGAAAATGGACACAACCTATGTTCTGTTTTTAACAGCGGTGCCGGATGCGCCTGATGAAGACGTCTACTGCAGCATCGGCGGACCACAGGGCACATTTGTTCTGACAGAGAATGATTCTGCCCTGAATGCAGATGGTACATCCGCAAATAGTGCTGTTTTAGAGAACGTAAACTTTACGGAAACAGACGAGGTAAACGATTGGTTCGCCCAGCAGCCATAACGGTGCCTCTGTGCCTGTATAATAGGCGTGCCGCAAAAGCGTTTCATTGAAAACGGTTTGCGGCACGCTTTTTTGCGTATTCAGAATGACTCTCCAGCCCGGCCCTGTTCGCTCAGACATCCTTCCCAGAGGACGGACAGCACCGAATTGAAAAGCTGCCCGGTGGGGAGACCGAGCTCTTCCAGTATCTGCGGCGCACTCAGATGGGAGATCGCCCCGATCAGGATATGCGCCACCAGCACACCGTCGACATCCCTGCGGAAAACTCCGCTTTCCCTCCCTTCGCCGATGATCCTGACTATGTTGGACAAGATGATTTTTTTGCGGCTTTCCTCGATCTTCCGATAGGCCTCCGGTACATTTCGCTGGATATCGCCGAGCACGTAGCTGCTGACCCGAGACACAAACTGCACCACCGGGACAACGAATCCGGTTACTTTTTGCCGGGTGGAAAGCGTCGGGTTGGCAACGACCGGTTCAACTTCCGCTCCGATCTTTGCCGTAAAATAGTCGACACAGCTGAGCAGAAGCGCTTCTTTTGACGGGAAGTATTTATAGAGCGTGGCTTTGCCCATTCCGCAGTCGCGGGCGATCCGATCCATCGTAACGCCGGAATAGCCGACGCCGGTGAACAGCCGGAATGCCGCCTCATGAATTTTATCTTTCGGATCCATTTTGGCTCCCTCTCTATATTTTCCGGTATTTTTTCAGCACCAGCGCATTGAGTATCAGGAACAGGAACATATAACCCGACAGGATCAGCAGGTCGGGCAGGATGGTCTGCAGGCCAAAGCCGCGCAGCGCCACATCTTCCAGCGCATCCGCGGCATAGGTAAGCGGGAAGATCTTTGAAAGAAGCGTTACCCATGCCGGTGCGCCGCGAAGGCTGAATAATCCACAGAAAAGGATTTGCGGTACAATGACAAGGGGAATGAACTGAAACATCTGAAGCTCGTTGCGTGCAAAGGCCGAGAGAAGGGTCCCCAGGGCAAGAGAACCGGCGGCAAGCAGAAGATTGACCAGCAGCACCAGCAAAAAATCGCCTTTCAGGGAGACGTGCAGAACATCCACCATATAGACCTGGATGATCAGGGTCTGCACAAGTACGAATACGCCGAAACCAAGAAAATAGCCAAGGACGATCTCATACCTTCGGACCGGGGAGGCCAGAAGCCGTTCCAGCGTTCCGCTGACCCGCTCGCGCAGGAATGCCACACCGGCGAGCAGAAAGACGAAGAAAAAGATGAAGAAGCCCATCATCAGCGGCGCGATGACGTCAAAGGAAGTCATATCGTCGGAGCCGTGAAGGTAGGTATACTGAATATCGGTCGGGGACAGGGTAAACGTGAGCGCAGGGGTGCCGCCGACGGTGCCGGACGTTTGCCCGCTCTGGATCGCGCCCATCTGGTTCTGTACCTGCTCCTGCGCCGTTTCTTCCGCGTGCGCTCTCGAATATTCGCTTATGGCAGGGACAAGCGCCTTTTTGACCGAAGCGGTGATCGAGCTCTGCGTACCTTCGACGTAGACGGTGACGGTCGGATCGGAATAGATCACAACGGCGTCCGTTTTACGGTATTTCAGATCTTCCAGCGCGGCGGAAAGGTCGGAAGCCTCCGAAACGTCCGCTTCTTTTGCGATGGCGGTCTGCAGTTCGGACGGGAGCGTGAGGATCTGAATCCGGGGGCGGACAGTCCCACCGGTTAAAACCATATACAGCAGAAAGATTACAAGGAGCGGAGCGATAAATAAAAGTGCGAGCGTTCGGCGGTCTTTGATAATTTGCCGGATGACTCTGCCGGCGACAATCAGACTGCGCATATCAGTTCGCCTCCTTTTCCTCTGCGCCGCTGAACCGCAGAAATGCGTCCTCTATATTTTGCGCGCCCGCCTGCGCAAGCAGCTCGCACGGCGCGCCGTTGGCCAAGAGCTTTCCCTCCCGCAGCAGCAGGATCCGGTCGCAGCGGGCGGCCTCGTCCATCACGTGGGTGGTGGTAAGGATGGTGCAGCCATCAGCCTTGAGCGCTTCAAACTTACGCCAGAATTTTCTGCGCAGTACGGGGTCGACACCGACGGTCGGTTCGTCCAGAATCAGCAGGCGGGGATGATTCATCAGGGAAATCGCCAGAGAGACTCTCCGCTTCATGCCGCCGGAAAAATTGTGTATGGGCTTTTGAGGGACGTCGTCGAGCCCGACAAAGTCGAGCAGCTCGTTTGCCCGACTTTGGGCAGCCCGCTTTTGGATGCCGCAAAGCCTTCCGAAGAAGAGAAGATTATCCATGGCGGAAAGATCGTCATAGAGCGCGTCGTTCTGGGCCATGTATCCGATCATGGACATTGCCCGGAACGATGGGACGCGGCTGCCGAAGACAGTAATGGAACCGGCCTGAAACGGATTTGTCCCGATGATCGATTTTACGAGCGTGGTTTTCCCGGATCCGGACGGGCCGAGCAGCCCGATGATCTGCCCTTCCGGAATGGTCACGTTCAGCTTCGGCAGCACGACTTGACGGCCGAAGCGGACGCTGAGATCTTCAATTTGTACAGCGGATTGTTCTGTCATTTTATTTCTCCCGTAAAAACTAATAGAACCCAAATAGTATTATCAGTCTTATTATAGGTGGGAAAACCTGCCTGTCAAGCGGTAAGGGATGATTTTGATTCCGCACGGGTTGAAAATTCCGGGAAAGAGGTACGTGAGAAGCAAAAGTAGAATTGTAATATTGGTATTACATGATAAAATAGATTTAATTTGACTTGAATGATTACATACATGTAGGTGAGTAGTAGTATGAAAATTCGAAAAGCATCCGAAGAGGATATTCAGGATATACAGGTATTGATATTTAGAAATGTCGATGAGGTCATGTCAAAATTACATTCAAAAGATGTACTTGAAGACATAAAAACGCATTCTACTATTGATAGTTTGTCGTCTCAATTACAGTGGAAACAGGTATATGTTATAGAAGAAGATGATCAAATAGTTGCAACTGGTGCATTTGCAAATTTTGGTACGAGCGAGAAACCGAAATACTCGGTTTCAAATTTATTTGTTGTTCCAGAGCGACATAGAAAGGGAATTGGTACACTGCTTATGAAGCAAATAATTCACGATGCGAATGAGAAAGAGGCATCAGATATTCACGTGCCTTCGAGTAAAACCGGAATAAACTTCTATACCCAATTCGGATTTGAAATTGATCGCGACCAACCGGAGGCAAATGCTGAAATTACTTGGATGACCAAGAAGCTGAAGCCCTCATATTGAGCACAAATAAGGTCCGCATTTATTAAAAAACAAGCTCCGCTTGTTCACGCTCCATTGCACGGCAAAATCTGCTTCGCTGCTTTTGCAGCAATCGATTTGGCGCATGCGGCGGCTCTGCCCCCGTACCCCCCACCGCTCCCAAGGAACAGAATGGAACATCTGGGCGGGACTTCTGGATCAAATTTCCGGAAGCAGCGGCGCAAGTCAGAAGGCGTTGTCAATAGGAGGTGGAACTGGCAACTGTATTCGTTTAGAAAAAGGAATTTGGGTGAATGGGCAGCCGGATAAGAGAGGAGGGGAGCAGATGCGAAAAACGGTTTGGAAGCGTCTGCTTGTCGCCGCTGCAATTGGAATGCTCTTTTTGGTTGTTATAAAAGGGATCGGGAAGGACGCGATGTTTAGCAACGATTCAATTCCACCGTCTGTTTTATGCTGTACCATTGAACACATACTTTCCGAAACACAGTTTTCAGGGACTGTCTCCTACGTCAGCGATAACCAGGAAGCAAAAACGGCGTTCGGGAATCTTTCCGTTGGGGATACCATCGTTGTTGAAGCGGAGCACTTTCAATTTGGAACTTCGGTCGATATACAGGGAAGCCAAACTCCGTACCTGCGTGATCGACTGGATTCGATCTATGTCGGCTATACGGTTCAAATCAATTATTTGGACGTAAGCCACTGTGACGGCAGCGAAATCGGTGCGTCAACAGTTCTCCTGCAGGGGTTTCTTGAATATCCGTAACGGAGTAAAAAACAAGAAGAAGGCCCCCGCCGGGTATCGGCGAGGGCCTCGTGTTTTTTGGCGCGGAAAGGATAAGGGGGATCGGCGTTTCTATGCGCGGGGGACCTTTTTTCCGCCGAACAAATCGCGGAACCAGCCCTTGCGGTACCGGAGGGAGACATAGCCCAGCAGGGACATAATGCCTGCGCCCCCGCAGTCGACGATCAGGTCCTTCATCGTATCCCGGAGGGCGGCGCGGCCGATGAGCAGGGTGCCGTCCTGCAGGGCAAATTTTTGCATGTTGACCCCGAAGACGCCGTCTACGGTGAATTCGCAGATCTCCCAGATGGCGCCCAGCGACAGCGCAAAGCAGAAGGCAAACAGCGCCTCAAAGCCGGGAGACAGCGACAGCCGCACGTTTTCGTTCTGGTTGAGCTGGGACACCACGCAAAAGCCAAGCGCCCCCAGCATCAGGCCGCTGCAGCCGTGCAGCAGCGTGTCCCAGTGAGGAACGGTGTAGTAAAACTGCCGCATTTCGCCCAGAAACATAGAGCAGTAGAGAAAAATCACATACGTAAAATACAGGCCGGGCGGGATATAAAACTGGATGCGCTTTGCCAGCATGGCCGGCAGAAACAGTCCGACCAGTCCCAAAACCGCCTGAACCAGCGTCATGATATAGTCCGCCTTGGTCTGTCCGCCGTCGTCACTTTCGTGCGCCGGCGCGCCGGGGATGCGGATGATGCAATAGATGATAGCTGCCGCAAAGCTCAGCACTACCAGCCAGTATACTGCCCGCCGCAGCTTCTCACGGAGCGAGAGCCGGTCTGTGTCGGCTTTCACAGTCAGCGGGGATGCCGCTCACGGACGGCGGCAAAGGCTTCGTCGGCGACGGCGATGGTTTCAGCGATGTCCTCGTCACTCAGCGCGGCGTTGACAAAGTGGTTGTGGTGGTTGGTGAAGAATACGCCGCGGCGTACACATTCGGCAATCCATTCCTGATGAAGCATCAGGCTCTCATCATCGGCCAGGCGGAGGTAGAACAGGCTGGGCACGCCGGAAACATGCAGGTCAAAGCCGTATTTGGTCGCTGTTTCGATCAGGCCGTTTTTCAGCACGGTGCCTTTATAGATCAGCAGTTCCGGCATCCCCAGCTTCTTCATCTTTTCGATGCAGGCGATGCCGGCGGCAAACGGGACGGCAGACAGCCAGTAGCTGCCGGTATAGCTCATGCCGGAGATCGTGTTTTTCAGGAAATCCTTGCCGCACAGGGCCGAGACGTTGTAGCCGTTGGCCAGCGCCTTGCAGAAGCAGATCAGGTCGGCCTCAAAGCCAAAATAATGGTCGGACCCCGCGATGTCGAGGCGGAAGCCGGCGCGCACGTCATCGACGACCAGCACCACATCATTGTCGGTGCAGAGCTTGCGCACTTTCTGCCAATAATCGGGCAGCGGCAGCTCGTTGTCTTTAAAGTTGCCGTGCATATAGGGCTGGGCAATCAACGCGGCGATCTGTCCTTTATTGTCGGCAAAGGCCTGCGCCAGCTGATCAAAATCGTTCCAGTCCACATAGAGGTTATTGCAGACGTCTTCCTCGATGACGCCGGCATAGTCGATCTTCTGCGTCCAGGGGGAGATGCCGTGATAATAGCCCTTGAAGAATACAATTTTTTTCCGGTGGGTATAGGCGCGGGCCGCCATGACCGCCATGGTGGTGACGTCGTTTCCGTTCTTTGCGAAAAATGCCCAATCGGCACAGGCCACAGTATCCACCAGCAGCTCCGCAAAATCGATCATTTTGGTGCTGGGGGAAGTGGTGCAGTCGCCCAGCTTCCGTTGTGCGGCGGCGGCGGCGTCCACATCCGGATCGTTATAGCCCAGTACATTGGGACCGTAGGCGCACATATAGTCAATATAGCGGTTGTCATCCACATCCCAGAAATAGGTGCCCTGGGCGCGGCTGGAGAACAGCGGGAAGGCGTCCACGGGGATGAAGCAGCCTTCGGCGGGGCCCAGGTGGCCGTAAACGCCGGAGGGGATCACTTTGGCCGCGCGGAGAAATGCCTCGCGGCTTTTTTCATGCGTATAAATTTCGTGCATTCTATTGTCCTCCTCAAGCGAGATATTGGCCTACGCGGTCGAGAATGCGGTTTACGTTGTCCACCTGGGACATCATGCCGCCCACGCGGATCTTGCCTTCTCCGATGCAGGCGACGGCATTGACCTTTCCGTCAAACAGTCCCCGCGCCAGATGCATGTCGGCAAACTCCATGTAGGAAAGCCATTGCTTCGGCGGCGTATGGATCGCGCTCAGCACATGGTTTTCGGCCAGAATGCCCACCGACGGGCCGTCCGCGACGGCCAGACGGATGACACCGTCGACGATATAACTCGCGCTGGCGCGGCCGACCTTGTCATGGTTTCCCACCTGCGAGGCGGCGGCGGCGATAACGTGCATCATCAGCGTCGTACTTACGGTAAAGAACTCTTCGTTGTCCAGCGCCCCTTCCGCGGGACGGAGGAAGGAGGAAAGCAGGTCGGTCAGTTTGGTGAAGGGCCCAAGCAGGAAAGAGATCTTTGTAAAGCCCTTGCTGGGAAACGGCTTGCCGGTGCCGTCGATCATGGCATTGAACTTTTCCGGTGAAGAGAAGGGCAGCTTGATATCACAGCGCTCCGTGCCCTCTTCAAAACCGCAGCCGCCGCCGGAAAAACGCAGCGTCGCCTGCGGTCCGCCCTTGACAGAAAAGCCGATGGAGCATTGCTTTTCGCCCAGAAGACTCCGGGCTTGTCCGGACAGTTCGCACAGCGAAGGCAGCGCGCCCAGGATGGCATACATATTGATATAGGCGAGGGTCATTGGGTCCATAGGATCGCCTCCAATAAATAAGTGTGCATATTATAACATGCTTTGCATCGAATAACAAGGAAGCGGGCTTGCCGAAATGTCAAATTTCTGTTATGATGGCAGGAAAGAAAGGACGTATGATATTTCATGCAGCTCGAGGGCAAAAGCCTGGGAAGCGACTTTGCGCGGTTCGTCACGCCGACCGTGCTGTCGCTGACAGTGTTCAGTCTCTATTCCCTCATCGACGGTGTATTTGTTGCACGCGGCGTGTCCGAGACGGCGATGGCGGCCGTCAATCTATCCATTCCGTTCATCAATTTCCTCTTTTCCGTGGCCGTACTATTTGCGGTGGGTACCTCGACGCTGATCGCCATTCAGCTGGGCCGCGGGAACCGGAACGAGGCATCCCGGCTATTTTCCCAGAACCTGGCCGTGGTGGCCGTTCTGGGCGTTTCTATTTCGATCCTTGCGCTGCTGTTTACGGAGCCGCTGGCCCATCTCCTCGGCGCGGAGGAACATACGCTCGGCTATGTGATGACCTATCTGCGGGGCGTGGCGCCGTTCAGTGCCTGTTTTGTCGTCTCCTATCTGATGGAGATTCTGGTCAAGACCGACGGGAACCCCCGGCTGGCAATCATCACGGTCACGACCGGCTGTACCGTCCACGCGCTGATGGACTATCTGTTCATCTTCAAGCTGGGGACCGGCATCGTCGGTGCGGCCTGGGCCACCGGTGGATCCCAGCTTCTTACCTGTCTGATTTATTTTGGACACTTCCTGCGGGGAAAGACCACGTTCCGGCTGCAAAAATTCCGGTTTGACCTGTCCCTTTACCGGCGGCTGATCCCCATCGGCCTGTCAGACGGCGTTACGGAACTGTGCACCGGACTGATGATTTTTCTGTTTAACCGGACGATTCTGCGGTATATCGGCACCGACGGGCTGGTGAGCTATACGATCATCGCCTATGTCAACACGCTGATTGTAAACGGTATGCTGGGGGTTCCGCAGGGGATGCAGCCGCTGGTCAGCTACCACTACGGGAAGGGCGAAATGGACAAATGCCATCGCCTTCTGCGCTATGGCCTGATTACCGTGGCTTCGCTGTCGGCGGCCGTGTTTCTCCTGCTGCATCTTTTTGCGCCGCAGGTGGTCGGCGTATTCCTTGACCGGGGATCCCCGCTGTTTGCGGTTTCAATCGCCGATTTCCGCAAATACAGCTTCAGCTTCCTGCTGATCGGTTTTAACGTGCTGCTGGGCGGCTTTATGACGGCGGTGGAACGGCCGAGGGCCGCCATCACCGTGTCGGTGGGCCGCGGTCTGGTGGTGCAGGGAGCCAGCCTGCTGCTGCTGAGTACGCTGTTCGGCGGGGAAGGCATCTGGTATGCCACTCTGCTGTCGGAATCGGTCATGCTGTGCGTATCCGCCGGTTTTCTCCGGCGGTACCGGCGGAATAACGGATAGCTTGGGTACATAAATCAATAAAAACTGCCGTCCGATGAGGACGGCAGTTTTTCATTTTCTATCAGATATGGCGGCCGCGGCTGCGGTGCTTTTTCCGGCGGCGCCGGTTGAATACAATCACATACACGACCAGGATCAAAAGGAACGCGGCTACGGCAGCCAAAATGATCTTAAAGGCCGTTCCGCCGAAAAAGCCGGTGATCCGGTCGATGATATACAGCGGTTCGGAGCGCTCGACAGCAGAGGAGGAAACCAGATTCATCTTGGCATACTCGCGGCCCTGATAACTGACCGTCAGCTCGCCCAGTACCTGGCCTTCCTCCACGGGTGCGTCTACCGATTCGGGCGCGGTGTAGTCAAGCTGCAGGTCGGAGGTCTGAAAGTCGGTGGGCAGAAGGGCCGTAACGCTGTCTTCCGGCGTTAAAAGAATGGTGTCCTGCTTGTTGGCAGCCAACCGCACCGGCACAGTGCAGATCGGTTCGCTGTTTTTAAGCATTACCTGGTTGGCATAATTATTTTTCGCAAAATCAAATAGCTTTTTGGTCTCCGTAAAGCTGCCCATGGTGCCGTCGTCGCCTTTGGACGCGCCGAGCACCACGGTATAAAACGTCAGGTCGTCCTTCTGCACGGCGGAAATGAAGCACAGGCCGGCGGCGGTGGTCGATCCGGTTTTGATGCCCAGACAGCCCTCGTAGCCATAGGTGGGATTGGCGTGGTTGCCGGGCAGCATATAGTTGGTCGAATATTTCGTCGTAGTCTTGGTGTGCTTATTAGTCACCGGCAGGGTGACGGAGGTTTCGGTCACCAGCTGGGCGATCGTCTCATTCTGCATGGCATAGAGCGCGATTTTCAGCAGATCACGGGCGGAGGTATAGTGGTTTTCATCCGGCAGTCCGTTGGGGTTGGTGAAATGCGAGTTCTCACAGCCGAGTTCCTGCACTTTATTATTCATCAGCGTGACAAACGCGTCGATGCTGCCCGAGATATGGATCGCCAGCGTGTTGGCCGCGTCGTTGCCGGAAGCGATGAGCAGGTAGCGCATCAGATCCATGAATCCGATTTCCTCGCCGGGGATCAGGTAGACCGAGCTGCCCTGTTCAAACAGCCCTTCAGTGGCCTCCTTCGGGACAGTGACGACGTCATCCGGGTTACCGTATTCCATCGCCAGGGCGGCGGTCAGCAGCTTTGTGGTACTCGCGGGATAGAGCTGCTCATCGGCGTTTGACTCCTGCAGGGTCTCGCCGCTGGACTTTTCATAGAGAATATACGCCTTTGCCTGGATATCCGGGGGCGTAAGGGCGAAGGCCGGCGTTGCGAGCAACGCGGCGGCGAGCAGCGTACAAATCCATTTTTTTAACATTTTTTCGCCCTCCCGGTGCAATCTATGTCGCTTTATGATATTATTTATTTTATCAAACAGTGCCTCTTATTGCAAGGACATGGGGCCGTTGTCATAAAATTTTAAGATATGCAGGATATGGAAAGCGGCGGTGAGCGGATGAAAGAGCGGCGATGGCTGCTGTGCGCATGCGCGCTGCTCTGCGTCTGCCTCGGCGTATTTGCGGGCCGCGCGTGGGCGCTGCATGGCGGCGTTATGCTGCGTACGGAGGCGGGAAGCGTACCTGAGCTTGGCACGCTGGCGGCCGCCCCGGCCGCGCCGGAGACGGCGGAGACGATGAACAGCGCGCTCGATCTGAATACAGCCACGGCAGCCGAGCTTTCCGAACTGCCCGGCATTGGGGACACACTGGCGCAGCGCATTGTGGACTACCGCACGGAAAACGGAAGCTTTCAGAGCGTTGACGAACTGCTGGCCGTCAAGGGAATCGGGCAGGCGACGCTGGAACGCCTCCGCGCATATATCAAAGTGGAAGAAGGAGGGCGGCCATGAGGATTCTTGTGGTGGACGACGAGCATCTGCTGGTCAAGGGAATCAAATTCAATCTGGAGAACGACGGATATCAGGTGGACGGCGCCTATGACGGCGCGGCGGCGCTGGCGCTGTTCCGCGAAAACAGCTATGACCTTGTGATCCTCGATCTGATGCTGCCGGTGCTGGATGGCTTTACGGTCTGCCGCAAGATCCGGGAAACGTCCCAGGTGCCGATCATCATGCTGACCGCCAAGAGCGAGGGAAGCGACAAGCTGCTGGGCTTTGAGTACGGGGCGGATGATTATGTGACCCAACGCTTTGATAGTCTGGAGCTGAAGGCGCGCATCCGCGTGATTCTGCGCCGTGCCGCCGGCGAGCAGCAGGAACGGGAGATGCTGGAGAGCCCCCGGATCCGGGTGGACATTCTGCAGCGCGCCGTCTGGGCCGCAGAGCAGCTCGTCGAGCTGACGGCGAAGGAGTTTGACCTGCTGGTGATGCTGATGCGGAATGAAGGACGCGTGTTCAGCCGGGAGAAACTGC
The DNA here is from genome assembly GCA_034933145.1 of Clostridiaceae bacterium. GTDB lineage: Bacteria > Bacillota > Clostridia > Oscillospirales > Butyricicoccaceae > UBA4644. Next base: position 55,811 of record JAYFOA010000029.1, read on the forward strand.
TCAACAGCGTCTGGGGGTACGAATATCCCGGCGACATCCGCACGGTGGATGTGCATGTCCGCCGTCTACGCGAAAAACTGGAAGCGGACGACGCCCATCCGGAGTACATCCTGACCAAATGGGGAGTGGGCTACTATTTCAAAGGAAAGGCGTAGCAGGCGGCTGATTTCCAGCCTGCGGTTCAAAGTGGTTCTTGCTTTTGCGGCGCTGCTGACGGCGTCGCTTTTGGTGCTGAACTACTATCCGCAGCACGTGGTCCGGCAGCAGATGATCTCCGCATCGCGGGATGAGCTGCTGGGCCGCGCCACCACGCTGGCCGCCGCCATGGAGGGGTTCCCCTCCGTAACATGGGAAAACGCCGATACCGCCGTCGCCGTGCTGGACGCGGCCCAGGGGCGGCGCGTATTGGTGCTGGATTCCGGGGGACTGGTGATTTACGACAGCCTGCGCACAGGACAGCTGCTGGGTCGGGTCGCTCTCTATCCGGAGGTGCTGGGTGCGCTGGGCGGCAGCGATTCCTTTTACTGCGACTACTCGCCGGACGCCTTCCTTTCCCGCGCGGCATCGCCGATCCTGCGGGACGGCACGGTGGCGGGCGTTGTCTGTCTCCGGCAGGACAGCGAAGATAATGCGGCGCTGCTCGGCGAGATCCGCAGGGACATCTATCAGATCTCCCTGGGCGCGACAATGATCTGCATGCTGTTTCTGCTGCTCTTCAATCTGGCGCTTGGGCGGCGGTTTTCCACGCTGCTGATGGGTGTTCACGCCGTCGGCAGCGGCGATTACGAATACCGGATCCGCATGAACGGCGCCGATGAGCTGAGCGAGGTGGCCGGAGAGTTCAACGAACTGTCCGTCAAGCTGCAGCGCACGGAGAACATGCGCCGGCAGTTTGTCTCCGACGCTTCGCATGAGCTCAAGACGCCGCTGGCCTCCATCAAGCTGCTCAGCGATTCCATTGTCCAGAGCCCGGACATCCGGCCGGCGGAAATGCGGGAGTTCGTTTCCGACATCGGGGAGGAGATCGGCCGTCTCACCCGCATCACTGAGCGGCTGCTCAGCCTTTCGCAGCTGGACGCGCTGCCGGAAGTGCGGCCGGTCTGCTGCGATATGGGCCAGACCGCGCGGAAGTGCGCGCAGCTGCTGGCCCCCACCGCCGAGCTGCTTGACGTCCGGCTGCTGCTGGAATTTACGGGCAGCCAGATGGTACGGGGAACACAGGACGGCATCTACCATATTGTCTTTAACCTGATGGAAAACGCGGTGAAATATAATAAAAGGGGCGGCCGGGTTACGGTTCGATTTTTCCATGAAAAGGACCGGGTGGCATTTTCTGTGGAAGACACCGGCATCGGTATCCCGGAGCGGGATCTGCCGAGAGTCTATGAGCGGTTTTACCGGGTGGATAAGGCCCGGTCCCGCGCCTCGGGCGGCACCGGCCTGGGTCTTGCGATCGTCAAGGAATGGGTCACGACGCTGGATGGAGAGCTGCGGGCCGAGAGCGTTTACGGGCAGGGCACGACCTTCACCGTCCTGCTGCCCGCGTGGACGGAGGACGATGCATGAGACGGGTGCTTTGTGTCCTGCTGGCGATGCTGGCGTTGCTGCCCGGCTGTGAGCGGGTCGAATCACAGCCTGCCGAGGGGGCCTGGTATCTGCGCGATACGCCGAACGGTCCGGTTTGGGAGCAGGCGGGCTTTACTCCTGCATCCGAGGACCCGGCGGAACAGTGTGCAGAGGTGCTGGCTGCGCTGCAGGCGCCGCCGGAGGGGCTGCGTGCCGCGCTTCCTGCGGAGGTACAGGTTCTCTCCATCCGGGTGGTCAGCAACGTGACGTATGTGAATTTTTCTTCGGAGTATGCAGCGCTCAGTCCGGGGGACCGCAGCATCGCCTGCGCCGCCGTGGTCCATTCGCTGCTGCAGCTGAAAGGCCTGCATTATGTCTCGGTCAGCGCGGAGGGAAAGGCGCAGAGCCCGACCTATGAGCGGTACTGTACGCTGGGGACATTCATTCTCGAATGACGGACAAGCCTCCCGGCGCGGGGGACTGTCTGTTTTGAGTGCTTGCACGGTATTAGGATAAAGCAATTCTTTTCTTGCCTTTCCCCGGCCTGGGGTATATAATTGACATAGTTTCAAGCGTCGGATCGTAAATTTCTGTGGAAGATGACCGACGCTTCTCTATTAATGCATTAATATGTTCAATGGCATATTAATATAGATTTCTGGAGGATACCACATGCGTATATTCGTGATCAACCCAGGGGCGACCTCCACAAAGCTGGCGGTTTTTGAAAATGAAGAGCGGGTTTGGAACCGTACGGTGGAGCATGATGCTGCCGAGCTGGCGCCGTTTGCCCGCGTTACGGACCAGCTGCCCTACCGAAAAAAACTGATTGAGGCCGCGCTGGCGGAAGCGTCTTTCCCGCTCTCCGGCTTCGACGCAATCGCTGCCCGCGGCGGACTGCTGCGGCATATTCCGTCGGGCACTTATCTGGTGAGCGACCGGATGCTGGAAGATATTTATAATCCGCCCTACGGTGAGCACGCGTCCAACCTGGGCCCGCTGCTGGCAAGGGAGCTGGGCGATGCCGCACATATTCCGGCCTATATCACGGACCCGGTTTCCACCGACGAAATGACGGAGACCGCACGGATTTCCGGCCTTCGGGGAATGCAGCGGGAGAGCTTTTTCCATGCGCTCAATCACAAGGCAATGGCCCGCCGCGCCGCCCAGCAGCTCGGAAAGCCGTACGAGGCGCTGCGGCTGATCGTGGTACATATGGGCGGCGGCGTTTCGGTGGCGGCCCACGAGTACGGACGGGTTGTGGATGTCTATAACGTCAAGGATGAAGGCAGCTTTTCCATGGACCGCGGCGGCAGCCTGCCTGTCAACGCGGTGGTCAACCTCTGCTTCTCCGGGAAGACGAAGGCGGAGATCAAGCGCCTGTTGGGCGCTGAAGCGGGTGTCTATTCCTATCTGGGTACCCGGGACTTCCGGCAGGTGGAAGAGCGGGCCGAGCACGGGGAACCGGATGCAATGCGGGTTTATGACGCATTGGTTTATCAGCACTGCAAGGATATCGGGGCGATGGCCGCCGTCCTGCGCTTCCGCGTGGACGCCGTCGTTCTTACCGGCGGCATGGCAAACAGCAAGCGTCTGTGCGCCGCTATTACTGAACGCGTTGGGGCGTTGGCTCCCGTTCTGGTTCAGCCGGGCGAGGCCGAGATGGAGGCGCTGGCGCTGGGTGCGCTGCGGGTCCTGCGCGGCGGGGAAGTAAGCGAGTATTAAATAAACTGACAGGATAATATTCGAAAGGGGTGCAACAGAAATGAAACAGCTGATGACCGGCAACGAGGCCGCCGCCCGCGGCGCGTATGAAGCCGGCCTGAAGGTAGGCGCCGCCTATCCGGGGACGCCAAGCACGGAAATTTTTGAGAACCTGCCCCAGTATAAGGACGCGCTGTACTGCGAGTGGGCTCCCAACGAAAAGGTGGCCGCAGAGGTGGCCTACGGCGCGTCGATGGCCGGGGTACGGTCCCTGTGTGCGATGAAGCATGTGGGCGTCAATGTGGCGGCCGATCCGATCTTTACCGCCGCGTACAACGGCGTGGGCGGCGGCTTTGTCATCGTGTCGGCCGATGACCCCAGCATGCATTCGTCTCAGAATGAGCAGGACAACCGCTATTACGCGAAGGCCGCCAAGCTGGCGATGGTGGAGCCCTCCGACAGCCAGGAATGCAAGGATTTCATGGCCGTGGCCTTTGACGTTTCCCAGCGGTTTGATCTTCCGGTGCTGTTCCGGATGACCACCCGCGTCTGCCACAGCAAGAGCCTGGTGGAGTTTGGCGAGCGGAAAGAGGCCGAGGTGCTGCCCTATAAGCGCAATGTGCGCAAGTATGTCTGCACGCCTGCCAACGCAAAGCTCAACCACCCGCTGCTGGAGCAGAAGCTCCGGGATCTGGAGGTCTATGCCAACACCTGCCCGATCAACCGGATGGAGATCAAAGACACAAAGGTCGGCGTGATCACCGCCTCTATCGCCTATCAATATGCGAAGGAAGCGTTCCCCGAGGATACCTCCTTCCTCAAGCTGGGCTTTACGTATCCGCTGCCGATGGATCTGATCCGGGAATTCGCCGCGAAAGTGGAAAAGCTTTACATCATCGAAGAGCTGGAACCCTTTATGGAGGAGCAGATCAAGGCCGCCGGCATCCCCTGCGAGGGGAAAAGCGTAATCCCCAATATGTATGAGCTGAACCCTGAGGTCGTGGCTAAAGGCGTATTCGGCACCGAGCCGAAAACAACCAAGGTGGACTGCGGCATGGTGGGGCGTCCGCCCGCACTGTGCCCGGGCTGCCCGCACCGCGGATTCTTCTATGTGATGTCCAAAGGCAAGGACTTCGTCATCTGCGGCGATATCGGCTGCTATACGCTGGGCAGCGCCGCACCGCTGAGCGCCATGGACAGCGTCGTCTGCATGGGCGGCGGCTTCTCTGCCGCCATGGGCATGGCAAAGGCCTTTGAGATCACCGGCCAGACGAACAAGAAGGTTTTCGGTGTGCTGGGCGACAGCACCTTTTTCCACAGCGGCATGACCGGTGCCGTGGACATCGCCTACAACAAGGGCAATGTCATCCCCGTGGTGCTGGACAACTCCATCACCGGCATGACGGGCCACCAGGATAACCCGGGCACCGGCGAGACGCTGATGGGTGAAGAGACACCGGTCATCCGGATCGAGGACGTGCTGCGTTCCTATGGCTTTACCAATGTCATCATTGTGGACCCGCAGGACCTTAAAGCCATGCAGAAGGCCGTGGACGACGCGCTGGCATCCAAGGAGCCGGCCGCGATCATCACGCGGCGGCCCTGCCTGCTGATCAAGAAGATCAAACACAATATCGGGCTCTGCGCGGTGGACAGAGAAAAATGCCGCAGCTGCAAAATGTGTCTGAAAGTCGGCTGCCCCGCCGTCTGCATGAAAGACGGCAAGGCGTTCATCGACGAAACGCTCTGCGTGGGCTGCACGGTCTGCGCGCAGGTCTGCCCCTTCGGGGCCATTGAAAGGATCAGGTGAGCGATATGAGCAACGTGAAAAGCATCCTTCTGGTCGGCGTAGGCGGCCAGGGTACGATTTTGGTCAGCAAGCTGTTGACCCAGGGGCTGATTCGGGAAGGCTATGACGTGAAAATGAGCGAGGTTCACGGTATGGCGCAGCGCGGCGGCAGCGTTTCCACTCAGGTGCGCTACGGCGACAAAGTCTATTCCCCGATCATCGGCCGCGGTCAGGCAGACGTGATGGTGGCCTTTGAGAAGCTGGAGGCCGTCCGCTATGCGGAGTTTTTAAAGCCGGAGGGCGTGGCGGTTATCAATGACTATGAGATTCCGTCCATGCCCGTGGCCGCCGGGATGGCAGAGTATCCCGAGGGCTGCATTGAGTCAATGAAAAAGAGCTTTAAGACGCTGGTGATCGACGCAGCCTCCGTCGCAAAGGAGCTGGGCAACAGCAAGTGCATGAATGTGGTGCTGATGGGCGCGATGGTCAAGGCTTTCGGCATGACGGACATCCCCTGGGAGGACGTGCTGAAGGAGAACCTGGCGGCGAAGATTCTGGACCTGAACCTGCGTGCCTTTGCCGCGGGACTGAATGCCTGAAAGGAGCCATCCGATGGTCAGCAGGGAGATGCATGCGTTGGGCAGCAGCCGAAGCTGCATTCGCGAGCTGTTTGAGTTCGGCAGAAAACGCGCCATAGAAAAGGGCCCGGACAGTGTTCTCGACTTCAGTCTGGGCAACCCGAGCATTCCGGCCCCACAGGCGGTGGCGGATGCCGTATACGAACTGATCGCCGGAGATCCGGTAGCCCTGCACGGCTATACCAGCGCCGCGGGCGCCGATGCGGTCCGCGACGCTATTGCGGAAAGCTGCAACCGGCGCTTCGGCCTGCGCCTCACCCGCCGCAATCTTTTTATGACCTGCGGCGCGGCGGCGGCACTGACTGCCACACTGGGCGGGCTGACGCTGGGGCCGGATACGGAATTTGTCGCGTTTGCACCGTTCTTCCCGGAATACCGGGTATTTGCTTCTGTCCACGGGGGGAAACTGCGGATCGTCCCCGCCGACGAGGAAGCGTTCCAGATCGACTTTACGGCGGCCGAGGCGGCGATCACGCCCTGCACGCAGGCGGTCATTATCAACAGCCCAAACAACCCTTCCGGCGTGGTCTATACGGACGCGACGCTTCGCCGGCTGGCCGAGCTGCTGGCACGCAAATCGCAGGAATTCGGCCATCCGGTCTATCTGATCAGCGACGAGCCTTACCGCGAGCTGGTCTATGGCGGCATCACCGTCCCCTGGGTACCGGATTTCTACCGGAATACGCTGGTTTGTTATTCCTTCAGCAAATCCCTTTCCCTGCCGGGTGAGCGCATCGGCTATGCGCTGGCACCCAACGAGCTGGATGACTTTGACACGGTATGCGACGCCATCGCGGGCGCGGCCCGCTGCATGGGACACGTCTGCGCGCCCTCCCTGCTTCAGCGGGTGGCGGCAGCGTGTGTCGATGTCCGGCCTGATGTGGACATCTATGAGCGGAACGCAAAACTTCTCTATACCCGTCTGACGGAGATGGGGTACCGCTGTGCCCGGCCCGACGGCGCCTTTTACCTGTTCTTCAAGGCACCCCACGGCATGACGGCAAAGCAGTTTTCCGATCGGGCGAGGGATGAGCATCAGCTGCTTTTGGTACCGGGGGATGATTTTGGCTGTCCGAACTGGCTGCGCCTTTCCTTCTGCGCGCCGACCGAAAAGGTAGAACGGGCTTTGCCTTTGCTTGAAAAGCTGATGCAGGAAGACGTAGTTCCTGCCTGAATACACAGAAAAAGAACTCCCGCGGCAGCTGCCGCGGGAGTCCTCTCTTATATGGATATGTGTTGTCCCGCACGGAGACTTTTCCGCTGCCGATTCGAGAAGGGGACTTTTCCGGATTGGCGTGAAAACGAGGCCATTTTTCATTGAGCAAGATCAGAACAGCAAAAGACCCGGAAAACTGTTACCCTATGGACAGCAGCCCGGGCAGAGCCGCACGGAAGCTGCCGCAGACATATGAAATGCAGGAGCTGACGTTATGCGCAGAAAAATACCGCAGACCACAGTTTATTTTATCTATTCGGGCGCCTCCGCACTGTTCTTTTCCCTCGTCTTTACAGTGAGCGAAATATACCGGATTGAAACCATCGGTCTCAACCCGCTTCAGCTTGTGCTGGTCGGCACGGTTTTGGAAGCAGCTTGTCTCCTTTTTGAGATCCCCACCGGGATCGTGGCAGATACGAAAAGCCGGAAGCGGTCCGTCATCATCGGCACCGTACTGATTGGGTCTGCGTTTGCCCTGGAAGGATTCGTGCCGTCTTTTACGGCGGTGATTCTCAGCCAGCTTTTATGGGGGTTGGGCTATACTTTTACCAGCGGGGCGGATGACGCGTGGATCGCGGATGAATGCGACGGAAAAAATCTGGATTCCGTCTATCTGAAGGGAGCACAGATCAGTCAGCTGTTTTCCCTGATCGGGATCATTTCCAGCACACTTCTCGGTATGCGCAGAATCAATCTTCCGATGATCGCCGGGGGGCTGTCGTTTATCGCGCTTGCGGTGCTGCTGGCCTTTCTCATGGAAGAGCCGAACTTTACGCCCGCGCCCGTCGAAGGCCGAAACTCATGGCAGCAGATGCGCCATACGTTTGCAGAGGGAATCAGGCATATCGGCGGGAATCCCGTGCTGATATGGATGGTGGCGATTTCTTTGCTTTACGGCCTTTACAGCGAGGGTGTTGATCGGCTGTGGACGGCCCATTTTTTGAAGGACATCGGTCTTCCTGAAGCAGGGAACCTACGTCCTGTCGTTTGGATCGGGTTGATAGAAGGGACCGCTATGCTGCTGAGCATCGCGGCGGCGGAATATATCAAGCGAAGAATGGAAAAATCGGGCCGGCTTGACCGCGTTTGGATGCTTGCGGCTATCCATGCCCTGATGGTTGCGATGCTGGTCGGTTTCGGCATTTCCCAAAACTTTTCTATGGGCCTATCGGCCTATCTGGGGTTTTATATGCTGCGCACAGTCAATGATCCGGTCTACCGGGCCTGGAGAAATCAGAACATCAGACCGGAGGTAAGGGCCACCGTCATCTCAACCTATGGGCAGATCGATTCCCTGGGGCAGATCCTCGGTGGTCCCATCATCGGTTATATCGCGCTGAAAACCTCCGTTTCTCTGGCAATCATTGCGGCGGCGGTCATCCTGTCCCCGGCCGCCGTTTTCCTGATCTGTGGTTCGAAAAGAGACAAACGATAAATCGCTTGGGCCCTCCCTTCATTCCATAATTTTTTTACGCTGCTCCAAGCGGTACGTTCTGACCGATTTGCCGATGCACACGGGATTTCGCCGCCGGACCGCAGGACAGGGCGCTATTCTTCTATTAGATAACCTGAAGAATTTTTTAGCGCAAATCTGTGCATTTCCGCTGTATTTTCCGTCGTTTTCAACATTTCCGCTATGCAAAATCCAAAAGTTATGCTACAATAATCAAGAAAACTGAACAAAAATTGAGGTGAGCGGAATGGCAGAAACCCCCGTCGTCGAATTGCTTCGGCAGCTCGTTCAGATTGAGAGTCCCTATTTCCACGAAGAGAAGGTCATGGACTTTGCCGCCAGCTGGCTGGAGGCCCACGGCGTTCCCGTGTCACGCCACCGGTATTACGCCAAGGTGGCCGATTTCCATGGCGAAAACCTTTGCGGCGCCATCGAGGGCGGACGGGAGGGGCCGCACATTCATCTCAACGGGCATCTGGACACCGTCCAGCTGTGCCACGGATGGACCCGGGATCCGTATGCCGCCAATATAGAGGGCGATTTGCTCTATGGCGTCGGCGCCGTGGATATGAAGGGCGGCGCCGCAGTGATGATGGAAACCCTGGCCCGCCTTTCGGCGCGGAAAGAGGAACTGTGCGGCACGGTCAGCTACAGTCTGGTTTCCGATGAAGAGGGCCCCTACGGGCTGGGTACGACCTTCCTTCTGGTTGACGGAATGTTGGGAAAACCCGACGGCGTCATTTCACTGGAGCCGGCGGGTACCTTTACCGGTGCTTCCGGTGCGGCAATAGGACTGGGCGCCCGCGGTGGATTAAGCTTTATCATCAAGCTTTACGGCAAGGCGGCCCATGCCGCCGAACCCGACAAGGGTCTGTCAGCCATCACCGACGCCGCGAAGGTCGTGATGGCGCTGGATGCCATTGCGCCCGGCATCGACCCGAAGCTGGGGCGCGGCGAGACCTGTGTCGTCCGCATGGCCGGCGGCGGCGCCGCCTGCAGTGTGGCCGACTATGCAGAGCTGGAGGTTTTCCGCCATATTGTCCGGGGAGAAGACCGGGCGTCAGTGGAAGAACAGGTCAATGCGGCGCTGAAGAACGCCGGCGTCCGCTGCCGGTGGGAGATCGTGTTCCGCGAGGGGCCGGCTCCCGGCTTTGACGGCGGGTTCCTGCCTTATGTGGTGGATGAAGAGGACGGGCTGGCCCACCGGCTGATGCTGGCGGCAGAGCTGGTCTGGGGCGCTTTGCCCACGATTGTCTATATGAACTCCATCGGCGACTTTAACCTGCTGGGCGGTAATGCCGGTATTCCTACCGTGATGCTGGGACCCGGCGGAGGCAACTATCACAGCGCGGATGAATATGTCGTTTTGCCCGATGTGGAAAAATGCTGCGACACACTGATGAAGCTATTTCTCAAGTAAATATATTGGAGGAAGAACATGATACCCGATCTGTCAAAACGCATAGAGGAGCTGGCGGTCACCCTGACGGGGCAGCTCAGCGTCCTGGATACTCCCGACGAGCTCAAGATGTCCCAGCTTGTTTACGATCTGCTGGGCGCAATGCCGTATTTTCAGGCGCACCCGGAGAATCTGCGGTTTGTGGAAGCCAAAAACGACAAGCTCGGCCGCCGCAGCGTTATGGCCGTCGTCCGGGGTGAAAAAGATCCCGCGAACAAGCGCACGGTTGTTTGCATCGGCCACACGGATACGGTCGGCATTTCCGACTTCGGAATGCTCAAAGAATATGCGAATCAGCCGTACGAGCTGACCGAAAAGTTCAAGGAGATCCGCTCTCAGCTTACCGCCGAATGCCGGCGGGATCTGGACAGCGGCGACTATCTGTTCGGCCGCGGCATCTTTGATATGAAGACCGGCGACGCCGTTTTGATGGCGCTGATCGAGTACATCACCGCGGATATTCAAAATTTCAGCGGCAATATTATCTTTGTTGCGGTCTGCGACGAAGAGGGCGGCAGCGCGGGCATGCTGTCTGCCGTCAGCGAGCTGCGGAAATTCCAGGACTCCGGCGAGTTTGACCTTCGCGCCCTGCTGGACACGGACTATATGACCAGCGAGTACGAAGGAGACGAGAACAAGTACGTCTATATCGGTACCGTGGGCAAGCTGCTGCCGGCCTTCTATGTCGTCGGCAAGGAAACTCACGTGGGCGAGTCCTTCAAGGGTCTGGATCCCAACCAGATCGCCGCCGCCATCACGCAGGAAGTCAACCTGAACCCCGATTACTGCGACGTGGCCGAAGGGGAAGTGACGCTGCCGCCGGTGACGCTGCGCCAGCAGGATCTCAAGCCGGAGTACAGTGTTCAGACCGCCAAAACCGCGCTGATCTACTTCAACTATGCGACCCACTGCAGTACGCCCGATCAGGTGATGGGCAAGCTGCTCGGCGCCGCCGAAAAAGGAATGGCGCAGACGATCGAAACACTGCAGGCGCGGTTTGACCGCTTCAATGAGATGACCGGCCGGCCGAAACAGGTGCTCCCGTGGAAGCCCCGTGCGCTGTCGTTTGACGAGCTGTATCAGAAGGTGCGGGCGGAGCGCGGCGAGGTGCTGGATCAGCAGGTGCGCGCGCTGGCCGAAAAGCTGGCCGCGGACGATACGCTGGATTCCCGCGAGAAGTCTCTGAAGATTGTCGAGCTGGTCCATGGCGAGTGGAGCGACCGGGACCCCGTGGTCATCGTATGCTTTTTCCCGCCCTATTACCCGCATATTTACGTCGAAGGAAAGCGGGAGAAGGAGCGTGAGCTGCTGGAAGCTGCCCAGAAGACCGTCTCCGCGACCAAGAGCGACTACCGGCTGGTCTGGAAGAAATTCTTCCCTTATATCTCCGATCTGAGCTATGCCGCCGCGCCGAGCGATCCGAAGATCGTCGCCGCCCTGCGGGACAATATGCCCGGCTTCGGCACGATCTATGATCTGCCGCTGGAGGATATGCAGGCGCTGAATTTGCCGGTGCTGGATATCGGTGTTTTCGGCAAGGACGCCCACAAGTTTACCGAGCGGCTGGAGAAAAAATACAGCTTTACGGTCACGCCGGAGCTGGTGTATCGCACGATTATCAATTTGCTGTAAACAACGCAGCTGACAAAGGATGAGGATTATGAAAGCACAACTGGATCGATTACTCGTAAACGGCGACATCCACACGCTGAAAACCGAAGATGACCGGGCACAGGCGCTGGGCATCAAGGACGGAAAGCTCGTGTTTGTCGGTTCCGACGCAGAGGCGAAGGAAACGTACGAGGCGAAGGAAATCATTGATCTGCAGGGCAAAACCGTGGTCCCGGGCATGGGCGACAGCCACATGCATTTCTACGCGTTCTGCCAGACGCTGACCACTGTGGATCTGGGCACCTGCACGACCAAAGCGGAGGTCATTGAGAAACTGCGCGCCAAGGCCGCCGTCACGCCGGAGGGACAGTGGATCCGGGGCTCAAACTTTGACCAGTCCAAATGGACCGATACCGATGACCGCTTGCCCGTCCGGCAGGATCTGGATCAGGCCAGTACGAAGCACCCGATCGTCATCAAGCGCGTCTGCCTGCACACCGCCGTGGCCAATACCGCCGCGCTGGAAAAGGCCGGAATCGGCCGGGACTACGCCGCGGGACCTGGCGGAACGGTGGAGCGCGAAGCGGACGGGTATCCCAACGGCATCCTGCGCGAGCAGCTGACCAAGATCTTTGACGAACTGATTCCCGATCCGATGAATGACCCGAAGGTCAAACGCGAGATCATGGTGCGCCAGCTGAAGGATATGGCTTCGCTGGGCCTGACCATGATGCACACCTATGCCGCCGATATCTGGAAGTATATCGAGGATATCAAGGTGTATGAGGCGCTGGACGGCGAAGGCCTGCTGCCGCTGCGCGTCACCGTCTATCTCGACAAGCTGGAAAAGCTGGAGGGCCAGCCCGCCGTCACCGACGCGCAGCGCGCCGACCCGAACCGCAAGGCCCAGCTCGGCGGCTATAAGCTGTTCTGCGACGGCAGCCTCGGCTCCCGCAGCGCAGCACTGTATGAGCCCTATGCCGATGATCCATCCACTTCCGGCATCGTGGTGGAAGATCTGGAGGCGCTGGAGCGCAAAATGCTGAAGGCGACGCGGGAGGGCATCCAATGTGCCACCCATGCCATCGGCGACCGGGCGCTTGACATCGTCGTCACGGCCATCGAGCATACGGTCGAGACGCTTCGCGAAGAGGGATGGAGCGAAGAAAAGCTCACAAAGCATCCTTTCCGCATCATCCATGCCCAGCTGGCGACCGACGAGCTGATCGCCCGCATGATGAAGCTGCCTCTCGTACTGGATATCCAGCCGAGCTTCTTCCTCACGGACATGCATTGGGTGGAAGACCGCGTGGGCCCCGACCGCATGAAAAACGGTTATCTCTGGCAGACCTATCAGGAGAACGGACTTTTGCTGACCGGCGGTTCCGATTCGCCGGTGGAGAGCTATAACCCGCTGCCGGGCATCTACTCCGCCGTCACGCGCAAGGACCTGAAGGGCTGGCCGGAAGGCGGCATGCAGCCGGAAGAGAAGATGAGCGTTTACGACGCGCTCTGCATGTTCAGCAAGAACGTCCCCTATGCCACTGGTGACGAAAAGTATACGGGAACGCTGGAAGTCGGAAAGTTTGCCGATCTGGCAGTCCTTGACCGGGATATCTTCACCATCCCGGAGGACGACATCCTGAATGTAAAGGTCGACCGCACCCTGCTGGCCGGCCGGGATACCTGGGTCCGGGCGTAACCGAAGACGGAAAAAAAGAAAAAGTATTTGTCATTCCGGGCAAGCCGGGAGGCCCCGCCCCCCAGACATATGCCTGCGGGCCGGGGCCTTTGACTTAAAAAGCCATCATTTGGAAAATGAAACGGAAAAGGAGTATACATATGCAGCTGCAATGCTATTCCGAAGTGGAACGCCTGACAAAGGCGCTGGTCAATATCAAAAGCGTTAATAAAGAGCCGGAGGGAGAATCCGCGGCCGCCCGGTACGTGTATGACTACTATATGGCTCTGCCGTATTTCAAAGAGCATCCCGAATATGCAAAGTGCTTTCAGACCAAAAACGATTTTGTGGAGCGGCACAGCACCTACGCCTTCGTGAAAGGGACGAAGAATGGCGGTTCGCACCGTACGGTTCTGATGATCGGTCACATCGATACCGTTGGCATCGACGATTACGGCGCGATCAAGGAATATGCCTGCGACCCGGATCGGCTGCCGGAGATACTCAAGACGGTGGAGCTGCCGCCGGAGGTTCTCAAGGACATCGACTCCGGGGAATATATGTTCGGCCGCGGCGCGCTGGATATGAAGGCCGGCGTGGCGGGGCACATGTATCTCATTGCCTATTTTTCACAGCATCCGGAAGAGCTGGAAGGAAACATCCTTGCCGTTGCGGAGTGTGATGAGGAGGACAACTCCAAGGGCATCCTCACCGCCATCGACGAGCTGGTGGAGCTGCGGCAGAGCGAAGGGTTCCAGTACGTCGCCTGCGTCAACGCGGATTATTCGACCAACTATAATCCCGGAGACGAGAGCCGCTATATCTACTATGGCTCGATCGGCAAGCTGTTGCCCTGTTACGCCGTTTTCGGCAAGGAGGCCCATGTGGGCCAGGCCTTCTCGGCCTTTGATCCCAACCTGCTGACGGCGGAGATCACACGGGATATCTCCTACAACACGGATCTGTGCGACGAAAAGCTGGGCGAGGTCACGATCCCGCCCGTCTCCTTAAAGCAGACCGACACCAAGCCCAACTATACCGTGCAGACCGCGCTGGTCAGCTTTTCCTACTACAATTTCTTTACCCACGGGATGAATCCGGCACAGGTGCTGGAAAAGTGCAAGGGTATCGCGGAGACGGCGTTTGATACGGTGATTCAGCGCCTTGGCGAGCGCTACCGGAGCTATTGCGAAAAGAGCCATGTCGGGTATACGCCGCTTCCCTGGCACCGCCGCGTTTATCTCTGGAAGGAATTCTATGATGAACTGGCGCAGCAGCACGGACAGAAATTTAAAGACGCGATGGAGGCCTTCCGCCGGAAGCTGCAGGAAGAAGATCCCGCGATGGATCTGCGGATGTTCAGCCTGCGGGTTGCGGAAGAGGCGTGGAAGTGGAGCACGGACAAAAACCCCGCCGTCGTTATCTTCTTCGGCTCGATCTATAATGCACGCATTGAAGTCTCGGGCAAAAACGGGAAGGAGCACGCCCTGCTGGACAGCGTGGAAAAGGCGGTCGAGGCCGTGCGCCCCGAGGCCGGACGCCAGCTGAAGACCCGCATGTTCTACCCCTATATTTCCGACAGCAGCTTCCTCGCCGTCTGCGACGACCTGAGCACGATCAAGGCGCTGGGCGACAATATGCCGTCCTGGAAGGTCAAGTATTATCACGATACGGACAAGATCCTGCAGATCGACGTGCCGGTGGTCAACATCGGCACCTTCGGCCGCGACGGGCATATGTTCACCGAACGGGTGGACAAAAAGCATACCTTTGAAAACGTGCCGAACATCACCTACCTGACGGTCCGGGGACTGATCGGCTGAACCTGCGTCCGCACCCGCCCATAAAGAAAATTTTTCTGCGTGCTGTACGTTAAAAAACAGCTTTTATCCCCGGTTTTCCGCAGAAAATCAGGGATAAGGCTCCGCAGAACGTACCAAATTCGCCGGGAGATACAGTTTTTCAACGGCTACGAACCATCCCTGCCGCGCTTGCGGCGGGGATGGTTTTCTGCTATGATTGCATACGTATGTAAAAACGAAAGAAGGTTTGGTATATGTCTTTTCGGTCCTTTGACGAGCAGGGGAATATGATCCGCACCGGACGCGGGGCGGAGAGCGCCTGCGGCATGGTATCGGCCGGCCGGCAGGAGGCCGGCTGTGCGGGCAGGGAGATCCTTGCCGCCGGCGGAAACGCAGTGGACGCGGCGGTGGCCGTCGCCTTTGCGCTGGGCGTCTGCGAACCCAATGCCAGCGGCCTCGGCGGCGGCGGCTTTTTGCTGTTCCGGGATGCGAAAAACGGGGAAAACCGCTTTCTTGACTTTCGTGAGCCTGCGCCGCGGCGGGCGTCGCCGGAAATGTACCGCGTCCTGCCGGACGGCACGGCCGCGGACGAAGAAAATGTTTACGGGGGAAAATCCGTCGCTGTTCCCGGTGAAGTATCGGGCCTGCTGTATGCGCTTGCGCACTGGGGAACCATGACGTCGGCACAGGTGCTGGCCCCCGCTATCCGTCTGGCGGAAGAAGGGTTCGTCATCACCCCGATCCTCTGGGGCGATCTGCAGGAACACCGGGGGCATATGGAGAAATACGGGGCGGGTGCGCGCCTGTATGTGCGGCCGGATGGAACACCTCTGCAGGTCGGGGATATCTTCCGCAATCCGCAGCTGGCCGCCGTGCTGCGGCGGATCGCCCTGCAGGGCCGCGCCGGCTTTTATGAGGGGCCGGTGGCGGAGGCCGTCGTCGCGGCAGCTAAGGCTTCCAGCGGCGTGCTGGAGCTTTCCGATCTGCGTGACTTCCAGCCGCGGGAATTAGCGCCGGTCTGCGGCAGCTACCGGGGATATGAGGTCATTTCGTCCCCGCCGCCGTCCTCGGGCGGAGCCATCGTGGTGGAGGCGCTCAACCTGCTGGAACATTTTGACCTTTCCGTCATGCCGCCGGATTCGCCGGCCCGTATACACCTTTTGTCGGAGGTGTTCAAGCGCTGCTACGCCGACCGTCAGAAATACATGGGCGATCCGGATTTCGGCCCCGTGCCGCTGCGCGGCCTGATGGACAAAGCCTATGCCTCGGAGCGTGCCGCGGGGATCGACCTGTTCCGTGCCGCCCCTCCGGCACAGGGCGAGCCATGGAAGTACGAATCGCCCAGTACGACCCATTTTTCCGTGGCGGACAAAGACGGCAACCTGGTTGCCGCCACCCGGACCATCAATCATTTCTTTGGCTCCAGCGTCGCGCCGGAAGGACTGGGCTTCTGCCTCAACGATACGATGGAGGATTTCTCCCTTGACCCGACGTCTGCAAACTGCGTTGCGCCGGGGAAAAAATCCCTGAGCAGCATGTCTCCGACGTTCCTTCTGAAGGATGGCCGGCCGGTGGCCGTTCTGGGCAGCCCCGGCGGTCTGCGCATCATCTCCACGGTGGTGCAGGTGATCTCCAACCTGATCGACTACGGCATGCCGCTGCAGGCCGCGCTGGATGCCCCGCGGATGTATGACGATCATATGGCGCAGCTCCATTGCGAAGGACGCCTGCCGGCGGCCACCGTTTCCGCGCTGCGCGATGCAGGGCATACGGTCACCGTCCACGGCGACTGGGATCGGGTGTTCGGCGGGGTCCACGCGGTATATATCCGCCGGGACGGGACATATGAAGGCGCGGCCGATCCCCGTAGGGACGGGTGTGCGGTGGGCGTATAAGCCGGAGGCGGGCATATATCAGCCAATTTTTTCTTGACAACAGAAACCCGCAGTGCTATCATAGCTGCAAACCGATGAACCGGAATAGTACCCGGGAGTGCGAATGTCCAAGAGAGCCGCGGAGGGTGGGATCGCGGCGGCAGACGTCCCGGAGAATGGACCGGCGAGGGCCGCGCGAGGCGCGCAAGCGCTTTAGCAAGGACGGGATGCGCCCGTTACCGCGCTGCGCATGTGTTGGCATGCTCTGAGCGCGCCCGGTTTGGGCGAACATAGGTGGCACCGCAGAAGTACGAGCTTCTGTCCTATGATTACATCATGGGACAGAAGCCTTTTTTCTGTCCCGAAGAAGGAGGAACCCCCATGAAACAGCCGATCCCGTACAAAATCTTCCTGACCGAGAACGAGATGCCACAGTTCTGGCTCAACCTGCATGCCTGCGTTCCCGATGCACCGGAGATGCTGGATCCCGGCACCGGGAAACCCGTTTCCGCCGAAGCGCTCAAGCATGTCTTCTGTGATGCGGCGGTAGAGCAGGAGCTCAATCGGACAGACAAACGGATCGAGATCCCCGAGCAGGTGCGCGATTTCTATCGCATGTACCGCCCGTCCCCGGTGGTGCGCGCCTATAATCTGGAGCGGGAGCTGAAGACCCCCGCGCAGATCTATTACAAATTCGAAGGCAGCAATACATCGGGCAGCCATAAGCTCAATTCCGCCGTGGCGCAGGTTTATTTTGCCAAAGAGCAGGGCCTGCGGCAGGTGTCCACGGAGACCGGAGCGGGCCAGTGGGGCACCGCCCTCGCCATGGCCTGCGGTTATTTCGGCCTGGACCTCACGGTCTTCATGGTTCGCTCATCAGCACAGCAGAAGCCCCACCGCCGCGCGGTGATCGAGACGTATGGCGGAAAGCTGATCCCCTCGCCCTCCGATACCACGGAGGCGGGCCGCCGCATCCTGGCAGAACATCCCGACACGCCGGGCAGCCTCGGGTGCGCGATCTCCGAGGCGGTGGAGTATGCCGTCACCCACGGCGACTGCCGCTATGTGCTGGGCAGCGTGATGAACCATGTCCTGCTGCATCAGAGTGTGATCGGCCTGGAGGCCAAGGCCGCACTTGATAAATATAACGTCACTCCCGACGTGATCATCGGGTGCGCCGGCGGCGGATCCAACCTGGGCGGTCTGATGGCGCCCTTTATGGCCGAACGGCTGGAAGGAAAGAACAAGATCCGCTTCGTCGCCGTGGAGCCGGCCTCCTGCCCGTCGCTGACCCGCGGCCGGTATGCCTATGACTTCGGTGACACCGCCCGCACGACGCCGCTGATCAAGATGTACACATTGGGCAGCGGCTTCATGCCGTCGCCCAACCATGCCGGCGGACTGCGGTATCACGGCATGAACCCGGTGATCTCGCTCCTTCGGGACGAGGGATATATCGAGGCGGTATCCTATGAGCAGACAAAGGTATTTGACGCGGCCGTGCAGTTTGCCCGGTGCGAGGGCACGCTGCCCGCGCCGGAGAGCAGCCACGCCATCCGCGCCGCGATCGACGAGGCGGTGCGCTGCCGTGAGACCGGCGAAGCGAAGACCATCCTGTTCGGCTTGAGCGGTACCGGATATTTCGATATGCCTGCATATTCCGCTTATCGGGAGGGCACGATGACCGACTATATCCCCACCGACGCGGATCTCCGGCAGGGGTTTGACACACTGCCGAAGGTCTGACCGGAAGTGTTGGCCACGCAGCGGCGTGGTTTTTGACAGACTGATCGCCCGGCTCGCCGTATGGCGGGCCGGGCTTCTGCCTGTCGGCGATTTGACGGCCGGGTGCATAATCAACGGCGGGAATGACACCTTGAAGCTGCCATGCAGCCTTCTTTCGGTTCGGTTCGGAAATGGCGTAAAGGTTTTTCCCGCGGGCTATTTTCAGGAGCTGCGGGGTTTTGAACCTGATTTATGGGTCCCCGCCGGGCTTTCGGAACAGCTTGTGATCAAGTTGCTTGCCAACCGACAACTTGAACCTTAACCTGAACAGCTCCTGAACATAGCGTATTTTTAAAGTCGGAAGCCGCGCCCCATTGGAGCGCGGTTCTTTTATGACCATCAAATAGCCAGATATCTTTACACCAGATAATTTTATATTTTAAAATACAAATTATATTGACAGACGAAGTATATAAATATATACTGTTCATATAAATTAAAGGTATCTATGGGAGAGGAGAACAGCGGGATGGCGGTCAAAGCCAATGTGATGCGAAACCGGAACTACGCGCTTTTATTCTGGGGTGATTTTGTCTCTCAGGTGGGAAGTACGCTCTTTTCTTTTGCAGTAAGCTTTTATATTCTGAAGATCACGGGAAACAACGCGCTGATTCAGGGGACCTTTCTCGCGGTGGGCGGTATTTTCCGCTTGCTGCCGACACCGGTGGGCGGCGTACTGGCCGACCGGTTCCACAAGGGAAAGATCATGTATACCTGCGACTTCATCAGCGGAGGAACAATTCTGGCGTCCGCCCTGGCGATCCTTCTTTTCCGTGACAGCGTTTCCGTGCAGCTGGTGATTCTGTTTGCGGCCACAATCCTGCTGAACGCGACGGCTTCTGCCTTTTCCCCGGCTTCAGGCAGCATCCTGCGTTTTCTGGTGGCGGAAGATGAGTATCAGCAGGCGTCCTCTTATTTTTCCGTCTCCCAGAGCTTTGTCAGTATCCTGGGCGTTCTGGCGGCGGGCGTGCTGTACGGCATGATGGGGATCGTGCCCATCATGCTGCTGGATGGGGTTTCCTTTATCTTATCGGCAATTTCGGAGATTTTTATCCGGTATGAGCATCATCCGGTGGAATCAGAGTTCTCAGCCCGCGCCATCGTTTCCGATATGAAGGACGGTCTGCGCTATGTGGTAAAGCTGAAGCCGATTCTGGCAATGTCGCTGATCGCGCTGGGGCTGAATTTTTTCTTGAATCCGGTATTTTCCAACGGTCTCGTCTATTTCTGCAGCACAAAGCTCCAGGGAGATTTCCTGTTTTCTTCCTTTATGACAAAGGAGACCTGGCTTGCCGCCAGTGAACTCATGCTGTCTACCGGAATGCTCGTTTCCTCCTTGATTATCAGCCGGCGCCCGCAGCCCGATCGATGTGCGGGCATCATCAAGCGGACGATCCTTTATTCCAGCCTGCTGTTGGCGGGGCTGAGCGCCGCATACCTCTTGTTCGGCGCGCGGGGAAAAGTCAACGTATTCCTGGTCATCATGTCGGTTCTTATGCTGGCGGTCGGTGCAGTGCTGCCGAAGATCAATATCCGCACCAGTGTAATCTTTATGAAGCAGATCAGCCCCGATATGCTGGGTAAGACCGCCGGGCTGCTGTCCACGCTGTCTATGGCGCTGATCCCGCTGGCCAGCTTTGTCGGCGGGGTTCTGATTCAGTCCTTCGGGCTTGCCACTTTGTTTTTATTCTCCACAATCGGCTTTGCGGCGATGACGGTGTTCGCCATGCTGAACAAGAGCATTGATGAGCTGTAAACCAGCGGCTGACGGGATCATACCATGAAAAATAAATGCCTGCCCGCCGAAAATGGCGGGCAGGCATTTTTGTCATTGGCACAGGGGAGCAATATTGGACTTTTTTGTCGATCGTTCATAAGGATATTCACGCCCCTGGATACATCCTCGGGAAACAAGATGTACAAACAAAAACAGACCGGCAAGCAAACGAATATTACACCGTCGATACCATTCCTCAGATATGAATGCTTTGTTCCGCTTATTTTGTACGGCGATACTTCTCAATTATTAATTGGACATTTTCTGAAATTGCTTTAGTACCATCAAGATGAAGTATTGGGCAAGCGAATGTTTTTGCCCACTCATCAATAATTGAAAGATTGCGAGTTCTAACATATATTCTAAAAATTTTTGTTCTGGCTTTTTATTTTTGCCCGCCGGATGTGCCGCAGCCGGCGGCGCACTCCTCGCAGTTTTTGCCGCAGGCCGTCCAGAGCCGGTTGGCCACCGGCGCCCATTCCGCCGCACGTGATACACACTTGTCGGAATACTCCCCGGCACTTTCCGGGGCCAGGATATCGGTCGACCGGGCGCCGGTCTCCTCTACCATGGCCGTCAGCCGGCCCGGATTGTCCAGCACAGGGCAGGGGCGCAGCATGTTGCCGTTAAAGGGCTGATTGCGGTGATAGGCCATGAACAGGGGCGAGCGATAGGCCTCCAGCAAGGTTTTTTCACGGATGTTGGAGTCGGAATAATGGGCAAAGGCGCAGGGTTCGATGTCGCCGCCCGCGTTGATGTGCAGGAAGTTTCGCCCGCCGGCGATGCAGCCGCCCACGTATTCGCCGTCATTCCAGAAATCGAGGGTGAACAGCGGTTTGGTCTTACGGAATTTGCGGATCTGGTGGTACATGTATTCCCGCTGCTGCGCGGTCGCCATCAGCTCCGGCACCGCATCTTTGCCGATGGGCATATAGGTAAAGAACCAGCAGAACTTGGCGCCCCAGTCGATCATCGCGTCAAAGTATTCCTCGCTGCCGATCATTTCGGCGTTTTTGCTGGTATAGCAGCAGGACAGGCCGAAGGGGAGCTTTTTGCGCTTTAGGATCTCCATGGCGCGCAGGACGGCCTGGAACGTGCCCTTGCCGCGGCGGAAATCGGTATCCGCCTCAAAGCCTTCGACACTAATAGCCGGCACGAAATTACCGACGCGAAGCATATCGTCCGCAAATTGCTCATCGATCAGCGTACCGTTGGTGAAGGCGAGGAATGCGCACTCCGGGTGCTTTTCACACAGCTCGAGAATATCTTTTTTCCGTACCAGGGGCTCGCCGCCGGAATAGATGTAGACATAGGTACCCATTTCCTTGCCCTGCTCGATGATGCTGTCCAGCTCGTCCAGCGTCAGATTCAGCCGGTTGCCGTATTCGGCGGCCCAGCAGCCGGTGCATTTGAGATTGCAGGCAGAGGTCGGATCCATCAGGATCGCCCAGGGTACGTTGCAGTCATATTTGTCCCGGTACTCGTTTTGACGCGGATTGCCCAGCAGGCTGCCGTTGATGACGAAGGTTTCAAGCAGCCGTCGCCGGACAAAGGGGTCAATGTCCGTCCAGAGGCTTTTCATAAGCCGGTTCCAGTTGTTCTCCCCATCATACAGATAGGGCTTGATGCCCCTGAGCTGGTTTTTCAGCGCGCCCTGCTTGTCATGGGCTTCCAGCCAGTCAACGAGTTTCGGCAGGTTTTCGTCCGGGTTGGAATCCAGATAGGACAGGATTGTTCGGTAAGCCAGCGCCTGGGCGCTTTCTTTCAGCGTACGGCTGCTCATAGTGGTGTGTTCCTCCTCTATATCCTCAATTGCTTTTTCATAATAGAAAGGTGCGGCTGCCATTGATTATTCTATTCATCCATTCGCGATTTCAGTTTAGCAAAACCTGTCGAATCCTGCCATAGACAACCATAGGCGACTGTCAAAAAACCGAACACTGCCCTCGCTTTGTTGAATGGCTCGCCGGGGGAAGCGCGGAGCGGCGCCGCCGGGAACCGGATAAAAGGCCGTGGGGGGGGGCG
>JAYFOA010000030.1:0-8701 GCA_034933145.1 Clostridiaceae bacterium
GCACGGTTATACCTGAAGACCACGTCGGACGCCTTCATTGTATCCCCGTTTTGGAACGTGACTCCGTCCTGCAGGGTAATGGTATAGGTCATTTGGTCGTCGCTGATGGCAACGTCCTTCGCCAGCTCGTTGTAGTAGCCGTTCTGGGATTCATCCATACCGTAGAGTCCTTCATACATCTGGTGCCAGACTTTCATGTCACGCGTGTTGGTGGTTTGCTCCCAGTCCAGCGAGGACAGAGATGCGTTCAAGCGCAGCTTAAGGGTGCGGTCGCTGTTGTCAGTGCCTGTAGACGGGGAATTCGTTCCGCTGTCAGAGCCGGAATCTGTTGTGTCTTCGGTGCCGTTTGATGCGCAGCCGCCGAGGATGCCGACCAGCATCGTTAGGACAAGGAGCAGTGCCAAAATGCGCTTATTCATTCTTCTTCCTCCGTTATATTTTTTGACGAGGCAGTGCCTCAAATCATTCAGCTGAACCTTGCTCACAGCAAGTGATAAACAGGTTGCTGCGCGTAGTAGTTGCGGGAGGGGCCGGATTGAGTTTTCTGTCAGCAATCCCAAGTACATCTTCAGGACGAATCCATGGCTTGTTCTGAATGCCGCTGGTTTCCTCATGGGTCAGGAGTCCCTTATAAGTGGTCAGGCTGCGGCGATAAAAGCCGTCGCCAACACAGGTTTCTTCAACACCTTTATTGAGAATTCCCAGAATAAAGGGAAGCATCTCAGCCGCATAGGCCACTGACGTTGAATTGGCCACTGCTCCCGGAATGTTGCTCACACAGTAATGGACAATGCCATTAACCACGTAGCGAGGATTATCATGATGAGTTTCATGGCTGGTTTCGATCGCACCCGGGTCATCATTGCTGATATCCACCAAAACCGAGCCGGGTTCCATTAATTTGAGCATTTCCTTATCAATTAAGAAATCTTTCCGCTGCTTTGGCCATTTGACACAATTGAGAACCATATCGGTCAGCGGTAAAACAGAGGCAATTGATTCCCGATTGCAGAACATTGTATTGATACGCCCCTGATATTGGCTTGACAATGTCCGCAGAATGCCCACATTGATATCCATGACCGTCACATTGGCGCCCAAGGCATAAAGAACCTGCAACGCGCCCTGGCCGACTGTACCGCCACCCAGAATCAGAACATTCATGCCGGGTGCGCCTGCAAAGCCGCCCACATACTTTCCCTTGCCGCCGTTAATCGTCAGCATGGACTCCAGTCCGAACAATGCGCCCTGCTTTCCTGCCGCTTCACAGTTGGGAGAACCATACCGATGACTATCTTCCGCGGTGAACGAAATGCATTTGCTTTTCAGCAACGCATCCACTTCTTCTGGGTGCCCGGCCGGATGAATGCACCCAAGGAGGATCTGATTCTCCCGCATCAGCGGGAACTCGCAGGGCTCAAACTCCTTGACTTTAGCGATCATATCGCAGCGGCGGTACATCTCCTCTGCGCTCGTAACGATTTCCGCACCGGCTTCCGCATACGCCTTATCGGAAAACCCAGCCGTTTCCCCACAGTTTTTTTGCGCCAGCACCATATGTCCGGAAGCAATGATTGACTTAACCTCCATCGGTGTGCAAATGACGCGGTTCTCACCTTCCTTGATGTCTTTCAGAATACCAAAAATCATATTGTCCCCTTCTTTGACTCAGAATTGGCAGCTGCATGCATAGCATAATTTGCTTTACGCCTATATACATGCAATATTCGTGCCATTTTTGCAGAAAATGCACGCTGCGTCTTCCGCATATGCGAATCGCCGGAGGGCCAAAAAAAACCGCACATCCCGCAAAATACGGGATGTGCGGCACATAAACTGCAAAAAAAACCAAATCCTTATTTGGCTTTTTTTGTTGTTTACTGACAATTTTCCGCTAAGAATTTCTGTGATTTTGCATGCCTCGGTTTTATCAGCTACTGGCTGATGAGACCCATTCTCCCAGATTCCGACGGACTGTGAAAGGCATGCCATGAGAAATTTTTTCTCATTCGGGAAAATTGTGCCGATCCAATCCGTACTCATTGATCTTGTTAAGCAACCCGCGAGTACTGATTCCCAGATCCCGTGCTGTCTGATCGCGCCGTCCGCTGTTCTTGACCAAAGTATCCGTTATCGCTATCCGCTCCAGTTCCCGCAGGCTGATTCCGGCCAACGAGCCCCGGGCCGGAACCTCTGCCGCAGCTTCAGCCGACGATCGGCTGATCCGAATATCGTCCGGAAGATCTTTCGGCCGAATGACACCGTCTGCGCAGACGATCACCGCATATTCCAGCACGTTTGCCAGCTGTCTGACATTTCCCGGAAAGTCAAAGCGCATCATGATACGTTCTGTCTCCGGTTCAATCGCCTTGATTTGTTTATTCTGTTCCTTGGCAAACTGCTGCACAAAATGCTGGCTGAGCAACGGAATGTCTTCTTTCCGCTGCCGCAGAGGCGGAATCTTAATCTTCATCACATTTAGTCGATAATAGAGGTCCTGCCGGAACGATCCCGCTTGGATCATTTCTTTAAGATCCCGATTAGTTGCAGCCAATACCCTGACATCCACATGCTTGGTTTCGGAACCACCAAGGGGTGAAAACTCTTTGCTTTCAAGGACACGCAGCAGCTTTGCCTGAAGACTAAGAGGCATATCTCCAATCTCATCAAGGAAAATCGTCCCTTTATCCGCCAACTCAAATTTACCTTTGCGATCCTGAAGAGCACCGGTAAAGGCGCCTCTCCGGTAGCCAAAGAACTCCGCTTCCAACAAATTTTCCGGAATGGCAGCACAGTTAACAACAACAAACCGACTTTTCTGACGCTTGCCGAGATTATGAATTGCTCTTGCAACCAGTTCCTTTCCGGTGCCGCTCTCGCCAAGGATCAGAACGTTGGTATCCACATCCCTGAGCCGATCTATCATCCTGTACACCGCCTGCATCGGTGCACTTTCTCCCACCATGCGGTCATAAAACTGCCGGTTCTTAAGTTCGTCGGTTAAAAAGCTGACCTGTTCCTTCAGCGCGCGGAACTCCACCGCCTGACTTACAAATGCCTGCAGTTCCTCCAGATCCAGCGGCTTGGTCAGATATGTAAACGCGCCTTTCTGCATCGCCTCAACCGAAGAGCGAATACTTCCATAGGCGGTCATCATAATGACCACCACCGCAGGATCGACCTCCCGAATACGCTGCAAAAGTTCTATTCCATCGTCTTCACCGATTCTTAAATCCAACAGCGCTACATCGAAGGATTCCTGATAGGCCAGAGCAAGCCCTTCGGCTGTCGTCAATGCCGTTTTAACCTGATATTGCTTACACAGGGCAAAACTCAGTGAAGCACAGATGCTCGGTTCATCATCCACAATAAGAACACTTGGTTTCATGCTGTCGCTCCTTCAAATTGCAATGTAATGCGTGTAAACACTCCCTTAATGCTTTCAATACTCATGACGCCGCTGTTTTCTCTTATAAACTGTTCAACCAGCGGCATTCCGAGTCCAGAACCACGCGCCTTGGTTGTATAAAACTGCTCCGTGCATTTTGCAATTTCCTCTTTGGTCATACCGATTCCTTCATCGTATACCTCAATAACCGTTTTGCCGTCTTTGCTGAAAGCGGAAAGCTCCAACGTCAGTTTTTCGGAAAGCGGTTCCTGGGTCAGTCGCTGTTCCATAGACTCGATACCGTTGAAAATCAGGTTGATCAAGGCCTGCCGGATCTGGTCCTTATTTGCTATGATCCGGGTATCCGGAACTGCCTTGACACGAAACGCAATTGGCAGATTCTTGGCAGTCACCTTGGAAAAATTGACGCATTCATTCATAAGCTCCGGTACAGAAACAAGCTCCTTCTGTCCTTTCGCGGGCCGGGAATAGTTGATCAGCGATTCGATCAGCCGATTGATACGGTCAACTTCCTTCGGCACACATTTTGAAAATGACTCCTGAAACTCTTTACTTTCGCTGCTCTCCGTCCCTATCAGGGAAGAAAAGGAACGAATAGCCATCAGGGGGTTGCGGATTTCATGGGCGATGCCTGCAACGATCCGGTTAAGAGATTTATTTTTTTCCATTTCGAACAGAGCGTTTTTCTCGCGTTCCTCTCTTGTGACATCTTCCATAGACAGAATCGCCTGTCCACTGCTTCCAACTCGGTGATAGAGACAGCGATAATTGCAGCTGATTCCCTGCTGAACCAGTGTGAGAGTCCTGGGCTTCGAAGTATTTTTCCCCTCTTTTTCCAGTTCTGTCCACAAAGCGCTAAACAATGGGACTTCCCATATTTTAGTTCCTATTATGGCATTTTCCCGATTTGCTGCCAATTCGCAGGCATTGCCATTGGCCATCAGCACAGTTCCCTGCCGGTCCAGCAACAGAATGCCGATATGTGCGTTTTCAATCAGGAGCGTACGCAGCGCACTTTCGCTCTCCAACTGGCCCATTTTTTGAGCCAATTCCTGATTCGCAACACTCAGCTCTTCCGTCTTTTCGTTGACCGCGCGTTTCAGCATCTTGTTCGTCAGATGGACCATAAAAATGACCAGTCCCGCCGCTCCGATAACCGCCACAATCGTTGTAATAAGATATTTGATCCGCGTCTGCGCATCCTTCAGATCTTTATCTACAATCCAGGTTTTGTAGATTTGGTCATATTCTCCATTAACACGTAATCTGGTCAATCCCTGTTCCAGCACGTTATATAGCGACCGATTACTCATCTGGACAAAAACGGTATAGCTGAGCGAAGCGAGATAATTATAAGAAATGTAGTAATTATTTTCGATTCCTGCCTTATTCAGCTGGTATGTGAGACTATCCCAATTTCCAATAACCCTGATCACGTCGCGATCGACCAGAGTTTGAAACAGCTCTTCCTGTGAAGACCGCAGGGAATAGCTGTTGACCGAAAGCCTTGGCAGCAAATAGGAACTGACTGTGCCGGATTCAAAAGCCACATCGTAGGAGTAGGTCTTCTGCGGATAGGCGTCACTGAGCTTGACTTTTCTCTCAACCATGCACAAAGAAGAACTTGAAATATCTCCGATAGACTGAAAGTAGGCGGCTCCCTGGTCATTGGTCCGAATTCCCAGGATGGCGTCCACATCCCCTTTTTCGAGAGCCTCAAGGCAATCGCTGTTGCGTTCGTATGCAACATACTGGATTTTTAAATCTTCCTCTTTTGCTATCGCATTCATAAGATCAATATGCATGCCGATCAGACTGCCATCCGTATCCCGGAACTGATATGGCGGTAAATGGCTGCAAACACCCACACGAATGCTCTTTGCCGCGTAAGCCTGTATCGGGACGAAGGCGCCGACGCTCAACAGCATCAAAAGTATCAGCCCGCACCGAATCATCATCCGCTGAAAGCGGCGCATCGGACTGTGCTGCTTCATGTAAACGCCTCCCTTATCCTTTTGCCTTGCCCAAAAGTTCTCTGCGATACTTGTTGACGGTTCTCCGGGAAATGGCAATGCCCTCCGCGCGAAGCAGTTCTGCCATTCGTTCATCGCTCAGTCGATCCGGGGACTGCCCCGCCAATTCTCCCATCCGCTGAGCAACCCACAGCCGGTTTCGTTCTCCTATTCCGTCCCGAAGGAAAAGCTTGCGCAGCGGAAACAGTTTTCCGCGATAAGCGTAATGTTTGTCCAGAACGGCCCGGCTGACGGTGGATAAACTCAGTCCTAGCGCAGAAGCTGTTTCAGTCATTGTCAGCGGCAATAAATCGGCATTCTTTCCGGATGCAAAAAAAGTTTGCTGACGTCTGGCAGCCAGCTCCGCAACGCAGAGGAGCGTATGGGCCCGCTGCTCGATGGCGAACAAAAGCTCCCTGGCGCCGGTCAGGCAGTCCTGCGCATAGCGTCTCTGCAATTCACTGCCTCCCTGTAACCATTCCTTATACAGAGGCGTAATACGCGGCACAACAGGCTGGTTTGCCAATCCTACGGTCAATACATCTTTTTCATAGGTGATTTCAAGATCCGGAAGCAGATATTTGATCGGCCTTGCATCAAATGCAGCACCCGGATGAGGTTCGAGCGAACGGATACGCGCAATTGCAGCTTCCAGACGGTCAGGTGCTATCTCCGGCATATCCAGCGTTCCACCCGCTAACGCTTCTAGGTTTTTTTCGACAATTTGGAGTTCCACACTTGCGTCCGGCAGATCCCTGAGCTGGAGTTTCAGGCATTCCTGCAGCGATTGCGCACCCACTCCGCAAGGTTCCAAGCTCTGCACAATTTTCAGCGCGCCCTGAAGGCGCTCCTCTGATACATTCCATTCCAAACTTAGTTCGGACAGATCATCCCGCATGTAACCGTCATCGTCAATACACCCGATAAGATGTTCGCACAGCGGCAACAGTTCTTTCTCACAGCGGGCGAGGCGCAATTGAGACAACAGATGATCCCTCAGGCTGATTCGTTCAGCAGCCTCAAATATCGGAGCATCCTCTCTTAGATTACATCCATCATCGTCGTATTCAAGCAATGGATTTTCCGTCACTGTGCGGTCGATCAGATCTCGAAGTTCATCGGCACTTCGTGAAAGAATATGTGCTGAATGGATTAACATCGCCTGCGGAAGCACATCCGTTTTTGCGTATACGTACAAATTTTCGTTCATTTTCCATCATTCCGCTGTTGCGGCCCCCTGATTAACAATACTTGCTTACTATATAAACCCCAGCGCCTGTTTGCAACAAGCTCTTCGAGTCAATTTCAGTATCCTAAGTAGCGCAAAAGAGGTTATCCGATGGAAAGAATACGTTGTCCTCGTGAGCCGCAATATTATATATATCAGCCTATTATTTCCTCTCATGGTTATTGGCTTTCAATATGTAATTTGATTTTTTATCTGATGAACCATCGTTAAAAAATATGGTTTAATAAAGCTTTTGGATAGCACTACGCTAAAATTTCGGTAATATAAGTAGTATAGTTTCGACAAAACTTATTGTCAACATTGTGTATACTATGTATAGTTCAAATAATTACTCAGCGAGGGCCTATTTGCATTACTTAACTTAACTGGCATTATTTTACTATAATTTTAAATTTAAAGGAGAATGCAATTATGGGCGAACGACGTAAACGCCGCACGGCGGAAGAGCGTGTTGCAGAAATCAGCGGAAAAATTGAAACGTACAAGAAGAACATTTCTGCTCTGGAAGCAAAGAAAAAAGCTATTCTCAACCCTAAGCATCGCAAGGCGCTTTCCCTTAATGCTGTTATGAAAAGGGCTAAGGAAAAGGGCTATACCGCAAAAGACATAGCCAAAAAGCTGAATCTTGATGTCGAAGAATAAATGCGAAAACAGCAGAGCCAATTTTGTCCCCGCAATAAATACTTCCCGTCGCTAAGTGTTTCACTTTATGAAACGCCAAAGCCCCATCTTACAGGGCTTCGGCGTTTTTTTGTTGCTACAAAGATAATCACTCGCTAAGAAAGTAAAAAAACTTATGCCGCAGAAAAATTCAGTCGCAGACATAAAGTATCAATGAATTTTCGATTCAATATAGGGGCCTTATATGTCAGCCCTGGCGTACACCGAGGCTCGATTCGTATTCGCGGCTTATGGTAATATCTTATTTGCTCAAATAAAAAACCGCCCACGTTTTCACATAAGCGGTTCTGCTGCGGCGTATTAATGCGCCATGTTCAATTTTGTTGATTTGGTTCCCGATGCCGGCATCAGCAATCAATCCAATCGGTAAGCCATATGCCATAGGTTATGGACCAAAGCCGCTTCTGCATATGGCCATCATAAATTCTATAATACCATTGGGTTTCTATGGCATACGGTGTAACGATCGACTCACCCACAGTTTGCAGCTCGTTATAGCTCTGATCAGTTGATATGGCACTCGCGGCTGGGGAAAGTACAGAAACTAGCAGTCCCGCCATAATCAGGGCACAAAACAATTTTTTCCTCTTCATCTTGCCACTCCTCTTTATTTAGCCCTAATGGGTAATGATGCAAATGGCTCTACGCTGATGTCGTTTACGGTTCCGCATAACCCGTCCATATAAAATTGATAAGTTCCGTCTCCGTTGTCAACCAGATAGGAATCTTCGGAAAATGCCGAAAAAATAGGAATGCCATCTTCCTCCGTAGGTAAAGATGCCGGCTGGAATACAAATAAATAGGATGAAAAAAATGCCATTATTATCATACAGCACAGCAAAACAGCGAACCGTTTTCTCTGCTTTTCGATTTTACCATAATTCAGTCCCAAAACAAATCGCTGCCGAATGCAGGAATCTGCTCGTACACCAATAAGAGCCGGTACGCACGCAGGCGCCGTCTGTTTGTTATGCTCATTGTATGTTGACCGATAGACCTGCAGAATCGTTTCGAAATACAAATTACGCCTGTCTTCCGGCAGTCCGGAAAGTACGGCAAAATCACATCGCAGTTCGAGTGTTTGGCTCAGTTGGCTTTTCAGCAAATATACAAAGGGATTCCACCACATAAGACAGCAGACCATATGTACCAGCAATTTGATCCATGGATCTTTATTGCGATGATGCTGCCATTCATGGGTAAAAATGAATCGTAAATTGCAAGTGCAAGTTGGACACCCCGTGGTAGATAGTGCCCCATCATAAACCCTCGTTGTGGATGGAGCCAAAGACTCCGTCTGTGAACGAGGTTGCCACAGCCGTCAGGCTGCGAATACGGAATCAAGGAACG
>JAYFOA010000031.1:0-86697 GCA_034933145.1 Clostridiaceae bacterium
GACGGCGGTAGAGGTGCCGGAACAGATTGCCGAAAAAGTGGACTTTGACACTTTTTGTAAAAGCGATTTTCGTGCGGTTAAGGTGAAAGCCTGCGTACCGGTAAAAAAATCCGACAAGCTGCTTTGTTTTACTCTGGATGATGGCACGGGTACAGATCGCCAGATCTTGTCCGGCATCGCCAAATGGTACAAACCGGAGGAGCTGGTCGGGAAAACGTTGGTGGCGATCGTCAATCTGCCGCCGCGGAAAATGATGGGAATGGACAGCTGCGGTATGCTGATTTCCGCGGTTCATACGCAGGGCGGAGAGGAAAAGCTGAACCTGATCATCGCTTCCGACGCGATACCTGCCGGCGCCAAGCTCTGTTAATGGCTATCTTTGATTCTCACGCCCACTACGACGACGCACGGTTCGATCAGGATCGGGATGCGGTACTGAAAGGCCTGTGCGCCGCGGGGGTGGGATGGGTCTGCAATATCGGAAGCGACCTGCCCTCTTCCCGGAAAAGCGTGGCACTGGCAGAAAAATACCCGTTCATTTATGCCGCCGTCGGCATCCATCCCCATAATGCCATTGACGCGGTGCCGCAGGATTACGATGAACTGCGGACGCTGCTGCACCATCCCCGGGTTGTGGCATTGGGAGAGATCGGGCTGGATTATCACTATGATTTGTCCCCGCGGATGACGCAGATAGAGGTTTTTGCCCGTCAGATGGATCTGGCGCGGGAACTTTCTGCACCGGTGGTTATCCATGAGCGGGAGGCTGCCCGGGACTGTATGGACGTGGTGCGGCAGTACCCGGAGGTGCACGGCGTATTTCACTGTTACAGCGGCAGCGCAGAGACCGCGAGGGAACTGTTGGAGCGGGGTTGGTACCTGGGCTTTACCGGTGTAATTACCTTTGCCAATGCGCGCAGGCCGTTGGAGGTGCTGCAGAGTATTCCGCATGAACGTATCCTGATTGAAACCGATTGTCCGTATCTGACCCCCGTGCCCCATCGGGGCGAGCGCAACGATTCCCGGATGCTCCGTTATACCGTGGCCAAAGCGGCCGAGGTACTGGGCATTACGCCCGGCGAGATGGCCGACCTGACCGAGGAGAACGCAAAACGATTCTACCGGATAGGGGAATGAGTTTATGCCGCAAAAGCTGTGGACCCGCGATTTCACGATCATCACCATCGGAACCGTCATTTCCATGCTTGGAGGCACGTTGACCGGCTTTGCCATCAGTCTGCTGGTACTGGACTATACCGGATCAACGTTTTTATACGCACTGTTTATTGTTGCATATAATGCACCAAAAGTAATCATGCCGATTGCGGCGGGACCGTATTTGGACAGGTTTTCACGTAAAAAGATGATTTACTCGCTTGATTTCCTGTCTTCGGTGCTGTTCATCGGAATGTTTTTTCTGTTAAAATATGAAACGTTCAGTTATGGTCTTTTTTTGTTTTTGTCCGCGTTGAATGGCGCAATCGGCAGTGTATATCAGGTGGCCTATGACAGCCTGTACCCCAACCTGATTACTGAAGGAAATATGCGTAAGGCATATTCCATATCCAGCATGATCTATCCGCTGGCGGCGGTGATGACGCCGGTGGCCGCATGGATGTACGACCGGGTCGGCGTGGCTCCAATCTTTCTGATTACAGCCGCTACGTTCTTTACGGCTGCCTGCTTTGAAACGCAGATCCGGACCAAAGAAACCCATGTTATGCCGCTGGGCGAAAAATTTGATGTCCGGCGCTTCCGTGAAGATTTTCATGCGGGTGTAAGCTATCTGCGGGGTGAGCCGGGACTGGTTGTCATTACGGCGTATTTCGCGCTTAATGCCATGCTGGGTGAAGGAATCAACACCATGTTCCTTCCTTATTTCCAGAGCAGCCCGGGCCTTGGAAAGCTGGCCTATACTTATGTAATGGCATTTGCCGTCTTGGGGCGTCTGATCGGGGGGACGCTCCATTACCGGTTCCGTTATCCGGCAAACAAAAAACTGGCGATCGCGATCTTTGTTTATGTAGCCATTACCGTGCTGGAAGGCTCTCTGCTGTTCCTGCCGCTGACATTGATGATGGCCGCCGAAGCGGTGATCGGTGTGATGGGGATTACGTCTTATAATATTCGTATCTCCGGCACGCAGAACTATGTGCCGGATGACCGCCGTGCCCGCTTCAACGGTGTATTCCAGATGATGACGACGATGGGGTCCATCGTCGGTCCGCTGATGGCCGGTGCGCTGGCCGAGGCGGTGCCGCTTCGCCCGCTGATTGCGGTGATGGCGGCAGCTAACTTGGGTGCCGTATATCTTACCATGTGGCGTGGGAAAGAAAAAGTCCGGTCGATTTATAATCAGAATCTGTAACGGTACATAAAAGCGAAAGACGATAGCAAAGCACCGCAGCGAAATCGCTGCGGTGCTTTGCTATAAAACTTATTATCGGCTTAAGGCTTAACCCATCGCAGTATGAATCCAACTTTATACAGACAGGCCGGGATATAAAAGCGCCTTGTTATCCTCACCGGGAACCGGCGGAGACCTAATTCTTTATTGCTGGCTTAGGACTGCTTGCCTGTTCTTAAAGTCTTCCGGCTTCTCACTATCAATTTATTGAATTTTCGGCAAAAAGTTCATACATAAAAAACGGCTTGCATGCGAAAATTCCGCATGCAGGCCGTGGACGCTTACGCTGAGGGATATGCCGTGGGTGATTTATACCCCGCCGGAAGCTACAAGCCACCAGATCAGCGCCATTAAACCGCTACCGCAGGCAAAAAAGAGGCATGATCGCCAGAAATATTGCTTTTTCCGCCGGACGGGCGCAACGGGCACGCAGTATTTCGCGGCCAGTTCGCCAGCCAGCGAGAGCATTTCATCCGGCGTGCGGACTGCATTTTCGGATCCGTCGCTCAGAATGAAAATCGCCTGTTCGAACTCCCGCCCTTCTTGGGGGCGTACAATCACCGCGTACTTCGCCACACCCTTTACCATAAATTGTTTCCTCCCGCGCATTTGCCGCATGGCCGCCGGAGGGCGGCCGTTGTCGTCTGCGATTATTTTGCGCGGCATACTTGACACTTATACTGTGAATTAAACGGAGAAAAAGATTTGCGAGGATTTTTTCTGTACTGTCAGATAAAACAGAACCCAAAAACGTTCCGGGCCGGAAGATAAGCGATAAAACGATCTGCCGTTAAAGGCTGACTGGTTATGTAATTGATTCAAAAACCTGAGCTAACAGTACAGTCATGTCGTCCTTTCCACCGCCCTCCACTGCGGCCTCCAGCAGCGCGGCACAAAGCTTTTGCGGGGGGAGACCTGCTTGTTTCTGCAGAAACTGTTCCGATTCCAGCGCTTCGGCAACGCCGTCGGACATCAGTATGATCCGGTCGCCTGGCGAAAGCCGGAGGGTCTCTGGCTTTGGCGGTTCGTTTTTGGAAAGTCCGGCGGGCATTGCGGCAGGCTGTATAGGACGGACATCGCTTCCGCGCAGGACATATCCGACAGCGGCGCCATATTTCAGCATTTGCGCCCGGCCGGAAAACAGATTGACCTCCAGCAAGTCCAGCGTGACAAATCCCCAATCCGGGAATCGGGCGGTCAGCGCCGGAAGTACCGCAGCAGCGCTTTCTGCCAGACCGCAGCCTGCTTTTGCAAAGCCGGAGAGCAGGCTGAGCGCCTTTTCGGCGGCTGTGCGGGCCGGCTCGCCGGTCCCCATGCCGTCGGAGAGCATGACGACTGCCCGCCCATCGGACGTCCGCAGCTGAGAAGTTACGTCGCCGCAAACGCGTTCGCCGGCGGCAGCTCGGGCCGCGCAGAACACAGTCAGGGACAGCCGCTCCCGCTGAGAAATGCGCAGCGCGTGACCCCGGGCGGTCTCAATCGGGACGGCCGGCATAAAGTCCCGATCCAGTGCCCGTGACAGGCTGCGAAGAAAAGCCTCTCCGTCAGGCAGCGGGTCACCGCCATCGGGTGTGGACAGATCTACGTGCATACGCCCGTCCCGGGACCAGACGGTAGCCTGGACGTGGGGAGAATAGGCACGGGCCATCCGGCGAACCCGGCTTTCCAGCGCGGGATGCATCTCCGGTGCGTCTTCTGGCCGCTCCAGCTCCCGCAGGGCAGCCTGCAGGCCGAAATACTGACGGCTCATATTGGCGCGTGCCTCCTGATCCCGCCGGGCGGCCGCCAGACGCCGTAGAGTATTCATCTGCTCATCGCCCAGAGCACCGCTCAGTCTCCGCAGATGTAAGCAGCTTTCCGCCAATGGGGGTGAGAAATCCCCCGGCGACACATTGTTCCGATCCTCCAGCTGCGGAAGCACCCGACACAGCGAATCCATGGTGGCATTATAATTTTCCGTCCAGCAGCGCTCCCGTGCGGCACAGCGTCGGCAGACCCGGTCGGCGGCCCGACGAACCGTGTCGGTGGGGTCGTTCTTTGGCTCTTCCTCCCACAGATTTTCCATGGCTGCACCCAATGCGCCGATCGCGCGGGAGACGGCCGTCAGCCGTCCGGCGGAAACTGGGGCTCTGGCCGGGCGACGGGCAAAGGCCTGTTCCGCATCGGAGATTATCCATTCCGGCAATACGCAGAGGAAAGCAGAGGCCAAAAAGCATTCATATAGTCCGGCCATTGCGTTGGGCGAATCCAAAAGCCAGAGGGTGGCAACACCGTTGGCCAGCACACCGCAGACCGCTGCGGTAAAACGATGTTTCTGAGCGCAAAAGCCGCACAAAAGACCGGTAAAGCACCAGGTAGCGGCAAAAAAGAGACCCTCTCCCGCGGCCAGATCAAAGCCGGCACCGAAAGCGACACCGACCGCCGCGCCGGGAGCCGGCCCTCCGCAGCAGGCTGCCAGCAGCACGAGGAAAATGCCTCCGGCCCGGGCGGGGGAAACCACGCCGAACAGGCGGAGCGGCCAAAGGGCCAGTAAAAGCCCGCCGGCGGCGGCCATCTGACCCCAGAGCACATAGGGAGCGGACGGATGCCGCGCCTGTGCCAGCAGACAGGTAAAGCCGCCGCAGAGCAGGCTTTCACAGATCAATAGAAGAACGCCTCGCATGCCGGCGGAGATGGCAACGACGCTTTTTGTGCATAGCAGCGCGGCGGCGGCACACAGCGGCATCAGATATCCCCGCCGCGCAGCGGCGGTATCGCGGAATACCATCCGGCAGGCATAGATTACCGCGGCGCAGGCCGCATAGACCAAGCCGTTCGACAGTGACAGCGCGCCAAGAAATACACCGGCCGCCGCGGACAGCGGGTGGGAGGACGCGGCGCAATAAGCAAGCCCCAGGGGGGTCATCCCCTCGGTGAACGAAGCGTGGGCAAATATCGCGCCCAACGCCGCCGAAAGCAGACTGCGGAAGGCCGGAGTGGAGGCAAGCTCCCGCAGACGTTTTTTCCCCCGGACCCCACCGGCCCGCAGGGCAGAAAGACTTTTCTGCATATCCATGCGCGTTCCTCCATAAATTTGTAGGTAACGAAATTTTACCTTTTTACCGGCGTAAAAAAGGTCTGGAAATGCAGGCGGAAATGCGGTAATATGATTTTTAAGGGAGTTGATACCATGGATTATGCAAGTGAGTCGCTGAAAAAACACTTTGAATGGCGCGGAAAGCTGGAAATCACACCTCGCGCGGCGGTGGATTCCCGCGAAGCGCTGTCGCTGGCTTACACGCCCGGCGTGGCGCAGCCGTGCCTTGAGATTCAGAAGGATCCTGCTAAGAGCTATGAACTGACGCGACGCTGGAACACCGTTGCAGTCGTTACCGACGGCACGGCAGTGCTGGGTCTTGGAGACATCGGACCGGAAGCAGCTATGCCCGTTATGGAAGGAAAATGTGTGCTGTTCAAATCCTTCGGCGGCGTAGACGCCGTACCTCTTTGTGTCCGAAGCAAGGACGTCGACGCCATTGTTGAGACCGTCGCCCTGCTGGCCGGCTCCTTCGGCGGC
This sequence comes from Clostridiaceae bacterium, assembly GCA_034933145.1. Taxonomy (GTDB): domain Bacteria; phylum Bacillota; class Clostridia; order Oscillospirales; family Butyricicoccaceae; genus UBA4644. The sequence goes on from JAYFOA010000031.1 coordinate 5,964, forward strand.
GTTAATCTGGAGGATATTTCCGCACCCCGCTGCTTTGAAATTGAGCGGAAGCTTAAGCAGCGCTGCGATATCCCGATTTTTCACGACGATCAACACGGCACGGCGGTCATCACACTGGCCGGTCTGCTCAACGCACTGAAGGTGGTCGGGAAAAAGCTGGAGGATATCCGTGTCGTCACTTGCGGCGCGGGTGCGGCGGGCGTTGCCATTATCCGCCTGCTGCTGTCCCTGGGCCTGCAGGACGTGATCATGTGCGATCGGCATGGCGCGATCTGGGAAGGCCGGGAAGGATTGAATGATGAAAAGGCCGAGCTGGCCCGGTTGACTAATCGTGCCGGACTTCACGGAACGCTGGTCGATGCATTGCAGGGCGCCGACGTGTTCATCGGCGTTTCCGCGCCCAATACGGTCACCGCCGACATGGTGCGCAGCATGAATCGGGACGCAATTGTTTTTGCCTGCGCCAACCCGACGCCGGAAATTTTCCCCGATGAAGCAAAGCGCGGGGGCGCGGCGGTTATCGCCACCGGACGCAGTGATTTTCCCAACCAGATCAATAATGTACTGGCCTTCCCCGGCATCTTCCGCGGAGCGCTGGATGTACGTGCATCCGATATCAACGATTCAATGAAGCTGGCGGCTGCCCGTGCGCTGGCCGATCTGATCTCGGACGCGGAGCTCAGCGCCGACTATATCATCCCCGCAGCCTTTGATCCGCGTGTGCAGGACGCGGTGGCAAAGGCTGTATCGCAGGCAGCCAGGGACAGCGGTGTAGCGCGAATTTAAGATAGTATTCTGTCAGTGCATATCCTTCATTGGCAGACAAGCATCTGTTTCCGCTGAAACCGCACGCGCAGTACGGAGCCCAAGATATGCAGTCGCATATAGTACCCGACAGGTCATGAAAACGAAGCAAAAGCCCGGTGAACAGCTTTGAAACTCACAGCTGTTCACCGGGCTTTTTATGATCCCCAAAAAGTTTTATGCGCCGGAGCCGGGGTACGGCCCGTCTCAATGTCTGCAGGTCGGGGTACTTCTGGAAGTATCCTTAAAAACGCGGCTTCCGCACCTCCACGCTTCATAGGCCGTCGTTTGCATAGGTGCGAATGGTCGTGATGCCCAGGTTTCTTCCTGATTTTTCCGGCGCCCTTCCGTATGGCAGATTAGATTACACGTTCCAAAACAAATTTCAGATTCTGCATATACCGATCAATCATATCCTCTGTCACAATTAGTGGACAATAAGTGCGTATAACCCTTTCCCTGGGCTTTACACCTGCAATAATCCCGCAGTCGAACAGCATTTGGTCGGCTTGCCGCAGCGCCGCTTCGGGAACAGAATCGGAAAGCTCAATGCAGTTGAGAAGGCCAACCCCTCGAATTTCACAGATGACCGGCAGTTCCCGCTGCAGCGCCCCGTATTGTTTCCGGAAATATTCTCCGGCAGCTTCCGCGCTGTTCAGCAGATTAATTCTTTCGATTTTCGCCACGACCTCATAAACGACCCGGCATCCCATGGGGTCATTTTGATGCGACTGTGCAAAATGAAAGCCGGACGTTTCAGTTTCTGCTATCGTTTGTTCACCGATTATAACCGCACTGACAGGATAACCGTTTCCAATGCCCTTTCCCGCTGCTATGATGTCCGGTTTGAGATCATAATGCTGAAAGCCAAACCACTTTCCGGTTCTACCGATTCCGCAGGTAACCTCATCCACAACGGTGACGATGCTGTGCTCCCGGATCAACCGGCTGAGCGCGGAAACCAGTTCGTGCGGTGGTAATTTAACCAGCCCGGATGTGTTTCCGGGCTCAAAAACAAAGACGCCGGCCTGTGAAAAATCGATATCGCTTTTCAACTGCCGGTACCATTCGTCGGGACTTTTTCGATCGTGAAAATCCCATGGGATCACATCCCAGGAACTTTCTGCTTTTTGGCCGCAGAGCCCATAGGCAGAGAGATATTGACTGCCCAGACAAATGCATTTTTTACCTGGACGAATCGTTTTTGCCAGCTGGACACCGTATTCAACCGCTTCGCTGCCCGAAGTGAGGAATACGCATTTCCCTTCGTCCATCCCGGCAATCCGGAGCAGGTTCTCCGCGCATGTTTCGGCAATCGGCTGGTTATATTTATAGCCGACATGCAAAATCTCGTCAATCTGACGGTGCATCGCCGCAGTAATATCCGGGTCGCAGTGACCCAGGGGAAGCGCCCATACGCCGGCCTCGAGATCCAGATATTCTTTTCCGTTTATGTCATAGACGTAACATCCGCGGCCCCTGACGATATCTGCGTTATATAGTGGATAGCCCGTGCTGTTAAACAAATGTTGCATGATGAAAAGCCTCCCTTTTCTTCGCAACTTTGGAGGAAAGTATTGGGGAACACATGTTCCGAAGCAGTCCGCCGGGGTTTATGTTGCGGTAAAAAGTTTTACTGGGCACTTCACCGGAGGACACAGCCCTGGCTCAATGCTTTCCGTCAATTTTGCAGGACGGTGCCTTTTCGGAAACCCCTTCAGGGAAGAGACTTCCGTACTGATCGGCATGCTTTGTAAGCCAATCGTTTGCATAGGAACAGGTGGCAGTGGCTTTGACACCCTTTTCCTTCAGATATTGTGCGACCGCCTCCATCAATTGACCAGCGACACCCTGACCTCTGAGCACCGGGTTGATATAGGTGTGGTCGATATCAACGTTCCCGTTTTCGAGATAGACAAAGGTGGCCTCCGCCATTACCTCGCCTTTGTCATCCGTGCTGTAAATGCGTCCCGCTTCATATTTCCAGTCCATAGGCGCCTCCTGTTTTTATAGCTTACCGCTGCACCGCAAAAATGGTCAGAACTGCAGCAGGTTCAGTCCGGTTTCCTCATCGAAAAATCGCCCGACCGCGCCCGGCAGGATGGTGATTATCAGCTCGCCGGTCGCGCAGATGACCGCTCGATTTAAATGTCCGCCATGGCATTCGCCTGTCTTTGCATTGGCAATGACGGCATGCAGGTGCAGATACGGCTTGCCGTTCTGCCGCGTCATATTGCCGGTCAGAGATGCAATTTCATACGTGCCCAGGAACTGTCGGGAGAAATACTTCTTTTCAGAGGTGTCAAAGATGCCGAGGATAACTTCGCCGGCTGCGCCGAGGCCGCTGACGGAGGCTGTCTGAATGTTTTCTTTTTCCGCCAGTTCGGCAAGGACGGAAAGCAGTTCCTCTCCTTTGATTACGCGGAGCACAACGGTATCTCCGAATCGTTTGTATTCCATTTTAAATATACCTCCTAAGGTGTGCCTATACCCGCTTGAAGAGCATCCGCAGATCGGAATCCGAGGTGCGCAGGCGCAGGTCGCGTCCGTCAGGGAACAGCTCCACATGGTCGGGCACCAGCCCGTCCAAGGTGCCTGTATAGCCGCAGATCCGCCCATCGCGCCGGCGATGGGTCAGCGGTGCTTCAAAGCTGCCATAGGTAAACCACAGATGCCCATCCCGGTTTTCGATAACGAAGGTCTCATAGGCAGGGTGCCAATAGGTTCCCAGCAACTCGCATTCCGCGTCGGAGAAGATAGGGTCGCCCTCGGTGGCGTCGTGGATCCCGTCCAGCATCCGGTCGCGGCGGGTCTTCCATTCGTCAATCATATAGCCGTAATCATCCTGCGGTTTTCCGTCGGTCAGCGTATCGAGCGCCATGTCGCGGACGATGGCCGCGGCCGGCGTGGAGCCGGTATTGAAGATGGCGGCATAGCCGCAGTTTTTGCCCGGGAGGAAACCCACCTGGGTGTTGAAGCCTTCCAACCCGCCGCTGTGGAAGACGACCGGCTGTCCGTTATAGACGCCGGTATGCCACGCCTGTGCATAGCAGCACCCCTGCATCCGGAACCTGTTTTCCTCGGGTGTTGGGATAACCGGCGCAATGATCTGGGCATATTGTTCCTCGGAGCACAGACGTTCGCCGTTTTCAGAGACGCCGCCCCGCGCCATCGCCATCACCCAGCGCAGCAAATCTTCGATATCTACCTTGATCCCGCCGCAGGGGCCACTGTAGGGAGAATCGGAATAGCCACAGCGGTGAGCCTTAAAGCCATCGGAGACATAGGGAAGGGCGCATTCCAGATTCTCCATATTATGCGGCAATCCACGGAATCGGATGGTTTTTACGCCCAGACGGTCCGCGATGCGGGCCTGCACCTGCTGTTCCCAGGGCTTCCCGCCGTGCAGCGCCTCCAGCAGATAGCCGAGGACGATGTACATATGGTTGTTATACTGGTAGGTTTCGCGGAAGCCGGCGGAAAATTCCAGATGCTCGGTCTTGCGCATGAGATGGTAGCGACTGGTACCAATCTTGTTCCGCAGAAAATCGTGGCAGGGCACGCCGCTTCGGTGAGAACTCAGGTCGCGGATCGACAGGTGTTCGCCTGCATAGGGATCCGCCAGTGCAAACTCTGGGATGACTCGCCGGATGGGGTCATCCCAGCCGAGCAGCCCCTCGTCAACGGCCTGGGCCGCCAGCATCACCGTCCATGCCTTGGAGCAGGAGGCGATGTCGAAGGAGGAGGTCGGGGTTACGAGTCGGCCACTCTCCCGGTCGGCATAGCCGTAGCAGTCGGTAAAGAGTACCTTGCCGTCCTTAAACAGAGCGGTCACGCCGCCCACCAGACCGGTCTCACGCGTGATACGTTCCAGCGTTTTGTGCAGAACAGATTGCATGGGAAACCACTTCCAATCCAAAGAATTTTATCCTCTTGTATTGAGTATATCAACCGGCGGCAAAAATTGCAATCGGGACGGGGATATGATATACTTCATTCTGTATTGTATTACCTGATTTTTCCCAAAAAGGAAGTAGAAACATATGCTCGATTTCCAGCCGCTGGAGCTGCGGCACATTCCACTGTTGCGGCCTGTGCTTGACCGCAAGAAGGAACGCATTTGTGACGATACCGTCGGCGGCGTGTTCCTCTGGCGGGATTATTTTCACGTTGAGTTTGCGATGGAGGATGAGAACCTGTTTCTCCGTGCCAGACTGCCTGACAACGGGCAGACGGTTTTTTCCATTCCCATGGGCGAGCATCCTGAGGCGGGGCTATTGGCCCTGGAGGAATATTGCCGGCAGACGGGAACGGAGTTGTGCTATACCACGGTACCGGAACCGGCGCTTTCCATGCTGCGTACCCGCTGGCCGGACGCGCGGGTTGAGGAAGAGTGCGACTGGGCGGACTATATTTACAATTATTCCGATCTGACAGAACTGCCCGGGAAAAAATACGCAGGGAAGCGCAACCATGTCCGGCGTTTTATGCGTGAATACGAGGATTGGCGTTTTGAGGCAATTGATGGGCGCAATCTCCCTGCGGTCAAATCATTTTTCGGTCGGTTTATTGGAGATAACATGAAGGACTCTGACACATTCTGGGAAGACGAACGGAAGGTGGCAGAGGTGTTGGGACATTACGAAGAATATGGATTCTGCGGCGGCGCACTGTGGGCAGGGGAGCAGGTAGTCGGCATCGCCATTGGCGAAGTCCGGGACGACACCCTGTTTGTTCATATTGAAAAAGCGGATACCGACTATCACGGGGCCTATCAGATGCTGGTGACCCACCTGCCGCGGCTGTGTGCCCGGCCGGGGCTGTTCTATGTCAACCGGGAGGACGATGCGGGGGATGAAGGACTGCGGCAATCCAAGCAGTCTTATTATCCCGTGGCGATGCTGAAAAAATATAAGGTCTGCCACTGTGGCTGTGCAAAACGCTGAGGCGGGCATGATCTGCCCCCAAAGGTGCATATATACTGACGAGGTGGCGCCATGACCCTGAATCTGCTGGAACTGGAACTGCTGCAGCGAATGCATGCCGCGCTGCAGTGCATGCTGCTGGATAAGCTGGCCGTTTGGATTTCTTTTCCGGGCAACGGCGGTCTGGGCTTTATCCTGCTGGCCATTTTGCTGCTGTGTTTTAAAAAGACACGTCTTCTCGGCGCCGTGATGGCAACGGCGTTGGCACTGGACGGACTGCTGGTCAACGTGTGTCTGAAGCCTTTGATCGACCGGGCGCGGCCCTATGAACTGGGTGTGGCGCTGAATTTAATAACGGCACACCCAAACGATCCTTCGTTTCCTTCCGGACATACTGCCGCGGCGTTTGCGGCGGCAGTGGCCTTGCGGCCCGGGCCGAAAAAGGCGTATAGGGGCATGCTGATTTACGCGGTTCTGATGGGCCTGTCCCGCCTTTATTTGCTGATGCATTACCCCACCGACGTGCTGGCCGGCGCCGTATGTGGCGTGCTGTGCGGCCTGCTGGCGGTGAAAATATGGAAACCCCTCTTGAAACGGAAAGGAGCCGAACGCTGATGCCAATCTGGGTTGCGCTGCTGCTGGGGGCCGTGCAGGGCCTCGCTGAGTTTTTGCCTATTTCTTCATCCGGCCATCTGGCCCTGCTTCAGAATCTGCTGGATTTCGGACAATATGGTGCGGATGCTGTCGCCTTTGACCTGGTGCTGCATCTGGGCACACTGGCGGCGGTGATCGCCGCCTTCTGGGGCGACGTCAAAACGCTGTTCGTCGAGCTGTTCAAATGGATATTTGACGGCTTTAAACTGCGCGGCCGTCCCTCGCGACGGATGCTGCTCATGCTGCTGCTGGGTACGCTGCCGCTGGTATTGGGTGCGCTGCTGGAGGATTACATCGCCGCGGCGTTCGGGAGCTCGCTGATCATCGGCGTCGCGCTGATGGTTACCGCCGTACTTCTTTGGTGTGCCGACCGTTTTGGCGGCGGAGATAAGACCGCACGGACGGCTAAAATCGGCGATGGCCTCAAGGTGGGATTGATGCAGCTGGTGGCACTGTTTCCCGGCATCTCCCGCAGCGGCTCTACCATCTGCGGCGGATTGTTTTGCGGCTTCGAACGGGATTTTGCCGTTCGGTTTGCCTTTTTACTGTCGATTCCCGCCGTTCTGGGCGCAACGGTATTTAAGCTGCCGGATCTGGCCGGCAACGCGCTGAAAGCGAATTTGGTGCCATATCTGATAGGATTTGTCACCTCCGCCATCTTCGGTTATCTGGCCATCGTCCTGGTACGAACGCTGATGAAAAAGGGCAGCTTCCGCTATTTCGCCGTCTATTGTGCGGCGGTGGGGCTGCTGGCTGTAATCCTGAGCATCGTTTAATACGCAGGAAAAATAGAAAGGAGGTCGTGCGCTTTGCCGCAGACCGCAAAAAAACCCGCCGCGAAAAGGACGAAGAAAAAGGCCGCGCCCTCCCGCCAGCCGCTGGTACGGAGGGAAGTCTGGGCCGTTGTATGTCTTTTTTTCGCTTTTATCGGCTTTCTCAGCGACTTTTCAGTTGAGGGATTTTTTCTTGACTGGTACCGGTACGCCATCGGATCTCTGATTGGAGTCGGCGGGGCCGTATTACCGATCGCTCTTTTGGGAGCAGGCGCGCTGCTCCTCATCCATCGAAAGGGAAAGGCGCGGCTGCGCTGCACCTGTGCCGTTTTATCCCCCGTTTTTTTCGGTGGCCTCCGGCATTTGCTGCTGCGGACGGGAGCCTATGAGGCGGGCCTGAAAGGGCTGACCGCCATGGCCGTGGACGGCAGGGCCTATCGATCCGGCGGTCTGTTGTCCGGCGGGCTGGCGGAACTTTTGAGCGCCGCGATCTCCCGGACCGGTGCGATGATTTTCATGGTCCTGCTGCTGATCTGCTGCGTTTTCGGCGCGCTCAAACTGACGCCGAAACGGATATGGGAATGGGCGCTGCGGCTTCGGCCCCTGCCGGAGGAGGAGGAGCCGGCAACGGAGAAGACGCCGGTCACGGCGTCATCCGTTCTGCGTGCCCGCGGGCGCGATATTGGAATTGATGTACCTTTGGATGACCCTGTCGTACAGCGACGGACCCCTGACAGGGGGACGCGGAGCGGACCTGTGGCCCCGCCGAATGTTCCCACACCGGCGGAAGCGCTGCGCAGCCTGAGCCAAACCGGCCGTCTACCCGACCTAAAAGGGGCGGAGGATAAATCTGCGGTGGCCGCAGCACCTGCGTTTGTCGGGAAAAAGACGGAGGACAAGCCTATTGAACCGGTGTTCCCCACCGAGCAGGGCGAGCTGCCTATTCCCGGAGGCACAGAAGAGCCGCCGGTGGAAAAGCAGATTGAAACAGCGATTGCGCCTTCAGACAAGCCGGCGTATCTCTATCCCCCCATCACGCTGCTGAAATCCGGTACCGGCAAGCCCCAGGGGGCGGAGGAAGCAATTCAATCCTGTGCGGCCCGGCTGGTGGATACGCTTCAGAGCTTCGGTGTAGAAGCCGACGTGGTGGACATCACCAGCGGGCCCACTGTCACGCGTTATGAACTGCAGCTTCGGCGCGGAATCAAGTTCAGTAAGGTGACTAACCTGGCCGACGATATCGCGTTGACACTGGGCGCCGCCGGCGTCCGCGTCTCTACAATCCCGGACAAAAACGCTGTTGGCATTGAGGTGCCCAACGACCGGCAGGAGCTGGTAACCGCCCGGGACATTATTGGCAGCGCCGCGTTTAAAAACAGCAAGAGCCGGCTGGCATTTGCCGTCGGCAAGGACATTACCGGCGCGCCGGTGGTGGGTGACATCGGGAAGATGCCGCATATGTTGATCGCCGGCACCACAGGCAGCGGCAAATCGGTCTGTATTAACAGCCTTTTGATGAGCATTCTTTACAAAGCCACGCCTGAAGAGGTTCGCCTTATCATGGTGGATCCGAAGATGATCGAGCTTGGCGTCTATAATGGCATTCCGCATCTGCTGATCCCGGTGGTCACCGATCCGCGCAAAGCGGCCGGTGCCCTCAACTGGGCGGTGGGTGAGATGATGAAACGGTACAAGCTGTTTTCAGAGGTGGGCGCCCGCGACCTGAACAGCTATAACGCAGAGATGCGGCGCCGGGACGATGGCGTACCACTGCCGCGGGTGGTTATCGTGATCGATGAATTGTCCGATCTGATGGTCGCCGCCCGGAATGAGGTGGAGGAGGCGATCATCCGCATCGCGCAGATGGCCCGTGCCGCCGGTATGCACCTGATCATCGCGACCCAGCGTCCGTCGGCCGACGTAATCACCGGTCTTATGAAGACGAATATTCCATCCCGCATCGCGTTTGCGGTTGCTTCCGCCATCGATTCCCGCATCATTTTGGATCAGATGGGTGCGGAAAAGCTGCTGGGCAAGGGCGATATGCTGTATGCCCCGCTGGGCGGCGGAAAGCCCCAGCGTATCCAGGGCTGCTTTGTCTCCGACACGGAGGTGGAAGAGGTCATATCCTTTATCAAACAGTCTGCGCAGCCGGACTATGATGAAGAGATCATGGAGCATATCGAAAAACAGGCTGAAACAGCCGAGGGTGGGAGCGCCGGCAGCGCGCCGGTTGCTGATGCCGCCGACGCGGAGGACGAGATGCTTTCCGCAGCCATCGGGGTTGTGGTGGAGGGCGGTATGGCCTCGGTCTCCATGCTCCAGCGGCGGCTCAAACTTGGCTATGCCCGCGCCGCACGGCTGGTCGACATCATGGAGGAGCGGGGAATCGTGGGTCCCTTTGAGGGCAGTAAACCGCGTACCGTTAATATTACAAAGGATCAATGGAAGGAAATGTGCCTTCGGAAGGAGAACCTGTGAACGGGGTGGAACGAAGCGATTTTCTGCCCGTATCTCGGGAGGATCTCCTGGCCCGCGGCTGGTATTGGTATGATTTCCTGTTGATTACCGGCGACGCCTATGTGGATCATCCATCCTTCGGCACGGCGATCATTTCCCGCGTGCTGGAAAAGGCGGGGTTTCGCGTGGCGATTCTGGCACAACCGGATTGGCAGACGACCCACGACTTTTTAGCTTTGGGAAAACCGCGCTTGGCGGTACTCATCAATGCGGGGAATCTGGACTCGATGGTTGCCCACTATACTGTGGCGAAAAAGCGCCGCCGGACCGACGAATACAGTCCCGGCGGCACCGCCAGCGGACGGCCCGACCGGGCCGTCATCGTTTATAGCAACCGTGCGCGGGAGGCCTTCCCCGGCACACCGGTGATCATCGGCGGAATCGAGGCGTCTTTGCGGCGTTTTGCCCATTACGATTATTGGGACGACGCAGTGCGCCGCAGCATTCTCGAGGATAGCGGTGCGGATATCCTGTCCTATGGCATGGGCGAGCGATCCATGACCGAGCTGGCCCGCCGCCTCAAAAAAGGTGAACGGCCGGAGGATATCCGTGACGTGCGGGGCACCTGTTTCCTGGCAAAGGGTCCGGATGCGTGCGCCTTTGAAAATCCGATCCTGCTGCCTTCCTTTGAGGAGGTGCGCGACGACAAAGCTGCCTATGCCCGTGCTTCGCTGCTGCAGCAGAACGAAAACGACCATGTGCGTGGGCATGCACTGATCCAGCCTTCCGGCATACGCTTTCTCATTCAGAATCCGCCTCAGCCGCCGCTGGAGGGGGCCGAGCTGGACAGGATTTATGCATTGCCCTATACGCGGACCTTCCACCCGGATTATGCGCCCGCGGGCGGCGTGCCGGCCATTGAGGAGGTTCGGTTCTCCATTGCCTATAACCGGGGCTGCTTCGGCGCATGCAGTTTCTGCGCGCTGGCCTTTCATCAGGGCCGCTATGTATCGGCACGGAGCGAAGCGTCCGTGCTGCAGGAGGCGGAGCGCATGACCGCTGATCCGGGATTCAAGGGCTATATCCACGATGTGGGCGGACCGACGGCTAACTTTTGTCATTCTGCCTGTGCAAAGCAGGCGACACAGGGTGCCTGCGTAAATCGGCAATGCCTGTTTCCTACGCCCTGTCCCAACCTGGACACAGACGAACGTGCTTATCTATCCTTGCTGCGGAAGCTGCGGGCCATGCCGAAAGTCAAACGGGTCTTTATCCGCAGCGGTATCCGCTATGACTATCTGCTCTGTGATAAAAACAGGGAGCTGTTTTCCGATATTGTGCGGCACCATGTCAGCGGCCAGCTGCGTGTGGCACCCGAGCATATCAGCCGGAAGGTACTGCAGTATATGGGCAAGCCGTTCCCCGATGTGTATGAGCGCTTTGGTCGGGAATTCAGCCGGCTGAGTGAACAGTGCGGAAAAGAGCAGTATCTGGTACCCTATCTCATGTCTTCCCACCCAGGCAGCGGGCTTGCCGAAGCTGTTGAGCTGGCTGTCTGGCTGCGCGAACGAAAGCTGGTCCCTGAGCAGGTGCAGGATTTTTATCCCACGCCGGGGACCCTCAGCACCGCAATGTATTACACAGGGTTGGACCCCCGGGACATGAAGCCGGTGTATGTGGCGAAGACGGCGGAGGAAAAAGCGATGCAGCGCGCACTTCTGCAGGCGGGCGATCCCCGGAATCGGGACACTGTACGAAAGGCGCTGCACCTTTGCGGCCGGGAAGACCTGATCGGCGGAGGCGTGCATTGTCTGGTCCCCGCCGGACCGGGGGAAACGCATCCCGACACCCGGCCCCGCACGAAGAAAAAAGCAGTGGAAAAAGCGAAAAACGGCGGGAAAAAAGCCCCTGTGCGAAAACACAGGGGCAGATAGTAAGAGAGAGACATAACGCGGGGTGATATTTGCTGGGCTGAGGCAGAGCATGCCGGCTTTTTTGCGTCCGATGTACCGGCGGACGGGACGTTATGTGCCGGGGGTAGTATCCGGTGCTTGCTGCTTTTTCAGGGACAGGACATTATAGACACAGACGCTGGCCAGTACAATCACCGAGCCGATGACTGACAGGAATCCCATCCGCTCGCCAAGAATCAGCAGTGCCCATACGGGATTAAGCACCGGCTCGATCATGGTCAGAAAGTTGGCACGAAGCGCCGGCGTGGTGCGGATGCCCTTGGAGAATAAAAGCCAGGACAACCCCATCTGGAATACACCCATAAAGAGCATGGCGGCCCACGCCTTTGCGGAAGAGACGGCAGCCAGCGATGGATTCCGGAGGACGGGGTCCTGCAGTGCCAGTGGGAGCAAAAGAAGATAAAATGCATTGGACAGAATTGTGGACTGGAGCGGGTCGGCCCCAGGCAGCCGTCCGGTGAAGAAGATGCCGGCATAGAACACGCCGGAGGCCAGTGCCATCACATTGCCTGTCAGGCCGCTGCTGCCGAAGGAATCGGCCAGTGACAGCACAATGCCGGAAAAAATCGCCGCACCGGCAAAGAAGTCCAGCTTTGTCGGCTTCTGCCGGAACAGAAGCCAGGCCATGGCCATGATATACAGCGGTGAGGTATTCTGAAGCACAATGGCGCTTCCCGCTGTCGTATATTTGTTGGCGAAAATGATGAGCAGGGATTCACCCAGATAACAGATCGCCGTCAGAATGATCGGCTTGCTCAGGCGGATGCGCCAGGTGCGCGTCAGCAACACCTGGGTTATACCGCCGATGATACCGCGAAAGCAGGCGATCGGCAGCGCGCCCCAGGGGATATATTTTGAGAGGACGCCGGAAAAGCTCCAAAGCACGGCGGTGCAGAGGAGATACAACGACCCCAGGTCGCGTTTATTCTTTTACATCGGGTTCACAGCTCACTTTCCCGCAGCGCACGGTCGAGAAGCTCAGCAGCGTGCGTCATTGAGTATTCCGGCGTGATATCACCGGCGCAAAGGGGAATTACCCGGTCAAACAGACTGGCCGCGTCGCCTCCGTCAGTCGCTACGGCACCGACCACGGCGACGGTGTGCACACCGCTGCGTTTGGCTTTTTCCGCCAGGCGGGCGGGCAGCTTTCCCATCTTTGTCTGGGCGCTCAGTTGTCCTTCACCGGTAATCAGCAGGTCGAACGGTTTTTCTTCCAACAGGCGGGCAAGGCCTGTCACATCACACAGTACGTCAAAGCCGGGGCGGATCTGTCCGCCGAGAGCACGCAGCGCGGCCCCTGCACCGCCGGCTGCCCCGCTGCCGGGATATTCCGCCACATCGGCGTGCAGATCACGCCGCAGCAGCTCGCCCCAGTGCCGCAGTAATCCGTCAAGGATGGGGACCTGTTCGGGCAAAGCGCCTTTCTGGGGCGCAAAGACCGCAGAGGCCCCCAGCGGCCCGCATAGCGGTGCGGTTACGTCGCAGGCGACGATCAGTTCGGTTTGCGCTAGCCGGGGATCGAGGGAGGTGGGGTCGATCTGTTCGACCAACCGAAGCCCTTCTGCGTCGGCAGGTACGTCATGTCCCTGCCCATCGGTCAGGCGTGCACCCAAGGCCTGCAAAATTCCTGCACCGCCGTCGCAGGTGGCGCTCCCACCAAGACCGATGATCAAGCGGGGCGGCAGATCGGACTTTTGCTTCCACAGCGCGTCGAGCGCCGCGCGCAGCAGCAGACCGGTGCCAAAGCTGCTTGCGCGGAAGATATCCCGCTCCGCCGGAGCGACCAGAGGAAGGCCGGAGGCTGCGGCGATTTCAACAGCCGCCATGCTTCCGGGAAGCATGGCAAAAAAGGCCGTAATTGGCCGTCCCAATGGGTCGAAGGACGGGTAGAAAATCAGCTTTCCGCCCGTGGCCCGGGCCAGCGCCTCACAGGTGCCCTCCCCCCCGTCCGCCATGGGAACGCAGACGATCTCCGCCATGGGAAAGCGGGAACGCAGTGCGCGTTCCGCCGTGTCACAGAAAGAAATGGCGCTCAGACTTCCTTTAAAGGAATCCGGCGCGACTAAGATACGCATATTATCACCCACACCGCATTGTAACGTAAAAGCGGGAAGCCGTCAACGATTACATTTTCCGGAGGCAGCAAATGGAAAGCGCATTAAAAATTTTGGCACATACGGGGGCGATTGCCTGCGGCAGTGTTTCCTACGATCGTATAGCGGGGAAAATGGACGCCGGCTTGTGTGCCCGTGCCGAAGCGGAGAATCCGGGGCTGCAGAACCTGCTCTGCGCTGCGTATCCTTATGAAGGACCGGGCAAGCAGGGGAATGTGGCCCTGTATGCACGCGGGGCAGATTATCATATCGTAGTGAAGCAGCGGCTCGGTATTGCAGCCGGCATTCTTCGAGCACGATATTCCGGCCGGTACTTTCATCCGTATACGGATACCTCCCCGTTTCCGGAAGTCTATGCTGCCGCCTGTGCCGGGCTGGGGGTAATCGGACGAAACGGCCTGCTTATCACCCAGTGGGGAAGTTATGTTCTTCTCGGCTTTCTTGCCACCGACCTGCCGATGACCGATCGGGGGTTGGAACCCGATTTCTGTGCCGCCTGTGATGCATGTCTGCACGCTTGCCCCACCGGTGCGCTTGGGAAGGACGGGTTAGATCCTGAAAAATGCCTGTCCGCCATCACACAAAAGCGTGGCTCCCTGCAGCGGGAGGAGCAGACCGCCGTGCGGCGGGGCGGCCTGATTTGGGGCTGCGACATCTGTCAGACCTGCTGCCCGCTCAATAAGGCGCCGGCCCCGCCGCTGCCGGAGCTGGCACCAAAAATTTTTCGTCTGACGGAAGAAGATGTGGCGTTGGGGGATACTACGTTTCGCGAACAATTTAAAGAGTATGCCTTTACCTGGCGGGGAGTGCAGCCGCTTCGCCGGAACCTGGAGATTCTGTCAGAGACACCGGAAACACTGCTTAGCCGCGCTTTCCGGCTGTTCACCGAGGGGCGGACAGATGAGGCAGAAGCACTTTATAACGTTTGCGCGGCGGAATTGCAGACAGACGATCCGATGTGGAGAACACTCTGGCAGGGACGGATATATCTTCTGTGTGAACAGGGACGTTTTTCGGAGGCGGAAAACGACGCACGCGCGCTGCTGGCACGGGCTGCTACGCCGGAAGAACGGCAGGTCGCCTTGCATCAGCTGGGCATGGTTTTTCGCCGTGCCGGCGACCTGACGGAGGCCGAACGCTGCTTTGCGCGGGAGCTGGAAGAGCTGAACCTTCTCGCACCATCCCTGATCAGCCGCGCCGCCAACGGCTATGAGCGCGGGTATATTGCACTGAAACGGAGGGATCTGGATGCGGCGGAACAGCTGCTGCTTTTTGCGCTGCGAGATGCTCGTCTGTCGAAAGATTTTGTGTGTCTGGGCTGCGTCTATCGGGGTCTTGCTGAGCTATCGCTGGCTCATGGTCGGCTGACGGCGGTGAAAAAACGGCTGGCACGCGCAAAAAATGCCTTTTTACGAGCGGGCGACCGGCGCGGCGCAACAGAAATCGATGCGCTGCGGGCAGAGTATTTGGCGGAAGAAACCGGGACGGAGGAGGAAAAGACCGATGGATGAAAAAGTTCGCTGCAGTTGGGCGGGGGATGACCCGCTGTATATCCGCTATCACGATGAGGAATGGGGCCGCCCGCTGCATGACGACCGTGCGCTGTTTGAGCTTTTGATTTTGGAGGGAATGCAGGCCGGCCTCAGTTGGATCTGTATCCTGCGTAAACGGGAGGCGTTTAGGGAGGCGTTTGAGGGCTTTGATCCTGAAAAGGTGGCGGCTTTTGATGACCAAAAAATTGAGGCGTTGATGCAGAATCCGGCCATAGTCCGGAATCGACGGAAGCTGACGGCGGCGGTGGATAATGCCCGTGCGTTTCTTGCGCTGCAGAGAGAATATGGAAGCTTTGACCGCTGGATCTGGAGCTTTGTCGGGGGAGAACCGGTGCTGAACTACTGGGAGTCCCTTTCGGAAATGCCCTGCAAAGGCCCGCTTTCCCAGAAGATTTCATCGGAGCTTGTCAAACGCGGTTTTCGGTTTGTCGGGCCGACAATCATATATTCCTTCCTGCAGGCGGCAGGATTGGTCAACAATCATGTACACGGATGCTTTTTATTTCCGGGCGCAGCGGCGGAAAGATAGACATAGAATTATATGCGGGTGGCGGATGCCCGCGCCTTATATAAAAAAAGGCCCCGGGAGCAGTTTGCTTCCGGGGCCTTTTGATTTAGTCTTCCAGGCAAATAATATCCAGGTCATCTTTTGTAATGTCGGTGGTATAGGGATTGACAGTTGCGTTTACCAGCTCCACAATACCGTCGGCATCCAGATAGACATAATCTTCGCCCATATACTTGCCCGTGTGGGTAAATGGCAGCGTATCGGTGGAAACATCGTTATCGAGGTCGAGCTTGCTCAACACATTGATATAGAACCAGACCATATCGCGGACGGACATATTGGTTTTGACGCTTTCGTTAAATACGTCGATGAATCCTTCAACCTGTGAAAGCTCGAACTTTTCCCGCACCTGCCGGAGCGTTGCCAGAAGAAAATCTTTTTGCCGGTTCATCCGACCAAAGTCATTTTCCGATGTGCTGCGAAATCGGCAGAATTGAGCGGCTTCATTGCCGTTTAGGGTCTGCCAGCCTTTTTGCAGATCAATGGTATACTGTGCATCCGCATCAGGATGATACATCCGGATGGGAACGTTATACTCAACGCCGCCGATCAGATCCACGATATCGGCAAAGGAGTCCACATTGATGACGCAATAATAGTTGATCGGCACGCCGGTGACCTCGGTGACTTCGGTACAAAGTTCTTCCGCACCCTTGCGGCCATAGGCATTGTTGATCTTCCGGTACTTGATGTCCCGGTCCACCATGCTGTCGCGGGGAATGGAGATCATATGGATTTTCCCGCTTTGGACGTCTACCGAGCATAAAATGATTGTATCGGTGTTATAGCTGTCGTTGGTGCCCGCCAGAAGGAAGGTGTAAAAATCCTTTTTCAGCTCCGGGTCGGTAACAATCGGCTGATCATCACCGGTATCTGCCGGCTGATCCGGCTGGGTGACATCCCCGCCCTGATCCCCGTTTTGTTTCCCACCTCCGATAAAGCCGATCTCGGGTGGCTTGAGAATGAATACGCAAAGCAGGATAAGCCCTGTGGCGGCAGCTACTAAAATCAGCGGCAGTACTTTGCGGTGCCGGGGGCGCTTTTCGCTTTCTCTGACTGCGGCCGGTCGCTGGGACGATGCGCCGGCCGCTGATTCATGCTTTCCCATGTTGCAGCGGCTCTCCGATCCTTCCGATTTACAACTATTTGCCAGTATAGCACAGTTCGTTTCGTATATCCATAAAAAACAAAAGTTTTACACGTTTCTGTGTCCTTATTATGATCTGAAATAGATAAAAAAGTTTCTTATATTATCTGAGAAAAAGATTGCCTGACACAGGAATGCCCCGGCAATCGCCGGGGCATTCCGATCCGGAATAAAAAGTGAGGGGGGTCAGCGGCACATATAATTATAGAGAATTATTGCAGCGCACTGCCGGGATACAAATCCCTGCGGATCAAATCGGCCATCCCCGCTGCCATGGACGATGCCCAGTGCTCCCGCGATGGCGGCGTACCCAAGATCGTTGGCAGGGATCTGATCGGCATCGGAAAAAGAGGTGACATAAATACCTTTCAGCGCCGCCGCAGGGCCATAGGGAGATGCGTCAAGAATGGCCTTTACCATTTCCAGACGGGTGACAGCATGCTCCGGGTCGCGGCTGCCGCGGGGAAGGAAACCCTGGCTCCAGGCGGCACTGTAGAGAGAGTCCAGTGTGTTTTCATCCAGATGGTCGGCATCAAAGCCATAGCCACAGGCGTTGAGCAGCAGTACCAGCATATCTTTCTGTGTCAGCTGCGTATAAGGCTGGTAGGCAGCGCCGGAACCTAAACGGATTCCTGCCGCGGCCAGCGCCTCGATCTGTGTTTTGGCATAGCTGCCGCCAATGTCTGTATAGGCCGGCACAACGGTTTGCGTCTGAATGACCGGCTCTCCGGTCTTCGCGTCTACGCCCAGCACGGCACTTCCGTTTGTTTCATAGGTATACCCAAGCGCATACCGGTAGGCCACGGAGCTGCAGCAGGCGGCATAGGTTTGCCAGATGGGGATACCGACATCGACGGATACCGGATGGGCGATATAGCTGAGGCTGGCCGTATAGACACCGCAGTAGGCGGCTTTGGCCGCTTCGGCGGAAATGATCCCGTCTGCAGAATCAAAGGTGAGATTATCGGTCCAGCTGTCGTAAAAGCTGGCGACAGAGCCGTCCGACGGGTCAATTTCGATAGATACATAATTGCCGTGGTAGAAATAGCCGTTTTCGGTCCGGTCATAGCGGAAGGTACCGCCTTCACCGCCCGCCAGAGCTACGCTGCCGGTATAGTCGGGATAGTGCAGCGCAAGGAAATTGTCGGCGGCGGACTGAAGTTCGGAGCGATTCGTCGCTATTGTCGTCATATACCAGGGGCGATAGGACCAACCCTGCAGCAGGGCGCCTGTCTTGGCATCCAGCAGCAGCGTCTTAACCTGCTGATAGGTGCCTTCTTGGTACTGATCCTGAGTGACGTTGTTCAGTTCGTCATAAGACAAAGCGCGTGTATAGCTCAGCGTGCAGGTCACGTTTCCGGTATCCCAGTCCACCGAATAGCTTGCACGGGAAAGGGTATATCGCCCCAAACCCAACGCCGTGACCTTGCGGGCGGCGGTATCCAGTGTTTCCTGGGGCAGCACATCCTTGAGCTTTTGAATGGCGGCCTGCTCTACGTCGCTGAGCCCCGTCCCTTTGTCCGCAGCTTCCGGTGAAGCGCTGTCCGCAGCAGTCATGCTGGCACCGTTTTCATCTCCGGACCCATTGCCTCTTGCGTCAGCCCAGGCCTGAGTCAGATTCACCAGCTTGCCGGTCTGTGCATCTACATAATAACTGTCACCGGTAATCGGCACATACCGCAGAACGGCGGCGGAGCCGCTGCCGGTTTCTGACAGGACATACTGAAGCTCCAGGTTGATAGTGCCGGACAGTGTTTCCGCGGCGGCAGCAGCAGAGACTGCGGGCACGGCGGAGGGCACTTCGTTGACATAGGCGTCATAGCAATCACTGCGGTAAAAGCTGACGACCTCCCCCGTCTCGGCGCTGATCTGAAGCTGTGCGGTATAGGGGGCAGGGACTCCGTGCAGCAGGATTTGTGCCGAAAGCGAATAGTCCGAGCCTTGCAGGGATACAGCGGCGGTGTTTGTGCTGTCCGTCAGCACAGCGCTTTCCGCGTCGGTCAGCACAACCGTAAGGAATTTTTCGGCGGCGGCCCGTGCCTCCGCGGCTGTTATATGGGAAAAAGACGGGGAAAAACCGCTGCTCGAGAGGGGCCGGGGGAGGGAATTGGAATCTGTACGGTACTGCATTACCTTACCGGCCTCGGTTGCCAAAACCCGGATACTGTCTCCTCCTGCATTTGACCAGCGCAGTGTCCAGTAGCGGAGAGCGCCCATATCATCGACGTCCCCCTTAAAGGAGGTATAGCTGTCATCAATGGACAGCGTATTTTTCACGGCCAGCGTAACGCGGGTCAGCTCTTCCTCCATGCTTTCATCCGCCGCAAAGGCTGGCAGGCCAAGGCTGAAGATGAGCAGCATACATAGCAGCAGGCTCAAAAATTTCCGTTTCATCAGTTAAACCATCCCTTTCCAGGCGCACCATGCGTCCGTTTTTAATTTTAGACGCATAAAATGGGAAAATGTTCCGCCGAAAAAGAAAACGGCCGGCGAACAGACATAAAAAGTCCCGGCGCATATGCGCCGGGAGGTTTGGCTTATGTCGCTTTGGATCAGCAGCCGCAGTTGTTGCCGCAGCCGTCACCGCAGCCGTCGCCGCAGTCGTTCATGCAGCCGCTATTATTGTTGCCGCAGCGGTTGCAGCCGACGCCGTAATGTACCCAGATAATGACGATGGCGATAACGACGATGATCCAGAAAGCCTGATAGCCCGCGAAGATTCCGGGGCCTCTGCGATTGCAGCAGGAGTACATAGAAGTGATTCCCTCCTAAACAGATTTCTCAGTCCATACTATTGCAGAGGGCACCATTCTGTGCGCGTCACCGGCGATTTATTTCAAACCTTTCGCCGCATCCAATGCAGAACGAGTGATTGTGCCGTTAGTCACCAGCTTATCTCCCAGCGTGGAGGTGCTGTTTTTCAGCTTTGTCCACAGGGCGTGATACGAGATGTACGTCACATGATCACGCATCAAACCAGCCTTTTGGATGCTTTGCACATCGTTTTCGGTCAGCAGGCCGATCTGTACCGCCAGCGTGCGGGAAGTGCTGTTCCAGATGAAATCACCAGCTTTGTCGTTATAGCCCAGCGACCGCAGAACAAAGGTCAGGTACATGTCGAGACTGGCGGAATCATACTGCGAAAATTTTGTGCGGCCGTCGGACATTACGCCGTTGCCGTTGGTATACCCCATATGTTCGCCATAATGGATATATTTTTGCCCGTCTGCCCAGCCGGTTACGTCACCGAAGGTGCCCGTTTCAGTATATGCAAGAGCATCTTTTTCTTCTCCCAGCAGACGGATCAGCATAATGAGCGCTTCCTGACGGGTGGGGGCGCGTTCCAGCTCATATCCCTTGTTGCTACCGTAAAACAGCCCCAGTGTCCGGAGCGCATCGGCATAGTCTGTGTACTGTGCCGCATAGGCGGAAACAACCCGATAGCTGTCGCGTACCAGTACGGTGGCGGTGTCGGAGGTGATTGCCACCCCGCTGCCATCGTCGGCCAGCACCATATAATAGACGCCCGACGCAATGGCGGAGCCGGGCGTGCGCAGGCTGCCGGCAGTAATGTTGAGTACCGACAAACCGCTGCCGCCGCAGATCGTTCCCGCCCCGGAAGTCAAAACGACGCCCGCACCGGGTGCGCCGACAATCCGATCCCCTTTATTCAGGGATAACTGCTTCATATTGACCAGCAGAACCTGACTTTTCAGCGCGGCCAGCTTTTCGGCAACGCGCTGATTTACCCGGGTTTCCAGCGCCGCCGTCAGCGCGCTGTCCAGCTTTGTACCCAGCGCGGCAGAGTAAGTCTGGGGGTCCAGCTTTGTAAGGCTGCTTTGCAGCAACTGATCCCCGCCTTCGGCCAGCTTCTGCTCCACCGGACGGGTAAATATATCGCGGAGATATGACAAAGTAACCAGCGGGTCATTAGCAGTCCCGCCGCCGGCATAGACCGCCGCGCCGGCAATGATAAGCGCCGCTGTGAGCAGCAACGCGAACAGTCGTTTTCCCTTCAAGCCGCACCGTCCTTAAATACTCTGTAAATCCTGTCAAATACAAACGTATTATAACAGATGGACGTTCCGCTGTCAAAAGGAGCAACGAAAGATTTGAGGGCGTATGGATGGATTTTCTTGACATCTAGTAAGTCAAGCTATAAAATATACCTAATATGGCGTTTTGTACGCGTTTCTACGCGAGACGCCGTAACTTGAAATAGATTAGGAGGAGCGAAACGTGCATACCAGCACAATCATCTGGATCTGCGCGTTGTTGGTCACGGCTGCTGCCGGTGTGTTTATCGGATACCTGTACCGCGCGAAGGTAGCGGAAAAGGAGATCGGCACAGCCGAAGAGGAAGCCCGCCGTATCGTCAACGAAGCGATCAAGACTGCCGAGACCAAGAAACGGGAAGCCGGCGTTGAGGCCAAGGAAGAGGCGCTGCGCATCCGTACTGAGAACGAACGCGAATGTAAGGAACGGCGTGCCGAAGTTCAAAAGCAGGAGCGCCGTATTCAGCAAAAGGAAGAGGCCCTGGACAAAAAGTACGAAAGTATTGAGGCCAAAGAGGAAAAACTCAGTCAGAGGCTTCGCCAGCTGGAAGATCAGCAGGCGGAAATCGGGACTATAAAGCAGCAGCAAATGGAAACGCTGGAGAAAATTTCCGGGCTGTCTGTTGAAGATGCTAAAAATTATCTTATTTCTCAGGTAGAGGCCGATGCGCGGCACGATGCAGCGATCAAGCTGAAAGAAATCGAACGCCAGTTAAAGGATGATGCCGACCAGAAAGCGCGGGAGATTATCTCTGTGGCGATCCAGCGCTGTGCCGCCGATCACGCCAGCGAGGCTACCGTTTCGGTGGTGCCGCTGCCCAATGATGAAATGAAGGGGCGGATCATCGGTCGTGAGGGCCGAAATATCCGTACTCTGGAGACCTTGACAGGTGTGGATCTTATTATCGACGATACGCCGGAGGCCATCACGCTCTCCAGCTTTGACCCCGTACGCCGCGAGGTGGCGCGGCTGTCTCTGGAGAAGTTAATTTCCGATGGACGCATCCATCCTGCCCGCATCGAAGAGACGGTAGAGAAAGCGCAGAAAGAAGTAGATGTTACCATCCGCCAGGAAGGCGAGCGCGCTATGTTTGAAACCGGAGTCCACGGCATTCATCCGGAATTGGTCAAGCTGCTGGGACGGATGCGTTACCGCACCAGCTATGGACAGAACGTGCTGAATCATTCCATCGAGGTCGCACATATTGCTGGCCTTCTGGCCGCAGAACTCGGCCTGCCAACACAGCAGATCGCTCTGGCAAAACGCGCCGGATTGCTTCATGACATTGGGAAGGCTGTCACGCATGAGGTCGAAGGCAGCCATGTCAATATCGGCGTTGACCTGGCCCGGAAATATCATGAAAAAGATGAGATCGTCCATGCCATTCATGCCCATCACGGCGATGTGGAGGCCGAGACGATTGTTGCCTGCTTGGTTCAGGCTGCTGACGCGATTTCCGCTGCGCGTCCCGGAGCACGCCGCGAGAACCTTGAAGCGTATATCAAGCGGCTGGAAAAACTGGAGGAGCTGGCCGGCAGCATGAACGGCGTGGATAAGTGCTTTGCCTTCCAGGCGGGCCGCGAGATCCGTATTATTGTCAAGCCCGACGAGGTCAAGGACGACGATATGGTTCTGCTGGCCCGGGAATTGTCCAAAAAAATTGAAGATGAATTGAATTATCCCGGTCAGATTAAGGTTCATGTGGTTCGGGAGACCCGCGCTGTCGAGTACGCAAAATAGTAACCGTTCTCCAACCCCGTCCGGCATCCGGGGTCGCGTCAGCGGCCTTTTATCCGGAGACGCACGGCATGCCGCCCGACGCATTTTGCACCGGGCGGCGGTCGGGGGAGGAGCACGGTTTTCTTTTTGAATTACTGGCTGCAATTTTTGCCGGCCGATGGTGGTACCGAGAAAACGGATATCTATGTGGTGCTGTGATATAAAGCTGACGTTGGATCCGGTCGCGCCGTTTGAAAAGCCGATTCTTTCTAATCTTCTGGAAAAATATGACTATGAGTTTTTCCAGTATGATCTGCGGGACGTATCCCCGTTGGGGCTTTTCGGATATGACTGGCTGGACTGTTATTGGACAGAACCTGGCCGTTATGCGTTTTTTATCCGAGCGGATGGGAACTTAGCCGGATTTGCCATGGTCAGAGGTTCGTGTGAGGCCCAGACAGATAACAAAAGGTATAATATATCGGAATTTTGCATATTGTATAAATACCGCCGACAGGGAGTAGGCCGTTTTGCCGTGCGAGCGCTGCTGCAGCGGTTCCCGGGCCGATGGGAGCTGAAACTGCATCCGAAAAACACCGTTGCCGCTATTTTTGGCCTTCTATTGTGGGAGAGGCAACCGGCGGCCGCTACACCGTGCTGGAGAACCAGCCGGACGTGATCTATGATGATGGGACGCCGGCTCGGGTATTGCTGTTCGACGTGTGATGCACAAAGCCAAGCAGAGTATTTTCAGCGGGCGGCGGATATAAGATCCGGAACCGCCGACGGGAGGTAAAAAGTATGGATGAAAGCCGATTACGGGAGGAATTCGGGTATTTCGCGTTAAATACAATTTTGGAAAATACGGCGGACCTTATTTATTTTAAGGATCGGTCGCTTCGATATATGCATGTGTCAAAGGCGTTTGCCGCATTGACAGGCAGCCGGGACGCCTGCGAACTTTATGGGAAAACCGATCAGGATCTGTTTTCGGAAGAAGAAGCTGCCCGCTATGCGGAAGCAGACCGGAAGGTGCTGGAGACCGGTATGCCGAGTTCTTTTCAACTTGGCCGGATGACGGGCGACGAGCAGCACCAGTATTCTTCCGTTTTTGAATATCCTGTTTGTGACGACAAGGGACATACGATCGGTGTATACGGTATAGGGCGGGATGTAACGGCACAGGCAATGCTGGAAAAGGAACTGGGGCGATGGGGGCAGCCCACCCGGGCCTTGGCGGATGTGATGGAAGCAGATATTTCCGAGAATCGGATTCTGCACCTGGACGGCACGGTCTGGAGCACGATTATGGCGCCTAGGACGGAAGGTTCTTTTTCCGATTTGGTGAAAAGCGCGGCGATGCTGGCAAAGGAAGAGTGCCGGGAAGAACTTTTTGCGCGGTATTCACTTCAGAAGCTGCAGGAGGACTATAAAAACGGCATACGGCAGTTTTCGCATATCGTCGGTCTGCATTTTGGTGAAAAGCGGTTTCGCTGGATTGAATTCACCGCCTGGCTTTACCGGACGGAATTTAACGGAAATTTGCGGCTGATGCTCTTTTTGCGCGATATGGACGAAGAGATCCGCAAGCGTATGCTTCTGCGTCACAAAGCGGAAGTTGACCCGTTGACCGGCGTACTCAACCGTAAAAGCGCTATGGAACAGATTGAAGAGTGCATCCTTGGCTATGGTGCCGAGGGAACGCATGCTCTTTTGTTCATTGATCTGGATTTTTTCAAGCAGGTCAATGATCGGAAGGGGCATCCTTACGGAGACCAGGTGCTGCGGGAGACGGCCGCCGGACTGCGCGAGCTGTTTCGTGGAACCGATGTAGTCGGACGGATGGGCGGAGATGAATTTATCGTGTTTTTAAAGAATATTTCATCTAGGGAGGCCGTGGAGCGGAAGATCCAAGCAGTGTTCAACGCACCTGCCTTTTGTCAGGGAAGATCGGAGGAGGAGCCGCCGCTCGGCTGCAGCGTGGGCGTTGCATTTTTCCGGGGCGGTGGAAAGAGTTTCGGCCAGCTCTACGAGGAGGCGGACAAGGCAATGTATACGGCGAAGATGGCAGGAAAGTGTCGTGTGGCTTTTTTTGAGGATGGAATACGATGAAGCAGGAACGTAGATTTCTCGCCCTCGCAGTTACGCCGAAGGGTGAGGCATCGGTTCGCCGCGGGCATCCCTGGGTCTATGCAGAGGAGATCGTTTCCGGCCGGGACGGGCTTACCAACGGGTGCCTAGCCGACGTTTTTTCCGTCAAGGGGTCCTACCTGGGCACCGGCCTGTTCAGCGAGCACAGCAAAATTGCTGTGCGGCTTTTGTCCGACAACGCCAACGAGCGGTTTGAAGAGGAATTTTTTACCCGCCGGGTCAAATATGCACTCGATTATCGCCGCGCCGTCATGGGCGGCGACTTTTCCTGCTGCCGCCTGATCTTTGGCGAAGCGGATGGACTGCCCGGACTGACGGTGGACCGGTTCTCCGACGTACTGGTGGCACAGGTGCTCTCTTTCGGCATGGAGCAGCGGAAGGATATGATCTTTCGGGCGCTGCTTACGCAGCTGGATGGTATCCGCGGGATTTACGAGCGCAACGACGTGGCAATCCGGACGCTGGAGGGCCTGCCGTTGGACAAGGGATGGTGGAACGGCACACCCCGGGCGGGCGCACCGGAAACCGAGATTGTTGAAAACGGTGTCAGGTATCTGGTGGATGTGGAAAACGGACAGAAAACCGGATTCTTTCTTGACCAGAAATATAACCGGCGGGAGATCCAGCGGCTGGCGGCGGGACATGCCGTGCTGGACTGCTTTACCCATACCGGTTCCTTTGCCCTTAACGCGGCGCTGGGCGGCGCGAAGCAGGTGACGGCGGTGGATATCTCGGAGAGTGCCGTGGCGTTGGCACGGGCTAACGCCGAACGAAACGGTCTGTCCGGACAGATGGACTTTCTGGCGGCCGACGTTTTTGATCTGTTGCCGAAGCTGTGCGCGGAACACGCGCCCTATGACTTCGTTGTCCTTGACCCGCCGGCCTTTACCAAGAGTCGGCGGACCGTTGCCGGAGCGGAGCGAGGCTATAAGGAGATCAACTACCGGGCGATGAAGTTGCTGCCGAGGGGTGGCTTTCTGGCCACCTGTTCCTGTTCTCATTTTATGGGCAGCGATTTGTTTGAACGCCTGCTGGCATCGGCTGCACGGGACGCGGGCGTGACGCTCAAGCAGGTGGAGGCCCGGCAGCAGGCGCCTGATCACCCCATTCTCTGGACTGTGCCGGAGACCGACTATCTTAAATTTTATATCTTCCAGGTAGTATAGTTGCGAACGCTATGATTTTTTGCTATACTTTCCTTATGTGAAAATTTATCCGACGGGAGCGTGCGCCATGAAGGCATTCTGCGGTAAGCTGGAACGCTTTTTCCTGTTTTTTCTGTTTGTTAATCCGTTTCTCGATATTTTTGGTGGCATATATACCAAAATGTCCGAGACCTATGCACTGCCCGGCGTTTCGCCCAGCTTGCTGGCGCGGATGCTGGTGCTGCTGGTAATGGCCTTTTACCTATTGGCAAAGAGAGATTGGAAAGCGGTGCTGACCGTTTTGCCGGTGGGCATCGTATTTGTCGTCTCTTTTTTGCTGGAGGTACAGGACTTTTATGCCGTCGACCTAAGCAGTGATGTGCAGTATATCATCCGCTTTGGCTTCAACCTGGCGGCCCTTTTATGCTATACGCGGGTGTTCAAGGACAGCGGCATTTCGAAAAGTGAGCTGCTTACCCTGTTTGACCGCTGCTTCCGTTTTTCGGCGGCGATGCTTTCGTTGGCCGTCGTGCTTCCTTATCTGTTCGGCGTAGGTTATTATACTTATGGAGATCGGTTCGGCTTCCGCGGCTGCCGGGGCTTTTTCTACTCCGGCAATGACATCACCGCTGTGTTGATGCTGCTGCTTCCGCTATCGATCGCATCCTTTTACAGGGTGGTAAATCTCCGGGGCGGTGTATGGCGCTGGCTATGCTATGTGCTGCCGCCAGCCTTTACTGTGGCGGCGCTGCTCCTGATCGGAACAAAGACCGCGTTTTTGGGATTGGGCTTTATTTTGGTCGTGATGCTCGGCTGGGCGCTGTGGCGGGCGATTGTAAAAAAAGAGCGGAATCCTGTACTCCGGTTTTTGTGCATACTGGTCGGCGTATTTCTGACATTGCTGGTACTCAAGCTATTCGCCCCCACCGACGTGGCGACTACCATCATCCAATCCATCGAGCATCCGGCCGTAGTAGCGCCGAGCGCGGGTGTGCTAAACTCCATCCTCAGTGGACGGCAGTATAAGCTGGCGAATGCCTTCCGTATGTGGAAGGAGAGCCTGCCGCTGTCAGCACTATTCGGCGTCGGCCGGGGAACACAGGAAAAAGTCATTGAGATGGACATTCTTGAGGTGTTCTTCTATTATGGTGTGCTGGGCTTTATTGCGATGCTGTGGCTTTATTTCCGGGAGGGCGTGCGGCTGGTCGGAAACGTGTTTCGGCGCTTTGATGTCCAGGGACTGGCGCTGCTGGCTGGAGTCGGGCTGTGCACCGGGTACCTGTTGATTGCAGGACATGTACTGTTCTCCGTGACCTCCGGCTTCTGGTATGCGCTGTTGTTGGCGTATGCGGCGCTGTATTACCGAAAGGAAGAAATCATTTAAAAAATCGCGTTTATTTAAGGTCGCGGAGTGACCACAATTCTCTGTTCGCTGCCGGATGTGCGCGACTCGTATGAAGCGGCCAGAATATATGAAAAGCAGGATGGAACATAGATTTTTCATACCCGTTTCGGACAGCTGTGATCCTTTGGCGAGTGTAAAAAGTAAGGCGGACGGCCCATAGGGCCGTCCGCCTTACTTTGATATTTGGCTTAATAATTTTCGCTGCGAAGCTGAAAATAGCTCTGTGGATGCTGGCAGACCGGGCAGATCTCCGGTGCGGTCTTGCCAATGACCACATGACCACAGTTTAGGCACTGCCATACGGCGTCTCCGTCCTTGGAAAATACCAGTTTTCCCTTTACGTTTTCCAGAAGCTTAAGATAGCGCTCCTCATGCAGCTTTTCCACAGAGGCGACACCTTCGAACTGCTTGGCGATCTCGTCAAACCCCTCTTCCCGCGCGGTGCGGGCAAAGCCGGCGTACATATCGGTCCATTCATAGTGTTCGCCGTCGGCCGCGGCCTGAAGATTCTCTTCCGTGGAACCGATTCCGTTATGCAGCAGCTTGTACCATAGCTTGGCATGCTCTTTTTCATTTCCCGCGGTTTCTGCAAAGATATTGGCAATCTGCTCATAGCCGTCTTTGCGCGCCTTGGAAGAGAAGTAATTATACTTTGTAAACGCCATGGACTCACCGGAAAAAGCGGCCATCAGGTTTGCCTCAGTCTTGCTGCCTTTCAGATCTTTCATACGGACACTCCTTTCAAAATTTAAGAACTATTCTTGATTTTATATTAATAGTTTACTCGGAGCCGGAGGGATTGTCAAGCCGGTATTTTGGACCGGAAAAGCTGGCGCCTATGGCACCCAGTACAATAACCACCGCGCCGAGTGCCTGTAAAATGGTAAAGCTTTCATGCAGGAAGAGGAGGCCGGCCAGAATAGAGACCACCGTGATCAGGTTGCCCAATGGCGCTATCACGGGTGCCGGTACACGGGACAGGGCGTAATTCATCAGCAGAAATGCACCGACTGAACATACGCCGGAAAGGAAGGAGACAGCCAGCCAAAACTTGCCGCTTGCGAGCGGAGCAAGCACGAGGCCGGAGAAATCCGAGCGGGTGAACCAAAGAGCCATGGGCGTAAAAACTACTGCGCCCATCCCCAGCATGAAATAGGTCTGCTCAAACGCGTCAAAGGAATAGGAGGTCTTCCGGCTGAGAACATTATAAAGACCACCCGACAGCACCGCACCCAGCAACAGAACGATGCCCACCGGCTTGACCTCGCCGCCGATGCCGCCCAAGCTCGTCATCACCGCGCCGGCCACCGAGAGGACAGTAAACAATTTTTGCCGCAGGTTTGTATGTTCCCCGAGCATAACTGCCGAAAGAATCAGCGACAGGATAGGAATCAGGGC
Organism: Clostridiaceae bacterium; assembly: GCA_034933145.1. Taxonomy (GTDB): domain Bacteria; phylum Bacillota; class Clostridia; order Oscillospirales; family Butyricicoccaceae; genus UBA4644. The sequence continues at coordinate 34,809 of JAYFOA010000031.1, forward strand.
GATCATTGTTCCGGCAAAGGATGAGGTACTGTTTTCAATGCCGTAGCTTTCGCAGAGAAAGTAGCAGACCGGCTGTACTAGGCCAAGCGCCAGAAGCTGTTTCCAGGGCCGTCCCCGAAGGGTAAACGTCTTCTTGCGAAGAACCAGGGCAACATTCATCAGCGTGAATGCGGTTAGGAACCGAACCGCCAGCAGAACCGGCGGAAGAGCGGCTTCAAACGCCAATTTGGTAAAGAGAAACGAGAATCCCCAGGAGATGCTGCAGAAAACAGTGCAGAGCAGCGCAACGGTACGGGCGGATAGTTTTTTCATTGACAGATCCTCTTCGGCAGAGTTTAGTATAAGAAACGCAATGAAAATTATTATACCTGAACCCGCTGTGGGTTACAATGCCTTAGCTTGACTTTTATACCCGCATAAGGTAAAATTCATCAAATGAGGTGAGCGCTCATTATGACTGAAAAAAAGAAACTTTTATTGCTTATCAATCCGCACGCGGGAAAGTCTGCCGTGCGGAATAAGCTGCTGGGCATTGTCGACCGGTTTGTTAAGGGCGGATATGAGGTATCCGTTTATATTACCCAACGCTCCGGTGAACTGCCGGATGTGGTGGCAAAACAGGCCGCAAATTTTAACATGGTGGTGTGCAGCGGCGGTGACGGAACGCTGAACGAGACGGTCAATGGACTTATGCGCTGTGAAACGCCGCCGGCGCTGGGCTATATTCCGGCCGGAACCACCAACGACTTCGCGGCCAGTTTTTCATTGCCGCGCAATATGGAGGCGGCGGCGGAAGTGGCAATGGAGGGTCAGCTGGTTTATTTTGATGTGGGGAAGTTTAACAACTCCTACTTTGCCTATGTTGCCGCCTTCGGGGCCTTTACCGATGTGCCTTATGTCACGCCGCAGGAGACCAAAAACGCTTTGGGAAAACTGGCCTATCTGCTGGAGGGTGCCCGCCGTCTACCGACCATTCAAGCATATCCTATTCGGCTGGAATATGACGGCGGTGTTATTGAGGACGACATTCTGGTCGGCGTTGTCAGCAACAGCCGTTATGTGGCCGGCCTTCCGATGGGCGAGCGCAACGACGCATCCATGTGCGACGGGCTGATGGAGGTTATCCTCGTCAAAAAGCCGGGGAATGCGTTGGAGCTGACCCCGCTCATCAATACCTTTCTGATGGGAGAAATGGAATCCGACCTTGTGTATACTTTTAAGACGCAGTCGCTCCACCTCCATTCTGAGGTGCCGATCTCTTGGACATTGGACGGCGAGTACGGCGGCCAGCGCACCGACGTCATAATTGAAAACCAGAAAGAGGCGCTGGGCATCATGGCGCCCGCCGAGGCCTCCAAAACAAGACGATGAATGTATTGGTGACCGATCTCCGCTACCGGATGGCTCTGGCGGCGGTGCGGGATCTGGCAGATGCAGGTCATACGGTGTATGGGCTGCACTTTGGCTCCAATACGCCGCCACCGGCGGCGCTTAGCCGCTGTCTTGCCGGCTGGACGGCTGCAGAGGATACGGAGGGCGCATCCCGTGCCGAGGCCACCCGCAGGGAGGCCGAACGGCGCAGCGCGGTAATTTTCCCCGTTGGGGCAAAAACCATCGCTGCGTTGGCGGAGCAGCCGGAGTCCAGCGCTTTGGTCCCGACGCCGACGCAGCTGTGTCTGGCCGGGGACAAGGCGCGTGTGCTGGCCCTGGCCGAACAACTGGGGGTAGAGACGCCCCGGAGTTGGGACATGCCTGCGGCGGCGACGCTGCCTGCCGTGGTCAAATACCGGGACGGCGAACGGTTGGCCCTGCACGCCGCGCAGCGGTATGCTGTCTGCGGGGATCGGGCGCAGCTGGAAAATACGTGGGAGCGGATGTGCGGATATGCCGCCGCGCACGGGCAGGAGCCTCCGCTGATCCAGGAATATATCGACGGCGACGGGTTTGGTGTTTCCTGCGTATTCGACCGGGAGAGCCGGCCGGTGTCAATTATCTGTCATCGCCGGCTGCGGGAATACCCGATTACCGGCGGGCCGTCCGCTACCTGTGAGACGATTTGGGACGACGGATTGGTGCGGCGGGCGCTGACACTGCTGAGTGCTCTTGAATGGCGCGGCATCGCCATGGTGGAATTCCGCGGTACGATCAACCGGCCCGTATTGATGGAGATCAACCCCCGTATATGGGGTACCTTTCCACTGACACGGGTGAGCAAAAGCGGTTTTTCAGATGCGTATGTCCGTGCCGCGAAAGGTGAGCAGCTGCAGGGAAATGCAGGCCCGTCATATGAAACGGGCGTAAAGATGGGGTTTTGCCTGTCCAATCTGGCGGCAGCCGCCGCCTATCTGACGCGACTGCATCTAGCTAAAGGATTTTCCGCTATACACGATGCCTTTTCTCTGCCTGACGGCGTGCTGGAAAGCACGGACCGGAGGCCGGGGTACGCTTATCTCCGGCAGGCGCTGCTACGGCGGGAACGGTAGATGTTGTTACCGTGTACTGTGCGGATCGCCGGAAGTCCGGGCCATTGACGTGACGCGGCAGGTTTCTAAACCGACCGGGCAGACCTGTGTTTTCGCCCGATGCTCGGGAAAATATACATCTGCCGCCCCGTGCGGGGACGGGGGAAATTATGCAGCAGCGATTTGATCTGCACATTCACAGCCAATATTCCTATGATTGCGAGACCCCGCTGGCGGCGATCTTTGAAAGTGCACGCCGGCAGGGTCTTTCAGGCGTTGCCATCGCCGATCATGACAGCTTTTCCGGATCGGAAGAAGCTCTTGGACATGCGCCGGCAGGGCTTTTGATCATTCCCGCCGTGGAATTGAGCACCGAACGGGGACATATTTTATGTTATTTTCTAAAAGAAGATCCGCAGAAAGCCGGGCTTCGGAAAAATACCGAGGGCTTTTTTCCGTTCCGGGAGGTGTGTGCTTTCGCTGTGAGCCAGGATGCACTGCTGTTTGCGGCACATCCCTATCGCGGTCACCGGTTTTCTGAGACGATGCTGCCGGATCTTTGTGGTGTGGAGGCCTTTAACGGCGGCAATACCGGCCGGAAGCAGCGGGCTAACGATCAGGCTATGATGCTGGCAGAACGAAAACATTTGCCGGTATCAGCGGGCAGCGACGCCCACCTGCTCTGGCAGATCGGGACCGTCGCCCGGATTTTTGACCTGCCTGCCGGTGCCTCGCTCACAGACCTGCGGCGGGAGCTGGCGGTACCGGGCGGACGCATCAGCGGCAGGTATTCCCCGATGACGGGGGAGGCACTTTTTTATGCCAAATGGCATTTTCAACGGGGAGAATACCGGCGCGCCCTGCGGCAATGCGGCAAGGCGGCAGCGGGCTGCGTGCTTGATCCTCTGGCTCCGCTGCGGTCCGATACCCGGTGCATTGCCCGCGGTGCAGTCTTTGAGATTGGGGGAAGCATATGATCCTCTACGATTGGGCAAGAAAGCTGAATCACCGGCGTAAGGCGCTGGTGCGGGAGCGGCAGGACCGTTTTCTTTCGCCGGTACGGCGCATCGAACGGGTGTATACGCGGGAGCGCGTTTGTGCCATGACCTTTGACGACGGTCCGATGGCCCTTCCCGCCAACCCCGATGTGGGCTCCGGCGTGCCGCTGACAAAACTGCTGGCCGACGCGCTGCTCGCATACGGCTTCCACGCTACCTTTGACGTGGTGGGTGATACTTCGGAGAATTATCCCGACACGGCGGGGAAACCCGGCGGGTTTTACTGGGGCGGGCTGGCTTTTGATCACTATCCACGGATCCAAGAAGATGAACGCGGCGGCGCAAAAAATTGCCCGGAGCTCATCGATTATCTGCTGAAAAACGGGTTTGAGCTATCCAATCACGGCTACCGCCACCGGCTGTTTGGGTTTAGTCCGGTCTATCGGCAGCGGCGGCCGCTGCCCGACGCTGCGGCGGTAGAAGACGATTTGCGGACGCTACACCGGCTGCTGGAGACACAGTATCGGTATACCCTCCGTCTGTCGCGTCCGCCGCATTATATCGATAATATCCGCGGCGGCCTCAGCGCTTATGACATCTATGAACTGATAGGGTATCAATACATGGCGGCCTCCTTCGACGGCGGCGGCTGGCTGCCCAAATCGGATTATGCCGCGGCAGTGGAGGCGATGGTTGCGCCGGTGCGTACGGCGCTGGTACGCGATGAAGATTTTTTCTGCGGGCAGATCATTTTTCAGAAAGACGGCTGCGACATGAATGGACTGACACCGGTGGCCTCTGCCCTTCCGGAGCAACTCCGACTGCTGGCGGAGCACGGCTACCGCGTTGTGCCGGTGGGGGAGCTGCTGCGTCTCGCACCCTTTGCCGACCTGCCGGCGACCGACCCCTGTTTCGAGGCGGCTCGTACGCTGGCGGAGCTGAACGTCCCCGTGGCCTTCCGTATGAACGACGTGCGGCCGGATGAGCCGTTGCTGTGGGGGCAGCTCTGCATGATGCTGTGCCCGCCTGACCAGCGGCGGGAGCGCGTTCACGCCCGCATGGCGGGAAGACGGAAGCTAGGCCGCCTGAGCACGAAACATCCTTATGCCGGCGCATTGTTCTGGGCCGACGGGTTGGGGATCGTGCGGGACATTGCCGCGTCGGTGACCGGAGATGATTTTGCCGCGCTGTGCGCCGCGGCGGGTCTGCGGGAGCCCCCGCTGAAGCGGGCGTATACCCGTCGGGAGGGTATTCTTTTGACAGAAGAGATGCTGCGCAAATAGGCAACCCACCGGAAGGCAGGCATACGGACAGAGAATTTAGGAGCGGATATGGTGCGACTTCCCAATTGGAAACCGAACAGACGTGATTGGCTGCTGTGTGCGGCGGTGGTGCTGTGTGCGCTGCTGCTGGGCTGGCGGCTCTGGTTTTCACCCGCCGGGGGCGACGGGACGGTGGTCGTGCTACAGGACGGGGCCGTACTGGCACGCCTGCCGCTTAAAACGGATACCACGTATGTGGTAGAGGGCACGTATGAAAACGTGATTCGGGTTAAAGACGGAAAGGTCTTCATCGAATCATCCACCTGTCCCGGGCAGGATTGCGTACATCAGGGTGCCGTTTCCCGGCCCGGCAGCAGTATCGTCTGTCTGCCTAATCATGTCGCCGTCTACATCGAGGGTGGCGACGCAGACGTAATTGTCGGGTGAGCGTATGAAGATTGCAAAACAACTGGCGCTGTGCGCCGTTTTGACCGCGCTGGCGCTGGCGCTGTCTTATTTTGAGCGGCTGCTGCCGCTGCAGCTGCTGGTGCCCCTTCCGGGGATCAAGCTGGGCCTGGCAAATATCGTGACGCTGTTTGCCTTATGTTTTCTAGGCCCGTGGCCGGCGCTGTGGGTACTGCTGGCCCGCTGTTTTCTGGGAGGCCTGTTTGCCGGCAGCTTGTCGGGGCTCTGGTTTTCGCTGGGCGGCGGACTGCTGGCCCTGCTGTGCATGACGCTGGCACGCCGGACACGCCTGTCTGTCTACGGTATCAGCGTCTGCGGCGCGGCGGCCCACAATGTGGGACAGATCGCCGCAGCTGCCGTAGCGTTGAAAACGGCGGCAGTCGTCAATTATTTGCCGGCGCTGCTGCTGGCAGCGGTCGTTTCCGGTCTTTTGACAGGTGCGGCGGCAGCCGGGGTATTCCGCGCTTTTTCTCACGATGCACAACTGCAAAGGTTATTGGATTGGGGGAAATCATGAATTATCCGTTGATTCTGCTGGATGCGGACGATACACTGCTGGATTTCGATCGGTCAGAGACCTGTGCCCTGTGCGACACGCTGGTTCGCTGCGGCCTTGTGCCGGACGACGCGGCGCTGGCGCGGTATAAGGCCGTCAATAAACGCTGGTGGCAGGCATTCGACCGGGGCGAGGTTACAAAGCCGGCATTGACCGTCGCCCGCTGGGCAGAGTTTCTGGAAGGCAGCGGCAATGCGTATGATCCCGCGGATGCCAACGCCTTTTATATGGAACGGCTGGGGGGCTATTCCTTTACACTGCCGGGTGCAGAAGCACTGTGTGCTGCGCTGCGGACACGGGGATACCGTCTCGCGCTGGTGACCAACGGGACGGCGGAGGTACAGCGCCGGCGCTGGGGGGCGTCTCCGGCGGCAAGATATATCGACGCAGCCGACGTGTTCGTGTCCGAGCTGCTGGATTGCCAGAAGCCTGAACGGGCATTTTTCGACAAAGTTTTTTCCGCCCTGGGCGACCCGCCGCGGGAGGATTGCCTGATTGTGGGGGACAGCGAGACCAGCGACATGCAGGGCGGGAAAAACGCGGGAATCGCCACCTGCTGGTACAATCCGGCAGGGAAAAAGGCGGCCGGTAACTGGACTTATGAAATTCAAAAGCTGGAAGAACTTTTGGACATTGTTTAAAAGATAAAAGATAAACGCGGATATGAATTAAAAGGAGGCTGTTTTATGACGGACAGCGAAACGCTGCAGGCGTGGGTGAACGAAAGCCACCGCATTGTTTTTTTCGGCGGCGCGGGCGTCAGCACGGAGAGCGGGATCCCCGATTTTCGCAGCGTGGACGGCCTTTATCACCAGCAGTATGATTATCCGCCGGAAACCATTTTGAGTCACAGCTTTTATACCCGGAATCCGGAGGAGTTCTTCCGTTTTTACCGCGCAAAGATGCTGTGTCTGGACGCGCAGCCCAACGCTGCCCACCGGAAGCTGGCAGAGCTGGAGAAAGCGGGAAAGCTGTCCGCCATTATCACCCAGAACATCGATGGTCTGCACCAGAAGGCGGGAAGCAAAATGGTGCTGGAGCTGCATGGGTCCGTACACCGGAATTACTGCGTGCGTTGCAGGCGGATGTTCGACGCGGAGTATGTCCTGCACAGCAAAGGCATCCCGCGCTGTCCCTGCGGCGGCGCAATCAAGCCCGATGTGGTGCTGTATGAAGAATCGCTGGATCCAAACACGATGGAAAGCGCGGCGCAGTTTCTTCAGAAAGCCGATCTGCTGCTGGTGGGCGGTACATCGCTGGCAGTCTGGCCGGCGGCGGGTCTGCTGGGGTATTACGGCGGCCAGCGGCTGGCTCTGATAAATCGCGACCCGACGCCCGCCGACGGTGACGCGGATCTGTTATTTCGCGAGCCGATCGGGCAGGTGCTGTCACGGCTGAAAGTATGAGCGACCGGGTGATCCTCCACTGCGATTGCAATGGTTTTTTCGCCTCAGTTGAGAGCATTCTAAGGCCGGAACTCCGCACGGTGCCCATGGCGGTCTGTGGAGACCCGGAGAGTCGCCATGGCATTATTTTGGCCAAAAACGAGCTGGCAAAAAAATACGACGTACGTACCGCTGAGACCATCTGGCAGGCGCGGCGCAAATGCCCCGATTTGGTACTGGTGCGTGCCCATCATGGGGAGTATTCCCGGTATTCGCATATCATCAACGAGATTTATCAGACCTATACCGACCTGGTGGAGCCCTTTGGAATTGATGAGAGCTGGCTCGATATCACCGGCAGTACCCATCTGTTCGGCAGCGGGCCCGAGGTGGCCGACGCGCTGCGGGTACGTATCCGGCGGGAGGTGGGATTGACTGTTTCGGTTGGCGTATCTTTCTGTAAAGTGTTTGCCAAGCTGGGCAGCGATTATAAAAAGCCGGACGCCACAACGGTTATCGCTCGGGCGGACGTGCCGCGCATCGTCTGGCCTTTGCCTGTAAATACGCTGTTGTTCGTCGGAAAGCAGAGCGAACTGTCCCTGCGCGCCCTCAATATCAAGACAATTGGTGATCTGGCGCACACGGATCCCAGACTGTTAGAAAAACGTCTGGGCAAATTGGGTACCCAGCTTTCCGCCTATGCCCGCGGAGAGGACCAAAGCCCGGTAGCGCCCTATAACGAAGAGACGCCCGCAAAGTCAGTCGGCAACGGCATGACTTTCCGCCGCGATCTTGTGGGCGAAAGCGACGTGCGCACCGGCATCGCCACGCTGTCTGACCAGGTGGCGGCCAGGATGCGCCGCCATGGCGTGAAGTGCCAGACGGTACAGCTGACCATCAAGGATACGGAGATGCACTCCATCGTCCGCCAGCGCCGGTTGGAGATGCCATCCCATCTCGCATCCCAGCTCACCGAGACCTGTCTGGATTTGTGGCGAGCAAATTGGAGTCCACAGAAACCAATCCGAATGCTGACCGTCACCGGAGAAAATCTTATCCGTGACGGGGAGAGCTTTGAGCAGATGATGCTCTGGAGCGAGGGACAGAGAGAAAAGAGGGAGAAGCGGGAACGGCTGGAGTCCGCCGTGGATGGGATACGGGAAAAATACGGCCGCGGCGCGGTAAAATCCGGCGCAGTGATTGGGAACGACCTGGGTATCGATGACGCGCCGATCAAAAATCTTACGGAAAACGAAATTTCAGAGGAGGACCCCTTTTGATTACCAAACTCCTGATGGCCGCTATTCTGGCGATGGGACTGATCTATATCGGCTTTCTTGTGCCGAACCTGCTCCGATACCGTGCGGAGCTGCACGCCGAGCCGGGAAAAAACTGGCAGCTCGCCCTGATTACCTTTACAATCCAATTTTTTGCCACTTTTGGCATTTCGGATTTTGCTATGAGTACACCGACCTATCGCGGCATGAGGCTGGTGGATGACGCACGACTGCCCGGCACACTGGTGACGGCGGCGGGCGTACCAATGACAGCGATCTCCCTGCTCTATATCTCCTCGGTGGAAATCCATCCGACGACGTTGGCGCTGTGCATTATTGCACAGGCACTTGGCTCTATCCTCGGCGTGCGTTTCGTTTCCCGGCTTTCGGGCGAGGTGATCCGCATCGCCATGGGCGTCGCCATTTCGGTGTCGGCCGCCGTCATGCTGATTAAGATGGTGGGCTTCGGTGCGGGCGGCGGCGAGCGCCTGGGCTTTTCTGCGGCGACGCTGTGCTGGATGCTGCCGGTGGTGTTTCTGCTGGGTGCGGTCAATATGATTGGCTTTGGGGTAAAGGCGCCGCTGATGGCACTCTACCTGTCCATGGGGCTTACCCCGCTGGCGGTGCTGCCGCTGGTGATGGGCGGCTGCTGCGCGGGGACGCTTAACGGCGCGGTGCAGTATGTCCGAAGCGGGCGTTATCAGCGCCGCATCGCGGCGGTATCTACGATTTTCGGTACGGCGGGCGTGTTTTTGGGCGCACAATTTGTCGAGCATATGAACGTGACGGCGCTGCAGTGGATCATGCTGGGCGTGATGCTTTATACGGCATACACAATGCTGCGGAAAAAATAAAAAGAAAGGCGGCCGTAAAGGCCGCCTTTAATCCATGGAGGTGCGTCCAATGGAAAGTAAAAAATATTATGAGCGGTACGAGCAGCGGTACCGGGCCGCATATGAAGCCGGGGCAGAACGCTGGGGCCATGCGCCGGATAACGCGGAGCTGATAAGCGCGCTGACAGCATGGGTGGAACAGAATAGCCTCAAGGGTCGAAAAATCATCGAGTTTGCCTGCGGTGAGGGCGCGGCCGGGGTCATTTTGTCAAAGCTCGGGTGCATTTATCATGGGGTGGATTTTGCGCCATCGGCACTGGAAAAGGCGCAGGCGTCACTTCGCGTATTCCCGCAGGCGCGGGTTTCCCGGCTGGATATGGTTGTGGAACGCTTGCCGGATGGGTACGATGCAGCACTTGATGCTATGGGACTTCACATGTTGGTTGCCGACGGTGACCGGCAGGCGTATCTTGCCAATGCCTTTGCCGTGCTGCAGCCGGACGCACCAATGCTTTTTTATAAGGAAATGTACGATGCCGAGGCCTATGACGGCCCGGTGGATTCTGCAGCACAGTGGGCCTGCATCACAGGGATGGATTATGTTTCGCCGCGGGATGCGGCGGTTGGGGATAGAAAAGTAGAGGTGCGCACCCCGTTTCTGCCTGCCCGGTGCCGGAGCGAGTCTCAATACCGGGACGAACTGACGCGCGCGGGTTTTTCGGTGGAAGAATTTCATGTCAACGGCGCGTCAAGGGAGATTCTATCCTCCGCAAATATATACGTCCGCAGGCCGCGGGTAAGGCCGAAAGCGTCAAGCTATCCGGAATAGGGTTTTCCTCCTCGATGTTCAGAGTATAAAAAGAGCACCGGATGCTCTTTTTATGAGTCAAGCAGTGCGCAAGTCAACGAATATATACCTATCCGGACAACTGAATTCAGTACCCGGCTTAAATGATAGAAAAGCCCGGAAAAACCGCACTGGCGGTTCTTCCGGGCTTTTATCCATGAAAAGAATTTCGGACTGCCGAAACGGGTCAGCTGTTCCGGGATGCCTGCGCGTTAGCTGCATCGATGGCCAGCACGATCAGCAGGCAGATCAGCTCGTTCTCCGGGTCTGAAATGTCGATCACATAGGTGTCGCCCCAGTGCAGCAGCTCCTTTCGGATGGAGGCAACCACGCCCCGATCGTCCAGTACATCGTAGTCCCAGCCGAGAAAATTTCCATCTACCCGCCATCCGCTGTATTCCAACTCATATCGGGGCAGGAAGGAAAAGCGCTTTTGAATGCAGCCGCAGTACTGATCGCCAATCCACAGCTCATAGCGCGGCATCAGATGCCACAGGCGTTGGCGGATGGCGGCGACCTGCCGGTTTTCGCTGTCATAGACAAAGATTTCCTTGGCAAAGGAAAAGAGTTTGCTTTCAATAAACCATACAGGGGCATTCTGCTCGTCATAGACGTCGAACGTGTCCCGCAGGGTGAACACCCGCTGCTTGATCAGAAGTCGCATATCATTTTTTCCTCCTGTTGTTTCCGGTGCTCATTTCTATTTGTTTGCCAGCCAGTGGGCAAGCCGATCCCACAGCTCGGGATAATGCACCCATTCACCCATGGCGGCGGGCGCCCAATGAGGGGTGCAGTCAGTGGCATAGGCAAGTGTGCGCCCCAGCTCAAAGCAGCCGGTAGTGATGATCGGGTCGCCGTCATATGAGAGCAGGATCTGCGCATCCGCTTTCGCAGAGACGCGGTTGTAGCCGAAGATATAAGGCCATTCCCGGGGCATCCCGTGCAGGAGATCGTCCCCGCCCGCATAGATAAGATCCGCCCCCTCCGGGATCTCGACCCGGTCGTCATAGGGGAGCATCGTCACCGGCAGCGCCTCCGCCAGCGCGGTCTCGCGCCAGCGGCCCTTGCCGTCGCGGCCCGTAAAGCTCATATACCCGCCGATCATACCGACCCCGCCCCCGGCGGCAGCATACTCCGGCAGCAGCCGTGGCAGATTGGGACAACGCACGCCATCCTCCACCATCTCCGGCAGCAGCAGGAAATTGTCGGCACCGACATCGCAGAGAAATACCACGTCAAAAGCCTGCAGCTCTGCAAGCGTGCGGGGAAACTGACGGGCGATCAGGTGACAGGGAATATACGTAAATTGGTGGCCCAGCCCGGTGAACAGGCGCTCCATCCGGCGGGCGGGTTCGTAATACCGGACGGCGGTAAACCCGTTATAGCCTTTATATTCGTGACTTTCTACCATGCATGATTTCCCGCAGAACAGAATGGAAAGAGGTTTTTGCATACCGTCACTCCTTGAGTTTAATAGAGATTTCTCCGGCGCGAAGCGTACGGAGGCGGCCACCCGGAAGAGAAAGAACCAGTCCGCCGAGGTCATCGATGGCCAGCGCACGGGCGTCAAAATTGCCTGCCGGGTCACGGACGGTCACGGTACGTCCCAGCACCGCGCTGCGCTCCCGGTATTCATTCAAAAACTCCGTATCGGGCAGCACGGCACACAGATCCAGCAGTTCCCGCAGGATTGCCCGCGCCAGTACTATACGGTCAACCGCAGCGGGTAAAACAGCAATCAGGTCCCGCACCTCGGAGGGAAATCCGTTGAATGGTTCGCGGAGATTCACGCCGATACCGCAGATTACCGCACCGGATACGCCTTCGCAGAGAATGCCGCAGAGCTTTTTTCCCTGCAGCAGCAGATCGTTGACCCATTTGATTCTGCATTCAACGCCGGCTTCCTTAGCCAGGGCGCGGCAGACTGCCACAGCTGCCAATGGGGTACACAGCGGCAGCAGCTCCGGCGGCAGATTTGGCCGTAAAACGACGCTCAGGTACAACCCTCCTTCTGGCGAACAGAAAGAATGGCTCATTCTTCCCCGACCCGCCGACTGGCGGGCCGCCAGTACGGCTGTGCCATGGGCTGCACCGCTGCGGGCAAGCTCTTTTGCCGCATCGTTGGTGCTTGGGGTTTCGTCCAGCAGGATCAGCTCTGCCATACCATACCATGCCTCCGTTTTCACCGCCGCCGGCGTTCCAAACTTTGAACGGGGAGTGAGATTGACTCTAGTATAGCAAAAAAAACCGGGAAACGCAAAGTTCAATCCGGGACGTTGGCAGGCAAACTGCCAGCCCTTTAAATATTCCGAAGCCATATAGCGGCAGGGACAGAAATCCAGGTGGTTAAAATGCTTGTTATCCGGCACAGCGCATGGTAAAATACAGGCAATGAGCGGCAACTTCAGCGCCGCGGTGCTGACGCAAAAGACGACATGGCTGTCAGGCGCGTTCTTCTGTACCGCGGTTCGGAACAGGGCCGATGCTTCGATTTTATAATGTGTAGGAATAAAAATGAAAAAAATTTTAATGCTTACCACAGGCGGAACAATTTCCAGCGTGCCCTCTACCCAGGGGCTTCGCCCGCTGGGCAGCGAAGAAATTCTGCGTCATTTGGGCAGTGATACGGAATTTGCACTCGACACTCGTGAAATATTTACGCTGGATAGTTCCAATATCCAGCCGGAAGAGTGGCAAACCATCGCACGGGAGGTTTTTTCCTCTTTCGATACATACGATGGCGTGGTGGTTACGCATGGTACGGACACGATGGCATATACGGCCTCTATGCTGACCTTTATGCTGCAGTGCCCGCCGATACCCGTGGTGTTGACCGGATCTCAGCTGCCGATTTCCCATTTGCTGTCCGACGCGGTGCCCAACCTGCGCTGTGCCTTTGCCATGGCCTGTTCCGGCGTTCCCGGCGTATTTGTCGCGTTTGACCGGCGGGTTCTTTTGGGCTGCCGCGCTGTCAAAGTGCGAACCAGCGGATTTGATGCCTTTGAAAGCATTAATATGGATCCTGCGGGATGGATCGACACCTATGGTCTGCATATTGACCGGCTGGTGGTGCCTCGGTTTTCCGGGGAGCCGGAGCTGATGCCGGAGCTGGATGCCAACGTCTTCCTTATGAAGCTGACCCCCGGGGCCAACCCCGCCGTACTTGATCAGATTTTGGATTCAGGCTGCCGTGGTCTGGTGATCGAGGCGTTTGGTGCCGGCGGTGTCCAGTTCATCCGGCGGGATTTCATTGCGCGTCTGGAAAAGGCCGCGCAGATGAACGTGCCGGTGGTGGTATGCAGTCAGTGCCTATATGAGCGATCGGACTTTTCAATATATCAGGTGGGGCAGAAGGCACTGGAGACCGGTGTCATTCAGGGGCTTGATATGACCAGTGAGGCTGTGGTAACAAAATTGATGTGGGCGCTGCCACGCGGTGGCCTTGACGAGGTGCGCAAGATTTTTGGCACCAATTATGCAAATGAAGTCACATTCCTGTGATTCTATTGATTTGGGTAAAAAGGGAAAAACGCATAAAATGACTGAAAACAGACGGTTTTTCTTGTGTTTATTTTTTTGATATGTTACAATTAAAGTTACCGTGAGGGAGTAGTTTGCGCCGAATGGCGCGGCGGGCCAACAATCCCGGCGCTTTGCGCCTGGCTCTCCTTAAAAAACGAGACTTACGGGCAGTTTTTGTCTGCTGCCCATAAGTCTCTTTTTTGCTGGGCAGACTAATTCCGGCGAAAGGAAGGATTCCCCGATGGATTTGATACTCCCCATTATTTTGTTTGTTTTTGGGCTGGTCTGCATTGTGAAAGGCGGCGACTGGTTCGTGGATGCCGCCGCATGGATTGCGGAGGTGTCCGGTATTCCAAAGGTCGTCGTCGGCGCAACCATTGTCTCTATTGCCACGACGCTGCCTGAAATTATCGTATCGCTGATTGCGGCTTTCCAGGGAAAGGCGGATATGGCCGTCGGAAACGCTGTCGGCTCTGTGACGGCCAATACCGGATTAATTTTGGGATTATCGGTGCTGTTTGCACCGTTGGTACTTCGAAGAAAGGACTATTGGCTTAAGTCATTGCTGATGGTCACAGCCATGGCTGTGCTTTACGCCTTTTCCCGGTCCGGAGAGCTGACTTCTTACGGCAGCTTGCTCCTGATCGCCATTTTTGCTGTTTTCATGTTGGACAACCTTCGTTCGGCTGTAACTGCAGCAGAGCATCATCCGAGGGAAACGCCGGTACGCGGGGAAGTCCGGCGCAACGTCATCCAGTTTATTCTGGGTACGGCAGGAATCGTAATCGGCGCACAACTGCTGGTAGATAACGGAAGCCTGCTGGCAAAGGAGCTGGGCGTGCCGGAAGGGATCATCAGCGTCACCTTCATTGCTGTCGGTACCTCGCTGCCGGAGCTGGTGACGGCAATTACGTCCCTGGTCAAAAAACAGGGGAGCTTATCGGCCGGCAACATTATCGGTGCGAATCTGATTGATACGACGCTGATTCTCCCGCTGTGCAACTGGCTGTCCGGGAAAAGCCTGTCGCTGTCGGTACAGAGCCTGACGCTCGATCTGCCGGCTTCCTTACTGATACTCTCTGTTGCCGTCATTCCCATGTTGATCCGGTCCAAATTCATGCGTTGGCAGGGCGCACTTCTTCTCGCCCTGTACGGCGGTTATATTTATCTGGTGCTTGCCTAAGAATCAAAGAGCGGCCGCGGATATCCCGCAGCCGCTCTTTTTTGGAGGTAGGCCAGCTTTTCTACATGCCGTACAATGCGTCCAGCACCAGCCAGTTTTGCGGGAACGCCCGCATCAGATTCCAATACAGAACGCCATAGCACCCGTTTCCGGCCGCCAGATCGAGTTTAGAACGGATGCTCCGCGCATCTTCAAACCATACTTCATGTCCGCGCCCATCTTCTGCTGTATACGTAAAGTGGGGTGCCTGTGACGTTTCGTCATATTGGATTTCCGCTCCGAACCGACGTGCGATATCCACAGCTTCGAGACAACCGATCGATGGAGCTTTTGTAACGCCCTTTTCATAAGGGAGCAGCCAGTCGTATCCATAGTTGGGAATTCCCAAAAAAATTTTTTCCGGCGCCATTTCCGTTTTGGCATAGTTAAGCACCTTAACCACATTGGGCAGCGGAGCCACCGCCATCGGAGGCCCGTAGGTATATCCCCATTCATAGGTCATCAAAAGGACGTGGTCAACGGCGGCAGCTACCGCGCCATAGCTGTGGCCCTCGTAAAGCAGGCCGGGCTGCGTGGCAAAGGTTTTGGGCGCCAGCGCCGCCAGGAGGGGCCTGGGGGTAATCTTTGCCCGGAGGGCTGCCAGAAACGCGGCATATCGGGGCGCATCATCCGCCGGGATGAATTCAAAATCCACGTCGCCGCCGGCATAACCCTTTTCCTTTATATTGGTATCCACCGCTGAGATCAGGCGTTCCTGTGCGGCGGGATCCTCCAAAATAGCGCTGCCCCGCTCGCTGGAAAAGGTACCGCCCTCCGTCAGGGTGGAGAGATGCATATAAGGAGGAACTCCGTACCCCCGTGACAATGCCAGCAGTGTGCTGTCATCCAATGGGACCAGACCGCCATTTTCGGTAATGCCGTAGGTAAAGGGCATCAGCAGCTCCAGATACGGGAGCTCCTGCCGCAGCAGCGCCTGGTCTACAAACGGATAAGCATAGCCGCCTGCTCGCAGCCGTCCCTGACGCTCCTGCTCCCAGGCGATCACAATCGTCTGTCCCAGAGCCAGGGCGGTACGTCCGCCCAGCCAGATGTTATTGCGCCACAGCCGATTGACCGAGACGCCATAGCTCCGTGCAATGGAGTAAAGAGTCTCGCCGGCGCGTACCGTATGGGTCTGCAGGGGAGAGAGCACCACCAGCGCCTGCCCTGGAACCAGCGACTTGTCCAGTGTTTCGTTGCACAACCCGAGCAGCTGGGCCGGAACACCATATTGGGCGGCGATGCCGGTCAGCGTCTCGCCGCTCTTCACGATATGCAGGATCATTTGCTCACCTCTTTGAATATTTTACTAAAAAACTGCTCGGTGCCGATGTTGGCCGGACGGTTGTAGCGCCCCAGGGAGAAGAGGGTGTCGGCGTCCCCTTTTTTCAGGATGGTAACCCGCTCAGCACAAGACAGCGTCGCTTCGAATCCCATCGCCCGCAGCGCGTCGTCCGAACCGCTGCTGATCTTTCCGTATGGATACGTGTATACGCGGGGAAAAAGACCGCAGCGCTCCGCCAGTGCGGTCTGCATCGCCATCGTGTCGCTGTGCAGGGCGGCGAGCCAATCCCTTTTTGCTTCTCCTTTTTTTCGCATGGAACCCTGCCGGGCACCCATGTGGTGAAAGTAATATGAGTGATTTGCGATCTCGACCCGAGGGTTTTCACTGAATTCCTTGAGATCCGTCCAGGACATGTAGGCATAGCTTGGATTGCGGTCCTCCTGCAATGTGAAAATGTCGGTATATTCGCCGACGACAGAGATCAGTGCCGGAACCTCTTGCCGAGCCAGAATCTCCGGCAGATACAGCAGGTTATTGAGATTCCCGTCGTCCAGTGTGAGCAGCACCGGCTTTTCCGGAAGATCGCCGTCACCGGTGACAAAATCGATGATCTCCGCCATGGAAACAAAGGTATACCCCTGGGTTTTCAGATAGATAATATCCTTTTCCAGCAGAGACGGAGAGATGGTATAGGGGCCCCAGCGGTCCGACTCCTTAAGCAAGCTATGGTACATGATGACCGGCAGGGGACGAGTTTCCGCAGCCGGAAGAAAAGCCGCCAGCGCCCGTGCATGCAGAAAGGGCAGCAGCAGCAGAGCCAGCAGAGCCAGCAGGGCCAGTGCCGCAAGCATCAGCCGTTTGCGTGAAATGACTTTGAAATACAAAGAAACCGCCTCCTGCATATTCTTATGCAGGAGGCGGCTTGTTCTTGTCAGGTTTCCGGACGATAGCACTCAGTCTGCGCTTTCCGGCAGGTCACAGACATCCACCCAATCCGCCGCACCGGAATAGCGGAACAGCTCTTCACAGTCCATCGGGATGGCGGAATTGGAACTGCCCGCCGCAGGAAAGATGAGATCAAAGCGCCGCAGCGACGCATCGCAGAAAACGGTAACGCCGCTTTTTGGCAGAGCAAACGGGCAAACGCCGCCGACCGCATGTCCGGTGGCGACCGCCGTCTCCTCATGAGACATCATTTTGGGCTTAAAGCCAAAGCGGTCCTTAAATTTGCGGTTGCTGGTCTTCGCGTCCCCGGCGGTAACCAGAAGAAGACAACCGCCTTCCTTATTTTCAAAGGCCAGTGTTTTTGCAATGCGGGCCTCCTCGACGCCCAGAGCCTTTGCCGCCAGCGAAACCGTGGCGCTGGAGACAGTGAATTCGCGGATCGCCTTTTCTTTTTCTGTGCCTGCGAAAAAGGCGCGAACTTTTTCGATTGACATTTTGACCTCCAAGTTTGGTACTTTTATACATTATACATCTCGCCAACCATATGCACAAGCAGGATATAGCATATTTGGATTATGCAAATAACTGTATCTTGTGGAAAAAATGACGAGCGTATTACAGACCGTTTGAATATTATGACCGAATTGTGAATTTTACTAAAATTCAAGCAATAAATATTACGCAAAGTTTTAAGAAAAAACTTTACAAGAAAGGATGCGGGCAGTATACTATACTCATTCACCTGTCGAAATCTGTGTTTTTGGGGGAAATCATGGTTCGGGATTTTCCGCGTACGCTGAGTCTGCTGCGCCAGGAAAAGAGAATAAGTCAGAGAAAAGCCGCTGCGGAACTTTGTGTTTCGCAGGCGCTTTTGTCCCACTATGAAAACGGAGTCCGTGAACCCGGTCTTACGTTTGTGGTACGCGCTGCAGATTATTACGGTGTCTCTGTGGATTATCTGCTGGGCCGTACGATGGCGCGGGATGGCGGGGCGATCCTTGCTGCCGACGTACCCGACAGTTCCGAAGGGAAGGATAATATTCTGCGGGGAAATGCGGCAGCCCTGCTCAATAAAAAGCTGTTGGTAAATTCCACGGCCTTGCTGTTTGAGCTTCTCGGCAAGGAAAGCGCACAGCTGACTGCTATGATCTCCTCTTATCTGAGCACAGCATTTTACAAGGCCTTCCGAATGGTATATGCACTGGATCGCAGCAGCAGCAGCGAAGTGTTTCCGGTGGAGGAGAGCTGCTATTCCGAACTTTGCGACGCGGAACTAAAGCGCAGCGAAGGTGCGCTGCGTCGTCTGGCGAGCCAGAAGGGGAGCGCCATTGGCTCCGATCTATCGCAGGAGGCACTGCAGGGTGCCTATCCTCACTTGACGCCTTCTCTGTTTTCTTTGTTGCATGCGGTTTCCACACGGCTTGAAAAAGAGGGAGAAAAATAAACGTCGAACCCCTTGCATTTTTTGAGACCCTATGGTATACTAATTTTCGCGTCCAAAAGCCTTGCCGGTATGCTGGTGTAGCTCAGCCGGTAGAGCAGCTGATTTGTAATCAGCAGGTCGGGGGTTCAAATCCGTCCACCAGCTCCAGTTTTCCCCTGTGGGACGTTAATTGAATATGGGAGTGTTCCCGAGTGGCCAAAGGGGGCAGACTGTAAATCTGTTGGCAGTGCCTACGGTGGTTCGAATCCACCCGCTCCCACCAACAAAAGCCTTGTAGTTTCAATGACTACAGGGTTTTTGTTTTATTACAAATATTGTCAGGATTGCAGACTTTTCATTAGGAGGGCAGCCGGTAATAGCTGCCTCCCCGATGTGCCATGTTCCTTGTTTCTTGTATTGCGCTCTAGGTTTACGTCAAATTACTCGCATCAGGGACGACTTGGTTAACTAATGCAGAGATTTATCCGAAATAATAATGTATATATGCCAGGTTTTAAAAAAAGAAAAATTTTATGGGAAATGTGGAGACATGCCATGCTGATGCCAATCCAATGCAGAATCTATGCTATTGGCTGCCCTGAAGAACTCATTTCCTCCATGCGGGAAATGGCGGAAAAAATGTTGGATATACATGGCGAATGGATCCTTTCAGATTTTCCGACAGATGAGATGCGTGGATATTGTATTATTCTCTTTGGCACCGCATATGTGTCGTACGTTGCCCACTGGGCTTCAGACACGGCAATTCTCTGGATAGCGGAACAGCCAGATATGGCCGTACTGAAGCAGGGATTTGTGGATGCTTTGACTTTGCCGCTTGACAAAGCGCGATTTGCTGCGTCCTTTTCTCATATGGTCTGTCGGTGCCACCTGACTCGGCGCCTTGACTTACGGGAGAATGAACTGAAAACCTACTATGAGATCAGTGATGATATGCTATGGACAAAGGACGCGGCGGATCTGCACATGGATGTCAACCATGTCCTTATCAGCCTTGTGGGAAAACCGAGGGAACAAATTGAGGGGAAACACGAAGATGAGGTCTACGGTCTCGAACCGGGTGCGGCAGGATGCAAACAAAGCGATCTTCTTGTCCGCACCACCGGCAGGATAGATTATTTTGAAGAATCCATGCCCGGCGCGGATGGTAAACAACACCATCTGCGGGTAACGAAAGCGCCCTGGCTGGATGGACAAGGCCGGATTATCGGTACCATTGGTCTTGCAAAAGATGTTTCAGAGCTCATGAATCAGCAAACCAAGTTTGAGCTGTTTCTGGATGACCTGGAGTTGGGCGTCGTCATCGTAGACAATGAAAATACGGTTATGCAAGCAAACAGTGTATATCTGGATATCGCCGGCTTGGCGGGAAAGAAGATTGTCGGACACAAATTAAAAAAACTTAAATTTGAAAAATCAAGAGAATTTGGTACAGAGGATTATATCATCCCCGGAACGGATGGGAAGGAAGCAATATGGACCTACAATAAGTTTGATCTGAAAGACTATTGGGGTAAAAAATACGGCTATACCTACATATTTCGCAATATCACCCTGGAAAGAAAACAAGAGAGAAGAATCAGGATGATGGCAGTGAAGGATCAGCTGACCGGCCTTGCCAACCGTATGGGAATGTATGAATACTTTGATACTATGGATAAACGCGGCAATGCCACGTTTTTGTTTAGTGACATTGACAATTTTAAAATGGTCAATGACAGATTTGGCCATACTGTCGGGGATCGCTTGCTCAGAAGTGTCGCTGAATTGTTTGGAGATGTCCTTGTAAACTCATTTACCGCACGAATTGGAGGAGATGAATTTATATCTGTTGTGGATGGGGGAATCGGGCGCCCGGAACTTGAGAATAAGGCAAAAATACTTTTAAAAAGCATCAAGCAACTTCCGGGTTATCCGGAGGAAGTTCTGGAAATCATATCTTTATCCATTGGAATCCTTTATCAATATCCGTTGAAAGACAGTCTTAACAATATAATTTGCATGAGCGACGAGGGAATGTACCAGGCCAAACGTACGGGAAAAAATAGATTCTGTTTTTATGTCGCGGATGAATTTTATGAATTGCAGCGACAGCAACAGCGTATTTAAAAAACTCCGGAATGTTAAGCAAAAGCCTTGTGGTTTTAAAACCACAAAGCTTTTGTTTTCTATTTTGTGGCGTCCGAGCGTTTTATGTAGATGCAATGACCCTTCGCGGATTTGGCGTAAGGTGCAGCGGCAAAGTCACACATACTGGCTTTGGGGCAGCACACCGGGAAGGCTGACACTGAGAGTGACCAGCATTTCAGCCATATATCGGGCCGGATAGGGCATATCTTCATCCAGCCAGCGCTGAACGACGCCGACGCAGCCGGTAATGATAAAGGAATGCATATATTCCGCCTGTTCCCGGGTCATGCGTCCGCTGCTGAGCAGGTTATCCATGTTCTTATCATACACAAGCATCATGATCTGCTTTTGCAGATTGATATCGCCCCGCTCACTCAGCAGAAGCTGACAGAGCTCGGCGTTTTCTTTGATATATTCAAATATCTTTTCCACCGCCCGGACGATATCCTTGCCGGAATCGCTTTCCATGTTGTCGAAAAGATAGGAGCTGACGTTGTCGAGAAGCTCGGCTTCGATCTTGTGCATCAGATCGTACTGGTCCCGGTAGTGGGCATAGAAGGTAGTGCGGTTGACGTCCGCCTGGGCACAGATCTCTTTGACAGTGACTTGCGAAATATCTTTTGCGGCAAGCAGCTGGATAAAGCTTTTTTGCAGCACCATCTTTGTGTACCTGACGCGCCTGTCATCCTTTTTCATAGACACTCCAAAAAATAAAAATTTTGTAAACAGTCCAACATTTTTTAACACCGTGTCGGGAAACGTACAAATCAGAAGTATCTGCCTGTTGATTTATCAGCACAGCGTTATTATGCTATAGGTACTGCCGTTTGTCAACACGGTGTCGAATAATGTTCGGGAGGTAGGGGAAAAGATATGCCGACCAGCATCTCTGCTCTATCCGGCATATCTCATGTGAACAGATGAGTAAGGTTTCAGATTTTGTTGTTAGGAAAAGGAAGATCGTTATCCTTATCTTCCTGCTGCTCGCAGTGGCAAGCGCTGTTGTCTTCCCGATGGTGGGCGTCAACTATAATATGGTGGACTACCTGCCGCAGGGGGCGCAATCCACCACTGCGATCGAGATCATGGACACAGAGTTCGGGGCAAAAATGCCGAACGGAAAGGTGATGATCTCGGGCGTAACGGTACGCGAAGCGCTGGAGTACAAGGCGCAGCTCGCCGCGGTTGAAGGCGTGGATTCCGTCGCCTGGCTCGACGATGCGGTAGGCGCGGATGTCCTGGCCACGACGCCGGTTGAGTTTCTGGATGCCGCCCTGCTGAAGAACTATTACCGGGACGACACCGCCTTGTATTCCATTGAGATCCACAGCGGAAAGGAAACAGACGCCGTTGCCGCCATCCGGGATATTATTGGAGAAAATAATGCGGTGGCGGGTGAAGCGGTCAATATTGCGACCTCCCAGCAGATGGCAGTAACCGAGGTAATCAAGGCGTTTGCCATTCTGCTTCCGGTCATTTTCGCGATCCTGATCCTTACCACCAATTCCTGGGCGGAACCGCTGCTGTTTTTGGCCTCCATCGGGGTTGCGGTAATCATCAATATGGGGTCGAATATCTTTTTCGGGGAAATATCATTTATCACCCGGACGGTCAGCCCGATCCTGCAGCTGGCGGTATCTCTCGACTACGCGATCTTCCTGCTGCACAGCTTCCGCGAGTTCCGGCTCACCTATGAGCCGGAAGAGGCAATGAAGCGCGCTATGAAAGAGGCCGTATCCGCCATTGCGGCCAGTGCCGCCACGACGGTGTTCGGATTTTTGGCACTGACCTTCATGCGCTTTCAAATCGGGGGAGACCTGGGGATCAACCTGGTCAAAGGGGTGCTGCTGAGCTTTGTATCCGTCATGATCTTCCTCCCGGCGCTGACGCTTTCCTGCATTCGGCTGATCGACCGGACGGCGCACCGTCCGCTGGTTCCCGCGCTCCGCGGCGCTGGAAAGCATCTGCTGCAGGTCAGCCTTCCGCTGCTGGTCGCGGCGGTCATTGTGGTGGTTCCCAGCTTTCTTGCACAGTCAAATGCTGAGTTTATGTACGGCGCGGGCAGCGCTGCAGAAGCATCCCGAGCGGGGCAGGATGAACTGAAGATTGAAGATCGGTTCGGGAAAGAAAACCTGTTGGCACTGCTCGTTCCCCGAGGGGACACAGGTGCCGAGGTCGAGCTATGCGCCGAACTGCAGGAGATCCCACATGTTACCGGCCTTGTTGCTTATGTCACTACGGTAGGGGCTGAAATCCCGCCGGAATACCTGTCCGCTGATATTACGGGGCAATTTTATTCTGAGGGATATGCCAGAATCATCCTTTACACTGACACGGCGGATGAGGGGGATGCTGCATTTGCGACAGTCGGGGAGATTCGGGATACGGCAGCCCGGCATTACGACCATGCGTACCTGGCCGGAGAAAGTGCCACGCTCTACGATATGAAAAACGTGGTTTCCACGGATACAAAAATTGTTAATTTTTGTGCGGTGCTGGGGATTTTCCTTGTGCTTCTTCTCACGTTCCGCTCCCTCACCATTCCGCTGTTCCTTCTGTTTACAATCGAAACGGCGATTTGGATCAACCTCTCTTTCGCATATTTTACAGGTAATGCATTCAGCTTCATCGGCTATTTGGTAATTAGTACCGTGCAGCTTGGGTCCACGGTGGACTATGCGATTTTACTGACCGACCGCTATCTTGAAAACCGAAAATCCCTTCCGAAGAAAGAGGCAATGCAGACGGCGCTCGGAAATAATCTTTGGGCTATTCTTACCTCGGCGGCCATTCTTTCCATGGCTGGATTCACATTGGCAATGACCTCTACCAATCCGATCATTGCGGAGCTGGGAACCCTGCTGGGCCGCGGGACACTGCTGTCCCTTTTGATGGTCACCTGCGTACAGCCTGCGCTGCTCACTTTGTTTGACCAGGTCATCCAGAAAACGACCCTTGCACATGGCTTTCATCAGGGGCATTATCCAGGCGGAACTGCTATACGGACATCCCATGCCGGAAAAGGAGATAAACGTAAATGAAAAAGATTTTATCCGCATTTTTAGCGGCCATCTTGCTGGCGGCGGCGTCTTTACCTGCTTTTGCGGCGGATGTGCCCTCGCAGAAGGAAGAGGTCGTTTACGGTATCTTGAACACTGACGGAGGTGTGAACCAGATCTATGTGGTCAACAGCTTTTTGGGCGGGGAGATTGTTGATTACGGCGATTATACGGCAGTTAAAAACCTGACGACGTCCGAAGCTCTGACCCTGAATGGCGATAAAATCACTGTGGCTACGGTGGCCGACCGGCTGTATTATCAGGGGACAATGACCTCTAAAGAGCTGCCATGGCAGTTCGCAGTCACTTATCATCTGGACGGAAAGCAGCTTCCGGCGGAAGAACTGGGCGGGAAAAGCGGGAAACTCGAGATCCGGATCTCCGTTGTGCAGAATGACAAAATAAACGATACCTTCTTTAAAAACTATGCCCTGCAGATCTCGCTGAAACTCGATACCGATCTGTGCGAAGGGATTGTGGCCGACGGTGCGACCATCGCAGATGCGGGCAGCGCTAAGCAGATCAGTTATACCGTGCTGCCCGGAAACAATGCAGAATTCTCGGTAATGGCCGCCGTGCATGATTTCGAAATGGATGCAATCTCGATCAATGGGATTCGCCTGGTTCTGTCTTTTGACAGCGCCGATATCACACAGCAAATTTCGCAACTGACCGATGCTGTCCGGCAGTTGGACAACGGTGCGGGAGAATTGCTGAGCGGGACAAAAAAACTGGCTGCCGGAATGGAAGACTATCTGAGCGGACTCAAGGCTTTTCAGAACGGCATAGGCCAGATGACAAGCGGGATCGGCGGGCTGTCGGATGGCGCAGCTTCCCTGCGTGATGGCTTGTCGGTGCTTTCCGGGCAGGGAGACGCACTGGCTGCCGGCGCGTTGGCGATTCAGCAGGCCACCTTTGATGCCGTCAATGCGCAGATCGCCCAGATGGGGCTTTCTCTTCCCACGCTGACCCCTAATAATTACAGCGCGGTCCTTGGCGCCGTTCCCCAGCTTGCCGCGGCCAAAGCACAGCTGGATGGGGCCGTGCAGTTTACGGAAGGCCTCCAAAGCTATACGGACGGCGTATCCCAACTGAGCGTCGGTGCCGGGGCGCTGGCCGACGGAGCGGCGCAGCTGCAGGGATCGGCACCCACATTGGCCTCTTCCGCGGGGCAGCTGTACCAGGCAGGCGCACAGCTGAATACCGCGATCAAGCAGCTACGGGACGGGATTGCCGCCTATAAGGACGGGACTGAAGAGCTGCGGGGCAAAACGGCGGACGCTGGTGCGGAAGAACAGATTGGCAGCATTCTGGATGGTATTTCCGGCGGCGATGAAGCCGTAGTGTCCTTTGTGTCAGAGAAAAACACCCATGTGGACGCGGTCCAATTTGTTCTGAAGACCGCCGCAATTGAGCGCCCGGCGGCCGCGCCGACCGAAGATTCCACACCCGTACAGCTCACCTTTTGGCAGAAGCTGCTCAGGCTTTTTGGATGGGGCTAAGCGTAGTTTCTCCGGCGTAAATAGTGCCGCAGACTTCGGTTTAGCTCCTTCTCCGGCATGCAATAATAAAAAAGGCGTCCGCGCATATGCACGGACGCCTTTGATTCAGGATGCTACGGAAGGATAACTGCCAGCATGCGTGCCGGCCGATCGCCGCGGTTTTCAACGCTGTGGATTATACCGTTGGCGGCGAAAGCAGCATCTCCCGGGTGAAGGATGGATTCGTTCCCGTCCTCGGTGACGGTCAGCTCCCCCTCCAGAACATAATAGATTTCTGCGTCCGGGCCGTGAGGATGAAGGCCAATGCTGTCACCCGGATCAAAAAAGAATTCCGTAAACAGCGTACATTTGCCCAGCATGGCATCCGGCTCCAGAATATGCCGGTTCTCCAGCGTTCCGCTGCCACCGCGGATATGATCACGTACCTGCATGCGCTGACTTTCTTTCCGAACAATCATAGGATTACCCGAAGACTGCCAGCAGGAAGCCAGCGGCAACAGCGGAGCCGATGACACCGGCCACGTTCGGGCCCATGGCGTGCATCAGCAGGAAGTTGCTGGGATTGGCCTTTTGACCTTCCACCTGAGAAACGCGGGCGGCCATCGGGACGGCGGAAACGCCGGCGGAACCGATGAGCGGATTAATCTTGCCGCCGGAGAGCTTATACATCAGCTTGCCGAACAGCACGCCGCCGACAGTAGACATGCAGAAAGCGAACAGGCCGAGGAAGACGATCTTGATGGTGCTCCAGGTCAGGAAGCGATCGGCCACCGTGGTAGCGCCCACGCTGGTTGCCAGGAAGATGGTTACAATGTTCATCAGCGCGTTCTGTGCGGTATCGGACAGACGGTCGGTAAGGCCGCATTCCTTAAAGAGATTGCCCAGCATGAGCATGCCAAGCAGCGGAGCGACCGACGGCAGAAGCAGCACGGTGAAGATAATGACCACGATCGGGAACATGATCTTCACTTTTTTGCTGACGGGGCGGAGCTGTTCCATCTTTGTTTCGCGCTCTTTCTTAGTGGTAAGAGCGCGCATGATCGGAGGCTGAATCAGGGGAATCAGCGCCATGTAAGAATAAGCGGCAATGGCGATGGGGCCGAGTAGCGTTGGCGCCAGCTTTGTGGTAAGCCAGATGGCCGTGGGGCCATCCGCGCCGCCGATGATGCCGATGGAGGCTGCGGCATTTCCGTTAAAGCCGAGAAGAATGGCAGTGACAAAGGCGCAGTAGATACCGAGCTGGGCCGCTGCGCCGAGCAGGAGGCTCTTCGGGTTGGCCAGCAGCGGACCAAAATCCGTCATTGCGCCGACGCCCATGAAGATCAGCGAGGGATATACGCCGGCCTTGACGCCGATATATAGGATATCCAGAAGTCCGCCTTCCCGGAGAACATCGCCGTAGCCTTTGGTGTGGGCGATGACCTGATCCCATAGCTCGGGCGTAAAGACGTTGGCGCCCGGCAGGTTGGTCAGCAGCACGCCAAACGCGATGCCGACCAGCAGTAAAGGTTCGAATTTTTTAACAATGGCCAGGTAAAACAGAACACAGGCCAGCGCGATCATGATCAGCTGACGCGGATCATCAAAAATGTGGGCGAAACCGGAGGTCTGCCAGATTTTTTCAAGAGGTCCCAGGATCCAAGCCATAGCGATCACCTCAGCGCAGAACGACCAGCGGAGCGCCGGTATCCACCGTGGCACCCTTCTGGACGATCACCTGCGCCACGACACCATCCCGGGGAGCGGCAATGTCGTTCTCCATCTTCATGGCTTCCAAAACCACCAGCACCTGTCCGGCCTTGACACTGTCACCTGCCGCCACCTTGACGGCGAGAATGGTACCGGGCATAGGTGCGGTCACGGACTCACCGGCGGCAACAGCAACGGGCGTTGCGGCAGGTGCAGCCGCCGGGGCAACCGGCGCCGCGGGTGCAGCAGCAGGTGCGGGCACAGCCGGAGAAGCGGCCGCATACTCATCCTGCAGGATTGCCTGGCCATGTTCGACCTCGATCTCGTAGGTGGTGCCGTTGAGCGTTACTTTATATTTCATGACAGTTTTCCTCACTTTACCTTCCGAATACTCTTGAAACGCAGCTCGCAAAGCGGCGCCCCGATCTGTTCGGCCACAATGGCCATCAGCATGGCGGCGGTGCGGTCATCCACATCATGCAGGTCGATGCCGCCGCAGCTGCCCTTTGCCCGAGGCAAAGCGTCCGGTACGACGGGTGCGGGTGGCGCCGCAGGCGCGGTGCCGGCTGCAGCTGCCGCCTTGGCAGTGCCTTTGCCCAGCAGATGGATGACCCCCATCAGCATGACCAGCATGAAAAAGACGACCAGCATACCGAGAAGGGACAGACCCAGCGCCTCTCCGATTCCGATGTTGTCCATCCTTAAGCCTCCTCGATGGTATAGCGGGCGGTGTTGCGCTCACGCTCCGCCCGTGCGGTCAGGAATTTTTCGGCTACCTGGGGGAATGCAGCATAAGAGAGAACGTCTTCCTCCGTGCGTGCCAGATCGCCGATTTCGGCTTTGAATTTTTCATAACCCGGCTCCAGCAGATCGGCAAAGCGGCAGGTGATCGGCTGCTCATCGCCCAGGACTTTTTTGCGCAGCTCTTCGTTGACTTTTCCGGGGGCGCGGCCGTATTCGCCGCGCAGATAGGCGCGGATCTCTTTGGAAACATTCTTATAACGCTCACCCGACAGGACGTTGGTGGCGGCCTGCACGCCGACCATCTGGGACGACGGCGTTACCAGCGGGGGATAGCCCAGATCCTCGCGGACACGCGGAACCTCCTCCAGTACCTCCTGGAAGCGGTCAAGGGCATTCTGCGCAGTCAGCTGAGCCACCAGGTTGCTCAGCATGCCGCCCGGCACCTGATAGGTCAGCGCGTCAGGATCCGTGCCCATAACAATGGGATTCAAAAGCCCGCTCTTCAGAGCGGCGTCACGTACCGGCTTGAAGAAATCGTTGATTTGCTTCAGCACATATTCATTAAGACCGGACTGATAGCCCAGTTCATTCAGCACGTAATTCATGGTTTCCGTGGGCGGCTGACTGGTTCCGCCGGACATGCAGGCGATGGAGCAGTCGATCACATCTGCACCGGCCTCGGCGGCCTTGAGCAGTGTCATCGGGCCCATGCCCGTGGTGCAATGGGTATGCACGATGATGGGAAGCTTGGTGTTTTTCTTCAGGGCAGAGACCAGATCAAAGGCAGCTTTCGGGCTCATAATACCGGCCATATCCTTGATACAGATGCTGTGGCAGCCCATCTTTTCCAGCTGTTTTCCCAGATCAATGAACATATTAAGATTATGGATTGGACTGGTGGTATAGCACAGGGTACCGGAGACGTGGGCACCGGCCTTCAGCGCTTCATCCACCGCCACCTCGATGTTGCGAAGATCATTGAGGGCGTCGAAGATTCGGATAATGTCGATGCCGCATTCCACGCTCTTCCGGACAAACATGCGGACGATATCATCGGGGTAATGCTTATAGCCCAGCAGGTTCTGTCCGCGAAGAAGCATCTGGAGCTTGGTGTTTTTGACATGGGCGCGAATAGTCCGCAGGCGTTCCCATGGGTCTTCGCTGAGATACCGGAGACAGGAGTCAAAAGTTGCCCCGCCCCAACATTCCAGCGAGTAGTATCCAGCCTTATCCATTGTCTCCAGAATGTCCCGGAAATCAGAAAGGGGCATACGGGTGGCAATGAGCGACTGCTGCGCATCACGCAGGACGGTCTCGGTGATCTTGATGTTCATGATACTCTCCCTTGTCTGCTGAGATTTATAATAATTTATCAAACTTCCACGGGTACCACTATAACATAATTCCCATAATTAACAACCGTTTTTTCTATTCTTTCCACAAGTTCGGAGGGAATGAACAAATTCAAAATATCTATTTTGCTTTTTCCGGCAAATGTGATATGATATCAAATATATGGGCAACAGGTCTATGGGACAAAATAACTAAAAAACATGGGTATTTATTATGCAAAAAGACGTAATTATCTCGATATATGGTCTTCAACAGCAGGAAGAGGGTTCGCTTGAGCCGGTCACATTAGTGACGACAGGGCGCTATTACAAACGAGGCGGCCATTATTTTGTCAGCTATGACGAAAGTGAGCTTACCGGGCTGGATGGTACCCATACCGTTGTCCGTGCCGGTCCGGATCGTGTGCAGGTGACGCGGACAGGCAGTTATCCGTCCCAACTGGTGTTTGAACGCGGCCGGCGGCATCTGTCGCTCTATCATACGGATTTCGGAGATCTGAGCGTGTGCATCAGCACACAGCATATTGATAACCAGCTGAACGACGACGGCGGATTGTTGGACGTGCGGTATATGATCGAGATCGACAATACGCCTACGGGCATTAGCCATTTAAAGCTGAACATCCAAAATGTCAACAAAGGAGCGAGCCTGCAATGAACCGGATCGAACAAGCAAGAACTGAGGCCGCCGCGCTGCTGCTGCGTGCCTATGAGGCGGCGGCTGCCGCCGACACGCTTCCCCGCGCGGACGTGAGTGCCCCGCAGATTGAGGCGCCCAAGGACCAGAAGAACGGGGACTGGGCCAGTTCTTTTGCCATGCAGAATGCGAAAACGCTCAGGCTGCCGCCCCGGAAGGTGGCCGAGGCCATCGCCGCCGCCGCCGATTTGTCCGGCACGCCGTTTGCGGCGCTGGAGATCGCCGGCCCGGGCTTTTTGAATCTGCGTTTGGCGCACGGGTGGTTTGAAGATGTGCTGCGTGACATCTGTGCGGAGGGAAAGGGTTATGGCTGTACGTCGGCCACCTACCCGGAAAAAATCATGGTGGAATTCGTTTCCGCCAATCCCACCGGCCCGATGCACATGGGGAATGCCCGTGGCGGCGTACTGGGCGACACGCTGGCGGAGGTGCTTTCCCGTGCCGGCAATGATGTCACCCGGGAGTTTTATGTCAATGACGCCGGTAATCAGATTGAAAAATTTGCCCTGTCCCTGGCTGTTCGCTATGAGCAGTTGCTGCATGGCGAGGATTCCGTGACCTTCCCTGAGGACGGCTATCACGGGGACGATATCCGCGAGCTGGCTGCCGCGTTCCGTGAGGAGTTCGGTGACGATTGGCTTACGCGCGATAAAAAAGAATTCCACGATGCGTTGGTCGCGTTTGGGCTGAAGAGCAATTTGGCGCGGATGAAATCGGATCTGCGCCGGTATCAGATCGAATACGACGTCTGGTTTTTTGAGTCGACACTTCATGAGACTGGTTATGTAGCCGATACAGTGGAGAAGCTGACACAGAATGGCTGGACGTATGAAAAGGATGATGCCCTCTGGCTGCGTACCTCTGCGCTGCTGGAGCGGATGTATAAAGCGGAAGGAAAGACCGACGAGGAGATTTCCCGACTGGAGCTGAAAGATGATGTTCTGTGCCGTGCCAACGGGATCTACACTTACTTTGCCGCCGACATCGCCTACCACCGCAATAAATTCGAGGTTCGTGGATTTGACCGGGTTATCAATATCTGGGGTGCAGATCATCATGGACATGTCAACCGCCTGAAATGCGCGTTGGACGCGCTGGGCCTGGACGGTACCCACCGCCTGGAAATCGTGCTGATGCAGCTGGTGAATCTGCTGCGGGACGGCGTACCCGTCCGTATGAGCAAGCGCACCGGCAAGGCGGTCTCTCTGGCCGATCTGCTGGATGAGGTCAGCGTGGATGCCGCACGGTATTTCTTCAATTCCCGCGCATCCGACACGCATCTGGATTTCGATCTGGGGCTTGCCGTCCGACAGGACAGCGAGAACCCTGTTTATTATGTTCAGTATGCCCACGCCCGCGTCATGAGCGTACTGAAGGCGCTCCGGCAGGACGGAGTTTCCACAGAGGTCTGCAACCCCGACTACACTTTGCTGACCGAAAAGAGCGAGCTGGATCTGATCCGCGAGCTGTCCCGGCTGCCGGAGGAAATCCGGCTGGCAGCGGAACAGCGCGAGCCTTCCCGCCTGACCCGCTGTGCCGTGCAGACTGCGACGGCCTTCCACAAATTTTATACCGAATGCCGCATCAAGGATGCGGAGCCGGCGCTCCGCGACGCCCGAATTGCGCTTTGCGCCTGTACGGCGGCGGTGATTGAAAACACTCTTTCCGCCTTCGGCGTCTCTGCACCGGACCATATGTGACGGTCGGAACAACCCTGATCGTCAATGCCTTTGCTGCATGAAAGGAACCTTCTTATGAAAAAGAAAATCCTTGCGCTGCTGCTCAGCTGTTGCCTGTTTCTTTCCGCTGCCCCCGTTGCTGCCGCCTATGAATATACGCCGACAGACAAGCGGGATATTCTTTATGGCATTATTGAATTTTTGCAGACATACGCGCTGGACGGCAGCGAGGATGATGATCCGCTGTATGCGGCGCTGGAAGGCCTGTTTGAACAGGACCCTGCCGCTTATGAGATCTTAATGGCAAATATCCTCAGTCAGTATGATTCGCATACCATGTATATCCCCGCCGGTTACTATGATACGGCGTTTCCGGAAACGGACAGTTATGTGGGGATCGGCGTCACTATCCTAGCGGATGAGGCAGGACTGTTGGTCACCGGTCTGGATGACCGCGGCTCTGCCGCACTGGCCGGCGTTCAGGCCGGCGACGTGATCGTGGCGGTAGATGGCGTTTCCCTTGCCGGGAAATCAGCGACGGATGCCGCTGCGCTGCTGCGCGGGGAGCAGGGCACCTGGGTGACTGTGACGATTAACCGGGCGGGGCAGAAGCTGACCTTCCGCCTGATGCGCATCACTATCGGCGACGCCAACTTTTCCGGTTATTTGCTGGAAGATGGTGTCTATTATATGAAATGGGCGCGTATCAGCACGCTGTCCAGCTATCTCGATTTTGTCGCCGCCTGTCAGGATATGGCGGATCAGGGCGCGCGCAGCCTGATCCTGGACTTACGTGATGATCCGGGCGGTGAACTGAACATGGGCTTCAGCATTGTCGACCGGCTGCTGCCCGACGCCGTGGATTACTTCCGGATCGGTCATCGGGAAGGCACGGAAATGAAATACGAGACACTGACAAGCAGCGGCATGGGGGCACGGCTGAACAAAATCATTATTCTTTCCAATGAAAACTCTGCCTCCGCATCGGAGGTCATCCAGTGCGGCCTGGTGGATACCGGGTATGCAGTTGCCGTTGGAGCGCCTACCTACGGGAAGGCGCGCGCCCAATATCATCTGACGCTGGATGACGATTCTGCCGCTGTCGTAACCGTTTATCAGCTATGCTCCATCAGCCGCCCGGATTATGAGGGTACAGGCCTGGAACCTGATTATCTGGTGCTGAATGAATATGGCGCCTCTCCTGCCGCCAGCTGTGATCCTGTGCCGGAAACCGCGCTGCCCCTTGGCTGCTGCTCCGACAACTGTAAGACCTTGAATTTGGCGCTGCAGGCGCTGGGGTACCTCGGGCATGTGGATAAGCTCTACTTATTTTCCGCCGATACGCAGACAGCGCTGATGCGTCTCTGCTATGATAACGGTCTTGTGCCGGCGGCGAGCGGAATGACGGGGAAAATGGCCAAACTGGTTAACGCTTGCCTGAAAGACAAGGCGGCAAATGGCATGGGCGTTGTCGATTGGCAGTTTCAGAAGGCGCTGGAACTGGCGCGCGAATATGCAAAGCAGCCGGCCCAGTACAGTGTGGACGATCTGGGTAATATTGTGAACCTGCCGAAACAATAAGAATTTGTTGTAGTTCCTCCGTGGCATTGCTGCGGAGGAACTTTTATCTATCCGCGGATAAATCACATGGGCGGGAGGCATACGCCGCGCGTACTGGTTTGCTTCGGGCAGGGCTGCCGCCGGCTGCGTGGGCACCGCAATGTTATTTGCTCTTGCAGGGAAGAAGACGGCTCAGGCTTGTTATCCTGAAAGACCGATGGTATAATGACCATAATGACGGATTTTCCGGATACCGGCAATGAACGAAAGCCTGCTCTGCCGATCGGCAGAGCAGGCTTTTCAACGTATACATATCATAACAGAAGGATTGCGGGTGGAAAAGATGGAACTGCAAAAGACTATTGATGCTCTCAGGGGTAAGGGTTATGAAGTTTCTTGCTTTCAAACGGCGGGGGAGGCCGCGTCATATCTTAACCGGAAGATTGATGGGAAAACGGTCGGCTTTGGAGATTCGGAAACGTTACTCACCATGAAGCTTTATGATCTGCTTTCCACACATAACAGGGTGATCGATCCTAAGCATTGTACGCCGGGGATGGATTTCTGGTCGACTGCAAAGCAATGCCTGACAACGGATGTGTTTTTTACTTCCGTCAATGCGTTGGCAGAGACGGGAGAGATGGTGAATATTGACGGAACCGGAAACCGGGTTGCCGGTTCTTTGTTCGGCCACGAGAAAGTTTATTTTGTCGTGGGGGCCAATAAGCTGGTGCCCACGCTGGAAGAGGCGGTCTGGCGTGCCCGGAATGTGGCGGCCCCGCAAAATGCGGCCCGACATGGGTTTCAGACGCCATGCGCCGTTCGGCAGGATCACTGCTATGACTGCAAAAGTCCGGATCGCATTTGTTGTGGACAGATGATCTATTATCAGAAGATGCGGTTTATTGAAATGGAGGTTGTATTGATCCAGGAGTCGCTCGGCCTCTGACCCGGATTGCCAAACGCCCCGCGGACCACTGGCATGCAGCGGTTTGCGGGGCGTTTTATTTGGTTCTGCATGATTCCGCGTCAGGGCATGCCGATAATTTTTGCAGGAAAGCGTTTACCTGCTTCCGGTTTTTCAATAGGATGACGTTTACATTGTCTGCGTGGGAAAGCAGATCGTAATAGCGTTTCCGGTTCGATTTATTGAAATTCCAGACAGTTCGAAGAAACGGAAAATCAAACCGCTCGGGACAGTATCCGCCCATATCCGGACGGCTTTCCCCATAATTTTTGATGACTCTTTTGATGGCGCCGCAGAGGCAGGGCAGCCGTGGAAAGTCCATATAAATAACGGTATCACAGTAGTTCAGACGGAACGGCAGCGTCCGCGTCATATTTCCGTCGAGGATCCATTTGGGTTTTGTGACTTCCCGCAGCAGCAGCGCGTCAAATTCATCGTTTGGGGTGGTCTGCCAGTGATCTCGCCAATATAAAGCGTCGAGATGAACCAAGGGCAGTTGCAGCTTTATGGACAACGCTTTTGCAAAGGTGGTTTTCCCGCATCCGTTCCCACCGATAATCAATATACACTCCAAAGCGCTCGCCTCACCCTGTTTTTATTTTATCCTTGAACGCGGCATGCGCAATTTGTAGAAACAAAAAATCCATGCGCCGGCCTCCAGACTGGCACATGGATTTCAATGGAGCAGGCGATGGGAATCGAACCCACGCGGCCAGCTTGGGAAGCTGGAGCACTGCCATTATGCAACGCCTGCGTGTGGCGGGATGCTTCCCGCCGCATTCTTCATTATACAGAATTTTTTGAATTTTTCAAGCGGAAATTTCGGTTGTTTTTCGTTTGTTCCGCCGGTCGAGCAAGAAGCGGATCAAAAACAGCCCTGTCGTCATCATACGGAGGCCGCTGGACAGGTACATCGTCGGTAACAGGCCGATTACTTTATAGATTGCCACGCCAACCAGAGGTGCTGCAAAATTGCTGATTTGTGTAACCATGTTATAAATGCCGATATTGAGAGTTTTATGCTCTTCCGGCAGTTGACTCAGCATATCGTTGAACAGGCCCAACTGGTAACCTCCGGCGGTTATGCCTGCAATCAGGTAGGCGATCACTACGCTGATATAATTGGTACTGAAAACCGTAAGTGCGGGACAGAGAAAGCAGCCAATAAATCCGATCAATGATGGTTTTCGCGGCCCTTTCCGTTGAATCATACGACCCCAGTAGGTTGCAGTTAAAGCAAAGCTGAGGTAAGAGACCACGTCCAGCGCACATTTTTGAAGCTCCGAAAAGCCGGCATAGTTAATCAGATACAGGTAAAAGAGCGGCCAGGCCATCTGCCAGGAAAAGTAGAACAGAAAGAGCAGCAGCAGAAAGCCGGCATATTTTTTGTTCTTTTTAAGCTCACGCGGAACCTGTGCAAATGTAGCAAAAAAGCCTGTTTTCGGCTCTGACTGCGGATAAACCTCCGGACACATCGTTTTCCGGATGGCACGCCACTGGAACAGAGAGGCGAGAAAAGCCAGAAAATAAAAAGCCTGATAGGCAAAAATTTTCTGCGCGTGAGTCTGGCAGACATAGGTCAGCGTTACACCGCAGATTAGGCTGGTAAAGGTGGGAATCAGATTGTTTACCATCATGCGCCGGGCATAAGGAATACTTCTTCGATCGGGCAAAAAAAGATCGGAAAAGTAGCTCTGCCAGGCTATGGTATAGCAAATGTATGGAATGTTCCAGAGGGCGATGCCGGAAATAAAAAACCAATAACCATAATGGCCGAGAAAAGGAGCTGCTGAAATCAGCGGTAAGGCTGCGCCGCATAATAAAATCATCAGGGACAAAAATTTCTTTTTATCCTTCTGATAGTCAATGCGGGATGAAACCGGCAGCAACACGAACAGGGCGCAGAAAGCGGGCAGGGAACTGATATAACCGATCGCGGTATCAGTGGCCCCCATTTCCTGAGCGAAAAGCTGATAAAACGGGCTGGTCAGCTGCAGTACTAGGCTGGCGAATGCCGCCTCCCACATGATCAGGCGGGTATTCTGATCGGTGGATGCCCGGCGCATACGAAGGTCTGTTCGCAGATCACGCAGATGATGAATGGGATGGTCCCCCAGCACACGATGAAAATGGATATGGCTTCGGATATTTCTAAGGATGTGCAAACCCCCACCCCCTCCAACGTAGGATACCATCCGGACCTGTAGGTTGTAAAGGTGCAAATTTGTTAAATTTGCAAAATAAAAAACCAGCCGGGGAATTTGGCTGAAACGATAAGCGGAATCACAGAATAAGCGCTTCCAGAAACAGGGGAAAATGACTTCTTACCGGTAAAAAGAGGATACAAGTTTTATACTCGAGATAAAGTATCCGGACAGGTCTTCTGAGGCTGGTTGCTATTGGTATCACAGAAAAACCAAATATGAATATTCAATGTATCATCCCGATATTCGGCGGTTATTTCACCATGCATTCGTTCCACGAGGGCTTTTGCAATGGATAGCCCGAGACCGGTTGATTTATGGGCGGATTCCACTGTATAGAAGCGGTCAAATAGTTTCCCAACCTGGATTTCATCAAGCTGCGATGCAGTATTGGCAAAAATAATTTCTCCGGCCTCCGTCAGGACAATTTTCAGGTCTCCATCACTGTATTTCAAGGTATTGTTGATTATATTTCCAAAGATACGGGATAAGGCTCCTCGATCAAGCCTGCGCCATATCTTTTTCTCGGTAATGGAAATTTCGGGTATAATCCCTCGGCCTTTCAGCGCGGCATAGTAAGCGGAAATGCTGTCTTCCAGAACGCTGTTTAACTCAACATTCTCATAGGCGGCATCGTTTGACGTAGATGTGACAACGGAATAGCGGAAGAGTTCTTCCGTAAGCTGCTTCAGAGCTTCGGTGCGGTTTCCGATTACAGAAAGATAGCGTTCCGCTGCCTCAGATTTTTCTTCTCGGGCAAGCAGGTCCAGGTAGCCGCATATCGCTGTCAGTGGCGTGCGCAAATCGTGGGAAATGTTTGTTATGGTTTCTTTCAGCTCCAGGTCGCCGCTTTGAAGCCTCCTGCGCTCCCTTCGAAGCATACGAAGCTGCATATTTAGATCAGCGGCCAACCGCCGGATATGGCGGTCGCCGCTGGAGAGTGAAATCAGGGTGTTTGTATCAATATCAAGCCTTGTTTTCATTTCCGCGCGCACCTCATCAATCGCCCTATGATACAGGGAAATTTTTATCAGCAGCATAAGGACGATCAAAAAGAAAACCGCGCATAGCAAGCAAAGCCAAAGCATTGAACGAACCCCTTTATTTTATATCTTTCTTATGGAAGCAGAGCACCCCACCCCCTGTTGATGCAAGAATGATCAAGAAGGAATATAGCGGCAGCTGCCACAGATGAGGTGTCGATTGTGTGGATATCTCAACCGCCTGTCCGGTAGGAAGAAAGTCAAGGAAGAATTGATAAATCTCTCGCTTTGTCCCCTCCAGATACTGAGGATTTCTGACCGGCTCTGATGCGGAATTTCCCAATGTATCCGTAAAAACATATCCATCGTAAAACTCAGGCGCTTCCAATCTTGAGTTGATCATTGATGCCAGAACAAGCAGCGCGACGATCATGAGGATACAGATAACGGCAGCAGCCGCCTTGTTTTGGTTAAGCATACATAAAAGCGTAAACAGTGCGGAACAGGCGACCATCATCACAAAGCTGATAAGAAGAAGAATGATCGCCGCGCCCGCATTCATTTCCGGAAATCCGAGCAGCGGAAACCCAAGTGCGGCGACAGCGGCGAGATAAGAAAGACACATGAAAATTCCTGCTGCCGAACAGGTTATCAGATTGGAAAGGTAGACGGCGCTTCTCGTATGTCCTACGATCAGTTTATTGCGAATGGTTCCGTCGCTGTATTCCGTCCCGATATAGAGGCTGCTGAACGCGGCAGTGACAATTCCGATAAGTACCGGGAAGATAAAAAGTAATTGGTCTGGCGTCGACGCGGGATCATTGATACATTTTTGAACAACGCCGAATATTCCAGCGGCAAACATAAACGCCATGCCAATCCAGAAGACCTTATCTTTTTTTAAGCGGGCAAAATTTGCTGTCAGCAGTTTATTCATGCTTACCGCCTCCGATCAGGCTGATATAATAGCTTTCCAGGCTTTCATCGCGTTCGTGTATTGACAGCACTTCACAATTTTCCGTGGAAAGAGACAGCGCCAGAGACGTTACGTTCACTTTTCCAAACACATCCGCTGCATTTTCCGAGATGACACGGTAATCGAGGCCCATGGCATCCAGCGTGCGGGCCAGTGCCTTTACATCGGATACGGTCAGGCGGGCACATTTCCGGCAGGCGGCATCCAACTCATCGGCACTGATCTCCTTAACCATCTGCCCGTGGTCAATAAAGCCGTAATGCGTCGCCAGTCGGGATAGCTCATCCAGATTGTGGCTTGAGATAAGAACGGTGATTTGATGCTCTCTGTTCAGTTTTAAGATCAGCTCCCGCATTTCGATGATACCTTCCGGATCAAGGCCGTTTACCGGCTCGTCCAGGACCAAAAAGTCCGGATCACCGGATAGCGCCACAGCGATACCCAGACGCTGACGCATTCCAAGCGAAAAGTTTTTCGCTTTCTTTCTGCCGGCGTTTTCAAGGCCGACCAGCGCGAGAAGTTCCGGAATGCCTTCAAACGAGGGAAGACCGAGAATACGGTACTGCTCCTTCAGATTATCCTCGGCACTCATATCAAGGTATATGGATGGAGTTTCTACCACCGCGCCGATTCTGCGGCGTGCCTTCACAATAGCAGCGTCGGTATTCTTTGTACCATACAGCACAAAACAGCCGGATGTCGGCATTTGCAGTCCGCAAATCAAACGAATGAGCGTTGTTTTGCCCGCACCGTTTTTACCGACAAAGCCGTAGATAGCGCCTTTTTCGATGTGCATGGAAAACCCGTCCAACGCTTTGAAGCTTTTGTAATGCTTCGACAGGCTTTCCGCTGTCAATACATATGCCATATCAATACCTCCTTTGGTTGATGGAGATATGGTAGCGCTTTTTGGTAAAGCGGGCGGTTAAGAAAAAAGGAAAGATTCAGTAAAGATTATTGAAACCGGGAGGTTTACTCCACCTGTATCTTAAAGCCAATTCCCCAAACGGATTCTATATAATCCTTGCCGCCGGCCTCCCGCAGCTTTTTCCGCAGATTGCTGATATGTACCTTCAGCGAGCTTTCCATACAGTCTGGGGTATCCATGCTGATCAAGTCCAAAATATGCGATTTTGTAAAAACCCTTGACGGGTCCCGCATCAGCTGCCGGAGAATGGCGTATTCCGTTTTAGTGAGATGAATAGGCGTATCACTTACACTGACACAGTGAGAAAGGGTATCCATCCGCAGATCACCAACGGAAAGCAGATCTGGGTGCTCCCGGGAGGGCTCTGCCCGAAGCTGCACGGTAATCCGCGCAAGCAGTTCCTCTATATGAAACGGTTTTGTGATATAATCCGCTGCACCACTCAGCAATAATTGAACCTTATCGCTTATATCGGCCCGTGCGCTTACTACGATGACCGGGATGCCTGCTATCTTTGGCAGGACTTCTTCACCGCTCAGCCCCGGCAGCATCAGATCCAGCAATATAAGGTCCGGACGGTATGAGGATAAAAGCAGCAGCGCCTCCGTTCCAGAGTATGCGCGGGAAACTTCGTATCCTTCCTTTGTAAGCGTTTCTTTCAGCATATTACCGATGTATACATCATCGTCAATGATCATGATTCTTTTCATCTGGCACACTCCCTGATTTCAGGCCGTCTGTCGGCAGGCTTGTCCTTACTCTTCGCAATACACATGGTCTTCTGGACATGCTATATTTGTATTGTAGTGGGTCAGAGAAATAATATCAATTCCGTAAAGTGAAACCCTTTATGAATTTTCGGATGCGTTCACAATAGAAAAGGGACATGGTTCACGGGTTTCCGGTGAAAGAAAGGCATCTCCGGAAAACCTATAAGCCATGTCCGTAAAATCATGCGGTAAAAGCCTAATAAATCAGGAGTCGGGAACACACAGCAGAGTAGATATAATCGATTTGCAAGCGGCCGGAGTATGGCCGGCGAAAGCCGGCTTTATGCCGGGGTACTGGGCAAACGTCAGATGCTCAGGCTGCTTTTCAGCAGGGACAGCGCCTCCTGTGGATACTCCTTGCTCAGAACACCCAGGGAAGCCATGATATAGTCCTCGTCGAACAGCACCTTTGCCGCGCCCGCGCGGGGAAAGAGCATCATACCGTTTTTATTGATGCGGCTTAAGTCGTCCATGATCCGCTGCCGGGTCGGAAGGCGGGTCAGTGCGCCGCCGGTAGCCACCAGCCATTTGATCTGTGTCAGATCCTTGCCCTCAGCCAGGGTTTTGCGTCCGCTGGGGGTATAAATATATCGGAGGTGCCCGGCGTGCCGTTCCAGCGCGGTCTGTGCCGCGATCTCGGTCAGGGCGGTTACCAGCTTGAATTCGTCTTCGTTTTTAGGGATGGCGCGATAGCTTTCCAGGGCCTTCTCC
Source organism: Clostridiaceae bacterium (assembly GCA_034933145.1). Classification (GTDB taxonomy): domain Bacteria; phylum Bacillota; class Clostridia; order Oscillospirales; family Butyricicoccaceae; genus UBA4644. Next base: position 75,263 of record JAYFOA010000031.1, read on the forward strand.
ACATCGATAGAAAGCTCCTGCGCCAGCTTTTCCTCGCCGTATAGCTCTACCACATTGCGTGCGTTGACAAAGACGCCCAGGTCACCCTCCACGGTGCGCTTGGCTTTTGGCTCCGGCTCCACCAGGATACTGCCGATCTCCTCGCTACCCTCGGTGACAGAATGAACATCGGTGGTGGCGCCGCCCACGTCAAAGACAATCAGATCACCGATCTCATCATATAGCAGCTGAGCACATTCCATGACCGCACCGGGGGTGGGAATGATGTTTCCGGTCACCATGTCGCGGACGTGTTCCATGCCGGGTGCGCCGGTAATATGCTCTTCAAAGACCTTATGGATGATCCGCCGGGTAGGCTCGATATTGAGCAGGTCCAGCTTGGGATAGACGTTTTCGGTCAAATAGATCTTTTGGTCGCCCTCTTCCCGGAAGATAAGCTCGACCTCCCGCTGATTTTCCACGTTGCCGGCATAGATTACCGGGGCGCCCAGGTGGGCACGGGCAATCATTTCGGCATTCCAGACCGCCGTGTCCCGCTCTCCGTAGTCGGTGCCGCCGGCCAGAAGGATCAGGTTGGGCTTCAGCTCGCGAATACGCTCCATGTCACCGCGGCGCAGCCGACCGGCCGTCGCCAGCTTGATGATGCCACCGGCACCCAGCGCAGCCTCCCGCGCGGCCCGTACGGTCATATCGTAGATCAGTCCGTGAACGGTCATTTTCAGCCCACCGGCGGCGGAGGAGGTGGCGAACATCCGGTCAAAAGCTACCGGTTCGCCTAAAAGGCGGGAAAGCTCATCCACGGCGCCCTGCAGGCCGATACGGACATCGCCTTCGAGAACAGAAGTTGCCGCCTGTCCCTGCCCCAGAAACGTTGGGTGCTCTCCCAGCATAAAGGCATTGACCACGGTGGTGGTGGAGCCGATTTCGGCCACCAGAACATCTATTTTCATAAGCTCATCCCACTTTCTTTTTCAAATTCAGTTCCATGACAAATACGCTGGATACCATCAGGAGCGCACCCAGATAAGCGCTGCCGCGTAAAACCTCATGCGCGAACAGGAAGGCAACGATGGCGGAAAAGACCTGTTCCAGCGAAAAGATGATGCCCGCGTGGGTGGCGGAGGTATGCTTTTGCGCCAGGGCCTGCGCCACAAAGGCAAGTCCTGTACAGAACACCGCCAGAAAGACCGTCATGGTCCAGCCCGACATGCCGGCGGGCGCGGTCGGCGTCTCGGTCAAAAAGGCCAGCGCCAGATTGCATACGCCACAGACAAGGAGCTGGTACACGCCGAGTTGATAGGCGTCCACATCGTCTTGCCGTACTGCCCGTTCGGTCAGCAGGAGGTGAAAGCTGTAAACCACTCCGCAGCCGGCGCACAAAAGATTTCCTTTTGCGCCGCCGCCGGTAAAGGAAGTCCCATCCGAAAGGGTCAGCAGCGCCGTGCCGAAAAAGCACAGCAGGATACAGAAGGCAAGCTTTTTTGAAGGCAGGTGCCGATAAAGGATGCAGGCAAACAGGGGCGTCAGGATCGTACTCAGGCCGCAGAGAAAGCCGGCGTTGCTCAGGCTGGTATACCGGACGCCAAAGGTGGCAAAGGCATAGACCGAGACCAGCAGGGCGCCCAGCAGGGTGGCATAGCGGATAGTTGCTCGCGTCGGATGGCGCAGGCGGGGAAAGGATATGACTGCCGCCGCCAGAAAGGCCAGCAGAAATCGCCAGGTGTTGAGGGTAAACGGTCCCATCTGCAAAAGGCAGCGGTCGATCAGCAAATAGGACACGCCCCAGCACAGCGTGACGGTCAGCAGCAGCAGGTCAGCCCGGACTTGTTTGGTCATAGACGCTCCCATACATAAAGGATAAGGCTGCCGCGAAGCAGCATGCCGCCGGCGGGAGTACGCAGCCCGAAGGATCCCGCCCGGCAGTTTTCCGCCGGGACTCCGGGATTCTTCGGCCGCGCCGCAGCTTCCGAACGACAGACCGATTCGCAGCAGCCTCAAAGCATGATTTTTACGCTTCTTCGCCTCTGCGGCGACGACGCTCTTTTACGATAAATGTGGCGTTATTGACGCCGTGGCTGCCGCGGCCAAAGCCCGCATCGGCACCGGCCTGAACGGCCAGATCCGGCGTGACCTGGGTACCACCGGCAATGAAGATGATCTTGTCGCGGATGCCCATCTCTTTGGCCAGCCGGTCGATCGCGGCGATATTTTTATAGTGGATGTCATCGTGGCTGATGATGACGGATGCCATCACGACCTCGGCATTGGTTTCCACCGCGGCCTGCAGCAGCTTTTCAACCGGCACGGAGGTGCCCAGATAATGCACCTTGACACCGTATTTTTCAATGCCGCCGTGCTTGATGTCGATGATCTCGCGCAGGCCGACGGAGTGCTCGTCCTCGCCGACGGTGCCGGCAACGACGGTCAGCGGATGGGCCGAAATCTCGGCGCGGATCTCGTCGTCACTAAGAACTTCCGGCTCGGGCGGAATAACCAGGTCCTTCATATCCAGGGCGAAGGGAACTTTGCCGCGCACCTCGACACGGGTACCTTCGGCCGCCTGCATGAGCTCACGGCTGATGACCTCGCATTCGGTCAGGTTCATGCGTTTGGCAAACTCCAGCGCGGCCACTTCTGCGGCGCGGCGCTCCAGCGGAAGGAACATGGTCAGGATGACGATGCCGTCGGCACGCCATTCCATTTCGGGCATGACTTTCGTACCGCCGATGAATTCACGCTTTTCCGAGAGGCGGACGTTGACATTATCCACGTCATCCAGTTCGTCGACCCAGACGATCTTTTCCGGATGCTCAAAGGTACATCCGCCGATCAGCTTGCTGGGGTCATCCTTGGCCGAAGGATCATACTGCTCCACATTGTTATATCCGTAATGGGCGGTAACGGGCGCCATATAGTCCTTTGCGCGCTTAAAGGTAGTCCCTGCACCGACGCCGCCGCCGATTTCGCGGGCGATGCCGTCGCCGTTGCGCTCCGGATAGATGCCGGAGTCCACAAAGAAGCCGTCCTGGACAGCGGCGAAATAGCCGCCGTTTTTCAGCATTTCTTCCATGAACAGAACAGAGCGTTCTTTGAGTTCACGGACCTTGTCGCGGAGATAGCCGCCGTTTTTCAGTTCGACCATATCCATCAGGCCGTCCATGCCCACCAACGCCTGCTTCGCGGTATCACAGGCCTCAATGTTGTAGATGTGCCAGGGCACATTGCGGCCTTCGTCAGGAGTAATGGTGGACTGAATGTCCGCGCTGGTCAGCTTGCTGGTCAGGAGGTTCAGAACATGGGTGACAGTAGCCTCCCGGGTGGAGCTTTCCATATATTTCGTGTTCATCTGCGCACGCATCCGGTAGCCCGCAAAGAGCTCGCGCAGCGCCACTGCGTAGGGAAGGTCGAGGTACATGCAGGGCGCCGGGGGCGCGGTGGGAGGTACAGTGCTGAGGGAGATGTTGCTCTTGTCAATGCCGACCCTACGGGAGAAGGAAGAGTTAATCGCGTGCTGAACCATCAGCTCAGGCATGACCTTCCAGGCTTCCCGGGCGGTGGCATTGGCGTTGTGGGCACCGTCGATCTGCAGCATGCCGCCGTAGGCCATGATTTTTTTGGACTCGCAGGCATCGACAAAAGAGCGGATCATATTGATGTTGCGGTAGATGACATTATACTGCGGGTCCTGATGGGCACCCGCCACGCCCTCTTCCACGAACATAACGGCGATATCCGGGCCGGCGACACCGGAAACATAGGAGTGATAGTTGATCGGACGGCCGACTTCCGCTTCGATCATATCCAGCGCGCGGCGCTGGGCACGTACCTGTTTGCGGGTGATGGGCACACCGCCCATACCCTGAGGCGTGCCTTCGATCAATCCGTCATAATGGCTCTGTCCCGCGGTGCGGATGACCATGATATGATCCGCACCGTGCCAGGCGGCCATGCGCATGCGGCGAATATCATCCTCGAACCGGCCGGATGCGATTTCGGTGGTGATTACCGGCTGGGGCTGCGGATCGATATTGTCAAAGTATTTGGCGGAGGGAAGCGCTACCGACTGCTTAAGCGGTTCGGAGCAGTCCTGATAGGTGAAGGCGTTCATTTTGAGGCCGGGCGCCGGTTTGCGCCAGTTCCAGCGGCGCTTTTTCGGGGTATAATGCTCCAGATCCTGAAGGATGGCGTCAATATCCAGCTTCTCAGCGGGATTCAATGTCTGATCGCTCATGCCTGCACCTCCTCAAACAGCTTCTGCGCTTCGTCCCACAGTTCGCCCTTGGAGAGGGCGATGCCGGCGTCGCGGACGCTCATGTTTTTCGCTTTTGCAACCTTATAAATGATGTTGCCCGCGCCGTGGGAAATCAGGTTTTTCTCCATGGCGGTGTCCACGATGGGCTTGACTTCCAAGGAGGAAAAGCCCATGCGAAGCAGGACAGAACGCTCCACGGAAGGAGAGCTGTTCTCATAACCCAGCTTGAGCAGCGGATCGGTCAGCTGATCGGCCAGCTTCCAGAAATATTCTTTCAGCTCTTCATCGCTCATATTGGCCAGATGAGCGCGGCGGCTTTCGTAATCGTCGGCTCGTTTCATGTTATTTACCGGCCTCCTTAATTGTTTCGATAGCCTTGAGGGCATACGCGCGATCGGCGTGCACTTCCTGGGCCAGGTAGTCGATATCGGCGGCTTTCAGCTCGGAAACGCCGCGGATCTGCCGCTTGATCAGCGAATGCTTCATGTGGTCAAGATCGGCTTCGCGGGCCTTGAGCAGCTCGGGCCGCGCGGGGAAGATGATGTTGGTGCCGGGGATCTCATCCTTCGGGTCACCGAACAGCAGCTCGATGCCATTCTTGCGGGCGAAGGCCAGCTGCGGCTGCAGGTGCTTGCCGGCGCCAGTGTATTCGGTCTCCTGGGCGACGATGATCTGATCCTCATCCATCTCCTGAGCCAGCGAGAAGGCGGCGGCCAGGCTGGTGTTGCCGGCGGGGCCCTTTTCCATGCCTTCCAGATTGGCCAGAGCTTCGGTAATATAGAAAACCTCGCCCTGTTTGACGGTGACATAGCGATCCATATAGCGCAGCGGGCGGGCGGCAGAGCGCGGCACATCGCTGTGATCCGGATCAGTGGCATAGGGAACGCCAAAGCCGGTATGGGCCGTGGTAAAGGATTTGAGGTTGAACTGCTTGTCCGAAGCCATGCTCAGGCCGGTCAGATCTACGGAGGCTGCTACCACCTGGGCGGGGCAGTTGGCCTTAATCAGGCCACGGGCCGTGCCGGTCAGGTTGCCGCCGCCTGCGTTGGCGCAAACAACCACATCGGGATGCTTTCCGTATTTCGCCATGAACTGGTGCCCCAGCTCCCAGCCGAGGGTCTCCACGCCGGAAACACCAAAGGCGCTGTACAGGCTGGCGTTGAAATAGCCGGTATCCTCCAGCATCATGAGGGTCTCATAAAACAGTTCGGGGCCGACGGTCAGCTGCAGCACCTCGGCGCCCAGAGCCTCGCACTTGCGGGCTTTTTCAACGATTTCAGGCTGCCCCACGCCGTGGGAGTCATAGCATTCCTGAACGATGATGCACTTGAGGCCCTGCATGGCCGCTTGGCTGGCCACGGCGGCGCCGTAGTTGCCGGAGGTGGCGGCGATGACGCCCTTATAGCCCATTCTCTTGGCGTGATATACGCTGGTGGCGGCACGGCGCTCTTTAAAGCTGCCGGCCGGATTGCTGGCTTCGTCCTTGATGAAGATGCGGGCGCCCTTGCCGGGCTTTGCGCACATGCGCGAAAGCTTGGTCAGATTGTGAAGCTCAAATACCGGGGTATTACCCACGTTGACGCCCTGTTGAATCCGAATGACGTCGTCCAGTGTATAGCCGGTATCATTCATCATGCGCTCATAGTCAAAGGCGATAGAACCGGACTCATATTTCTTATAGTCCACGCCCATGGCTTTTTCAATGATCTGGTTCATACGGCCGGTGACGGCCTGATAACTTCTGTCAACGATCATACGTCAGTCCCCCCCGAACAGCTTGCTGCGCAGCTGCTTGTCGATCGCCAGAATTTCCGGCACAAACTCGCCGTAATTCAGGTTATAGCACGGATTGACCTCGAGCAGCGTTCCATGCTCCTCGCGGCCGACGATGGTGGTAACGGTGACCTGATCGCCAATCTCGGCGTGTTCATCCATCAGGTGGCCTTTCACCCACATTTCCAGAGGCACCTGTTTGGTGTCCTCCGGCAGCTTGCCGGTACGCTGATCCGCCGTCAAAACATTGCGATGGATGCGTACCCAGTCGTTTTTCTTAGCCATATTGTGCTTCCTTTCTCAGACTAGCGGACGATCTTGCAGTCGGGATCGATGCGGTCGCGCATATCTCCCATGATCGCACGGGGTACTGGCAGGGTCAGCATGGTCTGAAGGCCCGGCTTGGCATTGATGATCTGCGGAATCATATTGACCACCATGGCGATGGTGCCGATGCCGCCTTCCACCTCGGGGCTGTTGACCATATTGATGTTCGGCGTTCCCTTGATGATGACATAGTCGCCGGTCTTAACGCCCACCTGCTCCGGCTCGATCTGCTGCGGGTGATCCATTTCGATTACGCATTCGCCGTTCTTATAAGCGTTGGCTTTCATAGCGACGCCGGCCACATTACCGGCCTTGGCAAAGCCATAGGGGCTCTTGCGATCCACATCGGTGACGATAGGCTCCATGTCCTGCTCGAATTTGTCGATCTTCCAGCCAATACCTTCAGCAATCATGCCGACACTTTCGGCAAAGCCCACGTGGCCGGCCATCTTGCCGGACTTTTTGGCGGCTTCAAATTCCTCTTTCGTGATGCCGATGCCCTGCTCCTCCATGACCGTGGGGCCAAAGGGAGAGAGGCTGTTGACACGGCGGGAGACGATGTGTTCGACATCCTGCATGCAGCCGGTCATTAATACGACCAGCAGATCCATGATCAGACCGGGGTTGATGCCGGTGCCCAGAACGGAGACCCCATTGTCCTTGGCAATGCGATCAAGCTCCACGGCCAGTTCCGGTTCCTGTGCCTTCGGATACGACATCTGCTCGGCAGAGGTGATGCAGTTGATACCTTTTTCCAGGATAAATTTGATACGCGGAAAAGCTTTGCTGGTAAAGGAATCGGTGCAGAGAAGCACCACGTCCGCTTTTTTAGGGGTGATGACCTCCTCCGCAGATCCGACGATGACCTCGGGCCGATTTCCGCGTTCAGCGCCGACCACTTCGTAAAGACTCTTGCCCAGCTTGGCGCCGATATCCACCGCGCCGACGATGTCAACGCCCTGTTTCTTGAGCAGCATGCGGGCCATTCCGCCTCCCATAGCGCCCAAACCCCAGATAATGACTTTTACGTTTTGCATGGGTATTTCCTTCCTTCCTTTGGTAAAATTAAAAACAGATTCTGATAAACAAAAAAGCCGCTTTTATCAAAAGCGGCTTCCTATTCTTCTGCAGGGGGGCTTGCTCCGTATCGTCACTCCCGCAGGTCGCCGCGTTTGTTTGACAATACAGATTAAGCAGTCCTCCCGGCTGCATTTCTTATAGATATTTTATCGGGACGGGAGACGTTTGTCAACCCAAATACGCTATTTTATATGCACTTTCTGTGTATGATTTATGTATATATAGCCCATATTTAGTAAAGAAAATACATAGTTTTTTAAAAAATATTTCCGCCGTGCCCGGTGCCGGACACGGCGGAAAGCTTACGAAGCAATCGATTTTATACGGCGGAGGAAGAGATATGTAATCCATACCCCGAAAGCGTAAACGCATAACGCGTCAAATGCAATTTGCAGCGCCGTTGCTTTGAACAAGGCCGCGGACAGCCAGTTCAAGGATGGCATCAGCCAGGCGACCGGCAGACTGAACAATGCGAAGTAAAGCATCGTCAGAATCGCGATCCGCTGCATGGATTTTCTGTCATTCAGCCGATACCCCTTGTCGATAAAGAGCTTTATTCCGTAAAAAAGCAAATAGGGGACAGACAAGAATATTTTTTTATTCATGTAGAATTCCTTACCCACTTCCTTTTTTATTACCCTGTACTCGTGGATTTCCTAAATTCGTTAATACAAATTATAACATAAATAAATATTGCATCAACTAATGTAGACCGACAATCTACATAAAAACTATATTTCACAAAAATTGCTTTGGAAGAATGAAAAGCACGGGCAGATTCCTGCCCGTGCAAAAGCTTTGCTGTTAAGTCAATCCGGCCGAACCATGATATCCAGAATCGTGCGGTCGGTTTCCCGCATTCCGCGGCTGGCCATCTCGCCGACGGCGGCGATAGTTTTCTCCACATCCTTTTTTACAATGCCGTCGCCCGCATAGAACTGGTGTCCGTTTTTATACATCGAGTATCCCAGAAGGCCGGCGTCCACCGAAGCGGCGATCTTGGCGGCACAGCTGGGTTTTGCCCCGTCGCATACCATACCGGAGGTAATGGCCAGGGCGTTGACGATCACATGACAGACGGTGTCCAGATCACAGCCCTCCAGATAAGCGATGCCGCAGGCGGCACCGACACCAGCGCATACCGCACCGCAGAAGGCGGAAATGCGTCCGATGCCTCCTTTTTGATGAATCGCCAGCAGGTCTGACAGCGCCAGTGCACGAAGCAGTTTGTCTTCGGGTGAGCCGAGGGCGCGTGCATATTCGATGACGGGTAGAGAAGCGGTCATTCCCTGGTTTCCGCTGCCAGAGACGATAACCACCGGAAGTTCGCATCCGCTCATACGGGCGTCACTGCCGGCTGCGGCAGCCGCGCGTGCACGGGTGCGCAGGTCATCGCCGGTCGCGAGCAGGGTCTTGCCGATCTCCGCACCCCAGTCTTCGTTCAGACCGGCACGGGCCACGGCGGTATTATACTCGACCTGACGGCGCAGGACTTCACCGGTATCGGCAAGATCCATCGTATTCACAAAATCCCAGATGTGTTCAACGGACAATACGCTGTGGTCGGTTCCAAAGGGATTTCCGTTTTCCGACGGCTTTTCAAAAAGAACCTCGCCGTCCCGCTCGGTACGCACCACATTTGTGTGGTGGGTGGCCATGACCACGCGGGCGCTGTGACCGCTGCCAAATAACGTCAGATCAATATAAAAAGGAATGCCGTTATCCGAGGGAACGATCTCGACCGGGATTTCGCGGATAAACTGGCGGATCTGTTCATGCTGCTCCGGCCGGATGGAAGCGACGACCTCCAGCAGGGCGTCTGCGTTTCCGCCGACGATGCCGGCGGCCACCGCGGCATCCAGGCCTTTTAACCCTTCGGTGTTGGGAACGACGACACTTTTAACGTTTTTGATGATCGGCCCGCTGACCACCAGCCTGCAGCGCTCTACCGGGCAGGCGAGCAGGTCGCGGCAGCTCGCAGCCGCATATGCCACGGCGATGGGTTCGGTGCAGCCCATGGCAGGAATAAGCTCCTCTTTAAGAATGTTGACATATTCATTATAAACGGGGGAGTGGCGATCCATAGCGTTTGCCTCCTAATGATTTTGATATCCTGTGCTTACCGGCGCAATTTGGCCGCCGTATGCGGACAAAACGCAGCTTTTTGGCCTTTTTATTTTATTTTACCCCCAATCGGCGCACCATGCAACGTATTTTTCATTTTTTTGGCGCATACAAAATATGGGCCTTTTGATCCGGGAAAAAACTAGTTGCGCCACAAAATATAGTATGATACAATATCTAAACACACAAGCGTGAAGGAAAAAGAAAGGAAGGCTGACGCGATGGCGATGACAGATATAACCGACAATGCAATGGAGGTACTCCGCCGCCGTTATTTGGCAAAGGATGAAAATGGAAAGGTGACTGAAACGGTGGAGGGGATGTTCCGCCGTGTCGCCGAAGCGGTGGCTGCAGCAGACCGTAAGTTTGACGATCAGGTGGATCTGTCCGAACGGTCCGAACGGTTTTTTGAGCTGATGACCAGCCTTCGGTTTTTACCCAACTCGCCCACACTGATGAACGCCGGCAGGCCCATGGGCCAGCTTTCGGCTTGTTTCGTGCTGCCCGTGGCGGACAGCATGGTGGATATTTTCGATGCGGTAAAAAATGCGGCCCTGATTCACCAATCCGGCGGCGGCACGGGCTTTTCTTTCAGCCGCCTGCGGCAGGCCGGCGCGATGGTGAAGTCTACCGGCGGGGTTGCCTCCGGGCCGATCAGTTTTATGCGTGTGTTTAATATGGCGACCGAGGCCGTCAAGCAGGGCGGTACCCGCCGCGGGGCCAATATGGGCATTCTGCGCGTGGATCATCCGGATATCGAGGCATTCATCGACTGCAAAAAGGACAATTCGGATATTACGAACTTTAATATTTCCGTGGGCGTTACCGAGGCATTCATGCAGGCGGTTGAAAAGGGCGAGGAATACGATCTGATCGACCCCCGTACAAAGCAGCCCTGCGGGAAGCGTGACGCGAAAGCCATGTTTAATCGGATCGTGGATGCCGCGTGGCGCAACGGGGAGCCGGGGATCATCTTCCTCGATCGTCTAAACCGCGACAATGTGGTGCCCGCCCAAGGGGAGATCGAAAGCACGAACCCCTGCGGCGAGCAGCCGCTTCTGCCGTATGAAAGCTGTAATCTCGGCTCGATCAATTTGACCAAGATGCTGAAAAAGACACCTGCCGGCCGGGAGGTCGACTGGGACCTTCTGGGTGAGACGGTCGATGAGGCCGTACATTTTCTGGATAACGTCATCGAGATCAACAATTATCCGTTGCCTGTGATCGATGAGACCACCCGCGCCACACGGAAGATCGGCCTGGGGATCATGGGCTTTGCGGACATGCTGCTGTATCTGGGCGTCCCATATAATTCTGAAGAAGGCGTCGCCTTCGGCGAACGGCTGATGAAGTTTATCAACGACCGCGGCCATCGGGCCAGCGAGCAGCTGGCCGAAGTGCGCGGATCCTTCCCCCTCTTTGGAGAAAGCATCTATAAAAACGGCGCCCCGCGCCGCAACGGCACGGTGACCACCATTGCGCCCACCGGCACGATCAGTATGATCGCCGGCTGCTCCTCCGGGGTCGAGCCGGTCTTTGCCTATGCCTATATCCGCAACGTAATGGACAATACCCATTTGGTGGAGGTCAACCCGGTTCTGATGGAGGCGCTTGAGGAGCGGGGGATTTACTCGGAAGCCTTGATGGATCGTATTGTTCAAGAGGGGACGATCGCTCATATTTCCGAAATTCCGGAGGAGCTTCGGCGCGTATTCGTTTGCGCACATGACATTATGCCGCTGTATCATACCCGGATGCAGGCCGCCTTTCAAAAACATACCGACAATGCGGTATCCAAGACGGTCAATTTCCCCCACACCGCCACGCGGGAGGATGTGGCAGAGGTCTATATGCTTGCCTATAAAGAGGATTGCAAAGG